>CAVKUV010000064.1:0-17744 GCA_963659505.1 Lachnospiraceae bacterium
ATGCCTACGACGAGCACATCAACGCGGTGATGATACAAAACGACGTCATTGGCAATGCCAAGCGCGAGGGACTTG
This sequence comes from Lachnospiraceae bacterium, assembly GCA_963659505.1. Taxonomy (GTDB): domain Bacteria; phylum Bacteroidota; class Bacteroidia; order Bacteroidales; family Bacteroidaceae; genus Prevotella. Next base: position 76 of record CAVKUV010000064.1, read on the forward strand.
CCGAAGGTAGAGCCGAAGGGCTGGCACAAGGAAAAGCCGAAGGATTGGCACAAGGAAAAGCCGAAGGATTGGCACAAGGAAAGGCCGAAGGATTGGCACAAGGAAAGGCCGAAGGATTGGCACAAGGAAAAGCCGAAGGATTGGCACAAGGAAAAGCCGAAGGATTGGCACAAGGAAAAGCTGAAGGTCTGGCGCAAGGAAAAGCCGAAGGACTGGCGCAAGGTTTAGAGAAAGGCTTGGCACAAGGCTTGGAGAAAGGCTTGGCACAAGGGAAAGCCGAGGGTATTGCCGAAGGCATGGAGAAAGAGCGTGAGGCCAACCTAAAAAGAATGACTGACTTGGCGCGCAATATGCTTGCCGACGGAATGAGTGCAGACAGTGTGATGCAATACACAGGACTCACAAAAGAGCAAATAGACAAGCTTTAGAACCATTTTCGCCTACACTGACTATCACGGACACTAACAAAACCTAAAACCATAAAAATGAAACTATTACTATCTATCTGCGTGGCGGCCATGATGGCCTTGCCGGCAAAGGCACAAGGCGACATGACCCTGTGGTATGACACTCCTGCGCACAACTGGAACGACGCACTGCCCATTGGCAACGGGCGCATAGCCTCGATGGTGTATGGAAACCCCATCGGCGAGGAGTTCCAGCTAAACGAGGAGACTATATCAAAGGGCTCGCCCTACAACAACTACAACCCCGAAACGCCCAAATACCTACAGACGATAAGGCAAATGATATTCGAGGGGCGCAACGACGAGGCGCAAAACCTGGCCGGCGAGAAGGTGCTAGCGCCAAACGGCAAGGGCTTCGGAGCGGCCTACCAAACGGCGGGAAGCCTGAACGTGAGGTTTACTGACCACGAGGGCTACAAAGACTTGCGACGCGAACTGAAGATTGACAGTGCTCTTTCGGTGGTAACGTATACTGTTGGCGACGTGAAATTCAAGGAAGAGGCGTTCACCTCGTTCACCGACCAGCTGCTCATAATACGCTACACTGCTTCGAAGGGCAAGAGCCTCAACTTCGACGCGTCGCTGTCGTATCCCGAGGGCGGATCGCCAACATACGGCATCGACGGACAGACCCTGACCATGACAGGCACGACCGACAAGGCTGCCGACGACGTGCCGGGCAAGGTGCGCTACCTCGTGAACGCAAAAATAGTGAACAAGGGCGGACGCGCCACACGTGAGGGCAACACTCTGGCCGTGCGCGACGCCGACGAGGTGACGATATATGTGGCCATGGCTACCAACTTCGTAAACTACCACGACATCTCGGCCAACCCCAAGCAGCGCGTAAAGGCATACATGAAGAACAGCTCGCACCACTACGCCGAGGCCAAACAGGCGCACGTGGCCAAGTTTAAGGAGCAGTTCGACCGCATGAGCCTTAGCCTCGGCAAAAACAAATATGCCAATAAGACCACCGAAGAGCGCATACGCGACTTCGCCGGCAGCGACGACAAGCAGCTTGTGGCACTCTACTTCCAGTTTGGACGCTACCTGCTCATATGCTCGTCGCAGCCAGGATGCCAGCCGGCCAACCTGCAGGGCAAGTGGAACGCCAAGCTCAACCCCTCGTGGCGGTGCCGCTACACCATAAACATAAACACCGAGATGAACTACTGGCCAGCCGAGCCGTGCAACCTGAGCGAGCTGCACGAGCCGCTGGTGAAGATGATTGGCGAGCTGAGCCAGGCCGGGGCGGAGACGGCGAGGAAGATGTATGGCTGCCGCGGATGGGTGACCCACCACAACACCGACCTGTGGCGCATGACGGGCGCCGTAGACAGGGCCTACTGCGGAGTGTGGCCCACGTCGAACGCGTGGCTGTGCCAGCACCTCTGGAACCGCTACATATACAACGGCGACAAGCAATACCTCGCCTCTGTGTATCAGTATATGAAGGGCGCGGCCGAATTCTTCGTAGACTTCATGGTGAAGGACCCGCGCAGCGGCTACCTCGTGGTGTGCCCCTCAAACTCACCGGAGAACGGCCCGAAGCAGAAGGTGAAGTCGAACCTGTATGCCGGAATAACCATGGACAACGAGCTTGTAGCCAACCTGCTCACCACAACCGCTGCGGCAGCCGAGATACTTGGCGTTGACCGAAGCTTCGCCGACACGCTCATGGACATGCGCTTCAAGCTAACGCCACTGCGCATAGGCCGCACCGGACAGTTGCAGGAGTGGGCCGACGACTGGGACAACCCCAACGACCACCACCGCCACGTGTCGCACCTGTGGGCGCTATATCCAGGCACCGAGGTGTCGCCCTACCGCACGCCCGAGGCATTCAAGGCCGTGCGCACGTCGATGATACAGCGCGGCGACCAGTCCACGGGTTGGTCGATGGGCTGGAAGGTGTGCCTGTGGGCGCGCCTGCTCAACGGCGACCATGCCTACAAACTGATAAAGGACCAGCTGACACTCGTGGCCGACACCATTGAAAAGGGACAAGGGGGCGGAACATACCCCAACATGTTTGACGCTCACCCACCATTCCAGATCGACGGCAACTTCGGATGCACCGCCGGCATAGGCGAGATGATGGTGCAAAGCCACGACGGGGCGGTACACCTGCTGCCGGCTCTGCCAATAGAGTGGAACGAGGGTGAGGTGAAAGGCATGCGCACCGTTGGCGGATTTGTGGTGGAAGACCTGAAGTGGAGCAGCGGACGCATAGAGAAGGTGACCATTAGGAGCACGCTCGGAGGCAACCTGCGACTGCGCACGGCCACCGCGCTGAAGTCGAGCCAAGGCGCGCTGGGCGAGGCCAAAGGGGAAAACCCCAACCCTCTGTTTGCCACATGGACCATGCCCGTGACCAAGACTTCGGCACTGGGCTACACGCCAGTCATCGAGAAAGCCTGCCTCGCAATGCCTGGCGAGCATCTGTATGACATAGCCACCAAGGCCGGCGACGTGATAACGCTCACCATGGAATAGGAATAGGCAAAGCCTAACTTTTCCTTGCGTGGGAAAACGACAATAAGCGTGAGGTTATGAAAACAATCTTTGACATGTTTTCATAACCTCACTCTTTGTTTTGCGACTGTGAAAAAAATAAGCCACAAGTCATATCAACTTTTACTTTTCACCGCCACTTAGGATATGCAGATTGACATAGCCACCATTTATGGATATTGTCGACAAAATGCCCTTGTCAACACCCGCAACACGCTCTGTTCCTTTCGCTTCCACACTTATGAAACAATTGTGTTGATAACCGTGTTTATAAACACTCAATAGCCAAAACCGTTATCAACAAAGCCCCACCACCCCATTCGGGCGATGGGATATCAACACTGTTATTTAGGGCTTTTCAGCAAGTTTTCAACACAATGAGGAGAGAAAAAGATATAAACTTATTAATTTTGCACCGAAATGCAATTTTGTGGATAAACGCCTTACGGCATTAATAATCAGAAGATAACTCTTAGAAAAGTGTGTTGATAAACGCTTTTGCCATGTTTACTGCGAAAATGGCAAGCAAAACGGCTAAAAGTTTTCAACGTATCAACGTCACATCATAAACTACATTTCGTTTTTTATTTAAGAAGAAATAAAATATAAAGATAATAAGAAGATGCTGAAAAACGATTGGACCGCCAAGGGCTACATCGACGAACCCGCACCGGAGGGCGTCGACCTGAAGCAGGAGATAAGGCGGATGTGCAAGGAGAAGAACGCCATAATACTGGCTCACTACTATACGCAGGGCGAGATACAAGACACGGCCGACTTCATTGGCGACTCGCTCGCCCTGGCGCGCAAGGCCGCCCAGACCGACGCGCGGATCATTGTGATGTGTGGCGTACACTTCATGGCCGAGACGTGCAAGATACTCAGTCCCGACAAGCTGGTGCTTGCGCCCGACCTCAATGCCGGATGCTCGCTGGCCGACTCGTGCAAGGCCGACGACCTGCGCCGATACAAGGAGGAGCACCCCGGCTACAAGGTGGTGAGCTACGTCAACACCACCGCCGCCGTGAAGGCTCTGACCGACGTGGTGGTGACGAGCGGCAACGCCAAGAAGATAGTTGACACGTTTGACAAGGACGAGAAGATAATATTCGGCCCCGACTACAACCTCGGCTCTTACATAAACGAGGTCACAGGAAGGAAGATGCTGCTATGGAACGGCGGCTGCCACGTGCACGAGCGCTTCTCGGTGGCCGAGATTGTGCGGCTCAAGGCCGAGCATCCAGGCGCCAAGGTGCTGGCCCACCCGGAGTGCAAGGGACCCGTGCTGGCCGTGGCCGACTTGGTTGGCTCGACGGCGGTGTTGCTCAAGCACGCCATAGAGAGCGACGACACCGAGTTCATCGTGGCCACAGAGGCCGGCATACTGCACGAGATGACGCGCAAGTGCCCCGGCAAGACATTCATCCCCGTGCCGCCGGAAGTGAGCGAGGGTGGCCTTGGCTGCTCGTGCAACGAGTGCGACTACATGAAGATGAACACCATGCTCAAGATATACAACACGCTGAAGTATGAGTGGCCGTCGGTTGACGTTGACCCGACAGTGGCGCGCGAGGCCGTCAAGCCCATAGAGCGCATGCTTGAGCTGAGTTAGCCACTTATTAGGGAATATCTCTATTTCACCCACAAAGCCATGCCACTTGCGATGCCCAAACATATTGTTTGCGGGGCGCAAGTGGCATGGCTTTGTGGATTTTTATGGCCTATGAAGAAGTTGGGCTTGTGTGCGGGTGTATGGATTAGCGGAAAAGGTCTTCCATGACCACTTCTTTCCGCACTATGCCGCCATACTTGCCTGTGGCCACTCCATATGTGGTTATCATCGTGAGGTGTATGGTCTGCTTGGGCGACAATGTGCCTTTTAGTGCTTCCATGCGGCGGCGCAAGTGCGTCTCCTCGTCCTTGTCGATGGTGTATGGGGAGCTTGCGAACTTCATCTCGCACAGGTTTACCACATTGTCGCTCCTTGTTATCAGCAGGTCTATCTGCACTCCTTCCTTGCCGTCGTCGCCCCTTACGCTCCATGCCGACAGGCTAGTTTGCACTCCGCCAATTCCAAGCGCTTGTTTTATTTGCGCCATGTGTTGCCAGCAAACCTCCTCGAAGGCAATGCCGTGCCACACACGCATGATGTCGGCGGTGCAGTTGTCGTTCATGAAGTTGTTGTCGTGTGTGTTAGGCTCCACATATTTCAGCCAAAACAGGCAGAAATTGTCTATCAGCTTATAGCACACCGTTGTTTTCGGCTTCCCGTATGGAGTGTAGCGCATGATGAAGTCGCTCTCGGCTAGTGCCGCCAACGTACATGACAGTCCGCCGCCAAGTGGAATGCCCGTATGCTTGCTTATTTCCTCGCGTGTGAACCCTGCATGGCGCGTGGCCAACAGGCGCACCACCTTCTTGCTTTCTTCGGGATTGCTGAATATGGCGGCGAAAAGTCGGTTGAACTCGTCGTGCAGACGAGGCTTATGTCCGAAAAGTATTCTGTCTGTGTTTTGCTCGAAGCTCAGTCCCTTCTGAAAGTAGCCGAGATAGTAGGGTATGCCGCCAAACACCATGTGGCTTTGCAGTATGTCATACTGGCTCATCTGCACGTTGGCTTGCTCGAAATACTCCTCGCATTCACACAGGCGGAATGGCGACAGCTTTATTTCGGCCGTCAACCGCCCATACAGTCCACCCTTGTTTCTCGACAGGTTGCTGAGTATCCACGATGTGGCGCTGCCGCAAACAATGAGCATGATGTTGTCTCTGCCGCTGCACCACCCGTTCCAGAAGCTCTCGAAGGCTGGCAGAAAACCCGACCGTGGCGTGTCCATCCACGGCAACTCGTCGATGAACACCACTTGCCGCGACCCGTTGTCTTGGTCTTGCAGCAACTGTTCGAGCAGGAAGAAAGCCTCCATCCACGACCTTGGGGCCTTATATCCCTCCAGTCCATGGTTGAGCAAGGCGTAGTAGAAGCTCTCCAGTTGGGTCTTGAGCCGGTTCTTGTCGCTGCCTTGGTCAACGGGCGACACGCCCGTGTGCTGAAAGGTTATCCTGCCTTTCAGTGCCTGCTTTATGAGAAATGTCTTCCCCACTCGCCTGCGCCCATATACGGCCACAAACTCCGGACGCCCGCTTTGATATAGCGTCTCCAACTCTGCAATCTCCTCTTTTCTGCCTACAATCATACAGTGAAAAGCGTTATAATCTGCCGCAAATATACTAAAAACATAATTTGCGGCAAAATAAGCCATGTCTTATTCTGCCGCAAATTGGGAGTTTTGCCAAGGAAAGGCATAAGAGCATGGAGCCAGTCTGCTCTCGTTCCACGATTCTTAGGCATTCGCATTGCCCTGTCTGTCGAAACAATCAAAGCATACACGCCGTCGGCCAGTCTTGTGGATGAGGGAAAGTCGTGCCGTAAGCCATAGAAAGTCGTGCTGAATGGCATGGTAAGTCATGCCAAATGCCATGGTAAGTTGGCTCACATCGAACGATGCGCGTGCTCGTATCGTTCGATATGAACACGCGTATCGTTCGAAATGAGCACGCGCATCGTTCGATGTGAGGTGACTTTGTGCCGTGTTTAGCATGACTTACCGTGGTGTTTGGCATGACTTGCCATAGTGTTTGGCATGACTTACCATGGTGTTCAGCATGACTTACCATGGTGTTCAGCACGACTTATATGCTTTCCGTCATGCAAACAGACACCACAGGCGTAAACGTTTACGCACAAAAGACGGTGAAAAATGTTCGACAAGCATAGCTTTTTGCTATTTTTGCAAGAAGAAGGCCATGTATGATGAGCAAGCGGCGGCTGGCCTTATACATTATTATATATATATTACTGACCTAAGCCAAGGTGGGCGCTAAAAAGAAATCCACCAAAAATAAAAACCTAAAAAACTACGAACCATGATCAAGAGATTTTTTATGCTCATGCTGTGCTCCGCATTGGGGGCGGTTTCGGCCATGGCCGACAGCGAGGTGAGCGTTAGTATTGGCGGCGGCGAGCCGCAGAGCGGACTGCTGTCTGTCGCGCTTGATGGCGACGAGGCCCTGCTCACCTTCGCCGACAACTCGCAAGCCACAGCCGACATAGCGGCGGTGGCCATAACCATCGTGTACGACGACAAGTCCACGGGCATAGATACCGTGTATGCAAAGACAGGCGGCGTGGCCACGGGCAAGGTGTATGGCCTTGACGGACGCTACCTCGGCACCACCACCTGCGGCCTAAGCAAGGGAGTGTATGTAGTGAACGGAAAGAAGACAGTGGTGAAATAATCATGGGAGACAAAGGCATGAAGACATTAGCAAGCATGGTGAGGGTGGCTCTTTGCGCCATCATAAGCGCGATGCCCATGGTGGCCGGCGCACAGTCGTGGGACTTCACGTCGCTGGGCGACACCGACAAGGCCGCACTCTCGGCCGACACCGACAACTGGTATGACGACACGAGCAAGGGACGCTACAACTCGCAGAAGGCCCTCGACGCCGCCGCGCTGACCGCCGGCAGTCAGGAACTCGACTACGCCAAGGGACTAAGGTTTACCGCAGGGGCGGCCTCGGCCAAGGACAACGGCAAGATAAGGGTGAACTACAAGGACGGACGCATGGGCATAAACGGCGTGGTGACGATAACGCTGACGGGGCTGAAGGCCGGACAGACGGTGAAGGTGAGCTGCAAGACGTCGAGCAAATCGACGGCCAGGGGCTTCAACGTGACCAACCTGATGCCCACGAGCGGATACTTCAACGCCACCACAACCAGCGCGCAAGACAACGTGGGCGTGGTGGAGGCCGACGGCGACGTGACGCTCACGAGCACCGGCGGACTGTATGTCTACTCGATGAGCGCCACGCAGGGCGGCGACAGCGGCTCGGGCGACGACGGAGGCAGCGTGTCGGCCGACAACCACTCGGTGAGGCTGAGCCTCGACAAGACGCAGGCGCGGCTCGTGGCCACGTCGGGCGACGCATACTACTACGATGCCGCCGACATCGCCGGCATCGACTTCGACAAGACCGCCGGAACGGTGACGGTGAAGAAGCTTGGGGGCGAGTGGAGCGACGTTTACGCCAAGACCATTGGCGGCATAACGTTTGCCAAGCCCGCCACGGCGCGCCAGGGGGCCACTCTGGCCAACAACGGCGTGGAGCTGACCGAGGCCGACGGCTGGAACGAGTCGGCCTACGCCAAGTGGAGCCTGATGGATGGCGCAACGTCGTATAATGTGTATGTCAAGGGAGGCCAGTATGCCGACTACACCCTGGCCGACAAGGAGCTTGTGCGCAACTATGGCACCTACGGCAGGGCCGACATCGTGGGACTGAAGGCCGGCGAATACAGCCTGAAGGTGGTGCCCGTGGCCGACGGAACGGAGATGGCCGACAAGGCGAGCGTGGCCAGCGGCATCGAGGTGAGGGCCTACGACAGGTCGGGCTTCGCCCACCTGAACTACCAGGGCGTGGGCGCATACAACGACGACGGCACGCTCAAGAGCGACGCACGCGTCATCTACGTCACTGCGGCCACGGCCAAGACGGTGAGCCTGCCTGTGCTCACGGGCAAGAGCGAGACCACGCTGACCGGACTCCAGGCCATCATCAACGCCTACCAGAAGGGCTTGGAGACGCGGGCGCTCGACGTGCGCATCGTGGGCAAGCTCACGGCCACCGACCTCGACTATCTCGGCAGCTCGGCCGAGGGGCTGCAGGTGAAGGGCAAGAACAACGCCACGCCCATGAACATAACCATCGAGGGCATTGGCGACGATGCCACCGTGCATGGCTTCGGCTTCCTGCTGCGCAACGCCATGGGCGTGGAGCTGCGCAACTTTGCCATAATGATGTGCATGGACGACGCAGTGTCGCTCGACACCGACAACAAGAACTGCTGGATACACCACCTCGACCTGTTCTACGGCAAGACCGGAAGCGACAGCGACCAGGCCAAGGGCGACGGCACAATCGACGTGAAGGGCAACTCGCAATACATAACCATAGCCTACAACCACCTGTTCGACAGCGGCAAGTCGTCGCTATGCGGCATGAAGAGCGAGTCGGGGCCAAACTACATCGACTACCACCACAACTGGTTTGACCACAGCGACTCGCGCCATCCGCGAGTGAGGACAATGAGCGTACACGTGTGGAACAACTACTACGACGGCTGCGCCAAGTATGGCGTGGGGGCCACGTCGGGTTCGAGCGTGTTTGTGGAGCGCAACTACTTCCGCGCCACCAAAGACCCCATGCTCATATCGCGCCAAGGCACCGACGCCAAGGGCGACGGCACATTCTCTGGCGAGAACGGCGGCATGATAAAGAGCTTCGGCAACGTGTATGCCGAGAAGGGCAAGAGCAGCAACTACACGCCCATAACCCACAAGGCGAGCGCCACGGGCTTCGACTGCTACGAGGCTTCGGCGCGCGACGAGCAGATACCGTCGGACTACAAGACCCTCGTGGGAGCCACGCCATACGACAACTTCGACACCGACCCTGCGCTCATCTACCAATATGCGCCTTGCGAGGCCATCGACGTGCCGGCGGTGGTCACTGGCCACTGGGGAGCCGGACGCTTGGGCAAGGGCGACTTCAAGTGGACGTTTGACAACACCACCGACGACACCGACTACAGCGTCAACACGAAGCTGAAGGAGGCCGTAAGCGGCTACACCAGCACGCTGGTTGGCTGGTTCTAAAGCTGGTTGTCCAATTTGTAGTGGGTGCGGTGTCCCACCGCACACCAATCGGCAATACGGCTGTTGCGACGTGAGACACGTCGCCCACTACTTGCACAATAGGTACATCAAATTGGATAGCCTATCTTTAAAGCCATCGGCGAAGCGGTAACAACAAAACAATCCGCCCCTTTAGCATTGAAAAGCCAATGCCAAAGGGGCGGATTGTTTGTATATATGTGTTGGGTAGCGCCCTATACCTTTATATATATATGGCGCACGCTTGCCCTTGCGCCTATTTCTCGGTGAACAACACCTGCAAAACGGTTTGGCCTACGGCCTGCAGCGTGTTGCGGTCTATGTTGTCCATGGTGTCGGAGATGGTGTGCCACGTTGGGCCGAAGCTGCTCTGCTGGCAGTCGGGATAGCATGCGATGATGTCGATGGTGGGTATATTGGCCTTCTCGTTGACCGGCACGTGGTCGTCGGTGATGAGTCCGCCGTCGGCCACGGGGAAGTAGCTGCCGAAGCCAACGGTCTGGGCGGCTGCCCACACCTTGTCGACGATGGCCTGCGCATATCGCTTTGAGCCTATCTCCTGGTAGAACTTGGCGCCCTGGCCGCCCACCATGTCGAGCAGAATGCCGAAGCGCGCCTCGTAGTTGGGCTTGTGTGGGTTGGTTGCCCAGTGGTTGGCGCCCAGTGCCCATGTGTCGCTGTCGTCCTGACTGTCGCTCCACTGCGGCGTTCCCCAGTCTTCGGCGTCGAAGCATACGAAGTCAACGCCAAAGCCCAGCGAGTCGGTTGCGGCCAGCAGCCGGGCTATCTCCAGCATCACCGCCACGCCGCTCGCGCCGTCGTTGGCCGCCATCACCGGCTTCTTCCAGTTGGTGCTGTCGGGGTCGTTGTCGGCCCATGGGCGGCTGTCCCAGTGGGCGCACAGCAGTATGCGCGTGGTAAGCTCGGGCTTGTAGCTCGCAATGATGTTGGTGCATTGCAGCTTTGTGCCGTCCCATCCGCCGAGCGTGGCCTTCTGCTCGGCCACCTCAAGGCCATACTGCCTGAACTTGCCGGCTATCCACTCGCCGCAGCGGCTGTGAGCCTCGCTGTTCATGGTGCGCGGGCCAAACGAGCACTGCGCCTCGCAGAAGGCGTATGCGCTGTCGGCGTTGAACGTGGGGCCTACTTGTTGGGTTGCCTCGACGTTTGCCGCACCCTGTTTCTTGGAGTTGCCGCAAGCCATGAGCAGTGCGGCTATTGCAAAGAGTATTGTTGCGTGTATTCTCATAATCGTTGGTTGTCTGTTTCTTATTTGTCTTGTGGGCAAGACAGAATGTTCTCGCCCACAAGTGGAAGTTCATTGCCATTGCGCCAATGGCGTGCTGAATGTGTGGCCATTGTGCGTAAAAGTGGAGTTGCGCCACTGTCAGACGTTCTTTGCGGCCTGCACCTGCGCCATGACGCGCATGAAGTTTCCGCCCCAAATCTTCTGTATGTCGGCCTCGCTGTAGCGCTTTGCGAGCAGCATGCGCGTGAAGTTGATTATCTCCGACGAGTCGTTTAGTCCGCGCACGCCGCCGTCGCCGTCGAAGTCGGTGCCTATGCCCACGTGGTCGATGCCCATGATGCTTATGGCATGCTCAAGGTGGGCCATGGCATCGAGCACCGTGGCCTCGCCGTCGCTGCGCAGAAAACCGTGGTATATGGTGGTCTGGGCCACGCCTCCGGCCTTTGCGAGGGCGCGCATCTGCTCGTCGGTGAGGTTGCGCGGGTGGTTGCAGAGGGCGCGCGAGCTGCTGTGGCTGCACACGATGGGCTGCGTGCTTATGTCGAGCGCGTCGTAGAAGCTCTTCTCGCCGGCGTGGCTGAGGTCAACCATTATGCCGTGGCGGTTCATCTCGCCTATCACCTTAGCCCCGAAGCGGCTCACGCCGTTGTGGGTGTTGCAGCCCCTTGCGCTGTCGCAGATGTCGTTGTCGCCGTTGTGGCACAGCGTTATGTACACCACGCCGCGCTGCGCGAAGTGCTTCACGTTGGCCAGGTTGCCGTTGAGTGCGAGTCCGTTCTCTATGCCGAGCATTATGGAGCGTCGCCCGTGGCGCCTGTCTTCATACAGGTCGGCCGGTGTTCGGGCTATGCTGATATAGTCTTTGTTTCGGCCCACCATGTCTTCTATCTTGTCGAATATAAGGTCGGCGTATTCGGTAGGTCCGGCCACGGGGAAGTCAACCTTCGACGAGAATGTCTCGCCAAGCTTTGGCTGCGGCAGGTAGGCCACCATTATAGTGGCGTTTTGGCGTCCCTCGGCCATTTTGTGCAGGTCAACCTTTATGCGCTTGTCGCGGCTTCCGAAGTCAACGCCCTGTGCGAAGAACATGGGCGTGTCGCAGTGGGTGTCGAGCACGAGCAGCTTGTCGTGCAGCTTGTTGGCCTGCCGGAAGTGGCGCGCCTGCTTCACGAGCCACTGGAACAGCGGCAACCCCTCGTCGAGGCACTCAGGATGCCACTGCACACCCATAATGGACTTGAACTCGCGGCTCTCGATGGACTCGATGAAGCCGTCGGCCGACGTTGCCGTGGCCTTGAATCTCGGTCCCGTTTCGGCCACCGCCTGGTGGTGGAACGAGTTGACGGCTATGGTGTCGCAGCCGTATATGGAGTGCAGGATGGTGCCCTTGTCGATGCTCACCGTGTGGGTCGGCTCGCTGCGGTCGGCGTCTTGGCTGTGCTTCACCGTGGCCCGTGGCTCTATGTCCTGTTCCACGCGGCCGCCGAGAGCCATGGCCAGTGTCTGTATGCCGCGGCATATGCCGAGCATGGGTATCTGTCGGTTGTAGGCCAGCTGGGTGATGAGCAGTTCGGGAAGGTCGCGCTCGCTGTTGATGGAGTGCAGCTTGGGCGACGGCTCCTCGCCGCAAAACAGGGGGTTGAAGTCGCCTCCGCCGCTCAACAGCAGTCCGTCGATGCGCGCGAGGGTGTTGACAATGGCGTCGGTGTCGGCCAGCGGAGGTATTATCACAGGTGTGCCTCCGGCCTTGAGCACCGACTTATAGTAGGTCTCGGCAATCTTGCATTCGCGCTCGCCGTAGTTGCCAGTGATGCCTATCACGGGCTTTTCCTCGGCTTCGGGAAACGATGCGTACACGCTGTCGAGGCGTCTTTGCCAATCGAAACGCTCCATTTGCTTGCGTTATTCCTTGTCGGTCTTTACTGGTATTTCGCGCTTTATGCTCTGTTCGAGCGATATGAGCGTCTCTGTGGCCACCACTCCGGGTATGCCTTGCAGCTGTCCGTTGAGCAGGTCCATGAGCTGCTCGTTGTCGCGGGCGTAGAGTTTCACGAGCATGGTGTAGGGTCCGGTGGTGAAGTGGCATTCCACTATCTCGGGCACGTGGCACAGCCGCTCAACCACATCCTTGTACATGCTGCCCCTTTCGAGCGTTATGCCCACGTAGGTACACGTTGAGTAGCCGAGGCTCTTGGGGTTGACGTCGAAGCCGCTGCCCATTATCACCCCACCCTCGATGAGGTGCTGTACGCGCTGGTGTATGGCTGCGCGCGACACGCCGCACTCTGCGGCCACGTCCTTGAACGGTATGCGTGCGTTTTTCGACAGGATGCTGAGTATCTTTTTGTCGAGATTGTCTATCTTTTCCATTATATAAATAGTTTGCTTGTTTGCTTTCTTCTTTTTACAAATAGAAAGCAAAAGTAGTTATTTCCACCGTAATGGGCAACACATTGCCACGTAAAAATATTAAAAAACGGTCATAATGTTTGTTTCATGCGGCATTTTGAATAATATGGACTGTCTCGTATGGCCGTCATGTGGCGTGGCTTGGAGACAAAAAGATGGCGCACCGCGACGTTTCCGTACGCTGATGCGCCATCCTCACAGTGGCGTTCGGACAGAGCCAACCGCCACATTCGATTGCGTTATGAAGAGTTTATTTCTTGTCTTTCTTAGCCTTCTTGCTTGCCTTTTCAGCCTTCTTGTCGGCTTTCTTGTCAGCTTTCGAGCTTGCGTCGGCCTTGTTTGCCGCAGCCTTCACGGCATTGTCCTTAATGCCTACAAGCTCCACGTCGAACACCAGAGCCGAGAAAGGCTTGATTTGTCCCATGTTGCGCTCGCCGTAAGCCAGCTCATAGGGAATGTAAAGCTGCCACTTGCTACCCACGGGCATCATCGTGAGAGCCTCTGTCCAGCCCTTTATCACCTGCGAGGGACTGAACACTGCGGGCTTCGACCCATGCTTGCTAGAGCTGTCGAACACCGTTCCGTCAACGAGGCGGCCCTCGTAGTTCACCTCCACGCGGTCGCTGCTCTTAGGCACAGCGCCCTCGCCCTTCACGAGCACCTTGTATTGCAGTCCGCTGGGCAGCGTCACCACACTGTCCTTCTTTGCGTTTTCGGACAGGAACTTCCTTCCGGCCTCGCGGTTGGCGCCATAGAGCAGCTCGTCCTTGGCCTTCATGTTGCTCTCGCGCTTGTCCTTAAACACCACCTCGGCCTTGCCTGTGCTGAAGTGTGTGGTGTCGTTCTTGAGCGCGTCGGTAAATCCGCGGAACAACATTGCGCTTTCTATTGAGTCGGGGGTGCTGGTAAACTCGTTCTTCATGTTTGCGAGCATCTGTCCCTTCAGTCTTGAGGCGATGCCCATTCCTGCAGCGTAAGCCTTCACTTTAGGGTCGTTGTCCTTCTCTATCATCTCGTTGAAGCCCTGCAGGAAGTCGGCCATGTAGGCTGTGTCAACGCCTTCCGACTGTATGAGGTAGGGCACCAGTCCGTTGGTCATGCTCACTCCGGCGGCGTAGCTCAGCGAGTCCGACGAGGTCTTCAGCTGCACTGGGGCCACTGTTGTGGTGGCCTTTGCCTTGGTGTTGGTCTTCTTCTTTGCGGCGTTGGCTGTGCTCAGCGCCATGCCCGCCATGACGGCGAGCGATAGTAAAGCAATCTTTTTCATCGTTTTCTGTGTTTGCCAATGACAGGGGCGGATGTTTTTAATATCCGCCCCGCCACATTGTACAATTACAATATATGAGAAGTCTTTTTATTTGGCGTTAGCCGAAACAAGCTCAATCTTGAAAATCAGCGTTGAGAAAGGCTTGATCATGCCCTGCTCGCGCTCGCCGTAGGCCAGCTCCTGTGGGATGTAAACCTCCCACACCGATCCTTCGGGCATGTGCACGAGAGCCTCTGTCCAGCCCTTTATCACCTGGTTGCACATCAGCGTTACGGGTTCCTTGCGCTTGTACGAGCTGTCGAACACGTTGCCGTCGATGGTGCGTCCCTCGTAGTGAACCTTAACCCTTGACGTGTCGGTAGGGATGGGTCCGTTGCCTTCCTTTATCACCTTGTACTGCACGCCGCTGGGCAGTGTCACCACGCCTTCCTTCTTCTTGTTCTCGGCCAGGAACTGCTCGCCCTTCTTCTTGTTGGGTCCGTATTCCTTCTCCATGGATGCCTTTCTTATCTCGGTCATCTTGGTCTGTGCCACAACACCGGCCTGTTCAACGGTCATGAGGCCCTTCTTGCCTGTTGTGCCGCTGATAAATCCGGCCATGAAGTTCTTGAGCGATATGGTCTTTGTAGAGTCGGCTCCGAAAGCCTCGCGGTTGATGCCCTTAACCATCTGTCCGCCAATCTGCTGGCCAATCTGTATGCCAGCATAGTAGGCTGCCTTCTTCTTGTCGTCGCCGGCGTTGGCTCCCTCGTTGAGTCCCTTGATGAAAGCGTCCATGTAGGTGGTGTCCACGCCAAGGTTGTTCACGAGATACTCCTTCAGTCCCTGCGACTGCGCCATGCCGATGGCGTAGCTCATCGAGTCGATGTCGCTGCTGAGGTTGGCCTTGGGAGTGGAGTTGCCGCACGACGTCATCGATGCGGCAGCGATAGCCATTGCGGCTACGAATGTCAGTTTCTTCATTTCTATGTCTTGTTTTTGTCTTTTTCCTCAATATTGCCCATGGAGCATGGTCAATACCTCCTGCCGCGTTATACCACCTCTATAAGCTCCACGTCGAACACCAGCGTCGAATAGGGCGGTATTGAAGCCCCTGCGCCCGACGCGCCGTAGCCCAGCATGTAGGGAATGAAGAAGCGGTACTTTGCGCCCTCGGCCATGAGCTGCAGGCCCTCGGTCCATCCGGCGATCACCTGCTGCAGGCCGAACACTGCCGGCTCGCCGCGCTGCACGCTGCTGTCAAACAGGGTGCCGTCGATGAGGAAGCCCTCGTAGTGGCACTTCACCTTGTCGGTCTTTGCGGGCTTCTTGCCGTTGCCCTCCTTGAGCACCAGGTATTGCAGTCCGCTGGCTGTGGTCACCACGCCCTCCTTCTTGGCGTTGTCGGCCAGATATTGCTCGCCGGCGGCCTTGGCGGCCTTGCCCTTCTCGGCGCGCTCGGCGTTGAGCTTCTCCTCCTGCTTGGCGAAGAAGTCCTGTACTATGGTTTGTGCCTCGCTGTGTGTCATTTGCAGCTTGGAGCCGTTGAGCACGTCCTTTATCGACTGTGCGAAATCGTCTACGTTAAGCCCGTTGGCGCCCATCTGCGCCAGTTGCTGGCCTATACCCAAGCCTAAAGCATAGCTCAGTTTGTCCATTTTTGTCTTTTTTCCTTAAAGGCGTGTTCTATAAAAATGCCACGCGGTGTTAAACTTCTTTCATGGGCGGATGCTCCTTTGTGTTCTTTTGCTCTTTTGTCCGTCTGTTTTTTCATTTGCCTTTAGTTGCATAGCCCACCATGCCCCCATGAAAAGATAAAAGAAAATCAGCCCGGTTAAAACCCAAAAGTCCATCAAAGACAATTTGCAGAACCAGCCTTAAATAATATGTTGCGTTTTAAAAACGTGCAAAGATACTTATTTTATCCGACTACAATTATCCATTTCCATAAAAAACACTATTTTTGTGCATTATTAAAAGTTCATTGAAAGTTACACACATAAAGGCTTAACACATGGATATGAAGAAGATAGTGTTGCTCACCGGAGCCGGCATGTCGGCCGAGAGTGGGCTGCAGACGTTTCGCGACGCCGGCGGACTGTGGGAGAACTACCCCGTGCAGCAAGTGGCTTCGCACGAGGGATGGCTGGCCGACCCCACGCTCGTTACCAATTTCTACAACCGCCTGAGGCGCAACCTGCTCGACGCGCAGCCCAACGAGGGCCACAGGCTGGTGGCCAAGCTTGAGGAGAAGTACAGGGTGACGGTGGTAACGCAGAATGTTGACAATCTGCACGAGCGCGCAGGGTCGTCGAAGGTGATACACCTGCACGGCGAACTGATGAAGGTGTGCTCGAGTGACGCCCCCGACGACCCACGCTGGCAGCAGACCCTTACTGCCGACAACTGCGAGGTGGCTCCCGGCACAAAGGCCGGCGACGGTTCGCTGCTGCGCCCGTTCATAGTGTTCTTCGGCGAGGCGGTGCCAATGATGGAGGCCGCAGCCGACGAGGCCATGGGGGCCGACGTGTTCATAATAATAGGCACGTCGCTCAACGTCTACCCCGCCGCCGGACTTGTCAGGTATGTCCGCCCGGGCGTTCCCGTCTACCTCATCGACCCCAACCCCAACGTGGCGGCTGGCCGTCAGGGCATACGCCACATCCAAAAGGGCGCGTCGGAGGGCATGCGCGAGCTTGTCCAGGAGCTTTTGTAGGGGTGGCGCAGCCCCCACTCCACCCATATGGCGTGGCTTTTTATCCACGAGTGCAAAAATATTCGTAACTTAGCGGCATAAAACTTGAAAGACGTTGAGACTATGACGGAAATAGTAAACAAATACCCCGTTGGCATACAGACATTCTCGAACGTTCGAGAGGATGGGTATCTCTATGTAGACAAGACGAAATACATAGTTGACTTCCTCGTTAAAGGCATGAAGTATGTGTTTCTGAGCCGCCCACGCAGGTTCGGAAAGTCGCTCTTCGCTTCCACCCTCCAGGCTTATTTCGAGGGGCGCAAGGAACTGTTCGACGGACTGGCCA
>CAVKUV010000065.1:0-16933 GCA_963659505.1 Lachnospiraceae bacterium
GATAAGTGAAATTTCTGATATGACAAAATCCTGGACAACTTTTTGTTGTCCAGGTGTTTATAAAAAATATTAAATTATAGTGTTGCGGAATTTAGGGAAAATAAAAAATGTCGAAAGTAGTAAAGTTTTAACGTAAAGTGGGGCTTACATACACAGGACGCTGTCCATCAGGGAAGACCAGAGCGACAACGGCTATGAGCTGGAGTGGACGCAGGGCCGCCAGGGCAACTACATGCGCAAGAACAGCCGCCCAATGTTGGTAATATACGACAAGAAGCACAGGGCTAACCTCGCCAAGCGCGACAAGAGCGGCGCGCTGCGCCTGTCCAAGGCCGCCGCCGCATTCCACCCCGGGCGTGGGGTCTACCGCTCAAGCTACAAGAACGCCCTGCGCATGACCGCCACGGAGAACAACATAGCCTACCGCACCGCCGACCACAACCACTGGCAAGCCCTGCCCTTCGTGCTTGGCGTGGAGGTGCGCCTGAGCAACAACCACCCCACGCCCGACATCTGCGACACGTTCGACGGCAAGCGGTTTCCCAAGGGCTTCAAGTTCACTGGCTGGCATCCCTGGTGCCGCTGCTACGCCGTGTCGGTGCTCGCCTCGCAAGATGAGATGGACGCTTACTCCCAGGCCATCATCGACGGCAAGGATGTCGCCAACTGGCAGTTCACGGGCAAGGTGGAGGCAATGCCGGAGGAGTTCGGCCAGTGGATGAAGGACAACGAGCAACGCATCGCCTCCGCCAAGTCCCTGCCGTACTTCATCAAGGACAACAAGGAGCTGGTGGAGCAGGCCGTGAGGCAAGGGGAAAAGGCTACCGAAAAACTGTCAGAGACGGAGCAACTGGCACAGTCTATCGGCGTGGCTATCGGTGAGCCTATGACACACGAAAAAGCGGACATGAAACACCCCAACCCACATTATGGCGAAGCGGAGGAATACGGTGTCAACTGTCAGAGTTGCGTAGTTGCATACGAGTTGCGCCGACGCGGTCTCCCTGTGGAAGCCTTCGGCAGAACGAAGGACAGCATGGGTGGGAAACTTGCATACAAGACACAAGCCGCATGGGTGGATGCAAAAGGGAATATGCCGACACGGATTGCATGCAAATACACCATAAAAGAGCGCACC
The DNA here is from genome assembly GCA_963659505.1 of Lachnospiraceae bacterium. Lineage (GTDB taxonomy): Bacteria > Bacteroidota > Bacteroidia > Bacteroidales > Bacteroidaceae > Prevotella. Next base: position 1,139 of record CAVKUV010000065.1, read on the forward strand.
ATAGACAAACGCGGATACGTGCATAACAAGTATTCAACCAGTGAAGATGTGCTGAACGATTTCCTTTCACAGACATCAGAGGTAGGACGTTATCATGTTTCGTGGACATGGCGAGGCAAAAAAGTTGGCCACATAATTACGATGGAAACATTGGAAGACGGCACACGCCGCTTCTATGACCCACAGACAGGGCTAACAGCAACTGATATACTGCCTTGGGCTGGAAAGAAAATATCAAAATTCGACTTGCAGACGAAAGGACTTTGCGCCTTCCGTGTTGACAACCTTCAACCGAACACGCTCATCGTGAGAGGCGTGGTCAAGAAGGCTGGCAGTTCCATTGGCACACCTTCAGTGTCAATGGAACAACTTAGATGGTGGGCTGAAAATGTAGAAGGGAAGAATGTCGCAGAAGGCGTAAATGGCTTCAACAAGAAGATGCTAAAAACGACAAAAGAACTTCGCAGAGACAGAGAACGATTCAAGGTTTGTGAAAATTCATTAGTTAAGAACCTACAGTCTGGTATATTGAAAAGAAGTGGAGAGCCAAGAAGAAATCTTATCGACCATCTATACAGTCAAGAGGAACTGTCAGCTGCTGAATATGCATGGAACAACCCGACTGTTTTGAAATTCGTTGAAAGAAGTGAGCTGGGAGCCGTAAAAGACATGACAAAGCTAAGTTCGCAGAAAAACATAGCAAAGAAACAAAAGAGAAAAGTTACTCACTATAATCTATATGAATTTGGCTATGGAGGGAAAACATGGAACGTCAAATTGGAAGCACTGGAGAATGGCACAGAGCAATTCTACTGTATGGTAAAAGCAAGAAACTCTTGAACGATGTACATTTAAGTACTGTCGGTTCACATCCCGGCTTGCACCCAAGAGTCTCATGCGCTACAAAGTTACAAACAAAAACAACAACGCCAATAAAATGAAACAAAAATTCTTGTTTGAAGCCAAGAGAATGGCAAGAGAAGTAGGTTTCCACGATGTAAAATACGTAGGCAAGTGGAAAGGTCATGATGTAATAGAGCCGATATTTACAGACGGGGAAACGCACTTTATAGGCTTTCCACAATACCTCCTTTTTAAGGATGGGGCGTTAAGATGGTCAAACGATTACAAAGAAAGCCTTGACATAATGGACGCTGTGAACGATGCGAGAAAAACATATCGGCAAGAATAATAGCACTCTTGCCGATACCGAATGACGGACGGCACTTCCCGGAGGCTTCCACTCCGTCGCACTGCAAAGTTAATGAATATATTCAACTGAACAACAGTAAAGAGAAAATAATTCGACCTGTAGTTGATTTATCGGGGACGCTTTTCCTATCAATGCTTACTGCACAAACAACAAGGAGTGGGAAGGTCACATGCAAGCTCATGTTTGCAAAATAAGCTTTTTCTGAAATAAATCACTTATCTTTGCGGCATTACAAATTTGTAAAGCAAGCATAGACTATGTTCGAGAAGATTTTAGAGGGGTTCAAGACCAAGTTCCCTGGGGTTGACCCTAAGATTTTGGAGCGGATAGCCCGTAAAAGGGCTGAGACGACAACCACGGAGGAGGAAGCGAAGACCGTAGTGGGCGGGACGACCTTCCAGTCCATCATCGAGAGCGAGGCCGACAGGCGCGCCACCGAGGCGCAAGTGTCAGCCGTGGCCAACTACGAGAAGAAGCACAACCTGAAGGGCGGCAAGCCCATAGCCGCGCCGACCCAACAGCAGGAGCCGCAGAAGCAGCCCACGCCCGAACCGCAAGACGGGGCGAGCAGCGAGCTGATGGCGATGCTCACGCAGATGCAGAAGGACAACAAGGCCATGCGCGACCAGCTCGACGGCATACTCGCCGAGAAGCGGGGCAACCAGCGCAAGGCCAAGTACGAGGCACTGCTCGCCGGGGCTTCCGACAAACTCAAGGAACGCTACCTGCGCGACTACGACAGGCTGGCCTTCACCGACGACGACGACTTCAACGGATGGTATGAAAAGCAGAAGCCGTTCATCGAGGCCGACATCAAGGAGGAGAAGGCGGCAGGGGCGGCACAGACACCGCCGCTGGGCGGACAGAGGCGCAAGCCAGGCGACACGGTGGACCCAGCCGTGACGGCCTACCTCAACAACGAGGCCGCACGCGAGGGACAGACCGCCTCGCCCGTCATCATCGGGCTTTCGCAAGGCACGCAGCAGCAAGGTTAAGACAACGACAACAACAAAAGGAAGGATTTGAGAAATGGACAGAATGCGCCTCACTTTCCGTAAAATCGAAAAGCGGAAGTCATTGAAGAACAACGACTTCCGCCCAGTGAACCCGATGGGATTCAAACCCATGACCTTCAGAACCGGAATCTGACGCTCTATTCAGCTAAGCTACGGGTCCGTGAAAGTGCTTGCAAAGTTAATAAAAAGAAAGCAAACGATGCAAATTTTCAAAGAAATATGGTGTCCAATTTATTGTTTCTAATGTGTGGTGAGTGCAGTGTTCCACCGTACATCAATCGGTAATGCGGCAGTGAGCGACGTGATAAACATCGCCCACTACTTGCGCATTCACCACAATCGGAACAATAAATTGTACGACTTCATTATTTCACAATCTTCTTTCCATCAACGATATAGATGCCGTGAGGCAGATTGTCAAGGCTTGTGGAGTTGGTGATCACCTGTCTTCCGTCGAGGGTAAACACCTTGCCCGATGACTTTCGCTCCTGCTTTTCTACGGTTTTGATGGCCGTTACGTCTTCCTTAGACATACGTCCGAAGAAGAGCAGACGGAAGTTGTCGAATATGCACCAGTATTTTGACGGAGCGGAGATGACGCTAAGTCCCATCTTGAGCGACTTGCCGCTTTCGGCAAGCGTTGTTGTTACGTTGTTTTCATAGAGTCCTTTGGCGAAGTAAGCTGCGGCGGCCTCCATGTTGTCGGGGATGTAAACGCCAGTGGTTGCCTCAACTTCCCTACCTTTGCCGAGCTTCTGCGACTGAGCGTCCTTGCAGATGTTGCACAGTTTCACCTTTTCTGAACCTATGAAGAGGTAGCCAGTAACGTTGTCAGTGCCGCTCGTGTATGGTTCATACACGGCTGTATAGGCTCCTGGACGTTGGAATGCGTTGGCGCGAAGCTGGTATGTGCCGGCGGGAAGTCCGCTGAGGGTCTGGTTCATGTTGGCTGTCTTTTCGTAGAACTCACCGCAGGAATAACCGAGAGTAGGAGCCGTTGACCATCCGTCGGTGGCGTCCATGCCCGGATTGGTCAGCAAATAGGTCAGTTCAAACGGGTTTTCTGCGTCGGTGGGAGTAGCCCCGTTGAGGAAGTCTAGTACAGCCGCTTTTACTTCAACCATCAGGTTTTGAGCGTCATATGGGGTCTTGATATTGCTGGAAGCCTGTTCCACGTTGCTGATGGTGGCGTTGGCCTTGTCGTCAGTTCCCGCCACATCCTCTGTGTGGGGCACTGCCATTAGTTTTTTGAGCGTTGCGAGAGCGTCGTCAATCTGGCTCTTCAGTCCATTGACGGCATACTGCTCTGTCTGCGACATTTCCTCTTGAGTAAGGATGAGCCACCGCTGAGCCGTTGCGCTGTTGGCAATATTAAACGTTGCGGCAGTCGTTGTTCCGTTGGAACCAGCCTGCAAACACTGTGGAGTCCAGTTGCTTGTAGGATGTACAATCCAGTAGCCTCGCTTCTGAGTGTTGGCCGAACCCATCTTCACGTCCATGCGTCCTTTCATCAACTGGAAGTCTTCGCTGCTGGAGGGAGTGCCGCTAATAGCCACGGTCTTTATGCCGTTGGCGCCGCTGCTTGCGTAGCTCATATAGCGGCCTGTGGCTACGTTGCGCAACTGATAATACTGGTTGTTGGGCGTAAACGTCATGTTCCATGCCGCACTGTCGTTTGCCGCCGCCTCGTCGGCTGCCATTACGCGCCAAACAAGATTGCCCGTTTGGTCAGGCACGAGGTAAGAACTAAGCAGTCCACCATCCTCCGACTCGTTCTTGAGGTAGTATTTTATACCGTCCTCTTGGCAGAACGAATAGTAGGGACGGGCAAAACTTTGAGAAGTATGCTGCAAACCATCCTCTCCCAAAGCCTGACATATCAGTCCGTTGCCGATGTAGAGCACTTCGGAACCAGTGTCCTCGTTTGCACCATTGATGCCGTAAGGCCACATGTGCTGATAGTCGCCGTTCAGCTGAGACGTGGCGCTGTTGTCCCAGAAGCGGAGCACTTCCGTCACCCTGTCGCCCAGCCAAAGGCCAGTACCGTAGCCGTCGCCATTGACCGAGGCACGCAGGTTGTGGCGGCTCCACTCCGTGTCGGCCCAAGGAATGACACCCACACCGTGAAGAAGCTCGTGGAGAATGGTGCCCGTGGCTTGATAAGATGTGTTGGAGCCCACGCTCATCCAGCCTCCATAGGAGCATTCTGCCGTGGGAGTTCCACTATTGTAGCCCACGCTTGTAGTAAAGTCAGGTATGGAAGTTAGGTTGTTCCAGTAGTTTACAGCGTTTTTCACCGCTGCCGTTATGCGCTTCAAGGCATCGGCATCACCTCCACTGCGTATGGTGTAGGACACTTTTCCCATGGGAACAGTGCTGAACTTTATCACGTCGCCATAGCCCACTTGCCGTCCTTTGGTTATGGCGTAGGCGCGCATATAGTACATCGTGCCAGGAAGAAGCTGGTCCAGGCGGTATATCTTGCCGTTATTAGTGAGGTACTTTGTGGTGCGGTTGTCGTCGATGGTGGGGTTTTCATTCTCCGCCCAGCAGATGCCCTGCTCGATGATGTCGCTGCCAGTGGCGGTCATACGCGCGAAAGCCATCGTAGCCCCACGGGCATAACGCGTGTCGGTAGTTACCGTGGGCATATCGCCCGTTGGGTTTTTCCACAGATATGCCTCCATAGCGGCATTAAGGTTTTCTATGGCAGCCTTTACGCCCTCTATGGTGGCGTTGTCGTCAGCAGCGACTGTCTTGGCGGCGTCTATGGCCGTTTTCAGTGCCACAGCTTCGTTGCCCGAACCGTCGCCATAGAGCGTTTCGGCCTCCTTTATCACAGGCGAAAGCTTGTCTTTCCACACATCCACGTCTATCTTGCCGATGGGAGTGTCGCGCAACAACTTCACAAAGTCAACGACAATCTTGGCCGAATTGCCCGAGCCTTGGCCTCCTGCCTGATAGCCAATCTGAATATTGCCAGTCGTTGCAGCGGTTATTTCAAACCACACTGTGTCAGTAACCCACGTTTGGCACGGAAACTCGCTCACTTTAGACAGCACAGCCGTTGCCCCGTTGGGCAGCCATCCCATCTTGCTTGTGCCCACGGTGCTTGTGCCACAATTGTACACCGCCGACACCAATCCGTACTTGCCGGCAGGCAAAGTCACCTTCTGCACATAGAGCATCGACTGGGTCCATCCCGTGCTCAAAGCCAGACATCCGCCGTCGGCAGTGCCGTCATAGCCTTTGGCGGGCACAGCCGCCCCGTTGAACGTCTTGGCTGTACCAAACTGATAGACCCCCGTGATGGTATAGTTCACGCTGATGTTTTTAGTCCATCCGTCAATCTCAAGTATCTCCTGGGATACGTTTCCCTCATCGCCAACCTTGTAATTGTAGTTGGAATCGAAGCCTGTGTTCTGCAAGTAGTCGCCGCTTATGTCGTGGAAGTCATCGGCTGCCACTGGCAAAACGGCACAACAAGGCAATAGGAAAGCCAAAATAGTTTTACGCATAATAATAAGTTGTAGTTGTTAGATTTATGTTATTCAGTATGGCTCCCAATTTGTTGTTCCTATTGCGGAAGGTTTGCAAGTAGTGGGCGACGTGTCTCACGTCGCAACTGGCGCATTGCCGCTTGGTGTGCGGTGAGACACCGCACCCACTACAAAGAAAACGTCAAATTGGACAGCCTTGTTATTCAGTATGCAAAGATAATGAAAAAACGCAAGAAGCATTTGGCTTTCCCGTGATTTTGCACCATGCACAATAGAAGTCGTATAGACTTCTCTGACGAAGAGTTGTTTTTGTTTTTATCTTTTTTGTACTTTTGTAAGCCCAAAAAGCAATTGCAAAGCAAAAAGCACAATCAAACAAAACGATATGGCAGAACAAGCAAAAACCACACGGGCGAAGCGTGCATCGCGCCCCGCTCCCGTTGACAACACATACGTACACTTGCAGCCACAGGCCCTCGACGTTGAGAAGGCCGTGCTGGGCGCGCTGATGATAGACAAGGACGCCTATGCCGTGGTGTGCGAGATGCTGCGCCCCGAGAGCTTCTACGAGAAGCGCAACCAGCTGATATACTCAGCCATAAGCGAGCTGAGCCTTGAGGAGCACCCCATCGACGTGCTCACCGTTACCGACAAGCTGTCGAAGCTTGGTGCGCTCGACGAGGTGGGCGGCGCGGTCTACATAGCCGAGCTTAGCTCCAGGGTGGCCTCGTCGGCCAACATCGAGTATCACGCCCGCATCATAGCCCACAAGTTTCTTGCGCGCCAGCTCATCTCGTTTGCCAGCCTTGTGGAGACCAAGGCCTTCGACGACACCACCGACATTGACGACCTCATGCAGGAGGCCGAAAGCTCGCTCTTCGAGCTTTCGCAGCGCAACATGAAGAAGGACTACACCCAGATAGACCCCGTGATAAGGAAGGCCGTGGAGGTGATAGAGAAGGCGGCGGCCAACAAGGACGGACTCACTGGCGTGCCCACGGGCTACCACAAGCTCGACGACATGACGAGCGGATGGCAGTCGAGCGACCTCATCATCATAGCTGGGCGACCAGCCATGGGAAAGACTTCGTTTGCCCTGTCGATGGCCAAGAACATAGCCGCCGACTACAAGGTGCCGATGGCCTTCTTCTCGCTTGAAATGAGCAACGTGCAGCTGGTTAACCGACTCATATCCAACTGCTGCGAGATACAGGGCAGCAAGATACTCAACGGCCAGCTGAAGCCCGACGAGTGGGAGCGGCTCGACAAGCGCATGGGCGACCTGCTGGGCGCGCCGCTCTATATCGACGACACCCCTGGTCTGTCGGTGTTTGAGCTTCGCACCAAGGCGCGCCGTCTTGTGCGCGAGCATGGCATCAAACTGATAATGATTGACTACCTGCAGCTGATGAACGCCAACGGCATGCGCTTCAACAGCCGACAGGAGGAGGTTGCCAAGATATCGACGTCGCTCAAGGGTTTGGCCAAGGAGCTTGACATACCCATATTGGCGCTGAGCCAGCTCAACCGTGGCGTTGAGGGTCGCGACGGCATCGAGGGCAAGCGTCCGCAGCTGAGCGACCTGCGCGAGTCGGGAGCCATAGAGCAGGACGCCGACATGGTGCTCTTCGTTCACCGTCCCGAATACTACCACATATTCCAAGACGACAACGGCAAGGACTTGCGCGGCATGGCGCAGATAATAATAGCCAAGCACCGTAAGGGCGCCACGGGCGACGTGCTCCTCACGTTCCGTGGCGAGTTCACTCGCTTCGAGAACCCCGAAGACCGCCGGCTTAGCGGTGGCTTCGACGATGGCGGCGGCGAGATAGTAGGCTCCAAGGTGAATGGCGGCGACCCTCCTGCCGACATGCCTTTCGAATATGGCGGCGACAATGTGCCCTACTGATTGGCTCTACCGTGTTGGATAGCAAAATGCGAAGCGGCTTCGGCAAGTTTATTACCGAAGCCGCTTCGCTTTTTCATTTGTTTCGCCCCAGTATGCCCTTCAGTGTGAAGTAGAGCCATTCCTGGGCGCGAAACAGAGGCCAGCAGGGCATTGTGCGGTAGCCAAACTTGTGCTTGATTGATGCGTCAATCAGCTGCTTGTCCATCGACTTCCATACGCGCCGCAGTTCGTCCAGTCCGTAGCGGCGTTGGCTTTTTGTTAGTTCGCCACCGTGGCAGTGGTAGAACATATAGGTGTCGATAAGCACCAGCCAGCGTATCGTTTCATATCGCCTTGTCACGTCGTCGCCTACGCCCAATTGCACCAGCTGCGCCTTCATGCTCTCGTTGGCCTTCAGATGGTCGAAGCGGCGCACCGTTGCCTTGTGCGACACCGACCCTGCATGCTGTCGGTAGAAGTAGGTGCCTTGGCAGCAGCCCACCTCGCGCGAGGCTATGTAGTGCAGCCGGGTGGTGTTGTCGTCGCTGTAGGCGCGGCATGTGTCGTCGTAGGGGAAACGGGCGTAAAGCTCACGCCGCGCCATGTAGACGCCGTGTATGCTCCAGTCGAGGCTCGCATTGAATGCCTCGCGCCCAGTCATGGCCACAAAGTGCTGCATGGGGTAGGGGGCAAGCTCAGCCTTGCCGCCGTCAGCGTCGGCGCCACTTGCGAGCACCACGTTGAACAGCACGCAGTCGGCCTGCGGATTGCCGGCGAAGGCGCTCACAGCACTTTGCAGGGCGTCGGGTGCGAGCCAGTCGTCGCTGTCGAGAAACGTGATGTAGCGACCCGTGGCCACCTTCAGTCCCTCGTTGCGCGCGTAGGCTTGGCCGTGGTTTTCGTCGAGTCGGATGGCGACGATGCGGCTGTCGATGGCGGCGTAGTGCCTGAGCACGTCGGGCGACGTGTCGGTGGAGCAGTCGTCGATGCACACTATCTGTATGTTGCCGAGCGTCTGCCCAAGCAGCGATTCCATGCACTTGGGCAAGTATTCAGCCGTGTTGTAGACGGCCACAAGCACTGTCACGTCAACCATTCCTGCGAGTTATCTTGCGCTTCAGACTGTTCCAAAGCGATGTTTTCTTATACATTATCACATATAGTGACACTGCGCCACTGGCCGCCACTGCCAGCACGCTTCCCGTGAGGCTTGCCCACAGCGGCACGTTGGCCACGGCAAACGCATAGGCCACCAAGCCCAGCGGATATTGCACGGCCATGTAGCGCAGCGACGACGGCGCAAGGCGGAAGCCGTAGCGCACACTGGCGTAAGCCACTATCATGACCAAGTCGAGCAGGTACACCAGCGAGAGGGCCACGCCTGTGCCCACGAGTCCAAACCAGCGGTAGCCCATCACCACCATGGCCACCATGGCCACGTCGAACACCGACTCCAGGATGAAGTATGCCTTGGAGTCGCCCTTGGCCAAAGTGATGTAGGCCACGGGCAAACTGGCCGCCTTGAAGTACATTGAGAACACCGCCGCCTGACCCATGGCCACCACGGGCATGAAGCTGTGGCTGTAGAGCAAGGGCAGGGCCAGCGGCAACGCCACTATGAGCATGGCGAGCATGGGCGAGGCCAGCAGCACCGACACCTCAATCTGTCGGTTGGCCAGCAGGCTCACCGCCTCGTTGTCGTGGTTGGCCGCCGACAGTCGCGGAAAGTAGTCGGTCTCCATCGACGAGAACACCATTCCGGCGTAGGTTATCGTTAGGGCGTAGCCGGCGTTGTACAGTCCCACGGCGTCGAGGCTTGCGCTCGCGTTGAGAAACGAGCGTATGGCCATCTCAGCCCCGCTGCCCATTATTCCTGCCATGATGAAGGCCACGCCCAGGCGCACCATGTCGCGCCCCCCGGCCAGTGCGCCGCCGTAGCCGTGCCACTTCATTGGGAACAGTGCCAGCGAGTAGTGGGCCGTGAGCCATGTTGTAGCCAGTGAGATGAGCAGCAGCACCGGCACGATGCCGGCCATGCCATAGGCCCAATATACGGGCACCGATATGGCCATGGCCGTCACCACCGCCCCCAGCTGCACCGTGGCCAGGGCGCGCAGCCGGCGCGTGGCTTTGAGTATGGCGGCCTCGCCGCCGGTGATGGCAGTGAGTGCGACGATGGGCGACAGCAGCACGAAGTGCAGTGTGTGGCCGTCGAGTGCGAAGAAGCGGCACAGCAGCGGTGCGGCCAGTGCGAATATTGCCATTCCGGCCAGTGCCGTGACCATGCTCCATGCCCTCACCGTGGTCACTATGCCATCCATGGCCTCGTCGTCGCCGCTTTCGAACGTTTCCGACAGGTGGCGCACCGCACTGAACGAGATGCCGAGGTTGGTGGCTTGCGAGAAGAATGTGATTGCGGTGTTGAACAGCGATGCCAGACCCATGCCGGCGGGTCCGAGCAACACGGCCACAAACTTGTTGCGCACGAGGTTTATCAGTATGCCAAGCCCCTGCACGCCGCCAAACAAGCCAGTGTATTTGAGCACATGCCCGTAGTTGTTTTCGTTTTTCATACCGTGGTTTATGGGTGTGTCGAGTCCACCTTATATTATATATAACGCAAAATATCCGTTATTAGTGTTCAGAGTGTGGTGAAAAATGACGACAGGCATGCTTGTTTGTGCAGAATGAGCCTTGTCTTTGGCGGCATGTTCGATGCTGTTAGTCGTCTTGGCCACGGCATATTGTCGTGCCAAACACCACGTCAAGTTGGCTTACATCAGCTGAAGTAAGAGCTTACATCGGTTGGTGTAAGAGCTTACTTCAGCTGAAGTAAGAGCTTATTGCGGTTGGAGTAAGCCAAATTGGCGTGGTGTTTACGACAACAGGTCACCGTGTGTGAGACGACTTAGTGGCATATTCACGGTGGCAAAAGCCCATGATTATACCGAGACGTAACATGCTTTTTACCGTCACTTAGTGACGGTGAAAGAATAAGTTGGTATGATTTGCGGCTTATATTTTTGAGATGTTTTCGGTTCTCTAAGAGGGAGCATAGCGGGCTATGTGACCGATGAGAGAGACGAAAACATCCAAAAAGATGAGCCGAAAAGTCTGACGTAACATAAGTTTGTCATGGTTCAAATCGTACCAAGTTATTTTTTTCACCGTCACTTAACACGATGGAAACCGTAGTGTAACACTGCGCGGCTACTTTTGCACCCGAAAATAGATGAGAATAAGCGATGAATAGAATTAAGATGATGTTTGCGGTTGCCCTCTTGGGCGCATCCACGCTATACGCCCAGCACGAGCCGCTGCGGCGCATGGCTGTGGTTTCCGACGTACACCTCATGTCGCCCTTGCTCCTTGAGAAGGGTGGGGCGGCGTTCGACTCGTACATAGCCGACGACAGGAAGTTGCTCGCCGAGAGTCCCGAGCTGCTCGACACCGTGGCTGTCGGCTTGTCGGCCTTTCGCCCGCAGGTGGTGCTCATCACCGGCGACCTGACCAAAGACGGCGAGCGCGTGTCGCACGAGCTGCTTGTGGAGCGGTATCTCAAGCCGCTCAAGGCCAAGGGCGTGCGCGTGCTGGTGATACCCGGCAACCACGACGTCAACAATCCGCATGCCAAGATATACGACGGCGACAGTTGCCGCCGCACCGCGTCGGTGTCGGCCAGCGAGTTTGCCTCCATCTACGCCGACTTCGGCTATGGCGACGCCTTGGCCACCGACCCCCATTCGCTGTCGTATGTGGCGCAGCTCGACCCCACCACGCGCATCATTGCCGTCGACGCATGCCGCTACGACGACAACGACTACGGCAAGGATGTGTGTGTAACGGCGGGGCGCATAAAGCCGCAGACGATGGACTTCATCGAGGCCGAAACCCGAAAGGCGCACGCCTGTGGCATGGAGGTGGTGATGATGATGCACCACGGCATCGTGAGCCACTTCAAGTGGCAGGACAAGGTGATGGGCGACTACCTCGTGGCCCACTGGCGCAAGCAGGCCAAGCGCATTGCCAAGCTGGGCATACGCGTGTGCTTCACTGGCCACTTCCACGCCCAGGACATTGCCTCGCGCCATGGGCTTGCCGACATCGAGACCGGATCGACCGTGAGCTATCCGCACCCCTACCGCCTCATTAGTGTCGACACCGACAGCCGCACCTTCGACATACACACGCGCCGCGTGGCCACGCTCGGCTCTATGAGTGGCGCGGCGGAGACGCTCCAGCAGAAGAGCGAGCGGTATGCCAACTCGGCCTTGAGCGGAGTGATGGAGACGATGGTGCCAGGAAAGGTGCCCGACGCGGTTAAGGCCGAGTGCGCCAAGGCTCTTGGCGAGGCTTATGCCATGCATCTGGCCGGCGACGAGCATCCTGCTGACGACTTCAAGCTCCGGCTGAAGACCGCTGTCAAGCATCTGCGCCACTATTCGTGGAAGTGGGCCTTCATAATGGGCAAGATAGGCAAGTACCTCTCCACCGACACGGGCGTGGCCGACAACGACATCGTGATAAGTTACAAGAACAAGAAATAAGGAAAAGATTGTATGAAGAAGAACGTATTGGCCCTCACCGTGGCAGGACTGCTGTCGCAGGGGGCGTTTACCACAATGGCCATGGCCGGCAACACGACCGACGGCAACGCCATAGCCGGCAGCGTGCCGGGTGTGAGCACGATTAGCGGACGTGTCACCAACGAGCAGGGCGAGGCTCTGCCCGGAGTGATAGTGCGCTATGGCAAGAAGAACGCGCAGACCGACATCAACGGTGAGTTTCACGTCACGGTAAGCCGTGGCGAGCGGCTCACCTTTACCTACATAGGCTACGACACCACCACCCAAAGCGCCGACGGCGACAACCTGAAGGTGGTGATGAAGGAGAGCAGCCAGACGCTGGGCGAGGTGATAGTGACCACGCAGAAGAAGAGCCAGAGCAGCCTGGAGATACCCGTGGCGGTGAGTGCCGTGACGGGCAGCGTGATGGAGAAGCTCAACCTGCACCAGATGGACGACGTGGCGCAGTTTACCCCTGGCGTGCAGATACAGCTGCAAAGTCCCAACACGCCGGGCTACGTCATACGTGGTGTCACGTCAGACGACGGGGCGGCCTACTCGCAGCCGCGCGTGTCGGTGTTCATGGACGGCGTGTCAACCTCGCGCAGCCATGGGTCGGCCGTGGAGTTGTTCGACCTTGAGCGCATCGAGGTGGCCAAGGGTCCACAAGGCACCCTGTTTGGTCGCGGCGCAGAGATTGGCGGCATAAGCATCATCCGCCACAAGCCCGTCGATTACCTAACGGGCGAGCTGTCGCTCAACTACGGCAGCTACAACCAGCGTCAGGCTACGGGCTTCATCAACACCCCAATCATAAAGGGCAAGCTCGCCAACCGCTTCGCTTTCGACTACGACGCCCACGATGGCTTCATCAGAAACGAGGCGGGCGGACGGCTTAACGGCAAGAGCGCACTGGCCTTCAGAAACTCCACGCAGTGGTGGGCGAGCGACGACACGTCAATAGGACTGGTGCTCGACTATCAGCACGACGACTACCCCGGCACGTCGTTCCACAGCATCAACCCGCTGTATGGCAGCACCGACCCCAACAGTCCGGCCAACCTTGAGGCTGGCCGTCAGCTTGGCATAAAGCGCGACGTGGGCGGCGCGCTGCTCAACATAGCCCACAACATGGGTAGCCACTGGTCGCTCAACTCCATCACGGGCTTCAGGGCGTTCAGCAGCGACGAGCACTTCGATGCCGACGGCACCTATCTGCCGCTGCTGCTCTGCGAGGAGAAGGCCAAGGGAACACAACTGAGCCAGGAGCTGCGCTTCAACTACGACGACAAGCACCGGTTCTCGGGCTTTGTGGGCGCAAGCTACTTCTACGAGAACTCGTCGCAGGATGTCATAGCCAAGGCCAACTTGCAATATCTTTACCCGGTATACATACAGAGCAGCATCAAGTCGCAGCTGAGCAGTCAGATTGACAACGTTAAGACTCTGCTCGGCCAAAGCTTGCCGACGGCCATACAGCCCATGGTGGAGTCTGCGCTCAACGAGCTTATGGGCAAGTGGTTTCCCAGTTCGCCGGCGGTAGACGCCAACGGCAAGTTGCAGCCCGTGACGGCCACGCCCGACATATATGGCGACTTGAAGGCCAAGTTGGCCGAGCTTAACCAGTTGCTGCCCGCCGGAATGCAGCTCGACCTTGACCAGATGCTGGCCGCCATGGGCGCCAACGGCAAGGCTCTGCAAAGTGCGCTGAAGGCCATGTCGGGCATGCAGCTCGCCACCGACTACACCGAGCAGGGCAAGAACTACGGCACCAACCAGGCCATTGAGGTATTCGCCGACGGAACCTACAAGATTACAAAGCACCTGAACTTCACCCTCGGCTTGCGTGGCACCTACGAGCGTCAGGAGACTGGCTATTCGTCGTCCACCGTTCCAGTGCTGTTTGGCAAGGCCGTGCTCTACAAGCCCACCGATGGCGGTGCCAAGGTTACGGCTTCCGACAGCTACTGGTCGTGGGTTGGGCGTGCCGCCATCAACTACATGATAGGCCGCAACAACATCTACGCCAGTGTGTCGCGTGGCCGCCGCCCGGGCGTGCTCTACTTCAACAACGACCCCGACGACTTCGAGACGCTCAAGCCTGAGATTATCTACAGCTACGAGGCCGGAGTGAAGGGCAGCCTCTTGCAGGGCCGGCTCACCTACGACCTCTGCGCCTACTACTACGACTGGTACAACTACCAGATGTCGGTGTTCAACCAAGCCACAAGCAAGTATGAGTACAACGACGCCGGACGCGCCCACTCGCTCGGCCTTGAGGCAAGTCTGAGCTACTCGCCCTGCCGCTACATCAACCTCTTCGGCAACTGGTCGTACATCGAGGGCAAGTTTAACGACACCGACGAAAACGGCAACGCCCAGCGCTTCGCTGGCAACCGCTTCCGCCTGACCCCGAAGAACAGCTTCGCCGTGGGCTTCGACCTCAGCGTGCCTACGTCGAAGAGTGCGTCGGTATACTTCCGTCCCACCTACTCGTGGAAGTCGAAGGTGTACTTCGAGGAGAGCAACGAGCCGGAGCTTACGCAGGATGCCTTCGGACTGCTCAACTTCACCGCCGGCTACCGCTTCCAGCCTGGCAAGGTATATTATGAGATTGGTGCCTTTGGCAAGAACGTGCTCGACGAGAAGTATGTGGTTGACGCGGGCAACTCCGGCCGGCAGATTGGCTTCCCCACCTATGTGGGCGGCACGCGCTCGGTGGTGGGCGTAATGTTCAAGATGGGCTTCTAAAGAAAGGGGGAAGGCAATATGACAAAGTGCAAAACCATAATTGTGGCCGTGGCGTTGCTGGTGGGGGCGTTGCTCCCGTCGGCGGCCACCGACAGGGCCAAGCAGGTGATAGCCCACCGGGGCTACTGGAAGACGGAGGGTTCGGCGCAGAATTCCATCTCGTCGCTCAACAACACCTACGGCATAGGCGTGTATGGTTCGGAGTTTGACGTTCACATCACTCGCGACGGCGAGGTGGTGGTGTTTCACGACGACGACATCGACGGCATCAAGATTGAGAACGCACAGTATGCCGACATCAGCGGCAAGCGGCTGGCCAACGGCGAGCGCATACCCACGCTCAAGGAGTATCTCGCCGCAGCCAAGCCCCTTGGCGGCATGAAGCTCATACTTGAGGTGAAGGAGCACATCGACAAGGGCGACGAAGACCGCTGCATCGACGCCGTGCTCAAGCTGGTTGGCGAGGCCGGACTGAATGACCGCACGGAGTACATCTCGTTCAGCAAGCACGCCTGCGACTATCTTGTGGCCAAGGACCCCCAGGCCAAGGTGTCTTACCTCAACGGCGACCTCTCGCCCAAGCAGGCCAAGGAGGCCGGTTATGCCGGCATCGACTATGAGGACAAGGTGTTTCTCGACAACCCCTCGTGGATAAAGGAGGCCAAGAGGCTGAAGCTCGTCACCAACGTGTGGACGGTGGATGACCTCGGCGAGATAAGGCGCTTCTTCAAGTTGGGCGTTGATTTCGTAACCACCAACGAGCCTGAGAAGGCAAAGGGATTGTAGAAGGATAGGCTTTCTATTAGATAGGGTGTCCAGTTCGTTGTACCAATTTTAGCTCACTTTCTTAAGCGTTTTGGTT
>CAVKUV010000066.1:0-16498 GCA_963659505.1 Lachnospiraceae bacterium
TACTGAGCTTCAGCCTCTTCGAGGCTATGCCAAGCACAGTATCTTTATATGGGCATACCTTGTCCACGCATTTAGTAATGTTCAAAAAAAATAACTTGTGCAGATTTGTACATGTACGGGCTGAAAGCCCAACGACTTCATAGCCCAGGCTGGCGCCCTGGGGTTTTGTGTGGAAGTATCTTTTCGCCCTGTAGGGGCAAAAGTATATAGCCTTGTGCATTATTGTCTATGCACTTTTGCCCTTACAGGGCGCAAGTTACCTCGCCTGTTTATCCCCAGGGCGTTGCCCTGGGCTATGTAGTATAGGGCTTTCAGCCCATCGTGGTAAAATCTACCCATCATAAACTATGCTCAACTTATTTTTTTGAACATTACTTAACGGAAGAACCATAAAAATTAGACCATAACAAACAACAAGGTATATCTACAAATAAAGCCGGGGCTTTCAACACAAAAGGTTTGAAAGTCCCGGCTTCAGTATCTTTGCTTCATGCGCCAATCAATAGGCGTGTTCGTCGTGAACGAATATCTGCTTGGCTGTCTTCCAAATTATCCTGAGGTCAAGCCAGAAATTCCAATTCTCGATATACCAGATGTCGCGCTTAACGCGCCCCTCCATCTGCCATAGTTCCTTGGTCTCGCCACGGAAACCTGTAACCTGCGCCCAGCCCGTGATGCCTGGCCTAACGAAATGGCGCACCATATATTCCGAAATCAGTTTGCGATATACCTCTGTATGATAGAGCATGTGCGGACGCGGGCCAACAATGCTCATGTCGCCTTTCAGCACGTTGAAGAACTGCGGGAATTCGTCGATGTTGGTCTTGCGCATAAAGTTGCCGAAAGCAAACTTGCGAGGGTCGTGCTCTGTGGCTTGCACACGGTCGGCATTGCTGTTGACGTGCATCGAACGGAACTTATAGCAATAGAAAGAGTGGCCGTCGAGTCCCGTGCGCTCCTGCTTGAAGAACACAGGTCCAGGACTCTGCGTCTTTATGATTAATGCGATAATCGGAATGAATGGCAACAGACACAACAGGATGAATGAAGAAACCGCAATGTCGAACGAGCGCTTCACAAACTTGTTCAGCGGGTTCATCAGCGGTTCGCCATAATTGGTGAGCACCGTAACATCACCTACGCGCTCCTGGAAGAACGACCTTCCAATGATGTTCGTATAGGCAGGTATGTAGTAGAAGTGCATCACGCTGTCGTTGCATACGCCTATAATCTTGCGTATTGTCGGTATCTCATTGATGGACAAACCACAATACAACTCATCGCCGTTTGACAGCTCTTTCTTGTTGGCCATGTCCGCAAAAAAGTCATTGACGCTGCCCTTGTATTCCAATCCTTCCGGACAGTCTTCCATCTTGCTGTCGGCATAGTAGCCAACGATGTTGTAGCCCGAAGAGTGGAGCCCCGACAAATAGTCGTATACAGGTATTATCTGTGGATTGCCACCGATGAACACCACCCTGCGGCTGTTGTGGCCCATCCGACGGAAACGGCCTATCATAAGGCGTTCTATGTGGCGCGAGACGAGAATTCCCACATACAATATCACGGAGAACAAGGCCGTGAACCTATAGCTTGGCGGAATGATGTGCTCATAGCCAAACACGATGTTCGTGAGGATATATGTGGCTATGGTTTGCGAGAACACCAGCAAAGTGACCTGTCGCAACACCTTGTCGGATGTTGACAGACGCTCATGCACCACTGTCGAGAAGAAGTATTGCGCCACAAGGAACGCCGCATTGGCCATAAGGCAAAGCAGCAAGCGGCGACAACCATGGGCAAACGACGAGTACACCCAATCGTTGTAGACATAGAAGTAAAACAGAACATTGAGAACTATGAAGTCAAACAGAATGACTATGTTCCTAATTTGGATACTCGTCTTTGAATGTTGGCGCATAAATTATGGTTGTTTTTCTATTTTTTATCCCTATTAGATTGCATAATGGACATCTCCAGTGGCACACTGTCTATACACTTTCGATGCTTCTAATCCACCAAGCTTTGGCAGTATTAGCATTTCCATGACGCAAAATTACAATTTTAAACGGAATATGAAAGAAATAACGGTCCTTAATTTTTTATAATTAAATTCCACAAGGCTTGTTTTCGCTAACAAGGGTGTACATGCGACAATGAAAGAAAAGGCAAGTATGCGGTGTCATACTCTTTTTTTATAACCATCATGACAAACAAGTGCGGCACACGCCATAGCCCAAAGGCATAAGCGTGGCCGCACTTGTCGGTATTTACTGTACTTCGCTTTCGTTTTAAGCGATGCTATTTATAGAAGCTCCATTAATTCGTCGCCATCGACACTTTGGCTTTCTTCATGCCATCGCAAGTGGCTGTGAGGGTCACTTTACCCGGCTTGCGGTCGGAACGGAGGATTACCGTACACGTTCCGTTATAAAGTTCCCTTGAGTCGCCAACCGACAGTTCATCGCTCAGCATGTCGCCATTTATCACGCCCACGATGGTGGCCGGACCTTCAACCGCGAACGACACTTTTCCCTTGGCGGTCTGCACACGGCGGCCTTTCTTGTCGTTTGCCGATATGCGAATGTGTTGCAGGTCGTTGCCGTCGGCTTTCCATGCAGAGTTGTCTGCCACGGCAGCCAACGCCACGGCCTCGCCTGTCGTCTCTATCTTGTGGCGTGCCACCACCTTACCTCCGTTGATGGCCACAGCCTCTATGTAGCCCGGCTCATATTTCACGCCGTCCCATTTCAGCTTGTTGCGCAATCGTGGATTGGTCTTGTCGTTGACCTTGCGGCCAACGCTCTTGCCATTGACAAAAAGCTCCACCTCGTCGGCATTTGTGTATGTGTATAGCGACACCGTGCATCCTGCTTTGCGGTTCCAGTGGTCAGACATGCGTTGTGTGCCCACCTTGACATCGTTCCAAACGGTGTTGTCATCGCTGTCGATGATACCGATGTGTACCGTGGGCACGTCGGGCAGGAACATCGACTTGAGCAAATAGGCTATAGGCTTAGGCTCAAGCGACACATCGAATGCGCCTTGCACCCATCCCTTTGCCGGCCATCCGTTCGACTCGCCAAGGTAGTCTATCATTCCCCAATAAGCCAGTCCAAGCACCTTGTCGAGGTTCATCTCGTAGAAGTTGGGACCCATCATGGCCGTGTTGGCCTCGCTCTGGTAGAACATCATGTTGGGATAGCGACGGCTGTCGCCGGGGAAATACATGTAGCGATAGTTGTATGAAGCCACGTCTGTGACAAGTGCCAACGGTGCGGGCAGTGAGTCGGTGCGCAGGTTGCGACCCCTTGGGTGCATGGCCACAGTGACTGGGCGCGTAGTGTCATAGCGGTTGAGCAGCAACTTCTGCATTTTATACGGTGTAACACCCCAGTCGGCATAAGGCAAGTCCCAATATGTCTGCAACTCGTTGCCAAGACTCCACATCACCACCGACGGGTGGTTGCGGTCGCGGCGTATGAACTCCGGTACATCGTGCTGCCACAGGTTGGTCCATTCGGTGCGTCCGCCGGCAAACTTGGTGAGCCACTTGTCGTAAAGTTCATCCACAACGAGTATGCCATACTTGTCGCAGAGGTCAAGGAACGACTTGCTGTATGGGTTGTGTGAGGTTCGGATATGGTTGAAGCCAAATTGCTTTAGCAGTTGTATGCGCTTTTCCATCGCACGCGGGTAGGCTGCGGCACCGAGAGCACCGAGCGTGTGGTGGTTGGCGTTGCCTTTGAGCAACACTTTCTTGCCATTGAGCTTCAGGCCGAATTCGGGTGAGAACTCCAATGAGCGCACACCAAAGTGCTCACTCACCCTGTCGGCCACCGTTCCATCAGGACGTATGAAACTCAACTCTGCTGTATATAGATATGGTGTCTCGCAGCTCCACAAATGGGGCGACTGCATCGACACGGTGTCCACACCATACTCATTGATTTTCTGTCCACGGTTGAACGGCAGGTCGCGTGTCTTCTCGTAAACGGTCTTCCCGTCGGCATCGGTTATCTTCACGTTGACGCGCAAATCCTTTATCTTGAGATAGCACGCCATCTCAGCCTGTATGCACACTGTGGCCTCGCCAGTGGAAACCTTTGGCGTGGTTATGTACAACGGATGACGGGTGAAGTATTGCTGTGCGTCGGTCGCAATGAGGTGAACATCGCGGAAGAGTCCGCCACCTGTGTACCAGCGCGAGTTTTCCGGCTGCTGGGTGTTGGCCTTCACTGCAATTACGTTTGGCTGGCCATACTTCAGAAGTTTGGAGACGTCTGCGTCGAAGCCAAGGTATCCATACTCCGTACCGCCAATGCGCTGACCATTGAGGTAGACATCGCCCACCAACATGATGCCCTCGAAGTCGAGCAATACGCGCTTGCCCTTCAAGGAGGCATCGGGGGTTATTGACTTTCGATACCAACCAATGCCCATCTCCTTAAAGGCGCGCGAACTGAGACGGCTCTTCACATTACTTGCGCCGTCGCTGTTGTCGGCTTTCTCATCTTTTGATGGCGGCACCCAAGGTTGTGAAATCTGGAAATCGTGCGGGACATCCACTGTTTGCCACTGGCTGTCGTCAAACGACACAGTCTCTGCCCCTGGCACATCGCCGGCATGGAAATGCCATCCAAAGTTAAGGTTGTCAACCACACGCGGATTGTCGGCTGCCATGATTTGCACAATGGCACAAAAGACCGACAGTAACAATACTGCTGTTCGTTTCATTGTTTTTAGTAGGTTTATTTTTTATTAGGTTAATTCAAGAGATTTTCCTTAGGTCGCCAATTGCCAATCTCGCCATATCATAGTTATGGAGTTGTGGCAATGGTCAAGCACAGGCTATAAAACCATTATGGCATGACTCAGAATGAGTAGGCGAAGCCGAGCGAGCAATACTCCTTAAACTGCAAATAGCCCAATTTGTCGTCGCTCTTGCCAGCATCGTCGAAGCGAGGATAGAGGAAGATGTTGGCGCTTATGTATTGGCTAACCTTGAGCGTTATCGTGTTTTCCCATTCCACCTCCGCACGGCTGTAGGATGTGTATCCATACAGTCGGGTCTTCCATGTGACATTGTCACTTATCGTCCACGTCAAGTTGGCGGTAAGCTGCGAACCGAAGTCCTCAAGTGTGTGGTGGTCGCCAACCACGCCATAGCGCGAAGCCAGGTTCTTACGGTCAACATAGCGGAAGTTGAACGAGAGGAAAGAAAGGTTGACGCTGCCTTTCAGCCGTTTGTTCTTTGTCTCAACCGTGTAGTCCATACCAAGACCGAGGTTGAGGTTGAAAGGCGACATGAAGTCAGAATACACCTTTTTGTCGTTGCTCTTCAATCCATGCGTAAATTGCGTGTAGGCAAGCAACTGCAAACTGTAATACCAATGCGAGTGGGCCTGCAGACCAAGCTTGCCAGTGTATCTAATCAGGTCGTTGTTGGTCTTGAACTTGTGCAACGTGTCGTCGCTCGAAGTCTGAAAGCCAAGCCTAAGCTCCAGCTTGTTCTCAAACTTCACACGGCTCTTGTTGTTATAGTTTGCGTTTAGCGTCACGCTGCTCACCAACGAGTAGTTGCTCTCGCCACCCTTATACCAGTTGTCGGTGACATAGTTTTGCAGAAACTGCAAATAGCTGTCGCCGCTGAAAGTCCAGAAGTTTGGCCTGCGTATAAGCACCCCTGACGGCACAGGCACATAACGTTCCTCCGGCACAGGCTCAACATGCTTGGCAAGTTCGATGTCACGCCGGACTGGCTTCACAAGTTCGTTTCTTATCGAGCCTGCCTTGCGCAAGCGCACGTCGCTGCACGCCACCAAGTCGGGACGGCTCAAGTATATGTTGAGCAAGGCACGGTCGGTCATGCTGCCAATACTGTCACAGTCGGCCGCTCCATCAATGTCAAACGCCCGTTGCGCCACATCGTGATAGAATGTCATAGGCATGAACAGTCGCGCCAAACCTATGTCGGTGGGTTTTGCGCTGGTGTGCATGGAGTCTATGCGCTGCCGAAGTGTGGCAAGCGAATCGGTATAGGCGGTCAACACCGCCGTCGTGTCCTTGGCGACACGGTGTCCTATATGGCGATGCACCCCAGCTGCGGCATCAAGAGCCACAGTCGCAAGGAGCGCGATGAGCAGTCTGAGACATTTAGTATGGTGCATAATCATTGTTTGAAGAGTCGTTTTCCTCATGTGAAAACGTCATGTTCTCTGCAAAATTAGGAAAAATATTCCATTTCCCCATCTGTGGGGCCACAAAAAGCCTACGGATGGGGAAATGGGAACTACTTTGCACCCGACGATATGTGTATCGTCTTTGTGGTTTTGGGCGTGGCCGACGGCTTCGATTTAGCTGAAGCCGTCTTGCCGCTTGCCGACACAGAGATGCCCTTTGTCGAACCACCTGCCGCCGAATAATACTTCAACGCCTCTGGCATCCACGACTGTATCTTTTCTATGCGCGACGCGTCGCTGGGATGGTCGCTGAACAGCGATGAAGACCCTCCGCCTGTCGATGACGACATTCGCTGCCAAAAAGCCACAGCCCCACTGGGGTCGTAGCCTGCCATGGCCGCAAACACGAGGCCAAGATGGTCGGCCTCACTCTCCTGCTTGCGCGAATATGCCGCCGAGCCTAAGCTTGACCCCAAGCCAAACACGGTTGAGCCAATCTGTTGCAGACCTGTGCTGGAGCCAGACCCGGTGAGCACAGCCCCAAGTATTTGTCCGCCATATTGCTGCCGCATCTTGTTGCTGATGCGCTCAGCCGAATGTTTTGCCACAGCATGCGCTATCTCATGTCCAAGCACTATGGCAAGCGATGCCTCGTCGCGAGTGACAGGCAACAGTCCCTCATAGACAACTATCTTACCGCCAGGCATGCAGAAGGCGTTCACATTGTTGTCTTGCACAAGGTTAAACTCCCACTTGTATGTGCTCGCCTCCGTCCCCATGCCATGCGAGTTTAGGTATGACAACACGGCTGCCGACAGCTTTTGCCCTACCCTCTTCACCATGGCCGTGTTTGTGGCGTTGGTCGAAAGTTTGGCACTTTTCATATACTCCTGGTACTGTTGGTTGCTCAGACTCAGCACCTGTTCGTCGCTCACAAGCAGATTTTGCTTGCGCCCTGTGATGGGCACAGTCCCTGTAGTGCCGCATGAGCCAAGTAAGAGCACTGCCAGCGACAATGCAAAGACATTGATTTTGCTCCTTATCATATAATTCTAATGTTTGTTATTGCCAATTCTCACCAGTGTAGACCCCATGGCAAGACCGCCGCCACTTGCAATCTGCACTGCATATACGCCGCCGTCAAGTTCAGCCAAAGGCACCGTAGCTTCTGTTTGTCCGTTGTCGCACAACGTGAAATTGGCAACCTTGCGGCCATCGAGCGAATACATGGAAAGCGTGACCCCACCGGCGACAGGAGTTGCAAGCCTCAATCTCAGCAGCCTTGACGGCAGCACATCCACACGAGCACCCTGACATTGATGGTGCGAAATTTCCTCTATCCCGTCGATACCAAGCAGGTTGAGCAGCCCACGGTATGCGTCTATTTCGCCGTAGCCATACTGATTGTTGGGGTACGACAGCTCTTCTTCAGGATGGCGAGCCGTGCTGCTTATCACCTGCATCGCCTTCTCGGGCGTGAGCGTCGGACAAGCCTGCAACCACAAGGCTATGGTTCCAGCGACGACAGGTGCGGCCATCGACGTGCCTGTGTTGGAGTTCCAGGCATAAGTGCGCCCATTGAAACTGAAATGCTCCACATCCGACTTGATATCATTGGCCGTCGGGTTGCGCTCAATATAGAAGCTGCTATACGACGACACTATGTTGTCGCCAGGCGCCATGACATCGGGTTTTGTAATGCCCGACAGTCCCGGTCCTATCGACGAATATGACGAGCGCACGCCGTCGTTGCGCCCCGATTGACTATAGTCGTAGTACACTCCCTTGTAGTTGGTAAAACCCGTGCGGTGTATGGTGGATCCAACCGTTATTATGCCAGGAAAGAAGCCCGGAGCAAGCACATTATGGCTCACTTCCGCCCCATTCCATTGCGACGGAACGAGTTCGTTGACAAACGCTGCATCAGACGACAACAGCGACACACTGGCATCCACGTCACCGCCAACAACGGCAAAGGCCAAGGGCCGAAGACTTGAAAATGGCGTTTTGCCAGTCAACGACACCCTAAACACGTTTTCGCCAGTAGAGAAAGCCGACTGACTGCGGCTGATGTCAACACAAAGCAATGTGTCGGCCACTGCGGTGCCGAAAGCAAACGCCGTGGTGGTGTCCTTTTGGCACATGGCCGTGGCTATGCGTAGTGTGTCGGTGTGACTGTCACCATAGTGCAGCAACATCAATTCGGGTTCGCCATTCGACACTACCAACAACTCCGCAGCGTCATTCGGCGTTACTACAAACGCTCCTGCTTCGTCCACGCCCACAGGCTTTGGTATGTAAGTGGCATGCCTCGACGCATTGCCTGCCGAGGCCACTATTATGCGTCCGGGTCCTGTCAACTGCGACAAGTAGGCGCAATAAAGACTGTCGTCACCATCGAGCTGCACACGATAACCCTCGCTGAACGAGGCCACGCAAGGCTGCCCAAGTCTTTCGGCCTGGTCGAATATATACTTGAAGCCAAGTGCGTCAGTCGCTGTGGTGTACTTATATACGTCGGCTGAGTCAATTAGCGGCAAGTCGTCGCCCACGGCGTTGCTCACGGTGCAGATGTCGCTTTCCCATGCAATGCCACGATATTTGCCTCCAAAGCCTCCGCCTGCCGCAATGCCGAGTGTGTGGGTGCCATGTGTCTGGATGAGTCCGTCGCGCGAATGTTGAGCCGCAAGAACATCCATTGGTGTGCTGAAGCTACGCCCCACAGGCAAACCACTGCCAATGGTGTCGGCAGACAGCTGGTCCCAAAAGGCTTTTATGCGGTAGTGGCTGGCCGTGGGGTCATAGAAGTTGGGGTGCGTAAGGTCAAAGCCCACATCCATCACACCCACCATCACACCACGTCCTGTGTAAGCCTGCGTCAGTTCCTCGGCGGCATACACCTTTGTTGCACCAATTAGGGTTGATGTGGTATCCATGGCCAGCGAGCATGAGCCATTGGCCTCAATGCGCGTCACGGCAGGCTCGTTGGCCAGCCGCCCCACATTCGCCAACGGCATGGTGACGATGAAGATGTCACCCTCACGGTCGTATATGCGGCAGCCATTGGCCACAAGCACTTCTTCGGCATTGTCGCCTTCTGCACGCACGAAAGCGCAGATGGAGCGCGACTTCCCCATGGGCATTACCGCTCCTGCATGGTGCGGCTTTTCCACAACCGCCTTCAGCACGAATGGCGACAACTTGTGCAGTGCGTCACCACCAAAAACGGCCACACCCACCATCGCCAACAAAAGAGAAATTGCATGTTTACGCATAGCCAATCAAAAAAAACTGTTCGGCAAAAACGGTTATAAAGACACACACTACACGCAAAAACGCAACCCTGACAAATCAGAGTTGCGTCGTTGCGTGTACTTAACCCAAAAGGTTTTTTACTTCACTTTTGCCACAATAGCCTTGAAAGCCTCGGGGTTGTTCACGGCGAGGTCAGCAAGAACCTTGCGGTTGATCTCGATGCCAGCCTTGTGAAGAGCACCCATGAGAGTAGAATAGCTCATGTTCTCCAAACGTGCGGCAGCGTTGATACGCTGGATCCACAACGCGCGGAAGTTGCGCTTCTTGTTGCGGCGGTCGCGGTATGCGTATGTTAAACCTTTCTCCCATGTGTTCTTGGCAACTGTCCACACGTTCTTGCGTGCGCCAAAGTAGCCACGGGTGAGTTTCAGAATTCTTTTTCTCTTTGCTCTTGAAGCAACGTGATTTACTGATCTTGGCATAGTTTTGTTTCTTTAAACGTTAGACAATAAGGATTAACGGAGACACAACAGACTACGAACCTGCTTCAAGTTGTCGCCATCAACGATGGCCTGATGAACCAAGTTGCGCTTTTGCTTCTTAGTCTTCTTTGTCAAGATGTGACTGTGGAAAGCGTGATGTCTCTTAATCTTACCTGTTCCGGTGAAACGAAATCTCTTCTTTGCACCAGAGTTTGTCTTTACTTTTGGCATTTTTTGTTGTTATTTGATTGTTATTTATATTGTGGCAACGCATATACCGGGCGTTACGCACTTTTTCTTGCCTTGTTTGTTATATGGCCTTAGCCTTCGCCTTTCAGCTTCTTTAGGGCATCGGCGCTTATCTTGGCGTTGGCCAGCAAACCACCATTTGCTGGTGTTGCCTCTGCGCTTTCTGCGCCAGCCTCTTTGTCGGCGGCATCCTTAGCCTCGCCTTCACGCTTCTCCCTGTCCAAAGCCTGTTGGCTCTTCTTCACGACACCTGTCTTCTTCGGGGCGATGTATATGAACATCTTCTTTCCCTCAAGCGACGGCATACGCTCAACCTTTCCAAACTCTTCCAAATCATTTGCGAAACGCAGCAGAAGCACTTCGCCCTGTTCCTTAAACAGGATTGAACGGCCACGGAAGAACACGTAGGCGCGAACCTTGTTGCCTTCTTCCAAGAATTCCTTGGCGTGCTTCAGCTTGAAGTTGTAGTCGTGCTCATCGGTTTGCGGTCCGAAGCGTATTTCCTTCACTTCTACCTTCACCTGCTTTGCCTTTAGCTCCTTGGCACGCTTCTTCTGTTGGTAAAGGAACTTTGAATAGTCGATGAGGCGACATACCGGTGGGTTGGCGTTGGGTGATATCTCAACCAAATCCACACCTTGCTCTCGAGCCATATCCAAAGCTTGGCGCGTAGGGACGACAATCGATCCATTGTCGTCTGTTATGCGGACTTCACGCACTCGAATCTGCTCGTTTACACGGTACTGATTCTTTATCTTGTCATTCTTCATTGGCTATTTTTGAAAATCGGATGCAAAGTTACCGTTTTCCCAACAACCAGCCAAAGTTTTTTCAATATTTTTGCGTATGTATGTCGCTATTTTTCCGTATGTTCTGCCCCATTTGCCCTCTTGGGGCTTGGCATAGCCTCGAAGAGGCTGAATCTCAGTAACCCCACGTGAAGCTTAGCGAAACGTGGGGACAATAACCACTGTACCATATTTCGGCTTCGAAGATGCCGCACAGACAGAGAAGACGATATGCAACGCGGTGTGAATACACTTTTCCTTCATGTGCGGCATCTTCGAAGCCGATGTTTCCTCCATCCACATACAACCCCATGTTCCGCTACGCTCCACAAGGGGTTACTGAGATACGGCCTCTTCGAGGCCAAGTGGGCAATGGCGTTCATCCACGCATTTAACGGAACGCCCCATTTTCCCTATATAATAATGTAGGCTCTACAAATTAGCACAAGCCATTGCGTGCAAAGATGTGCTCCTATAGCTTCACCTTCCGCTTTGCCGCCTTGCTCTCGTTTTGCAGACGGTTGAGTGCCGTCACCACATATGAGCATTGCTCGCGTCCGTCAGCATAGGGCAGCTTGTAGTGTGTTTCGCTCGTTATGGCCACAATCTTCGACGGGTCTTCGGTGTTATGCCGTTCACCTTTTTCAAAACGGTAAACAACATACTTCACTGCCTCGTCGCGCCAACTCTTGCCTTTGGGCGCAGTCCAAAACAACATATAGCCATCGGCAGTCCACACAGCTTTCATTTTCTTCACCTTCTTTGGAGCCTTCTTGTCGATGAAGGTCATGGAGGGTTGCAGCGCAGGATATTTCCAATAGACATTGCGGAGCATTGTGCCGTAGTTACCCACATTGTCAACCACGGCCTTGGCATACCAGAGAACCGTTCCGCCAACATTGCGCATACTGCGGTGCAAGGCAAACTTGGCAGGCATTTGGTTTTGTTTGGGGTTGTCTGTGTCAGCATACTTCACGGTGCGCTCCACGTCCTCGCCAATGAAAAGCGGACGCTTGGCCGCATGTTTGTCCCACCATTCAATCAGCGTCTTGTAATCGGCCGTCGGGTGGCCTATCTGCCAGTATATCTGAGGCACACAGTAGTCAATCCAACCGTTGTTTATCCATAGCAGCACATCGGCATAAAGGTCGTCGTAGTTCTGTAGCCCATTGGTGTCGCTTCCGTTGGCGGCACTTTTCTTGTTGCGGTATATGCCAAACGGCGACACGCCAAACTTCACCCAAGGTTTTATGCTGGCGATGGTGTCGTGCAGCTGTTTCACAAACAGGTCAACGTTATACCTGCGCCAATCGCCAATGTTGCCAATGCCGTTGGATTTCTGCGCAAAAAGGTTTTGGTCGGGTATGTTCTGTCCCGCAGCGGGATATGGATAGAAATAGTCGTCCATATGCAGTCCATCTACGTCATAGCGGCGCACGATGTCGGCCACGACCTTGCAGATGTACTCTCTGTTGTCGTCGATGCCCGGATTTAGTATGTACTGGCCATCGTATTCAAACACGCGCATAGGCTCCTTCACCGCGATGTGCGATGCCGCCAGAGCCTTGGTGCCCTTGGTTTTTGCACGATAAGGATTTATCCATGCGTGCAACTCCATGCCCCGGCGATGGCACTGCTCCACCATCCATTGCAGCGGATCCCAGTAGGGCTGCGGCCTTTTGCCCTGCACGCCCGTCAGAAAGCGGCTCCACGGTTCGTAAGGACTTTGGTATAAGGCGTCGCACTCTGGTCTTACCTGAAAGATGATGGCGTTCACCCCATCCTTTTCAAGAGCGTCAAGCTGTGTTGACAATGTCTTTTGCATTGTAGCCGTTGACATGCCTTGAAACTGTCCGTTGACACATTGTATCCAAGCACCGCGAAACTCGCGCTTCTGTTGTGCATTGAGCGACAGAGGCAGCAAGGCCACAAGCACGGCGATAATCAAAAGGCTGCAGTTTTTCATGTGTAAGGTCTGTTATTTAAGGTATTCGTATATTTCGTTTGTCCAGTCGTTGCCGTTTGGCGTGAGCATGGTGTGTATGCCCAGTTTTCCGGCAGCTTCCACGTTGCGTGGCCCATCGTCGAGAAACAACGTCTCGGCGGGGTCTATCCCTTCGCTTGCCAACACGTGGTTGAAGAATTTTGCGTCTGGCTTCATTGCTCCGCACTTATAGCTCATGTATATAGCATCCATGTAATGCTCCAGAGAATGGCCTTTGCCGTCGAATTCGTCGCTAAGCGCCCATCCCATCATGAATGGGTTGGTGTTGGAGAGTAGTATCACCCTATAGCCCTCTGCCCTTAACTGCAAGAGTGCGTCAAGATTGCGTTGCGGAACCTCCTTGCAGTATCCGCGCCATGCGTGTTGGCACTGTTCCCATGTCAGTTTGTGGCCAGTGATGCGGCTCAGTTCGCTGACAAACTCTGTGTCGGAGATTTTGCCACGCTCCAAGTCGCCGAATATTCCCGACTGCGTGTATATGTCAAGACGCTCCTCTGCGTCGGCAAGTCCAAGAGCCTTGAACCTGGCCGTGGCCGTTTCGGGCGAAAGCGTGAGTATCACGCCACCGAAATCAAAAAGTATGTTCTTTATTTTGTCCATTGTCGTTTGCCGCCACCATTGGCGGTTTTTATCTGTTGTCAGTCGTTTTTGTCAAACAGGTTAAGTTTGTTCTTGCGCGCCTCGTCGAGCGAGGCGAGCTTCTCCTGCTCACTGTCGTACTCTTCGCGCAGATGCTGGTATTTGTCCTCAAGTTCGCTTTCAAGCTGCTGCTCCTCATCCTTGTCCATAAGGCGCGCTGCGACAAGCGCGTTTTGCGACGCGTCCTTCATCCACACGACCGGTCCTCCATACACTGGAGCCACCTTCAAGGCCACATGCAGTTCGCTCGTGGTCGCTCCGCCTATCATTATCGGAGTGTCGAGACCTGCCGCAGCCAGTTCGTGAGCCACATTGACCATCTCCTCCAAACTTGGCGTTATCAGTCCGCTAAGCCCGACGATGTCAACGTGCTCCTCCTTTGCCTTCTTCACTATCTGCTCGGCAGGCACCATCACCCCCATGTCGATTACTTCGTAGTTGTTGCAGGCCATAACGACACTGACGATGTTCTTGCCTATGTCATGCACATCGCCCTTCACCGTGGCCAAAAGCACTTTTCCGGCCTTTGTCGCCCCGTCTGTCTTCTGCGCCTCGATGTGCGGCTGAAGTATCTGCACGGCCTGTTTCATGGTGCGCGCCGTCTTAACCACTTGCGGCAGAAACATCTTGCCGCTGCCGAACAGTTCACCCACTGTGTTCATGCCGGCCATTAGCGGTCCTTCAATTATGCTCACGGCCTTGGGGTATTTTTCGAGAGCCTCGGCCAAATCCTCCTGTAGATATTCGCCTGTGCCTTTTATCAGAGCGTTGGCCAACCGTTCGTCAACAGTGCCGTTGCGCCATTCTGGCTCCGACCGCGCAGCTTCAGCGCCCGTTCCACCCCCGGCTTTCAGTGCGTCGGCCTTTTCCTTTATGGCCGAAGCCAAGTCTGTAAGAGCCTCTGCCGCCCCCTCCACACGGTTGAGCACGGCATCCTCAATCGTCTTCAGCTCATCTTGTGGTATCTCACTGTATATCACCTTAGTGGCAGGATTGACTATACCAAAGTCCATGCCTTTGCCTATTGCGTGGAAAAGGAACACCGCATGCATGGCTTCACGAATGTAGTTGTTGCCGCGAAAGGAAAACGACAAGTTGCTCACACCTCCGCTCACGTGTGCGCCGGGCAAGTTGGTGCGTATCCATTCGGTAGCCCTTATGAAGTCAACGGCATAGCCGTCGTGCTCCTCCATTCCAGTGGCTATGGCCAGCACGTTGGGGTCGAATATGATGTCGAGAGGGTTCATGCCTACACGTTCCGTAAGTATCTTATAGGCACGCGAGGCTATCTCGATGCGCCGCTCAAAGGTGGTGGCCTGCCCTTTTTCGTCGAAGCACATCACCACCGTGGCCGCACCATACCGCTTGATGGCGCGCGCATGGCTCACAAAGACGTCCTCACCCTCTTTCAGCGATATGGAGTTCACTATGCACTTGCCCTGCACACATTTCAGTCCGGCCTCGATAACGTCCCACTTTGAAGAGTCGATCATCACCGGCACCTTTGCGATGTCGGGTTCTGCCGCAATCATGTTGAGGAAGTTCACCATCTCGGCTTTAGCGTCGAGCAGACCGTCGTCCATGTTCACGTCGATTACGAGTGCGCCGTCGGTAACCTGCCGCCGCGCTATGCCTATGGCCTCTTCGTAGTTCTTCTCCTTGATGAGTCTAAGGAACTTGCGCGACCCGGCCACATTGCATCGCTCACCCACATTGACGAAGCGCACTTCGGGCGTGACATTGAGCAGGTCGAGTCCGCTTAGCCACATCGTCGTGGGTTTTGGCTCCGGCGTGTGCGGTTTCTTACCCCTTACGAGCGGCACATACAGTTCGATGAACTTCTCTGTCGTGCCACAGCATCCGCCAATGATGTTCACAAGTCCCTCGTCGATAAACTCGCCAATCTTCGGAGCCATGCTCTCGGGGGTCTCGTCGTACAGGCCCAGACTGTTGGGAAGACCGGCGTTGGGATAGGCACTGATATAATAGGGTGCGCGCGAAGCAAGTTCGCGCAGAAAGTGCTTCATCTGGTCGGCGCCAAACGAGCAGTTCAGGCCAACGGAGAATATGGGATAAGTGCTCACGCTTGCGAGAAATGCGTCGAGCGTTTGGCCGCTGAGTGTGCGCCCAGCCAAGTCGCTCACCGTCACCGAGAGCATTATGGGCAAGTCCACTCCCCTACTCTCCATCGCCGTCAAGGCAGCGTCGATGGCCACCTTGGCGTTAAGCGTGTCGAATATGGTCTCGATGAGTATGGCGTCCACGCCACCCTCTATCAGGGCGTCGATTTGTTCGGTATATGCCGGTAGCAAGGTGTCGTATGTCAGCTCGCGTGCGGCAGGGTCGCTCACGTCGGGACTCATCGAGCAGGTCTTGTTGGTTGGCCCAACCGACCCGGCCACAAACCTTGGCCACTCGTCGGTGCTGAACTCGTCGGCGGCTTTGCGCGCCAATCGCGCTCCGCTGAGAGCCATCTCGCGACTGAAGTCCTCAAGTCCGTAGTCGACCTCGGATATGCGCTGGCTACTAAAAGTGTTGGTCGTTATTATGTCGGCTCCTGCCGAGAGATACTTGCGGTGTACATCGCTTATCACGTCGGGACGGGTGATGTTGAGCATGTCATAGTTGCCCTTCATCATGCCGTCGAAGTCCTTGAAGCGGTCGCCACGGAAGTCTTCCTCGGCCAGTCCGTATTTCTGCACCATCGTGCCCATGGCTCCATCGAGCACGAGTATGCGTCGCTTTATGCTTTCCCTTATGGTTGTTGGCATTGTGTCGTTTTTTCTTTGTGTTGGAGGCGATGATGGCGCAAAGCGTTTTTCGCCAAGTGCCCGTCGCCCATCCTAAGGTGGGTTCTATAAATTAGCTTTGCTGGATTTTGAGACTATTTTCGAGTGC
>CAVKUV010000067.1:0-16297 GCA_963659505.1 Lachnospiraceae bacterium
ATTTAAGGCGGGTTCTATAAATTACCTTTGATGGATTTTTGAATTTTAGCCGAGCAGATTTTACTTTCTTTCTGAAAGAGCATAGCGGGCTATGCGACTGAAGAAGAAAGTAAAATATGCCGGATAAAATCAAAAAGACGCAAAGAGCAACCCGTCTAAAAATGAAGTTTAACAAGGGCGTGGAATTTATAGAACACGCCTGAAAGCCACGACAAGAAAAAACAAAAGCGACATGCTCATAGACTACAAGAAAGCCAAGATACTGCAGCAAGACGGCAACGAGGTGCTGGCCGACGCCGACTTCCACGTTGACGAGGGCGAGTTCATTTATGTCATCGGGCGCGTTGGCTCTGGCAAGAGCACTCTGCTGAAGACCATATATCTCGAACTTGACATCGACAAGGCCGAGACCGCCACTGTACTTGGCACCGACATAATGACGCTGAAGCGCAAACACATACCTGCCATGAGGCGGCAAATGGGCATCATTTTCCAAGACTTCCAATTGCTTGGCGACAGAACAGTCTACAAGAACCTGCGCTTTGTCCTCAAAGCCACCGGGTGGAAAGACAAGAAGGAAATCGACAAGAGGATAGCCGAAGTGCTGGCCGACGTTGACATGGCCGACAAGGCCGACAAAATGCCGCACGAGCTGTCGGGAGGCGAGCAGCAGCGCATAGCCATAGCGCGCGCCATCCTCAACAAGCCCAAGATGATAATAGCCGACGAGCCGACAGGAAACCTCGACCCGGAGACGGCAGAGAACATCATCAGGCTGCTGCGCGACATATCGCAGACTGGCACCGCCGTGGTGATGACCACCCACAACATGCCTCTGCTCGACAAGTACCCTGGCATAGTGTACAGGTGCGGCGACGGAAGGTTGGAGGAAATAACCAGCGATTTCAACAAACTGTCAATGGCAGAGGACGATACCGCAAGCCAAGAAGCCTTGCGCACGCCTGCGTCAGACCAAGACTACGCCACAAGGGAAGACCTCTCTGTATAAAAAATGGGGGCTTTTCCTCGTACAAAGAATATGAACGGCTCATTTGAAGAAGCCACTTGAAACTACAACAGAAGAAACAAAAAATAGAGATATTATGAAAGTAATGAAATTCGGAGGGACATCCGTAGGCACACCTGCACGGATGAAGGAAGTGACCAAGCTCGTCACATCGTCGGGCAAACCCGTGTTCGTGGTGCTCTCGGCCATGTCGGGCACGACCAACTCGCTCGTGGAGATTTCCGACTACCTATATAAGAAGAACCCCGACGGGGCAAACGAGGTGATAAACAAACTCGAAGAGAAATACATGGGCCACTTGAACGAGCTTTACTCCACCGAGGAGTGGCGCGAGAAGACACGCGACTTCCTGCGCGGCGAGTTCGACTATCTCCGCTCGTTCACCAAGGAGTTGTTCACGAGCTTCGAGGAGAAGAGCATTGTGGCACAGGGCGAAATGCTGAGCACCAACATGGTGGTCAACTACATGAAGGAGCAGGGCTACAACGCCACGCTGCTGTCGGCGCTCGACTTTATGCGCACCGACAAGAACGCCGAACCCGACACGGCCTACATCAAGGCCAAGCTGAACGAGACGATGGCCGCCAACGACGGCTATCAGGTGTACATCACACAGGGCTTTGTGTGCCGCAACGCCTATGGCGAGATCGACAATCTGCAGCGCGGCGGCAGCGACTACACGGCTTCGCTCATCGGAGCGGCCATCAACGCCGAGGAAATACAGATATGGACCGACATCGACGGCATGCACAACAACGACCCACGTGTGGTGGAGAAGACCCAGCCCGTACACCAACTGCACTTTGAGGAGGCTGCCGAGCTGGCCTACTTCGGAGCGAAGATACTGCACCCCACCTGCATACAACCGGCAAAATACGCTGGCATACCCGTGAAGCTGCTCAACACAATGGAGCCTGAGGCAGAGGGAACGACAATAAGCAACGCCACCGAACGCGGCAAGATAAAGGCCGTGGCAGCAAAGGACAACATCACCGCAATAAAGATAAAGAGCAGCCGAATGTTGCTCGCAACGGGTTTCCTGCGCAAGGTGTTCGAGATATTCGAGAGCTACCAGACATCCATCGACATGGTATGCACCTCAGAGGTTGGAGTGTCGATGAGCATCGACGACAGCTCGCACCTCGACGACATCGTGGCCGAACTGAAGAAGTATGGCACCGTGACCGTTGACAACGGAATGTGCATAGTATGCGTCGTGGGCGACCTCGACTGGAGCAACGTGGGCTTCGAGACTCTCGCCACAGAGGCCATGAAGGACATTCCTGTGAGAATGATTTCCTACGGCGGCTCAAACTACAACATCTCGTTCCTCATAAAGGCGCAAGACAAGAAGAGGGCGTTGCAAAGCCTCAGCGACACGCTGTTCAACAACCAATAAGGAAACAACAACAAGGAAAACGACACGACAACACAATGAAAGGAAACTTCCCCATCGGCAAATTCCAGTCAACGCCGACACCATTCTATTATTACGACACAAACCTGCTGCGCGAAACGCTGCACGCCATAAACAACGAGACGGCCAAGCACGAGGGCTTCGTGGTGCATTATGCCGTAAAGGCCAACGCCAACCCCAAACTGCTTAGGATAATACGCGAGGCCGGACTTGGGGCCGACTGCGTGAGCGGAGGCGAGATAGAGGCTTCGATAAAGGCCGGCTTCCCGTCGGCGGGCATCGTGTTTGCCGGCGTGGGCAAGGCCGACTGGGAAATCGAACTGGCCCTCGACAACGACATAGCCTGCTTCAACGTGGAAAGCGTGCCTGAGCTGGCCGTGATAAACGAACTGGCTGCAAAGAAGGGAAAGAAGGCTAATGTGGCCTTCCGCATAAATCCCAACATCGGGGCACACACCCACGCCAACATAACCACCGGACTTGCCGAAAACAAGTTTGGCATTGCCATGCGCGACATGGAGGACGTGATAGGCAAAGCACAACTGATGGGCAACGTGGAGGTGCGCGGACTGCACTTCCACATAGGGTCGCAAATACTCGACATGACCGACTTCAAGGCTCTGTGCAACAGAATTAACGAACTGCAAGACCGCCTTGAGAGCCAACACATTAAGATTGACAGCATCAACGTTGGCGGCGGACTCGGAATCGACTATGAGCACCCCAACCGCGTGGCCATTCCCGACTTCAAAGCCTACTTCGACACCTATGCCAAGCATCTGCGCCTACGTCCCGGACAGCAACTGCACTTCGAGCTTGGCCGCGCCATAGTGGGCCAATGCGGCTCACTCATAACGCGCACCCTATATGTGAAGGAAGGCGAGGCCAAGAAGTTCGCAATCGTCGATGCCGGCATGACCGACTTGATACGCCCCGCGCTGTATCAGGCTTACCACAAGATAGAGAACATATCGAGCGACGGTGACATGGAAACCTATGATGTGGTAGGCCCGATATGCGAGTCGAGCGACGTGTTCGCCAAACACACCGAACTGAACCGCACCTCACGCGGCGACCTGATAGCCCTGCGCTCTGCCGGAGCCTATGGCGAAATCATGGCCTCTGGCTACAACTGCCGACGCTTGCCCATCGGATACACAAGCGACGAGATGGGGCCAAGGGGCGAATAGCCTAATGGCAGCTCTGGAAAGAACAGACCGAATGGTGGCCTCGAAAAGACTCCACCGAAAAAGAACCAAGAAAAGAAAATGCAGACTGACACATTCTGTATTATCATTTGCATAGCACTGGCTGTCATGACACTGGCAGCCGTGCTGTGCGACACTCTGTGGCTCACCGTGAAAAGCTCATCGACACGCACAGAAGCCACAGGAGAAAAGTTGTCCGTCATACTCTCCGTGCATGACCAAGCCGACGCTCTCCGCCGCAACCTCCCAGCACTACTGTCGCAAGACTACGCCCCAGGTTATGAAGTGATTGTGGTTGACGAAAGCTCTACCGACGACACCGACGACGTGCTCAACCTGTTGAAACAAAAGTACACCAACCTGTACTCCACATTCATCCCAGAGTCGAGCCACTACCTAAGCCGCCGCAAGCTTGCGCTCACTCTCGGCATAAAGGCGGCAAAGAACGAGTGGCTGATATTCACCGACGCCGACTGCCACCCCGACAGCCCATCGTGGCTAACGGCCATGGCCGCACATTTTGACGATGGCATCGACATGGTGCTTGGATACACCAGGCACGACACCAACGCACCACAACACCGTCAGCTATGGCAACTGACGATGCAGCGGCGGGCAATGCGGCAAGCACTAAAAGGCACGGCTTATTGCCACTGTGGCCACAACCTTGCCGTGCGCAAGAGTGTGTTCATGAGCCACAACGGTTTTCTGCAAAACTTGAAATTCCTGCGCGGCGAATACGACTTCATGGTCAACGAGTATGCCAAGCCTCACAACACTGCCGTGGCGGCGGAACCTGAGGCCGTCGTTGTGCAAGACATACAGTCGGCAAAGTCATGGACCAACGATCAAATGTATGGTATGGACACACGGCGGCGCCTAAAGCGAGCGACTGCGTTCCATGCGCCACTGACCTTGGCTTCAGTCTCTCTGCACGTCAACAGCCTGGCACAAGTGGCCGCCCTGGCAGTATCTGTCAGCATGGAATGGTGGGCCGTGACGGCGACATCGGCCATTTGCCTTGTCGCCACATATGTCCTGCGGACGGTTGCCGCACACAAGGCCACCGGCCAAACAGGTGAAAGTCTGACTCTGTGGAGTGTTCCGCTACTGGAGCTGTCGATGGCATGGCGACACGCTGCACTGCGGCTACGATACAAGTTGGCCGACAAATACGACTTCATACGCAGATAACATTCATACGCCATAAAGGATGATCAAGGTACTGCATTTCTTTCCGAAAGAAGACAATATGATTGCGCTGTATGTAGATACGCTGTGCAACGCTATGGGAAGTTATGCCGACGTACAAGCCGCCCACACGCTGCTCTCGTTCCGCTCTACGCTACGCAAGCAGTCGCCCGACATCGTACACATACATGGATGCTGGCGCATGGCCAACATAATGGCCGCACACTATGCAACGAGCCAAGGAGCGCGCATAGTGTTTTCACCCCACGGAGGGCTTGAGCCTTGGATTGTGAAGCGCCATTACTGGCGCGAGAAACTTCCGCAACTGCTGCTCTACCAGCGACGCTTGGCCAAGCGTGCCTTTGCCGTTGTGGCCATGGGGCGCATGGAAGCCGAATGCCTAAGGAAACTGCACTACAACCCTCGCACAGAGACCATACTGAACTCGTTGATAACCGAAGCACTTACCGACGACCAAATGGCAAGCGAGATGCACGCCATCTACCGCAAGGTGCTCGACAGCAACGTATGGCCGCTGATGGAAGAGCAGACACACGTGGCCGTAAAGGCACTGATAAAGGCCAGCACGACAGGCGACGACAAATGGCTCTCGGCAGCGGAATACCAAGCCGTGGGCGAACTCGAACAGGACGAGTGGCGCAAAGTGATGTTGTATGCCTACCAAGAAGGCATACTCGACACCGTGACCCACGGCATAAGCGTGGTCGGGAAACAATGCCCAGAAGTAGCCCCCGACACCGTGGCCCACTATACCCCAGCAAAACATTCTCCATCCAAGCCCCTGTCGCCCACAGGCAACGACGGCAACGACACACTGGCCAACGCCCTGAAAGCCGCACGCAAGCTGTACCGCACGCAAAAGCTTTCCATAAGCCACATTGTGGAACTCGACTCGCTGGTGCGCAACATGGAATTTGCCGAAGACAAACTGCCAGACAGCCTAAACGAAAAACATCTGCTGCCTTTCGCAAGAAGCATGATGAAGGCACTGGCCGACCTCACGGGACTCGAAGAGGGCATCATGCCCATTGTCCCGAAGGCAGGACGGCGCGCAGAAAGCATAAGAAGACAAATAACCCAAAATCTTAGAATATGACACAGAAGATCTTTTCCGACCCGGAAACCAACAAGCACTACCTCGAACTGCTGGCGCAGTCGTTTCCCACGATAGCCGACGCAAGCACCGAGGTGATAAACCTTGAGGCAATACTCAACCTGCCCAAAGGCACAGAGCACTTCCTCGCCGACCTGCACGGCGAGAGCGAAGCCTTTCAGCACGTGCTGAAGAACGCTTCGGGCAACATAAAGCGCAAGGTGAACGAACTGTTTGGCAACAGTATGCGTGAGTCGGAGAAGAAGGAACTCTGCACGCTGATATACTACCCCGAGCAGAAGCTCGAACTGGTGAAGGTGTCGGAACCGGAGCTTAGCGACTGGTACCACATAACGATACACCAGCTTGTGAGGGTGTGCCGAGACGTAAGCAGCAAATACACACGCTCAAAAGTGCGCAAGTCGCTGCCAGCAGACTTCAGCTACATCATAGAGGAACTGCTGCATGAGCGCGACGACGACACGGATAAGGCCGCCTACGTGAGCGTAATCGTCGACACGATAATAACCACAGGGCGCGCCGACGACTTCATCGCCGCACTGTGCAACGTGATACAGCGACTAGCCATCGACCAGCTGCACATACTCGGCGACATATATGACCGCGGGCCTGGCGCGCATAAGATAATGGACACCATGATGGACTACCACAGCTGGGACATACAATGGGGCAACCACGACATACTGTGGATGGGGGCGTGCGCCGGCAACGACGCCTGCATATGCAACGTGCTGCGCCTATCGCTGCGCTACGCCAATCTGACAACGCTTGAGGAGGGCTACGGCATCAACCTCGTGCCGCTCGCCACTTTCGCCATGGAGACCTATGGCGACGACCCTTGCACCGAATTCATGCCAAAGTTGCTCAAAGGCACAACGTTCGACGACAAGACAATACGCCTGATAGCCATGATGCACAAGGCGATAACCGTGTTGCAGTTTAAGGAAGAGGCAAGGCTATTCAAGAGCCACCCCACATGGGACATGGCAGACCGGTGCCTGTTTGACAACGTTGACTATGGGCGTGGCGTGTGCACCATCGATGGCAAGGAGTACGAGATGCGTAGCAACAACTTCCCCACAATCAACCCCAACAAGCCCAACGAGCTTACGCAAGAGGAGCAGCGGCTGATGTCGCGGCTGCACCATTCGTTCTCCGTGTGCGAGAAGCTGCACCGTCACATCCGCACTCTGCTAAGCCATGGCTGCATGTACGCCATTTACAACAGCAACCTGCTATTCCATGCCTCGATACCACTGAACAGCGACGGCTCACTCAAGGACGTGGAGCTTACGCCTGGCTGCAAATGCCAAGGACGCGAGCTTATGCATCAAACGGGAATGCTGATACGCTCGGCATTCACCGACGACACACCGCACGACGAAAGGCAATACGCCATCGACTACTTTCTGTACCTATGGTGCGGCAAGGACAGCCCCCTGTTCGACAAGTCGAAGATGGCCACATTCGAACGCTACTTCCTCACCGACAAGGAGACATACGCCGAAGAAAAGGGCAACTACTTCAAGCTGCGCGACTCCGAATCTGTGTGCGACGGCATTCTCGATGCCTTCGAGGTGAAAGGCAGCAACCGCCACATCATAAACGGCCATGTGCCAGTACACGCAAAGAGTGGCGAAAACCCAATAAAGGCCAACGGCAAACTGATGGTCATCGACGGTGGGTTCAGTGAAGCCTACCACAGCGAAACAGGCATTGCCGGCTACACCCTCGTCTACCACAGCCGTGGCTTCCAGCTTGTACAGCACGAGCCATTCACAAGCACAGCCGACGCCATACAGCGAGGCACCGACATCAAGAGTACAACACAAATTGTGGAGATGTCGCGCCACCGCATGCTTGTGGCCGACACCGACCGTGGCGAAGACATCCGCTCGCAGATAGTTGACCTAAAGCATCTGCTGCACGCCTACCGCCACGGCTTAATAAAGGAACGCACACCGCGCAACTAAGTGGTGGTGAAAGAATAAGTTGGGTATGATTTGCGGCTTATATTTTCACCGTCACGAAAGCACAATAAATCGCGTCAAGAACAAATTCATAGAACCCGCCCGTAAATGGAAAACCTTATGAAAAAAAGTATTGACACAAACAAGCTGGCAGTACAGTTTGCACGGCAAACGACAAGTTCCCGTTTGC
Source organism: Lachnospiraceae bacterium (assembly GCA_963659505.1). Classification (GTDB taxonomy): domain Bacteria; phylum Bacteroidota; class Bacteroidia; order Bacteroidales; family Bacteroidaceae; genus Prevotella. The sequence continues at coordinate 8,139 of CAVKUV010000067.1, forward strand.
CGTGCATCGCCATTGCCATTGCCTTTATGACCGCCACAACAGCCTTTGCCCAAAAGAGTAAACAGCTGCAAAAGCGCGAGAACTATGAGTTCTCCTTCGACCTGCCACGCTATGTGGAACAGCTTAAAGAGGAACTCACATACCCCTTGGCATGGGAAAACGCAGGCATTGCCGATTTCGACGAGTGGCGCGACAAGGCTCGCTCAAAGGTCTTTGAGTGTATGATGGCACCTCCACGCAAGGCTTCGGCCTACGACATGGAAATCATAGCACAAGAGAAGCGTAAAGGGTATACTGCACAGAAAATAAAGTTCAACGTGAATGGCTATTCGCGCACTACAGCCTATATACTTATCCCTGACGGCAAAGGGCCGTTTCCTGCTGTCAACGTACTGCACGACCATGGTGGCCATCTCTTTATTGGCAAAGAAAAGATGATAAGGCCATTTGCCACAGACACGACAGTGGTAAACGATGCCGACAGGTGGGCGCAACGCCTTTACGGCGGCCGCTTTCTAGGCGACTACCTCGCCGCCAACGGCTATGTGGTTTTCTCCACCGATGCCCCGATGTGGGGTGAGCGCGGACGCGAGGAGGGTGTTGACCGCAGCAAATACGACATCATTGCAGGCAACATGATGATGCTAGGGCGCGACTTGTCGGCTTTCATGACATACGACGACATCTCATCGACCGACTTCATGGCAACCCTTCCTTATGTTGACCCCGAAAGAATAGCGTGTACTGGATGTTCGATGGGTGGCTACCGCGCATGGATGCTGGCTGCGCTCAGCGACAAAATAAAGGCTGCGGCTGCGGTGTGCTGGATGGTGACCACAGATGTACAGATGTCTACGAAAGACAAAAAACGAGAGTATGGCGGATTTGCAAACTGCCTGCCAGGCCTACGGCAATATATGGACTATCCGCACATTGCAAGCCTAGCCTGCCCCAAGGCCATGCTGTTCATAAACGGCAAGCGCGACCATCTGTTCCCCGTGGATGGCGTTGAAAAGGCTTTTGGAATAATGCGCGACACATGGAACAGCCAAAAAGCAGGCGACAAATTGAAGACTGAGATATGGGACATAGACCACTCATGTGGCATTGAAGTGCAAGACGAAATATTAACCTTCTTCGATTCTAACCTAAAGAAAGGCAAGAAGGCAAGGTGACTACTTGCAATAAAAACTTTGCGTCAGCTTCTTGTAGAAATCGTCACCCACTACCATCTGCGCCGTTTCCAATGCATCTGGAACTGCATTGACATAAGCCAGCAAAATACGCTTTGGAGGTTTGTTTGCGGTTGTCTTTACTGTGCATATACGCTTGGCAAACAGTCCCATCAAGGATGCCTCGTAGTCATACACACTTTTGTGCTCATACGGAACAACGACGGAAAGTTCGCCGCCATCGGCAAGAAGCTGTGCCGAACGAGCCATCAAGTCATGGGCGCTGAGCATGTTTGCATGACGTGCCATATTGCGCTGTTCGTTTGGACATCCAAGCGAATTGATAAAAAAAGGAGGATTGCACACAATCGCATCAAACTTTGTGATTGGTGAATATGTCTGCAACGAGGTCTGGACTATGCTTACCCTGTCGGCGAATATGGAGCGAGAGGCATTCTCTGAGGCTTGATTGGCTGCGTCGGCATCGATTTCAATTCCCACAATCGACGCATTTGCAAACCGCTGTGCCATCATCAGAGCCACCAATCCCGTACCCGTGCCAATGTCGAGCACCGACACGGGGTTGGCGACTGCGGCATTCGCCCATGCCCCAAGTAGCACCCCATCGGTACCTACTTTCATGGCACACCTATCTTGCCATACCTCAAACTGCTTGAACTTGAAACTTGTGTTTGCCATGACTTTCACATCGGGTGTTGACAGCAATGCACCAATGCCACCCCTAAATCACACATTGGCACTGTCCTTCAAATATTGCTCCGCCCTCTTCAAGTCGTCGGGCGTGTCAATTCCCACAGTCTCAATATTAGTGACACCCACCTTTATCCTATATCCATTTTGCAGCCAGCGCAGTTGTTCAAGGCTTTCAGCCTTTTCCAACGAGCTTTGCGGCAATTGGGTTATGGCTTTAAGCACATTGCGGCGATAGGCATACAAGCCTATGTGCTTGAGGAACGGATAGTGTTCCGGCCAAGCGGCGGTTTCCACGCCACGCACAAACGGGATGACGCTGCGGCTGAAATACATGGCGTAGCCCCTATTGTCAACCACTATCTTCGGCGAATTGGGATTGCTTATGGCGGCGATATCATCACCAAAAGGCTTGCCGAGTGTGGCTATCTCTGTGGCTTCGTCATCGAAACAGTGGCAGACTGCCTCTATCTGCGAACCGTGTATAAAAGGTTCGTCACCTTGAATGTTCACTATTACGTCCCAGTTGCCGCCCACTATTTCGGCGGCTTCCTCTATGCGGTCGGTGCCACTCTTGTGGTCGGGCGAAGTCATTACGACCATACCGCCAAACGCCTCCACAGCCTTTTTTATCCGTTCGTCGTCAGTGGCTACATATACCTCACCAATAGTTTCCGACACTTTTTCATACACTCGCTGTATCACGGCCTTGCCGTCAAGCAAGGCAAGAGGTTTGCCCGGAAAGCGCGTCGAAGCATAACGCGCAGGAATGATGGCCACAAATCGTAAGTTTGTCATAGTTACGTAGTATAAAATAACGTGGTGCAAAGTTATAAAGTTATGACTATTATCCGTTAAAAAATCTAATACTTTTTTGTCGTCTATCCTTTTTTGCATAACTTTGGCATTTGATAAATCAAAACGACTTCACTTTGAAACGACATATACTAATAGCGTTGCTTGCGGCTTTGCCAATGCTCGTTTGCGCGCAAAAGATAACCCTTGGCACATGCACCACACACGACGGAGGTGATTACAAGGGGGAAATGTCTGGCGGCAAACCCAACGGGAAAGGCAAGACAACATTCAAGAATGGCGACTGGTATGAAGGAAACTACCAAAAAGGCAAACGGCAGGGCTATGGTGTGTACACCTTTTCTGACGGCGAGAAATATGAAGGCCAGTGGTTTCAAGACCAGCAGCACGGCAAAGGCACGTTCTACTTCAACAACAACAACCGCTACGAGGGCCTTTGGTTTCGCGACTACCAACAAGGCCACGGTGTGATGTACTACTACAACGGCGACAAATATGACGGAGACTGGTATCAAGACCAACGCAACGGCAAAGGCACATACACATTTGCCAGTGGCGCATACTACAAGGGAGAATGGTCGAACGACAAGAAAAACGGCAAAGGCCACTTCGATTGGGGCGACGGGTCGAGCTATGACGGACAGTGGCTTGACAACCAACGCTCGGGAACTGGCACCTACCACTATGCCGACGGCGATGTCTACATAGGCCAATGGCAAAACGACATACAGAACGGCAAAGGTATATACAGGTTTAAGAATAAAGATGTATACGAGGGCGACTATGTGCAAGGAGAGCGCACTGGCACCGGTCTGTTCAAATATGCCAATGGCGACAAATACACAGGACAATTTGTCGAGGGCGACAAGCAAGGCCAAGGCACAATGGTCTGGCACAATGGCGACACATACGTTGGCTCGTGGAAGAATGACAAGATGGATGGAACTGGAAAATTCATCGCAAAAAACGGTGATGTGGCTGAAGGTCTTTTCAAGAACGGCAAGATGGACGGACAAATCATCATACATGAAGTCAACGGCAACAAATTCAAAGGCACATACAAGGACGGCAAGCGCAACGGCACCGCCATAGAAGAGGACAAGGACGGCAAGCGATTTGAAGGCTCCTACCTTGACGACAAGCGTGACGGACGCTTCGTAATAAAAGACCGCAACGGAAACATCACAGAAAAAGGCAACTATATACGAGGACAAAAAAGACTCGAAAGATGAACCGCAATAGTATATAAACGAAACATTAAAACAATAACCCTATAACATTTACAATCATGATAATAGACACACTTGACAATTTCGGCAAATACGCATCCGTAAACCCTCTGTTCAAGGATGTGGAAGAATTCCTCGCAAAAAACGACCTCAACAGTCTTGAACCAGGAAAACATTACATAAAGGACAAAGACCTGTTTGTAAACATAACGACGGCAAAGGGGAAAACTCCGGAAGAAGCCACGCTTGAGACCCACAAACGAATGATCGACATACAAATACCTCTGTCTACCGACGAGACATACGGCTATACGCCCCTGTGCAACCTGCCCGATGCGGAATACAACGCAGAGAAGGACATTACAAAAATACCAGGTCTGGCATCCGAAAGCTATGTAACTTGCCATCCTGGAATGTTTGCCGTGTTCTTTCCACAAGACGGCCATGCGCCATGCATCTCCACCGAAACAGAGATAAAGAAAGCCATATTCAAGGTTTTAGCATAAACTAAAAAATCACCGCCATGGCAGAAAAACGATCGGAAACCAAAGCCAAAAGCCCCACAAAGAGGCAAAAGGCACAGCGAGGCAACGCCACCTCAAACACCGAGTCAAAGCATATTGGGCTCGTACAAAACGACTCTTGGCTCGAACCATACGAGGATGCCATAAGAGGAAGGCACGAGCATGCCATGTGGAAACTAAGCCAACTGACACGCAACGGCAAGAAGACTCTGACAGACTTCGCGTCTGGGCATCTTTATTACGGATTGCACAAGACAGCCAAGGGATGGGTGTTCCGTGAGTGGGCACCCAACGCCACCGAAATATTTCTTATTGGTGACTTCAACGGATGGCAGGAAACGCCCAAGTACAAGTTGAAGCGCATTGAAGGTACAGGCAACTGGGAACTGCGCCTTTCGGAAAAGGCAGTAAAGCACGGCGACCTATACAAGATGAAGGTGAGATGGAATGGCGGCGAAGGCGAGCGCATACCAGCTTGGTGCAGACGTGTAGTGCAGGACGACGACACAAAAATATTCTCTGCGCAAGTATGGAATCCTGCCGAGCCTTACGTGTTCAGAAAGAAAAAGTTCAAGCCCACAAAATCACCGCTTCTCATCTATGAATGTCATGTGGGAATGTCGCAAGATGCAGAGAAGGTGGGTACATACAAAGAATTCACCGAGAATGTGTTGCCGCGCATCATCAACGACGGCTACAACTGCATTCAAGTGATGGCCATTCAGGAGCATCCATACTATGGGTCGTTCGGCTACCATGTAAGTTCATTCTTTGCGCCGTCAAGCCGTTTCGGCACTCCTGAAGAACTAAAGGAACTTATCGACACCGCACATCGCAACGGCATAGCTGTGATTATGGACATCGTACATTCACATGCGGTGAAGAACGAGGTTGAGGGACTTGGCAACTTGGCTGGCGATCCCAACCAATTCTTCTATCCTGGCGAGCGGCATGAGCATCCAGCATGGGATAGCCTGTGCTTTGACTATGGAAAAGACGAGGTGATGCACTTCCTGATGTCCAACTGCCGCTATTGGCTCGAAGAGTTCCATTTCGACGGATTCCGCTTCGACGGCGTGACATCAATGTTATATTACAGCCACGGACTTGGCGAGGCTTTCGGTGGCTATGGCGACTACTTCAACGGCCACGAGGACGACAACGCCATTTGCTATCTCACACTTGTCAACAAACTGATACACGAAGTCAACCCCAACGCCATAACCATAGCCGAAGAAGTGAGCGGCATGCCTGGACTGGCGGCCAAGTTTGAAGACGGGGGCTATGGCTTTGATTATCGCATGGCCATGAACATTCCAGACTACTGGATAAAGACCATCAAGGAGGTGAAGGATGAAGACTGGAAGCCAAGTTCCATATTTTGGGAAGTGAAGAACCGCCGTCCAGACGAAAAGACCATTAGCTATTGCGAAAGCCACGACCAGGCACTCGTGGGCGACAAGACCATAATTTTCCGTCTCATTGATGCCGACATGTACTGGCACTTCAAGAAAGGCGATGAAAACGACATGGTTCATCGCGGCATAGCCCTGCACAAGATGATACGTCTTGTAACCGCTGGCACTATAAACGGCGGCTACCTCAACTTCATGGGCAACGAGTTTGGCCATCCTGAGTGGATTGACTTTCCGCGCGAAGGCAATGGCTGGAGCTACAAATATGCCAGAAGGCAATGGAACCTGGTTGACAACAAGGAGCTTGACTACCACTATCTTGGAGATTTCGACAAGGCAATGCTCGCCACACTGAAAAGCATACGCGCATTCCAAGACAAGGCGGTGCAGGAGGTATGGCACAATGACGGCGACCAAGTGTTGGCGTTCAGCCGTGGCGACCTGTTGTTTGTGTTCAACTTCAGTCCCACCCGCTCGTTTACCGACTATGGATTTCTTGTCCCCACAGGCTCTTACGATGTGGTGCTCAACACCGACGCCAAGGAATTTGGCGGCAACGGATTGGCCGACGACACGATAACCCACGTCACAAACTTCGATCCTTTATACGTAAAGGACCACAAGGAGTGGCTAAAACTGTACATACCAGCCCGTTCTGCGGTTGTACTAAAGAAGAACTAATCCGCAAAGTGCGGCTTTTCACTGCGAAAAGACATGAGCTTTCAACAACGATACCCTAACGATGGCACCACAATCTCGAAGGTCGTGTGTGCCGTCGCTTTCTGTTTGTTTTCTTTTTCCTACCTTTTTTTCTATCAAGCTGACACACTTGCAGTGGCGCAACATGCACTAAGCGGCGGCACGACACACTACAATGGACTTATCGGTGCCGTGCTCATCACCGTTGTGCTGTTTATTCTGCAAGTTGGTGTCTACGCATTAACCCACCTTGGCGGTGGCCGCCACGCCTTGACCTACTTTCCATCACTGCTTGCCTTGGCCATTGTCACATCGGCAGGTCCAAGCATAGTAGACGGATTCAGCATGGGCGCATGGTGCTGGCTTGCCCCTCTACTCCTCGTGGCATGGGGAGGTTGCGTCTATGTTGCAGAGAAAGTTCCCTATGGCAAGCCCGCCAAGCAAAGCTTGTTTTCGCATGACATGTGGACAAATGTGTTTTCCATATGTGCAATGTTCATTTTCGTGGGTGCTGCTGGCAATGGGAATGATGTGTTCCACTATCGTATGCGCATCGAAAATCGCCTTAGACATGGAGACTTCAGTAGTGCCATAGAGGTTGGCCGCCGCTCTATGCGAACGGACAGCAACCTAACGATGCTCAGGGCATATGCCCTTGCACGCAACGGACAACTTGGCGACAAGTTGTTTACCTATCCTGTTGAATGCAAAGGCGAGGATTTGGTGCCAATGCAAAACGGCACGCGCTGTCTGATGTATTGCACCGACAGCATATACCGTTACCTTGGCGCGCGCCCATTGGCACGCCACACCACCGCATCCTATCTTGACGCCTTGCTGAAAAGCCGCAAAGCCACTGCCGCAGTCAAGGACTACGTGCTTTGCAGCTACCTTGTAGACCGCGACATAGACGCTTTTGCCCGCATGCTTCCCATTTTCTATAAAGTGGACAGCACGCTACCGCGCCATTACCGCGAGGCATTGACCCTCTACACACACTCACGCTCCAACCCAAGCGTGGTTTTCCGTGACGACGTGATGGACACCGACTTCAATGACCTGCAAGCCTTGGAAAAGCTCCACCCCGACATGCTCGAACGAAGATTGGCCGTGTTCGACCAATACTGGGGAACGTACTGGTGGTACTATGAATATGGTGGAAAGTGACACACCACACCATGTAAAAAAGGGGATATGCCAAGCGGCACATCCCCTTTTTTACATGGTACACACAGCCAGCGGCATGGTACTGTCAATAGAATGACGAGCCAACACAGGAAAAGGGCATTTGCTGACATACGTTGCTTGTGCCAACAAATACCCTTTCCTTTTTACATATTAGGGATTTCGCCCAAAGCCCCTACTGTTTGAGGATGTCAAAAGCTTGGCTCTACTCCCACTCTATTGTCGAAGGTGGCTTTGAGGAGATATCGTAGCAAACGCGGTTTACTCCCTTCACCTTGTTTATGATTTCATTGCTCACCTTTGCCATGAAGTCGTATGGCAGATGCGCCCAGTCGGCGGTCATGGCATCGGTGCTGGTCACGGCGCGCAGGGCCACGGGGTGCTCATAAGTGCGCTCGTCGCCCATCA
>CAVKUV010000068.1:0-15762 GCA_963659505.1 Lachnospiraceae bacterium
TATCGCACATACATGGAATATTAACATTCGTTAGTCCTTTTATCACCACACAGAAAGAATATGTTACCGCTATGATGAATGTCGAAAGTTTGGCCATTGTGTTTTTCTCCCTCGTGTGGAACAATTGTTAGGCTATATCGCCAAAGCCAGCTATGTTATTACCGACTCTTTTCATGTCACCGCTTTCAGCGTTAATCTTAACACCCAATTTGAGAGTATAGTTCCTGCAAAGCAGTTTGGGGGCCGCATAAGCAGTCTATTGGCTTTGGTTAATTTGCAGAGTCGAGGAGTGCATGATTATAAACATTGCCAATATCATGTGAAGGTGGACTTCCACCCCGTGAATGAAATTTTAGAGTCAAAGCGAAAGGTAGACATCTCTCTCGTCAAAGAAAAATTATGCCAATGAAGATAATACTGTTCAATACTTTCTATTATCCTCATATTGGTGGTGGAGCTGAGGTCGTGTTCAAAGAGCAGGCTGAAGGACTGCAAAAGCGCGGATATGATGTGGTGGTCGTTACAACGCATGGGGAGACTTCCGTCAAAACGGATATTGTAGAAGGCATCCGTGTCATTCGTGTTCCTTATAGTAATCTTTATTGGGCATACAGGGTAAAAAACAAGCCTACATTAGATAAAATACGGTGGCATCTCAGAGATACTTACAATTTTGCGATAAAGAAACACGTAGGAAAGATTCTTGATGAAGAAAACCTGGATTTGGCAATATGTCATAACCTTTGTGGATTGAGCATTTCTGTATGGGATGCTTTGCGAGAAAGGCGGATAAAAATAATACAGGAAATACACGACCAGTATATGACCTGCATCAATTCTAATGCTTTTAGCAAAGGAGGATATTGCGAGAAACCCTGCGTACTTTGCAAAACTTTTAGGCTCTTGCATAAGAGCAAATCGCGGAGTGTGGCTTCTGTCATTGGAGTAAGTGAGTTTGTTTTAGATAGATTTATAAATCTTGGATATTATAGGAATGCAAATCGATATGTGCTCCATAACGCCCGTAGTTTTCCTCTTGTTGATGTGAGGCATTGGGAAAGTATAGCCCCTCTGAGAATTGGTTTTATAGGTAATGTGTCGAGGGTTAAGGGCGTGGACATCTTGGTGAGAGCCTTTACGCAAACCAACTTGAATACTACATTAACCATTGCAGGCATGGCCTCTGACCAACCTTTTCTGAAAGAGTTGGAAACATATAAAAGCAAAGACAACAGAATAGAAATTGTTGGTTTCATGAACTCACAAGAGTTTTATCGGCAAGTGGATGTCGTGGTGATACCTTCCGTATGGCCTGACACATTCCCTACTGTGGCTTTTGAGGCTTGCGCCAATAATGTCCCGGTTATTTGCTCACGAATTGGTGGTTTGCCTGAAATTGTCAAGGAAGATGTAAATGGCAGACTGTTCGCCCCTGGAAATGTAGATGAACTTTCAGCAATCCTCAATTCCCTTACACCTTCTGTGTTGAATCGTTGGAAAGACAATGCAAGAGAAAGTGTGAGAGAAATGACCGACCCACAAACTATGTTTGACAATCTTGAAACAATCATAAAAGAAACCATAGCATGAAACTAGTTGTCAACGCACGATTTCTCACTCAACATATGACCGGTGTGCAAAGGTATGCCGTGGAGATATGTTTGGAGTTGAAGCGAATGATGGGGGATGCAGTCGAGTTTGTGTCCCCATGCAATATAGAGCAACGGGAATATGCGGAGAGGCTTTCCGTGAAAGTGGTTGGAAGTCATAAGGGACATCTGTGGGAGCAGATTGACCTTCCACGTTATCTGCATAAGCGCGGAAACCCTTTGCTGCTGTGTCTGTGCAACACAGCGCCGCTGTGCTATAAGAACAAGATAGTTACGGTGCATGATGTGGCTTTCGAGCCATATCCGCAAACATTCAACAAGGCATTCCTTTACACCTATCGCTTCTTGATACCACGAATCATGAAGACGGCATTAAGGGTCATCACCGTAAGCCAGTTTTCCAAAGATGAGATAAGCAGGTACTACTCAATCGACAAGCGGAAAATAGACGTTGTATTCTCGGCTGTCGCCGACAAGTTTCATGTGGAAGACGACAAAGAGCTGAAGCGGCAAAAATACTTTTTGGCGGTGTCCTCCCTAAATTACCGAAAGAATTTTCTGGCGGTTTTGCAGGCATTCGACATTTTTGAGAAGCAGTGTCCCGATGTCTCCTTGTATATCATTGGCGACTTAAGCAATTCCAACTTTAAGAATGTTGACACCTCCCGTTATCAATCCGACCCTCGCATAAACTTTCTTGGAAGAGTCTCCGATGCAGAACTTGTGAGGTATTACAGCAATGCCATGGCCTTTGTCTTCCCCAGCATTTACGAGGGTTTTGGATTGCCACCTCTCGAAGCGCAAACATGCGGATGTCCCGTTATTGTTAGCGACATTCCCCCACACCATGAAGTGGTGGGCGACAGTGGCATGTATTGCAACCCTTACAGTCTGGAAGATATGGCAAAGGCTATGTGCGAAATAGAAGATTGCGCTGAGGAGTATAAGAAGAAGGGCTTTGAGAATATTAAGCGTTTCTCTTTCGAAAAGAGCGCACGGCAAATTTACGATATAATCTCGAAATATATAGGATAAACATGATTATACGAAGCAAAGCACCGCTCCGCCTAGGCTTGGCAGGAGGTGGCTCGGACGTGTCGCCCTATAGCGACATATATGGTGGCTTGATACTCAATGCCACCATCAACCTCTATGCATATTGCACGATAGAGGAAACTCAAGATAGTCAAATAACCATCAATGCCTTCGACGCGCATTGCTCAAAGAGCTATCCGATGGCTGAGAGTCTGGAGATAGACGGTGAGGCGAGTCTCATCAAGGGCGTTTACAACCGTGTGGTGAAGGACTTCGGTGTGGGTGCCAAGTCGTTCAAGATTACCACCTATAATGATGCTCCTGCCGGATCGGGATTGGGCACATCGTCAACGATGGTGGTGTGCATCTTGAAGGCATTTGTGGAATGGCTTGGGTTGCCATTAGGGGACTATGAGATTTCCCGACTTGCCTATGAGATAGAGCGTAAGGATTTGGGACTGTCGGGTGGCAAGCAAGACCAGTATGCCGCAGCCTTTGGAGGATTCAATTACATGGAATTCCTGCAGAACGACATCGTCATCGTTAATCCTCTGAAGATAAAGCGATGGATTGTTGACGAGCTTGAGGCAAGTATGCTTCTCTATTTCACAGGCAAGAGCCGCAGCAGTGCCGCTATCATCGAGGAACAAAAGGCGAACACCTCGAAGGGCGAGAACGATGCCGTTGAGGCTATGCACAAGATCAAGCAGAGTGCCAAGGACATGAAACTTGCCATTTTGAAGGGCGACATCAACGGTTTTGCCGACATTCTGCGTGAAGGTTGGGAGAACAAGAAGAAGATGGCAAACAACATCACCAACCCGATGATTCAGGAGGCGATGGATGTAGCGATGGCAGCTGGTGCCAAGGCTGGAAAAGTAAGTGGTGCAGGTGGCGGTGGTTTCATTATGTTTGTGGTGGAGCCTACTCGCAAGAAGGAAGTGGAAGAGGCACTAAAGAAGCTCAATGGTTTCGTGATGCCTTTCCAGTTCTCGGATGGTGGTGCGCATGGATGGAAAATCTATCCGACGGACAGTGTCAACTCGCTCAGTCAGGTGCAATACAAATAGGAAAAGTGATGAACAACCATATTGAAACTTTGGTGCAGCGTTATCCACAGTTGGAGAGCTGCAAGGACGACATACTGAAGGCTTACCAGATATTGGAGGAGACCTATGCCGCAGGGCGCAAGTTGCTCGTGGCTGGCAATGGAGGCTCGGCTTCCGACTCCGAGCATATCGTGGGCGAACTGATGAAGGAGTTTAAGCTGAAGCGCAAGATATATGCGGCACAGATAGACCGCTTGATGAAGATAGACGCTGAGATGGGCACTGTGCTTGCCGACCATCTACAAGGCACGCTGCCTGCCATCTCCCTTGTTGGCGAACCTTCATTGACCACGGCATTCATGAACGATGCCGTGCCTGTGCTCATCTTCGCCCAGCAGGTGAATGGATTGGGCGAGGCCGGCGACGTGTTCCTTGGCATATCCACTTCGGGCAACAGCAAGAACGTGCTTTATGCTGCCGTGGCGGCGAAGTCGAAGGGACTGAAGGTAATAGGATTGACTGGTCAGAACGAGAACAAGCTGGAGGCGTTTGCGGATGTCTGCATCCATGTGCCTGAGACGGAGACATACAAGATACAGGAACTGCACTTGCCAGTGTATCATTGCTTGTGCTTGATGTTGGAAGAAAAATTCTTTGGTTAGGCTATGAAGAAGGACATTGTATGGATGGATTATGCCAGGGTGATAGGAATCAGTTTGGTGGTGTTTGGACATACACTTCAACGATTTCCTGGTTATGAAGATAGTGAAGGACTAAAATGGATATGGAGATACATCTATTTGTTCCATATGCCACTGTTCTTCATCATATCAGGATTCTTGTTTAAGACGGCACTCATAAATTGTAAGAATATCAGAATGGGGGGGGGTAAAATAATAAAGGTAATATTGATGCCTTATCTGTTTTACCAACTCATCTATTTCCCGATAGCATTTATATCTAGTCATGGCTACAGAGACTTTGGAGTTTGCTTGAAATTGCTATGCGGCATACTTGCCGGTGATGGCTACAACACGCCATTTTCAATGCCCGTTTGTTTGCCTTGTTGGTTTATTGTTTCAATCATCCAACTTCGCTTGCTGTTTCTCTTTGTTCCCATCAATAAATACACCACAAGCCTTTTGACACTTTTCTCTTGCGCTTTTTTGTTGCTGAGAAAACAGTGTGGCTTCGATTTGTATTTCTGTTTGGATTCCACCATTATGGCAATTCCATATTTCCTCTTAGGGCACTATATGGGTAGGTACATTCATGTGATACAAAACAAGTATATACTCTATTCAGCAAGTGTCTTTTGTGTTGTCATGGTAGGAGCGATTCTCATTTGCAATGGACCTGCACAAATGAACGGACCAAGTTTTGGCAACAACCTGTTTCTGAATTACATGGCAGGATGCTTGGGAACAATCTTGGTGTTTGCAGTATCCATGCTTTTGGCTGCTCGTTTCCAAAAGCGAACAGTGATACGTGACATTTCAAGGAACACGCTTTTCATCATATTCTCCCATTGGGTGCTATTGTTGTCTGTCTCTTTTTTGAAAAGAACGCCCCTTCCGTCTTTATGTTCTTCAAGTGCTGTATTAACCTTTATGATGTCAATCGTTTTCACTGTTGGCATCTTGTGGATTTCCAAATTGTTGATAGACAAATTAATGATAAAATGCCCGATTCTATTGGGTAAATCAAAAAGATAAGATCATGAAAGTAGTAATTATGGCAGGTGGCAAGGGTACCCGTATCGCTTCTGTAAGGAGCGACGTACCTAAGCCTATGATTCAGATATGTGGCAAGCCTATCTTGGAGCATCAGATAGACAACCTGAAGGCTTGCGGACTGACCGACATCATCCTCGTCATCGGATACCTTGGCGACAAGATTAAGGAGTATTTCGGCGATGGAAGTAAGTTCGGGGTCAATATCGAGTATTTCGTGGAAGACCATCCGCTCGGTACGGCTGGGGCGTTGTTCAAGATGTCGCAGTTGACGGAAGATTTTCTTCTTCTGTGTGGTGATGTCATCATCGACGTGGACTTCAACCGCTTCATAGCCTTCCATAAGGAAAAGAAGGCATGGGCGAGTTTGGTGGCTCATCCCAATGGACATCCCTATGACAGTTCGTTACTTGTGACTGAGATCGATGCGCCCAAGACCGTTGGCGGTATGCCCGAGGATACCCATCGTGTAATTCGCTGGATGGCTAAGGAGGATGAGCGCACATACTACAAGAACCGTGTGAATGCCGGCGTCGAATTAATCTCGCCGGAACTCTTGAAGGAGACCATGAAGCACTTCGTGCCTCGCCATCCAGAGACTCCCGACAAGATAGACCTCGACCGAGACGTGCTGAAACCTAACATTCCAAGTGGTAAGATTTTCGCATACGACACGCCCGAGTATATCAAGGACATGGGTACGCCCGACCGTTTCTACGAGACAGAGAAGGACATCGAAAGCGGCAAGGTGCATGCACGTAACTTGAAGAACAAGCAGAAGGCCATCTTCCTCGATCGTGACGGAACCATCAACAAGATGGTGGGTTTTGTCACCAAGCCTGAGCAGTTTGAGTTGATCGAAGGTGCAGCCGAAGCCATCAAAGCCATCAACAAGAGTGGTTATCTCGCCATTGTCGTTACCAACCAACCCGTCATTGCCCGTGGCGACTGCACCTTCGAGGAGTTGCAGACCATCCACGACAAGATGGAGACGGAACTGGGTAAGATGGGTGCTTTTGTGGATGCCATCTATGTTTGCCCTCACCACACCGACAAGGGATTCGAAGGTGAACGACCAGAATACAAGTGCAACTGCGATTGCCGCAAGCCCAAGCCTGGCTTGTTGCTGCAAGCCGTCAATAACTTCAACATCGACCTTTCGCAGTCGTATATGATTGGTGACAGCCATCGTGATGTGGAGGCTGGCGATAACGCTGGGGTAAAGGCAAGTATCAAGGTTGAAGAGAACAATGAAAATGGATTGTTGGATGCTGTAAAAGGCTTGGTATAGAAGATTTTTGCCATTAGAGTAGGGGGCTTTTATATTCCTTTTTCCGGGCGCAGCGAGACGCAGCGCCTACGAAGTTAACCTCTGGGTTGAATGGTACGCCGAGGCGGCGTACCTCCTATGGGCTTCGCCATGCTAAAAATAGAAATTTCTAAAAAACAAAACCTAATGCAACAAACCATGGAACACAAACGCGACCAGAGTCTTGACATAATGAAAGGCATAGGCATTTTGCTTGTTGTCTTTGCCCACGTCTACCATAAAAGCGGAATCGTATATCTGTTTCATATGCCGTTGTTCTTCATCCTTTCGGGAGCGGCCATGACCTATTCTGCGTCGGGCTATTCCCTGAAGAAGAAGTTCAAGACATTGCTGGTGCCATATTTCGTGTTTTCCCTTTTGTGCTTTGCATATTGGGCATTTGTGGAGTCGAGGTTTCGGCCTATGCACGACGCTGCAATATGTGAGTGGTGGACAGGTGCGAACGTCAAGCTTCAGCAGTTTGTCAACATATTCACTGCGATAAACAGCAAGTCGGCGTTTGTCTATAACATCGTCCTTTGGTTTTTGCCCTGCCTCTTCATGGCAGAGCTTGTCTATTCGAGAATTAAGGACACAAAGGCAGAGTGGATAGTAGATGCGATATGCGTCATTGCCTGCTACGTGCTTGTGAGCAATTCCGCGGGTTTCGTTTGGTGCTTTGGCGAAGCCATCGTGGCCGTTCCCCTATTGTCGTTGGGCAACAAGGCATACCGCCCACTGATGAACATCTTAAAGAGGAACATTGCAAAGGCGGCTATGGTTGTTGTGGCGAGCGTGCTTGTTTTCGCTTCGCTATACCTGTTGGGAAATCCCCATACAGACATGGCTCACAACCTCATTCCCCACGAATTCTATCCTGTGGCAATTGCAGGCAGTCTATGCGTGATAACCCTTTCTTGGCAAATTGACGGATTTGCCGTTCGGGGGGGGCAAATTCTGGCGTATTTAGGCCGCAACAGCCTGATTGTCATGTGTGTGCATGAACCATTGAAAAGGGTCGTGCTTATGTTGGTTTCAAAATGCATATCAATGCCTACCGACATGATGCGAGACAGTTTTTTGATTAGTGTTGGCTGCACGATTTTTGTGGTCGCGGTTTGCATCCCAATAGTTGAGGCAACCAACAGAAAAGCGTCTTGGGCAATAGGTAGGTTTTAGTTTTTACAATTTATAGAACCACCCTTAATAATAACTACATGAGAATACTACACGTCTCAAAATACTACTCCCCATACCTCGGTGGAGTAGAGAACATCTGTAAGTATTTGGTTGAGGGAACCACGCGGCATGAGACCGCCGTGGTGTGCTTCAGCGAGGGTCATGGAGATGTGGTTGACGAGGTGAACGGCCACAAGGTGTATCGCGTGGGCACATGGGTGAATGTGGCGCGGCAAGCCCTGTCGCCCACCTACTTCCGCGTGCTGAAAAGAGCGATTAAGGAGTTCAAGCCCGACGTGATACAGTTTCACTGGGCCAACCCCTTCCCCGCCTGGGTGCTGCTGTGCGTCATCCCCAAGGATGTACGGCTCGTCATCCACTGGCACATGGACATCATCAAGCAGAAGCGCATCTATCCGCTGATAAAGCCCGTGGAGACGGCATTGCTGAAGCGTGCCGACATGGTGTGCGTAACCAGTCCGCAGTATCGCGACGGTTCGCAGCCCCTGCAGCCGTTCAAGAGCAAGGTGAGGATAGTGCCCAACGCCATGGACGAGCGCAACTTTGTTCTTCGCGATGGCGACGAGGCGAAGATAGAGGCCATCAAGGCCAAGTATGGCCACAAGCCGATAGTCTTCTTCATAGGCCGCCACATACAGTACAAGGGATTGCCGCACCTCGTCAATGCCGAGCGGTTTGTGAAGTCCGACTGCGTGTTTGTGATAGCCGGCGGCGGTCCGCTAACAGCCGAACTAAAGGCGCAGTGCCATTCGGCACGGGTGCATTTCGTGGGCAGACTGAGCGACGAGGAGCTGCGCCTCTACCACTATGCCGCCTCCGTCTTCGCCTTCCCCTCCATCACCAAGAACGAGGCGTTTGGCGTGGCGTTGGCCGAGGCCATGTATTGCCACACGCCTGCCGTGACGTTCACCATCCCCGGCAGTGGCGTCAACTGGGTGTCGCAGAACGGAGAGACAGGCATCGAGGTGGCCAACGGCGACGACGAGGCATATGCCGAGGCGATAGACCGGTTGGTGGGCGACAA
Organism: Lachnospiraceae bacterium; assembly: GCA_963659505.1. Taxonomy (GTDB): domain Bacteria; phylum Bacteroidota; class Bacteroidia; order Bacteroidales; family Bacteroidaceae; genus Prevotella. Next base: position 8,961 of record CAVKUV010000068.1, read on the forward strand.
GAAGCTAAGTGAGAAATACGGCGACGCAGGCCATCAACGGGTGGTGGAGCATTTCACCATACCCAAGATGGTGGCGGCGCAAGAGGAATGTTATAAAGAACTAAGCAGAATGAGAATTATTCTTACAAATCGGGGGGGTAAGGCCCGCCCCGTTTATTCCGTTACTGGGCGTTCATATTCATGCTGCGCATGATGAGTTGAAACTTAAAGAAGCAGCATAGAATATGAAAGTAGCAATCATACAGGAATGGCTTGTCACGGTCGGAGGCTCTGACAAGGTGGTGAAGGCTATACTGGACGTATTTCCCGATGCCGACATCTACACATTGGTGGCCAAGAAGGAGGTGTGCGACGAACTGGGCATACCTTGGGAACGGGTACACACGTCGTTCATACAGCGCATGCCGCTCGGCAAGAAGAAGCACCGCGCCTATCTGCCGTTGTTTCCCTTTGCCATCGAGCAGTTCGACCTGAGGGGGTATGACGTGGTCATCTCGTCGTCGCACTGCGTGGCGAAGGGCGTGCTCACCAAGGCCGACCAGTTGCACATATGCTATTGCCACAGTCCCATCAGATATTGTTGGGACATGTACAACGAGTATCTTGAGGAGTCGCATCTCGACAGGGGACTGAAGAGTTGGCTGGTGCGCCTGATGCTGCACCCCATACGCCAGTTTGATGCCGTGGCAGGCAATCGTGTTGACCACTACATAAGCAACTCCGACTATGTGGGGCAGCGCATACGCAAGACCTACCGCAGGGCGGCCACTACCATCCACCCAAACATCGACATCTCGCACTTCGAACTCTGCGAGGACAAGCACGACTATTACTTGGCGAGCAGCCGACTGGTGGCCTACAAGAAGATAGACACCATCATCGAGGCGTTCAACCGTATGCCCGACAAGCGGCTTGTAGTGATAGGCGGAGGACCCAACCTGGAAGCCTACCGCAAACTGGCCAACGGCAACGTTACCGTGATGGGCTACCAGCCATTCGACGTGCTCAAGGAGAAGATGCAGCACGCCAAGGCGTTTGTCTTCGCCGCCGACGAGGACTTCGGCATGATACCCATCGAGGCGCAGAGCTGTGGCACGCCAGTCATAGCCTATGGCCATGGCGGTTCTTTGGAGACGGTGAATGGCGGTGCGACTGGCTTGTTCTTCCATGAGCAGACTCCCGAGGCCATCTGCGAGGCCGTTGGTCGGTTTGAGGCGATGGGCAAGCAGCCCTTCGCTCCCAAGGTCTGCCGACAGTGGGCAGAGGGTTTCTCGGAAGAGCGGTTCAAACGGGAAATCAAGGCGTTTGTGGAAGAGAAGTATGAGGAATTTAAGAAGAACGGAATAAACATAGAGTAAAAATAATTTTCATTAAAACTCAGTTCGCAGAAAAAGAAAAGCGTATCTTTGCATCTGTTGAAAAACAGGTGGATGTATATGAGTAATAAATTTGTATTGTATCTTGATGAATGTGGAGACCAAAATCTTGCAAGTTTTGATCCGCAGTTCCCTATATTTACACTATGTGGCATTGTCGTTTCCGAAGAACAGGACAGAGAGATGTCGGAACGAATCAACGCCCTCAAAACTGAAATATGGAACAATACAAATATTATTCTTCATAGTAGGGATATCAGAAAGTGTCAAAACGGTTTTGAAGTGTTGTTCGACCTTGATGTCAAGAAAAGGTTCTTGCAAGGTGTCAATGACATACTTGGCGATGAAGGGTATGTCGTTGTTTGTTGTTCAATATTGAAAGAACCATATATCCGGCAGTATGGAAAGCTGGGTGATGTATATGGACTGTCACTGTCATACATCATGGAAAGGGTGGTCTTCTATTTGGATTCTCTCGAATTGCCAGACATTGAACTCGCAACCATCATAGAAAAACGAGGGAAAAAGGAAGATGCAGCCCTCTTGAATTATTACAACCAGCTGCTTGACAGAGGTTCATATTGGGTGGACAGCCTTAGAATGAAGAAGGTTTTCCGAAAGTTCGACATGAGATGGAAGTCTGAAAATATTGTAGGGCTTCAGGTGGCCGACCTGATTGCATATCCCGTTACAAGGCATGTGCTGAATCCCAACGGGGTAAATCTCGCGTATGACGTGCTTAAAAAGAATATCTTTCAGTTGAATGGAAAGGTATATGGCATGAAGATTTTCCCTAAGGAACAAGAACAATGACACAAAAAAAGAGTCACTGTGAAGTAACCCTTTTCCGACCGGGGACACCCCAGTCCTGAATAAAGAAACCCTTATTCAATGCAAAGATATGGTAATTCTTTTATGCGTACAAGTAATTGAATGATTATTTGACGGCTTTTAAAAGAATTAACGAAATGAACTATATTACACTGGCGGTACCGGGTTTATCGGTACCCATCTCACCAATCTTATCAAGGAGCTGAACCCAGAGGCTCAAGTGTATAATCTCGACATCGTGAAGCCCGGTACGCCGAATCCCGTGGTGAAGGACTATAAGCCGGCACTGCGCGAGGGACAGACGCTGAAGAGTACTTATATAGAGTGTGACATACGCAAGCCGATAGAGGACTTGCCGTTTACGCCTACGCCCGACGACATCATCTTCAACTTCGCCGCTGTACACCGTACGCCGGGACATGAGGACATCGAATACTTCGAGACGAATATCCGTGGGGCGGAGAATGTGTGTGCGTTTGCGGAGAAGTGGGGGATCAAGAAGATAGTCTTTACTTCGAGCATCGCGCCTTATGGGGCTGCGGAGCAGCTGAAGAAGGAGACGACACTGCCTACGCCGAATACAGCGTATGGAATATCGAAGCTCGTGGCCGAGAAGATACACATGATCTGGCAGGCTGGGAACACGGATGGTAAGGTTTTTTCGAACACGGATAGCACGGATTTAACGGATAAGCACCTGTTCGGTGCTGGAGAGTCGAACACGAATAACACGAATTTCACGAATACTTCTGATTCGAATAGGCAGCTGCTGATTGTTCGTCCGGGTGTGGTGTTTGGCAAGGGTGAGAATGGCAACTTCACACGCCTTTACTGGGCGATACGTGGACATAAGTTTGCTTACCCCGGACGCAAGGACACCATCAAGGCTTGCATATACGTGAAGGAGTTGGTGAGGTTCATGCTATGGTGGGCAATGGAAATGAAGAATGAAGAGGGAAGAATGAAGAACTCAAATGCTGGTGTGGAGATATTCAACTGTTGCTTCGAACCAGCCTATACAATCCAGCATATTGTGGAGGCTATGAAGAAGGTGACGGGGCTGTCGCAGTTTGTGCCCGACATCCCCAATTGGGTCATCATGCCAATGGCTCGCATGGCGATGCTCCTTGGTTCGCCCATGGGCATCTGTCCGGCGCGCGTGAAGAAGCTCCAGATTTCCACGAATATATGTGGCGAGAAGCTTAAGAACTGCGGATACAAGTTTAAGTGGAGCTTCGAGGATGCCTTAGCCGACTGGTTTGAGGACAACGACAGGCTGGGGCTGAAGTAAAGGCTGACGAGGGGAATTACGTCTCCCACAGATTTCACGGATAACACAGATTGTCGCCTGTTCGGCGAAGAAAGTCTCACACGGATTTTTTTTGAACACGAATATTCATCTTTGACCATGGATGTTCTTTTGAACACGGATTTAATTTTGAACACGAATAACACGAATTTCACGAATGTTGTCGTGTGTTCTATGCGCAAGCCTTATTCGTGAAATTACCTCCCGTTGGTCAGTTGGTCTTCGACACTTGCGTAAGCTTGATGAACACCGCTGAATATTAATACTGTGTGAATAAATCTCGTGAAATTTGTGTTCAGAAACCTCATCACCGAGTGTCCGTTTAATTTCCGTCTAAGTTCAGCGGATGAGAATATATAATCCGCGGAATCTAAACGGGACTTAGACGGAAATCTCCTGTGGATGACACAGGTTCGGGGATGTAACTAAACATAGAACCACCCATAAAGAAACCACTCATGGCAAAATATAGATTGGTGCTCAATTTCGAGGTAAACGGATGGGGACAGGACTTGGACTGCGACTGCTTGACCGACGAGAACAAGGAAGTGTGGCGGCGGTTTATGAGTAGGAAGGTGCGGGAAATGCTCACGCCGGCGACGATGGAGAGTGCCGACTACAAGGCCATAGAGCAGGAAATCGCCATCGAGCGGCAACAGCGGTGGGCGTATGACAAACGGATGGAGCTTATGAGGGAGACGCTACATTACCGCAGGACGGCGATGGATCGACCGAAAATTGACTTCATCCCCCGCGGACTGACGGTGGACTATGAGCAGGAGTATGGGAAGTTCTTTTTGCAGGAGGTGACGTTCGTGCCTCGTGACAACGAGGACTTTTTGTATCTTCTGAGGTTTTTGGAGCGTTGGCACAAGAAGTCGATACCGCAGATATTGGCGAAGGGAAGGCCCGATGCTGCCTATGCCATCGCCATCGGACTGTGCAGGCATCTGCCGACGCTCGTCAACAGGGAGGACATCGCGGAATACACAAGGGAGTATAAGGCGAGGATAGGAAAGCTGGTGTTTGCCAGTTACATCGCCTTAGTGGAGACGGCGAAGGCGTGGTGCAACGAGGCGAAGCGTCAGGAGGTGTGCGCATTCATCGCGGAGCACGCCAAGGATTACAGTGAGTTTCGTGGCATGGAGAAGCGACTGTCTGCTCTGGTGCCCACGCAGCCTTTCTGCGGTGAACAGGTGGTGGTGACTCGTGAGATGAACGACGAGGAGGAATACAGGGCTAGACAGATAGCCCGACAGAAAGAGAAAGAAGAACAGGCGCGCATTGAGGCCGAGGCGGAGGCACGGTCGGTGATACCGCTGAACGAGGACTACGAAAAGCGCATCTTCAACAAGCGTAACGTGAACTGGGACTGCGAACGCATCTGGCATCTGATGCTCGATGAGAACAAGAATATCGAGCGGCTCGCCAAGAGTGGGCATTACATGGAGGCGGCTCTGAAATTCATGCAGATGGCGAAGAGCATGTGTCGGCATTTTGTGATGGACGAGCATTACTGCCACTTCGACGACATGTATAGTCCGGAGTATGCCATCGACAACTTGACGAGACTTTTCGAGAGGTTGGCGAAGGAGGAAGCGTTGCCGGAGGATGTGAGGGCGTATCTGAGGACGGCGTGGAAGGAGATAGAGAACACAGAGTGCTGTCAGGAGTATGGATTGCTGAGGCAGGGGCTGAATGTCTGATTGTCTCCCACAGAATTAACACTGATGTTCTTTGACCACGAATGTCTTTCTGACCACGATTTTTTTTGAACACGAATTTCACGAATAACACGAATGTTGTTTCGAACATGAATGTTCTTTTTTTTGAACACTGATTACATGAATACCACGAATGTTGATTCGAACATGACTTTACACTGGTTTGGTTGTGCGTTCAAAGGCGCAAGCCTTATTCGTGAAATTCGTGAAATTCGTGTTCAGAAACATCATCACCGAGTGTCCGTTTAAATTCCGTCTAAGTTCAGCGGATGAGAATTATATAATCCGCGGAACCTAAACGGAACTTAGACGGAAATCTCCTGTGGATGATGCTGTCGCCTGTTCGGCGAAGAAAAGTCTCACACGGATTAACACGGATCTCACGGATGACACAGGTTTTTGGATGTTACTAAGCGAGGAAGTTGATGTCGCTCAGCCATTTCTTCACGTCGAAGCAAGGGCAGGCTTTCTTGACCCCGGGAAGGTCGCGGTGGCCGACGATATCCGCGTCGGGATAGTCTGCATAGATGCTCCTCAGGAGTTCGAGCATCGAGCGTTTCTGTGCTTCGGTGCGAGTGTCGGCAGGATTGCCGTTGGCGGCTAAGCCGCCCTCGTAGCAGATGCCTATCGAGTGGGCGTTGTAACGCTGGGCATGGGCACCGGGCATCTCCTCAGGACGTGTGGAGTATATCTCACCGTCCTTAGTGATGTAGTAGTGGTAGCCGATGCACTTGAAGCCACGTGCCCTGTGGCAAGACTCAAGGTCAGCGACGGTGAAGTTTTGATTCACCCGTGTCGCTGAACAGTGAATGACGATTAAGTTTATTTTTCTCATGATTTACGGGATTTATACTTATTTTTGTAAATGAATTATTTTTCTGAACACGAATAACACGAATCTCACGAATTATGATATATCAGAGTAAAGAGTCGTATGACATAACAGGAGCCGCAATGCATGTATACAATACTTTAGGTATTGGCTTTCTCGAACCTGTCTATCAGGAAGCTTTGGCCATTGAATTCACAAAGCGTGGCATACCGTTTGTCAGAGAGAAAGAACTGAAGATATATTATGATGGACAAGAATTGAAACAGACGTATCGTGCTGATTTCGTTTGCTATGATAGTGTTATCGTTGAACTCAAAGCCGTTTCTGACTTGAGCGACACTCATAGGAGTCAAGTTTACAATTACCTGAAGGCAACTGGCTTCAAACTCGGGCTGCTCTACAACTTCGGCCATGCTGCTGGATTGCAATATGAGCGCAAAGTCAAGTGATTTTATGTGACCACGTATGTCCTTTTTCTGAACACGAATTTCACGAATACCACGAATGTTGTTTCTTGACCACTGATGTTCTTTTTCTGAACACGAATTTCACGAGATTTGTCGAAGACCCACTGACCAACGGGAGGTAATACCACGAATGTTGTTTCTTGACCACGGACGTTCTTCTTTCTGAACCTAAATTCCGCAACACTATAATTTAATATTTTTTATAAACACCTGGACAACAAAAAGTTGTCCAGGATTTTGTCATATCAGAAATTTCACTTATC
>CAVKUV010000069.1:0-14914 GCA_963659505.1 Lachnospiraceae bacterium
CAAGCCGAACGCAATGAAGCTTGCTTCAATTGCTGAGGCGCAGCCTATCTTATGCAAGAAGGAAGTGAAATCTGCCGGATAAAATCAAAAAGACACAAAGAGCAACCCGTTAAAAAGTGAAGTTTAACAATGCGTGGAATTTATAGAACACGCCTTAAGGGTGGCTCTATAAATTGGCTTGCCCACATTTATATAACCACCCTTACTCTATTTCCCAAACAACGATTTGAGAATCATCCTGCCGATTTTGCGTTCCAAGCCTGCCTTCGAGGTTGGAATGCCCGTCTCGCGCGCAAACTTCTGTTTTGCCTGCGTGACGCCCAATGCCCTCTTCCACGAAAAGGACAATCCGGGAATGCCTGTGTTTGATTTGCGTCGTGCCATAGTCACAATGTTTTTGGGTGGTGAAGCCGCCATTACCTTTCTGGCATAAACTCCGTAGAGGTTCTGACGGCTTCGATATTAATAGTACTGTTACTTCTTCAACAACCGAATTATCTCACCTATCCAAAGCACAAACGACGTCGCAATGGTGATAATCACCCAGTCGATGAACTTCACTCCGCCTTCGGCCACATTGAACATCTCCTGCAAGCCGGGACACTCCGTCATGAGCACCTGGCCTACAAAGATGACAAGGGCAATGACGACGAACCACTTGGTGTCTTTCCAAGAGATGCCCTTGAATGCGGAATCGGACGTCATGAACGCCTTGGCGTTGAACATGTTCCAGAACTGGAGCATCACGAAGATGGTGAAGAACAGGCCAAGCTCATAGGCCGACAAGCCTGTGTTTGCGCCCCATGTGGCGGTGCCGTCGAAGATGTCGGTGAGGCAATTGATTTCGGTGTGCTGGAAGTAGATGCAGAGTCCGAGCAATATCACGGTGAAGATGCCCCCCACACCGAGTATGCCTGCACCCATGCCCTTCAGTATGTTCTCGTTGACCGACCGAGGCTTCTCGTCCATCACCGTCTTGGTGGGCGGCAACGAAGCCAAGGCGAGGGCGGCGAAGGTATCCATGATGAGGTTCACCCAAAGCATCTGGGTAACCGTGAGAGGCGACTCCTCGCCAATGAACGCTCCGATGGCCACGATGAGGCAAGCCGCCACGTTCACCGTCATCTGGAACAGGATGAAGCGCTTGATGTTCTTGTAGAGCGAGCGTCCCCACATCACGGCGTTGGCGATGGTGGCAAACGAGTTGTCGATGATGGTCATGTCGCTGGCCTCCTTTGCCACGGCGGTGCCGTCGCCCATCGAGAGTCCCACGTTGGCTGCGTTGAGGGCGGGGGCGTCGTTGGTGCCGTCGCCCGTGACGGCAACTACATAGTCGAGTCCCTTCAGTATGCGCACGGCGCGCTCCTTGTCGTTGGGACGGGCGCGGGAGATTATCTTCACCTTGGGCAGGCGCTCCTTGAGTTCGTCGTCGCTCATGGCGGCAAGGTCAGTTCCTATGAGTATGTTCTCGTCGGTGTCGCTTTCCTTCCACAGGCCGAGCTGGCGACCTATCTCCTTGGCTGTGCCTGGAGCGTCGCCGGTGACAATCTTCACCTGGATACCGGCGTTGAGACAGTCGGCGATGGCGGCCGGAACATCGGTACGCACGGGGTCCTCGATGCCCACAATGCCCATCATGGTGAGGTCGTTGACGGCCAACTTGCCATCATTGAACACTCCGTCAATGGCATCAAGCTCCTTGTATGCAAAGGCCAGCGTGCGGTTGGCGTGGCTTTGGTATTCGGCGAGCTTGTCGTTGTACGACTTGCGCTCGGCATCCGCAAGCGAGCACATGCGCATGAGTATGTCGGGCGCACCCTTCACATAGACAATTGGCTTGCCCGTAACGGCCGACTTGACGATGGTGGCCATGTATTTCAGTTCGGTGGTGAACTGTATGCGGTCGAGCACATCGAGCGACTCGCGCAAGTCGAGGTAGTTCACCCCTTGGGCGTTGAGCCACAAGAGCAACGCCCCCTCGGTGGGGTTGCCTATGGTCTTTATCTTTCCGTCAGTCTTGTTGCCGCCGTCGGAGAAGTCGAGATTGGCCGTGGTGTTGATGGCGATGCACTCCTTGAGCAGCGACGAAGCCTTGTCGTCGCCAAGCTTCTGGCTGTCGAGTCCGGCGAAAGCCGTACCAACAACGGTCATTTGGTTCTGCGTGAGCGTTCCCGTCTTGTCGGAGCATATCACCGACACCGCGCCCATCGTCTCGCAAGCGTGCATGGTGCGGGGCAGGGTGTTCTGCTTCATCAGCCGCTTCATGCTGAAGGCAAGGCTCAGCGTGACGGCCATTGGCAGGCCCTCGGGCACGGCAACGACAATCAGCGTCACGGCAATCATCACGGAGTCGAGGGCATACTGTATGAGCACAGGCCAGTTGATGGCTGTGGTCGCCCCACAAGCAAAATAGGCTATGATGCCAATGATGGGCAACACCATGAAGGCAATCACCTGCCATAGTTCGATGCTCTCGCTGTTGTCGTCGTTCTTCTTCTTGTTGAGCACAAAGAACACTATGGCCGCCAACACGAGCGAGCCTACGAGCGAGCCGGCCAAGGCGGCATAGTTGGGGTTGGGCAACAAGACGGCATGGCGCACCAGACGGCCAAGCACAATCAGAATGGCTATGCCATAGCTGGTCTTGGTGATAAGGCCGGCAAGGTCGTCGAGCTTCTCGCTGAGCGGAGTGGCCTCGCCGTCCTTCACCTGGGCGGCCTCGAACACCTCGCCGCAAGCGGTGGCGTCGCCAACGGCAAACACACGGGCCACGCAGTCGCCCTCCATCACGGCGCAGCCCTTCATCACATGGTTGGAAGGATAGGTGGCGTCCTTGTCAAACTGCGCAGGGTCGGTGGTCTTGGCGCACTGCGGCTCGCCCGTGAGCGACGACTCGTTCATGGTGAGGTTCATGCAGCTAAGCACCTCGGCGTCGGCTGGCACCTCCTCGCCGGCCTCAAGCAGGATGATGTCGCCCACGACGATGTCCTTGCGCGGCACTTGGCAAACGTTGTTGTTGCGGATGGCCTTCACCAGAGTGTCGTCGTTCACCTCGTTCAGACTTTTGAAAGTCTTCTCGTTTTGCGACTCCAGAATGTGCGCCACGGTGGTGGCAAGCAGCACGGCGGCGGCGATGCCCACAAGCTCAAGATATGGCTCCCAACCCTCGACACCGCCATAAACGCCATTGTAGAAGGCGATGGAGCCGGAAAGTATCAAGGCGAAGAGCAGAATGGTGAATAGGGAGTCGATGTCGAACGACTTCTCCTCCTCGTTCCACTCGCCACCGAGGTAGGCCACTAAATAGGTGAGGGCAAAGAGCACCAGCGACAACACGGGGGCTATCCATAGACCATCGTGCTGGTAGATGCCGGCAAGCGGCAACACGATTGCCGCCAAGGCGGCGATGACAAAGATTGCCAAATCGACCTTCAGCAGCCAGAAGTGCATACAGTCTTTGATCTTGTCCCAAACGGATTGCTCTGCCGGCGGCGTCAATACGTTGGCGCCATGTTTTCTGCGGCTTTCGAGCACTTGGGCGTCGGTCAAGCCTGAGTAGTGATGTTTTTGTTCCATTGTGTGGATATTGAAAATATTATTGTTTGTCGTTGACTTTTGGTGCAGACATTATCATTAAGTGACGGTAAAAAAACAACTTGGTACGATTTGAACCATGGTAAACATATCATACCAACTTGTTTTTTCACCACCACTTATCTTATGCAAAGATAATGCAAACGAGGGCAAGGAAAGCTTGCTTTCGATTTGCCGAGTGCAGCTTATCTTATGCAAAGATACTTTGCTTTTCATGTGCAGTCATAGATTCTCAAACGTTGCAGGCAAGGGCGCGGCCAAGGCCGGCATTAGTCCTGCAACCTTACAATGCGGAAATGCGCTGCCACGCTTCGGAGTCGGCCAGTGGCTTGATGTCAGCCTTGGCGTCCTCGCAGCAGCAACACAGTTCGGCGGGGAGGTTTATGCCGTAGTTGCCAAACACATTGCGCTTTATCGTGTAGTCGTCAGCATGATAGAGCATGTCGCCAAGCTTTTGTATCTGTCGCTTGAGCAGACTTATCATGGGCAAGCGTATTTCGGGCAGTTCCAGATTGGGGGCTTTGTCCTCTTCGCCGCCAAACATGCGGTATATCGTCTTGTACTTCTTCTGTATGGCGGCCATGCGCTTGTTGTAGCGATCCAACTGCTTGGGCGAAGTGGGCTTGTTGAAGTTGATGCCGCCGCTTCTCGACTCCAGCAAGAACAAGGCGTACAAGGCTTTCTCCCTGCGGTGTATCTTCTCTATCTTGACATCGGCCTCGGGAAAGTATATCTGTTCGCGCAGAGAGTCGATCACTACAGTGCTCCTGATGCCCTTGCGCAGCATGAGTATGTCGAATATCTGCTTGTAGAAACCCTTGAACACAAAGCGTCCCTTCTCCTCCTTCAGATAGTTGAGACGGTAGTTGTGGTAGTTCTCGGAAAACAAATCGAGTATGCCCCTTATGCTTTTCAGCACGTCGCCGTCAATCTCCGCCAAAAGGAAGTTGCCTATCTGCTGGTCGCCAACGAGCGAGTTGCCTATCTTCATCATCACCGAGGGTGCCACGGTCTCCATCTCCTTCACATTCAGCTTCACCGCCAACTGCTCCTTGCAGAACCGCTCCGTCGAAAGGTCGCGCAGCTGCGAGGTGATGAGCGACAGCCGCTCCTCGCTCACCTTGGGATAGAGAAACTCCGCCATATATAGCAGGTCGGCCTCGGAAATGCTCTTGTAGTGCTCCGACATCTTTGGCAGATACACGAAGTCGAATCCGGAGAGGCGTATCTCGGTGCATATCTCCCTGTAGTGCTCCTTTATCTGCCGGTTTATGTCGTCGTCATATTCACTTTCCACATATATTATTTGCGACTCCTCAAAGTCGAGGTTTGAAGTGCTTATCGACATCACCGACACTTTGTTGCCTGTGTTTATCGTGAGGCAATTGCGTATGGCAAGAATGAGCAACGCCTCTTCGCGTGCGCAGAAATCGTCGGACATGGCTATGTTCATGAAGTCGCCAAGCAGGTCGTGCTTCAAGCCGTTGTCCGACTCCGACAATTCGCCCAAGGCCATGGCCAACGTATAGGACGAAGCCAATATCTCGTCCTCCTTCCTTATGTCATACTTCTTCCGTAACGACTCAAGAGATATGATTTCCCGTGTATCTATAATGCCGTCAGCCTCAATCAGGTCTGTTATAATCCTCATGATGCTGGCTCTTTCCGACTGCTTCATGGTAGTGTCAACATTGCCCCCTCAAAGAAGTCTTTTCGGGGAGTTAATTGGTATAGGATAATCCTATAATTCCGTCTTTATTTGACGGAGATGAAATCTCGACCATAAAGTTAGCGAAAAGATGCGAAACGAAAGGATGCACACAAAAAAAAGATGCGATTTGCAGCCAAACAGACCAAATATTTATAAAGTCACCGTCCACACGGCATCCTTCGCAGCACCTGCGTCATGCAGTGGGCTGCGCCATATCCGTCGATAAGACTCTCCAGCGGCACCCACTCCACCTTGACCCCATGCCTCTTCAGCTCAAGGGCCAACTCTTCCGACTGTCCGCCCACCATCATGATGTGGCGCGGAGCTATTGTCAGATAGTTGTTGGCATAATGCAGCTCGTCGGCTTCGTTGATTTGCAATATTTGGAAGCCACGCCGCCTAAGGAACTTCACAAACGACACACCGCGCGACATGAGCCGGTATGCCTTAGTGCCGGGCCGGCGCACATAGATGTCTGCCGTAACATATTCGGGCTGTCCGGGCTTCGCGTTCAGTCGGCTCGCCACCATCGTACACAGGTTTCGGTCTATTATATTAAAATATGTGTCCAAGTGCATCTGCATCTGCCATAGCTTATGGTCGTTCACCACAACCACCGTGTCGTGGCCAAAGGCGTCGGCATCCATTATCTGCCTCACCGCATCCATGTTGGTGCGCATGCCGCATCCTATGAGCGAGAAGGTGCCCGCCGGGATGTAGTCGCCGCCCTCAAGCCGTCCGTCGCCGCCGATTTCGAGCACCGGCCTCACGCCGAGATAGTTGTAGCAGCTGCGTATCAGGCGAGTCTCGGGACTTCGTTGCGACGAGTTCATCTTGCAGATGATGTGTCAGCAAGGGGTGGTGATGCTTTGGTCGCGCGTGAAGTAGAGGTTCATCAGCGAGCGTTGCATATAGTCGGCCTCAACGCCAGTGTTGTTGCCTACGCTCCGCAGCTTGACGATGGGCTGCATCATGACGCAGCGAATGAGGTCGTCCCTGCCCATCTGCCGCAGCATCTCGCGCTTATACACCTGTCCGCAGGCCGCCGTGTCGCTGTCGGCCACCTCGCTCACGTCATACACGAGCGACCGCCCCGCCAAACTGCGTAGCGTGTCGATGTTCATCTCCTGGAGTATGTCGGCCACATTATACACCTTGATGCCGTTGGCCCGAAGCAGACGGATGTAGTTGCGGTGCTCCTTGGCGGCGGAGTCAACATCAAAATAGTTTTCAAAGAGTCCGGCCATTGGGTGGACAACCCCATTGAAAAGCTCTTCTCCGGGGGTGTGCATCAGTATAACCTTAGCACTGTCCCACTCTGCCTTGGGATAATCAGACTTTGGATTTTGGGCGTTGGCCACCATGGCCAACAGCATCGAGACAAACAACATCGGTGTTCTTTTCATGTGCATTGCAGTATCGCATTTAGACGACTTCATTGCAAATTTACTGCATATTTTCTTCATTTCAAAATCACCGACGCAAAAGATTGATTTCGTGGGTTTTCCGATGCCGTTTCGTAAATGGGCCATTTAGCCATCGTAAATGGCATAGTTACGGGTCGTAAATGGCATAGTTAGCATGCGTAAACGGCATAGTTAGCACTCGTAAACGGCATAGTTACGAATTAGAGGCATGAGGCACACACTTTGCATGCCCAAAGATGGTGGTTGCAAGAGGGGAATGATGTATCTTTGCATACCACTGGTTACGCTCGGCTATCTTGAAAGCAATCCTTCATTGCTCTCGCTTGCACCGAGCTTGCACATGATTACTCACAAAAAAAACGCGCACATGAAAGAAACAGACATGATGGACAAACATGAGGACACACTCATATTTCTCGAAGACAACATCGCGAAACTGGCGAAGCTAAAGGTCGCATCGCGGGCAAAATACAAAGAATATGACGAGAAATACATGGGCTACCTGACAGCTATCGACGTTGACGACGACGTACGCACAGAGATGTATGGCGAGATGGTGAAGAATTGCCGCCTATTCTTGCAGCAGAAACTGAAGGAAGCATTGAACGAAAATCCAGAACTGAAGAACAACAGTGTGGTGGCTGAATACATAGAGTTGATGAAATAGACTCAGACAGGCCAAAGACTTGTTGTGCGGTTGTAACACCACACAAAAAACTGCAATGCAGTAGTGGGCGACGTTAACTCGTCGTCCACTACTTGCGCACCCTCCACAATAGGAACAACGAATTGGACAGCCTACACGCAAAAACGGGCGACGCCCCTTGGCAAGACTAATGCAGTCAGCCAAGGGGCGTCGCCTATTTCGCGTGTTATGCTCTATGCAATCTTTACTTTTCGGCCTTGTCTGCCTTTACGGTAGACTTGTAGCGCTTGTTCAGTCCGTTCACCACATCCTGGGTGATGTCGTGCTTGGGGTCGGCATAGAGGATATTGTCGCCCGCCTTCGATATGATGATGTCATACTTCTTCGACTTGTTGTAGTCCTTGAGGAAGTTGCGCAGAGAGTCGCGCAGGGCGGCGTTATACTTGGCCGTCTCGGCGTCAAGCTCCGAGCCAAGGCGGTTTTGCAGTTCCTGCAAGTCTTGCTCCTGGCGCTGAATGGCTGCCTGCACGCTTGCTGCCTGCTCGCGGCTGGCGAAACCGTTGTTCTGCACCTTCTGCTGGAAGTTGGCCGCTGCGGCCTGCAGCTGCTTGCCCTTTTGGGTGAGCGTGTTGCGGGCGTTGTTGCTCTTCTTTTGCAGTATGAGCGAGTATTCCTTGCAGAACTTATACTGCGACATGAGCGAGTCAACCTCGACATAGGCTATCTTCATGCCCGTGGTCGGGGCTGCTGTCTTGTCGGCAGAGGGCTGCTCGTCCATCTTGGGACTTGAATTGTTGCACGACACAAGCGCGCAAACTGACAATGCCGCAATGCCCACGGCACTGATGATGTTGTTTCTCTTCATTGTTATGTCTTGTCTTATGGGTGGTTCTATAAATTACCACCGTATTTTTTTTATTCTTTGAGTGGCTTTCGTTTTGCCATCTTGCGGTCTCTTTTCGGTACAATCTGTCTGTTCATTCAGTCGTATAGCCCACTATACTCCTTCATTCGCAAACACATTGTCCACGAAAATAGCCTCGCAATCCGGCAAAGCTAATTTATAGAACCACCCCTATTTCGTTTCGTCTACCCTATGGCTTTGACTTTCTCCTCTCGGCCACGCCCTTGCTCGCGCGGCGGCGAGCCTCGCGGTCTTGCTCCAGCACACAGCCGATGCCCCTGGCCTTCATGGCCTTGCTGTCGTGTATGTGCTGCGAGGCGAAGCGCCCGTTCTTGCGGACTATGACTTTGACGCAAAGAAATGCCATGGAGATAGCAATAATTAACGCGCCGAGCAGGAATATTTCAACCATAAACCGTAACTTTGCGGATACAAAGGTAATGGAATTTAATCAATTAGACATAGCAAGGCATTAAAAAAAGAGTGAATTATGAATAAAAGTGACTTGAAGCCGGCTGGCGTTTTCGCACAGTTTGCAGAGATAAACAAGATACCGCGCCCATCGAAGCACGAGCAGAGAATGATAGAATACCTCGCCAACTGGGGCAAGGAGCACAATCTGGAGACCAAGGTCGACGAGACCGGCAACGTGCTGATAAAGAAGGCAGCCACGCCGGGCATGGAAGACCGCAAGACGGTGATACTGCAAAGCCACATGGACATGGTGTGCGACAAGCTCGTCGATGTTGACTTCGACTTCTACAACGACCCCATACGCACCCACATAGAGGGCGACTGGCTCACCGCCGAGGGCACCACGCTGGGCGCCGACGACGGCATTGGCGTGGCCATGGAGCTGGCCATACTTGAGGCCGACGACATCGAGCATGGCCCGATAGAGTGCGTGTTCACCGTCGACGAGGAGACGCAGCTCACGGGAGCCAACGGCATGAAGGCCGGATTTATGGGCGGCGACATGCTCATAAACCTCGACAGCGAGGACGAAGGGCAGATATTCGTGTCGTGCGCAGGTGGCAAGACCACCACGGCCACATTCACCTTTTCGAGGGAAGACGCGCCACAGGGCTACTTCTTCCTGCGTGGATCAATCAAGGGACTCAAGGGCGGACACTCGGGCGACGACATCGAGAAGAAGCGCGCCAACGCCATAAAGATACTCGGACGCTTCCTCTACAAGGAGATGGGCAAGTGCGACCTGCGCCTCGTGGAGTTCAACTCGGGCAAGATGCACAACGCCATTCCGCGCGACGGCGTGTTTGTGGTGGCCGTGCCAAACGAGGCCAAGGAGAGCGTGAAGGCCGACTGGAACGTGTTTGCGAGCGATGTGGAGGACGAGTTCCACGTGACTGACACCGAGATGGTGTTTGCCATGGAGAGCACCGACGCGGCCAAGGTGATAGAGAAGGGCGTGGCGCAAAACTTCATCCGCGCCATTCAGGCCGTTGACAACGGCATCTACGCCATGTGCCAGGACGAAGACTTGGCATGGCTCGTGGAGACGTCGAGCAACATAGCCAGCGTGATAACCGCCGACGACACCATAACGGTGGTGGCCTCGCAGCGCAGCAACGTGATGAGCAACCTTGAGAACGAGTGCAACACTGTGAAGGCGGCGTTTGAGCTTGCCGGAGCCACCATTCACCAGAACGACGGCTACCCGGCATGGAAGATGAACCCCGACAGCCAGTTGACGAAGATTGTGGTGGACACCTACAAGAAGCTGTTTGGCAAGGACCCCGTGGTGAAGGGCATACATGCCGGTCTTGAGTGCGGACTGTTCTCCGAGCGTTATCCCAACATGGACATGGTGTCGTTTGGCCCAACGCTGCGCAACGTACACACTCCCGACGAGAAGCTATACATACCCACAGTGGAGATGGTGTGGAACCATCTGATTGAAGTGCTGAAGAACACTCCCAAGAAGTAATGGTGTCTATTAAACATATTATTATATGCGCGGCCATCGCGCTGCCGTTCGCCTCGTGCGGACGGCAGCACAGTGCCGAACAGACAGTGAAAGGGTTCATGGAGGCCAACCTGAAGAATCCTTCGTCGCTTGACCAGCTGCACTTCGAGGGCATGGACTCCACGCACCACATCACCGACTCGGCGGTAAACGCTCTGCGCCAAACGGCCAAGACCATGGCCAGACAATACAAGGCCAACATCAGCTACGACTCCGACAAGGCCAGCGCAAGCACCATCTTCATAAGGGCCACATATAAGAACGACGGCAAGCAATATGCCGACACATACTACCTCGACAGCAATCTGAACACCGTGGTGGCGTTCATGAGCAGAGAGGACTAAACTTCTCTTCATGGGGGGGGGAAGACTTCCCCACCCCACACCCGGCAAGCGTCGGGCTTTTTTTGTTGGATGCGCGCGACGACAATGCGCGCGTCCACACAGCAAGGCGACCCCATACAAACGCCGCCGCATGCAGACGACACTACTATATTAATAACATTTCTACTAACAACAAACGAAACGATGAAAAGGAAAAAAGCAAAAGCGACACTGTTGGCCGCCGCACTGGCCATGAGCCAACTGGCTGCCGCACAAGTAAGCACACCCGTAATGGGATGGAGCTCGTGGAACACGTACCACGTGGACATCAGCGACTCGCTCATTTGCTCGCAGGCCGACGCAATGGTGAGGCTCGGCCTCGACAAACTGGGCTACAACCACATAAACATCGACGACGGCTTCTTCGGGTGGCGCGACTCCACAGGACTGATGCACCCCCACCCGCAACGCTTCCCAAGAGGCATGAAGTGCGTGGCCGACCACATACACAGCCTTGGACTGAAGGCCGGCATATACTCCGACGCAGGAGCCAACACCTGTGGGTCAAAGTATGACAACGACGAGAACGGCTTCGGCGCAGGACTGTATGGCCACGAGGAGCAAGACGCACGACTGTACTTCAAGGATTGGGGCTACGACTTCATAAAGATTGACTACTGCGGAGCCGGCACGTGGCTCGACCTCGACGAGCAGAAGCGGTATTCTGCTATATGCGACGCTATCAGGAAAGAGGCGGGCCGCCCCGTGTCGATAAACATCTGCCGCTGGGCGTTCCCTGGAACGTGGGCCAAAAGCATGGCCACGTCGTGGCGCATAAGCAGCGACATAAGGCCACGGTGGAGTTCTATAAAGAACATCATCGCGAAGAACATGTATCTCTCGGCCTATGCCGCCGACGGCCACTACAACGACATGGACATGCTGGAGATGGGGCGTGGACTGAAGCCCAACGAGGAGGAGACACACATGGCCATGTGGTGCATGATGAGTTCGCCGCTGCTCATTGGCTGCAACCTCAACTCGCTAAAGAACAACTCGCTCGCACTGATAAAGAACGAGGAGCTGATAGCCGTCAACCAAGACCCATTGGGACTTCAGGCTCGTGTGGCCATGCGACAGGGCGAGGGCTACGTGTTTGCGAAAGACCTTGAGGAGCACCACGGACTTGTGCGCGCCGTGGCTCTATACAATCCGGCTGACACGGCCATCACGTTCAGCGTGCCTATGGCCGAGCTTGAGCTTGGCGGCAAGATTAAGGCAAGAGACCTCATCAGGCATGAAGACATCAAGGTGTCGCGTCAGGGAGTGCTCGTGGCCGAGGTGCCAGCCCACGCCACCAAGGCTCTGCGAGTGACGGCCACCAAGCGCACCGAACCCACACGCTACGAGGCTGAATGGGCATACCTCGGCAGCTTCGACGACCTAGGCAAGCGCAAGAAGCCGGCACAATACGTAGAGATGGCTGGGGCAAGTGGCGGCATGGGCATAGCCAACGTTGGCGGCAGCGACGACAACGACGCCACGTGGAGCGACGTGTGGAGCGACAATGGGGGTGATTACGCCCTGACTGTGGTGTATGCGCAATCGCCAAGGCTCAACATAATGCTCGACGTTAACGGTAGCCGAGCCGGACAGCACTACACAGGCACCGAGGCGGCCGGCGACGCGGTGGAACTGAAGAGCGCGACGTTCAACGTAAAACTGCACAAGGGCTACAACAAGGTGCGGATATACAGTCCGCTGACGCTTGTGCCCAACATCGACTGCCTGCTGCTGAAGAAGCTTTAGACATAGGGTGTCCCAATTTGTTGTGATGCTTGTGTAGTGGGTGCGGTGTCCCACCGCACACCAAGCGGCAATGCGGCAGTGGGCGACGTGAGACACGTCGCCCACTGCTTGCGCACCCACAACGATAGGGGACAACCCATTAACAAACAATCAAACCACTCGACAATGGCAAAGGACAAGATAGCATACGTGTGCGACAACTGCGGACAGGAGTCGCCAAAATGGATAGGTAAATGCCCCAGCTGCGGGCAGTGGAACACGTTCAAGGAGATACGCGTAGCCAACGACACGGGCACGCAAGCGGCCAAATCGGCGGCCATAAGCGTGCGCTCGGCCATAGCCGACAAGAACAAGCCCATGCCACTGCGCGACATCAGTGCCACCGACGAGGCGCGCATCGACATGCACGACAGCGAACTGAACCGCGTGCTCGGCGGCGGTCTTGTGCCTGGGTCCATCATTCTCATAGGCGGCGAACCGGGCATCGGCAAGAGCACGCTCACGCTGCAAACCATACTGCGCATGCCCGAAAAGCGCATACTGTATGTCAGCGGCGAGGAGAGTGCCCACCAGCTGAAGATGCGCGCCAACCGCATAAGCCACCCCGACAACGAGTCGTGCCTGATACTGTGCGAGACGTCGCTTGAGCACATCTTCGCCCACATAAAGGACACGCAGCCCGACATCGTGATAATCGACTCCATACAGACCATATCCACCGAGGATGTTGACTCCAGTCCCGGAAGCATCGTGCAGGTGAGGGAGTGTGCCAGCGCGTTGCTGCGCTTCGCCAAGACGAGCGGCATACCCGTGGTGCTCATCGGCCATATCAACAAGGAAGGCACTCTGGCCGGACCAAAGATTCTGGAGCACATCGTCGATACTGTGATACAGTTTGAGGGCGACCAGCACTACATGTACCGCATACTGCGCAGCATAAAGAACCGCTTCGGAAGCACGTCGGAACTGGGCATATATGAGATGCAGCAAACGGGACTGCGGCAGGTGGACAATCCATCGGAACTGCTGCTCACGCAAGACCACGAGGGACTGAGCGGCGTGGCCATCAGTTCGGCGATAGAGGGCGTGAGGCCATTCCTCGTTGAGACGCAGGCACTGGTGTCGAGTGCGGCCTACGGCACTCCGCAGCGCAGTGCCACGGGCTTCGACCAGCGACGGCTCAACATGCTGCTCGCCGTACTTGAGAAGCGCGTGGGCTTCAAGCTCATGCAGAAGGACGTGTTTGTCAACATGGCCGGCGGACTGCGCGTCACCGACCTCGCCATGGATCTTAGTGTGATAGCGGCAGTGTTGTCGAGCAACGTTGACACGCCCATCGAACCGGGCTGGTGCATGGCCGGCGAGGTGGGACTGAGCGGCGAGGTGCGTCCCATAAACCGCATTGAGCAGCGAGTGGCCGAGGCCGAGAAGCTTGGCTTCACCCACATGGTGATACCCAAGCACAACCTGCAAAGCCTCAACCGCTCAAAACTGAACATCGAACTGGTGCCGGTGCGTAAGGTGGAGGAAGCCCTAAGGGCATTGTTCGGATAAGACATGCGGGACATTGGTGGCCGGCAAGGCATCGTAACTGGCATGTTTAGCCCAGCACTTTGCCACAAGGTACTGCTTTTATCCAAGCAAAGGACTACAGAACTTCATGCAAAAGACTACAGCAATGATGGCGCATTGCGAAACCAATAGCGTGAAAGGCACAGCGTAAAGACTGCACATAGCGAAGCCAAAGGGCAAATTTAGTAGGGGCGTGCGTCCTCGCCGCCCCTTAGCTCATACGCAAACCTTCATTACTGTCGCTTCTGCCGACATCGTTTCAACATCTCGCTTGTCCATATCTCGTTCACATACTTGCAAGCATTTTGCTCCCATTCCTTTCGTTTGTTCAGAAAAAATGCAATATCTTTGTCTTTAGTCTATCAGGCAATTTGTGTCACGAACGCACAAAGCCACAATAACATAATAAAGGCGTTTACTCAGCGCAATGTTTGAGACCAACTACAATCTCGCCAATTATAGTCAAAAAGAAATGGTTTGAGAATTTATCAAACCATTTCTTTTTGACTATATAATCTTCTTGCCATAGCCTATGCGTCGGGCTATGGCCATTCCAATCTGACCAGCACCAGTCAGTATCATTACATCTTTCTTATGTCCTGTTTCCATATCTTATCCATTTGTTGTTTCTTGCTCCTTTTACTTTTCCTTTTCTTCAAATCTCTCCTTGTCGAGATACTTGATAACTTTGGCGGGATTTCCCACGGCTACGGCATAGTCGGGAACGGACTTCGTAACCACCGACGCAGCTCCCACGATGGCGTGCTTGCCTACGGTGACACCAGGGAGGATAGTGCTTCCTGCTCCAATCCATGCTCCTTTGCAGATGCGTATGGGGCGACAGGTAATGACGTTGCGCTCATAAGGATCATGGTTGTTGCTGATGAGTTGCACATTGGCGGCAATCTGCACATCGTCCTCAATGGTGATACCGCCGGCAG
>CAVKUV010000070.1:0-14635 GCA_963659505.1 Lachnospiraceae bacterium
GCTAAACTGCTGATACTGCAATAAAAACAAGATCAAAGGGGCAAAGTTGGGTTAAAATCACTGGCATCCATCACATTACCTCCTTTCCTTGAGCGCATGGGGGGGGATTTTTGATGGTTTTTCGTTCTTTTCATTTCCCTTCATATTATATATTACACATTATATTATATGCATATCCTAAGAGGCGCACGCACGATAAGCTTTCCTTTATATACCGATTGTCCATATTGCCACACGTGCTGCGACAGAAAAAGGCGCGGCCAGTTGCACCGCCATTATGACACGCACAGACTGCGCAACTGGCCACACTCTTAATGATATTGATTTACCTAATCTATTTCAATCGTATCAATCTATTTCACTTGAACCAATCTCACGCTTGAGTTGAGTCCACTCTTCACAGGCGCCCAGTCGGAGAAGTCAGACTTCTTGTAGCTGATGTTAGCGAAGTTGATTTCCTTAAACTTGCGCCACTTCACGCCCTGCCTGTCGAACGAAGCTATGCGGTTGGCCGGGAGATTGGTAACCTCAATGCGCACAGTGTTCTTGCCTGGCTTGAATACCTTTCCGCAGTCGAGCACATAAGGCACCGACCATGCGCAGCCCAGCAACTTGCCGTTGACATACACCCTTGCGCTCTCCCTCACGTCGCCAAGGTCGATGCGCCACTCTGCGGCAGCCTCAGCCTTGGTCATGCTCACGGTGGTGGTGTAGGCACCCGTTCCCATGGTCACCTTGGCAGAGTCGTCGGCAAGCGTCTCCCACGTCTGCAGCGAGTCGAGCTTGAACGTCGCGCTCACCTTGGGCGCACTCTCCACAAAGTCGAGCGTCCACTTGCCTCCAAGCTTCTTCTCCACTCCCGTGGGTTGCTTGCGCGCCGCGCCATTGTCGGCCAACTGGCTGTTGTAGGTTTGGAGTATCATCGACTCGCCACTCTTCAGAGCCACGGCCAAACCCTCGCCATTGAGGTCGGCCTTGTAAATCTCACCGTTAAGCGGGTTGAACCACCGTGCGTCCTTTGCCTCCACCGCGAGCGGAATGCGCATGTCGATGTCGTTGGGCGACAAGTTGGCTATGAAGTAGTGGTAGCCTGTGGCATTCTTGCGGCGCAGCACACGGAGACCATGTCCCATGCGCATAGCCTCAGGCTTGGCGGCCTTGTTCAGTTCGTCGGCGTTGGTGCCATATATCACCTTTGCCCCCTGCGCCTTCAGAGCCTCGATGTGAGCCTTTGTGGCATCGGTCATCAGTCCGCTGCCCGGAATGACGAGCGCACTGTAGCGCGTGCCGCCAGCCGTCTGCAACTTGCCATCGACAAATGTGGTGCCGAGCAGATACTTCTCGCTGATGTAGTCGCAGTCGAAACCGGCGCGGTCGATGTCCATCACGTCCTTGATAAACTCCGGAGCCTTCTTCTTCATCGAGTGTATGTCAAACTGCATGAGCAGCGACTTGTCGCCCTTGCCATAGCGTTGGCGCCACATGTCCCTGACGGGCAGGAACACGAGGAAGTCGTTGTCCGACTGCCCCATCTGCAAGAAGCTCTGGCACCGCTCTATGTACTTCATGAAATAAGGAGCGTCGCGCCATATGCTGTTGGTGGGACTCATGTCGACCGAGGCATAGAATTTCCATCCCGGCCACGGGTCGTTCTTTGGCGAGTAGGTCGTGCCGTGGAAGTAAACGTTGTTGACTCCGCACGAGAACATCAGGTCGAGGTCGGGTTTGCACTGCGAGAACGAGGTGCGGAAGTGCTCGGTGAGCCACGTGAACGTCTCGCTGCTGGCGAGCGTGCGCCCGTTGATGTGGGCTGCCGACGAGGCATACTTGAGCATCGACACGTCGGAGTCGTTCTTGCGCGTGTAGCCAGAGTCGCGGCGCAGTCCCTTTATGCCAAACTCCGAGAGTCCGAAGCCCTCAATCTCGGGTATGTCAACTGCCGAGTACACATCAATCAAGTTGGCTGGTGAGCCGTGCGCCTGGTTGCGCGTCTTAGCCCCGTGACGGTGTGCCCATGCCGTCCACTGCTCGGTGAAGTTCTCAAGCAGCATCTCGCCCAGCGTCTCGCGGTAGTCGCTCAGCACCTTGTTGCCGTCGTCGATGTCGCCAAGCAGTTCGGGCAGGTGCTCCTCCAGCTTGTAGCCGCGCCGCTTGGCAAACTCGTCGAGCAGCGTGGGAGTCCAGTTGGCCCCATACACCTCATACGAGTCGTTGAAGAAGGTGTGGGGGTAGGCCACGCCACTGCGCTTGAACGCCTCGTCGAAGTGGTCGAGGTAGCACTCAACAGCCTTGCGGTCGAAGTGGTCGAGCACATAGCCCTCGCCTCCTGGCGCAGCCCTCTTAACCTTCTGGCGCGTGCGCGAGCAGTATATCGTCATCAGTCGGTAGGAAGCCTTCTTTGGGGCTTTCTTCCAAACCACCGTGCCCGTAGAGTCGGCCATAGCCGTCAGGTCGGCCACGGTGCCGTCGTCGGCATAGGCCATCACGCGGCTCAACTTGGCGAAAGGCTTCTCCTTCTCGTCCTTCACGCCAACGTCAACGCCCTTGCGCAAATCCTGCCCCGTGGCCTTGACGTCGGTGAGCACCAGCTTCGCCGCCGCCTCGTCGATTGGCACATACGGGCCGCCGAATGGCCAGCCCGTGCCGCAGTTCATGTCAACGAGCAGGCTGTCGCTCGCGCCCTCGCTCTCAACAAACTTCAGGGCGTTCATCCATGGAGTCGAGAGGAAGTTGATGTCGTTCTTCTCATTGCCCTGCACGCCATAAATGGGCGTTATCTCGACAGCTCCGATGCCAGCTTTGGAGTACTCGCCGAGGTTCCACCTCAGGTCGCTCTCGCTGACGGCAGAGCCGAGCCACCACCACCGGGTGCCGGGCTTGGCCTCTGGCGCGGCTGTCGGCCATGTCTGCGCGGCAACCTCGCCGGCGGCAATGGCCATCATCATAGCCAGCGCTAAACACTTTTTGTTCATGTCCTATTTATAATGTATATGTTCTTTTTATGAAGTCGAAGCCATATAGACCTCTATTTCAGTCACGCAACCAGTTGCCACCCCGGGCTATCCGCCGTTCAGGCGCAATCAGTTGCCGTCGGGCTTCACCAGATTGGCGTTCTTGGCCGGCGCCCACTTAAACGTGTGCCAGTCGTCGGGCTTGTTCGGGTCGAAGTCCTTGAAGTCGGGACGCAAGTCCTTCACGATGGGCAGGTTGAGCTTCTTCATACCCATCACCACCATCTTGGCCACCTCGTATGCCCCATAGGGGTTGAAGTGGGTGTTGTCGGCCAGCTCCCTCGTCTGTCCGGGGAAGGTGTTGGCCGCATAGTGAACGAGCGCGCGCTTGCTGTCCTCGTAGCCGAGTGTCTGGAAGAATTCGCGCGTCATCTGGTGCAGGTCGATCACCGGCACGTTCTCCCTTGCGGCCACAGCCTCCATGGCTGCCGGGAAGTCGCCGTGGGTCTCCTCAATCTTCGTCTTGCTGTCGTCGAAGCGGCGGCGCTGGGTGGGCGTGCAGAATATTATCGTGGCACCCTTTGAGCGCACCTTGTCGACAAACGTCTTCAAGTTTACCGAGAAGTGATACCACGCACCCTTGGCGATGCCCTTCTCCTTCTGGTCGTTGTGGCCAAACTCGCATATCACGTAGTCGCCCTCGTGCAGCGTGGCCATTATCTTGTCGAGCCTGTTCTGCGCCAGGAACGACCCTGCCGTCAGTCCGCTCTCGGCATGGTTGGCTATGGCCACGTTGCCGTCGAACCACCGTGGAATCATCTGTCCCCAGCTTGCCCACGGCTCGTTGTTCTGGTCGGTCACCGTCGAGTTGCCACACAGATACACCGTGGGGCACTTGTCGTCGCGCTCAATGTGTATGCTCTTCACCTCGGGAGCCGTGCCGTTGAACTCCAGCGTGAGCTTGTCGTCCCAGTTGAGGTAGTCCTTCTCGCGGTCCTTTATGCGCACACGGCTCTTGTCGTCGATCTTCGGCGAGCGTTTGTTCACGACAAACTCGTATGTGGCCGTCTTTCCCTTCTTGGTGTCAACGTTCTCCACCATCAGCCGTCGGCTCTCCGCCCTCACCGTGGTGTTGGCGGCCTTCTTGCCGCCGAGCGTCACCCTCACCTTATAGTTGCCATCGGGCACCTTCACCGAAAAGTAGAAGGGCTCGGTGCTTTTCTTTGTTGGAGCCGGGAGCACGTCGTAGCCATATCCTGCCTCGTCGGTGTACGTCGGCTGTTGCTTTGTCATGTCGAAGTCGAACGTCTGCGCCCACGACATCAATGGCAGCATCGCCACCATTGCCAATAAACTGTTTCTTCTCATTGTTTTAGTGTTTTTTATTAGTTTCTGGGTGGTTTTCTTAGAACCGCCTTTAGGTTGTCAGTCCTTAAACGCCGTTTACAGTTCGTTTTTGGTCGTTTGTAGATATGTATTTTGCAAAGGTAACTTTTTTCCAATTTATATGCAAGATATATTGCGACATAAAAGCGACATACTATCAAGAAATATTATTGAAATAATATTAAAGAATTTTGGGACAGCATGCGAGGTATGTCACCACGCAGGCTGCCCCAAAATAAAAGAGAGCGACAACGCCACTTACAAATCGACAACGGTGATGCCAGCGCCGCCAAACTGCACGTGCTCGTCCTTGAAAGCCGTGACGTTTGGCACCGTGGCGAGATACTGCCGGATGAGTTGGCGCAGCACCCCCGTGCCGGTGCCATGCAGAATGCGCACACGCGGCATGCCCACGAGTATGGCATCGTCGATGAAATAGGTAACGGCGTTGATAGCCTCGTCGCCACGCATTCCGCGCACGTCCAAGTCCTGGTGGAAGTTCAGCTTGCGGTTGTCTATCGTCTCGCGCGTCTGCCGCCCCACGGTCGAGACAAACGTCTTGGGGTCTTCCTTCTTAGGCATGGCGGCACGTTCCAAGCGGTCGGAACGCATCTTAGTGCGCATGTCGCCAAATATCACCGTGGCCATCTTGCCATCGATGGTCTCGATGCGCCCCACCGTGGTCAGTCCCTTTATCCTCACGGTGTCGCCCACGGCAAGCGCCGCCTGCGCATCAGTCTTTTGCAAAGCCGCCGCACTTGCCGCCGGCTTTGCGGCGCGCCCCTCGGCCTTGTCCTTCTTGCGCTTCTCCTTGCGCTGCTTGCGTTCCTGCAGCTGGCGCATCTTGCGCTCTATCAGCTCGTCGTTGGCCTTCTCGTCGATGTGCGCCACGTCGGCCTTAAACGCCGACAGCTCCTCCCTCGCGCGCTTGGTGGCCTCCTTCTCGGCCTGGCTCTCCTTTATCTGGCGTATGGTAAGCTCTATCTGGCGGTTGCTCTGCGCGAGCAGCTCCTCGGCCTGTTCCTTGGCGCGGCTCACTATGGCCTTGCGGCTCTGCTCCAGCTCCTTGATGTCGGCCTCATACTTGGCAATGCGCTGCTCCAGCGTCTTCTCCTGCTGGTGTATGGTCTGCCGCTTGCCCTCCCAGTAGCGCTTGTCGCGCACTATGTCCTGCAAGTACTTGTCGCTCTGGATGTAGTCGGACCCGACAATCTCCGACGCGTCCCTTATCACCTCTTCGGGCAGTCCCGTCTTGCGGGCTATCTCGATGGCAAACGAGCTGCCCGGCCGGCCAATGGCCAGCTGGAACAGGGCGCGCATCTCGTGCCTGTCATACAGCATGGCTCCATTAACCACCCCCTCGTTGTCCTCGGCAAAGTGCTTCAGATTTTGGTAGTGGGTGGTGATGACACCATAGGCACCCTTGCGGCAGAACTGCTTCAGCACCGCCTCGGCGATGGCGCCGCCTATCTGCGGCTCGGTGCCGCCGCCAAACTCGTCGATGAGCAGCAGCGTGCGCCCGTCGGAGCGGCGTATCATGTTCTTCATGTTGGTGAGGTGGCTCGAATAGGTGCTCAGGTCGTCCTCTATGCTCTGTTCGTCGCCTATGTCAATCATTATGTTGTCGAACACACCCGTCTTCGACCTCTCACCAACAGGCACCGACAAGCCGCACTGGAGCATATACTGCAATAGTCCCACCGTCTTGAGGCACACCGACTTGCCGCCGGCGTTGGGTCCCGATATGATGAGTATGCGCTTGTCGCCCGTGAGCGTTATGTCGAGCGGCACTATCGACTTGCCCTGCCGTGCGAGCGCAAACTGCAACAGGGGGTGCTTGGCCTGTATCCAGTCGATGTGGGGATAGCTCTCGGCCACAGGTTCAAAAGCCCCGGTGGCCTCAGCCAAGGCCGACTTGGCGCGCAGCATGTCGATGAGCGCCAGAAAGCGGTAGGAGTCGAGCACCTGAGGCACGTGCGGACGCAGCAGCTTGGCAAACTCCGAGAGTATGCGCACCACCTCGCGCCGCTCCTCGCCCTCAAGCTCCCTCACCTTGTTGTTGGCCTCAACCACCTCGGCCGGCTCTATGTAGACGGTCTTGCCCGTGGCCGACTCGTCGTGTACGATGCCCTTGATGCGCCGCTTCAGTCCGGGCATCACGGGTATCACCAGTCGTCCGTCGCGCATGGTGGGGGCCACGTCGCGCTCCACCAGTCCCTCGCTCTGCGCCGACCGCAATATGGAGTAGAGCGTCTTCGATATGCCGCCCTCAGTGCGCGCCAGCTCGGTGCGTATGCGTTGCAGCTCTGCCGAGGCAGAGTCCTTTATGCGCCCGAAGCGGTCGAGTATCTGGTCGATGCGCTGTATGAGCTGCGGAAACACCGCCACGCCGTCGGCCATGCGGTGAAGCGCCGGATAGGGATAGGCCACCTCGCCTTCGGCACTCTCCTCGCCACGGTTCAGGTAGGCCACTATCGAGGCTATCGTCTCGAGCGAGCGGCGCAGGTCAAACAGTTCGTTCTCCTCCAGGTGGGTGCCTTCCAGCCGGATGCGCGCCACCGCCGCCCTCACGTCGAAAAAGTATTGCATGGGGAAGTCGTCGGCCTCGGCCAGCAGCCGCCTGAACTCGCGCACCTGCGCCAGCCACTCGTTAACCTCGGCAGCGTCGGCCGAAAACCGCATATTGCCAACCATCTCCTTGCCAAGTGTGCTCAAGCAACGCTCTCGCAAGAGTGCGCGCACCTCGGCAAAGCCTATCTTCTCTTCAAAACCATCGGGATAAATCATGGTGCAAAGGTAATGCAATTAGGTTTGAGCACAAACATACAAACTTATTTTTTCACCGTCACATAAATATGTAGGACGCCCTATATGTTGTGACTAATGTGTAGTGGGTGCGGTGTCCCACCGCACGCCAAGTGGCAATGCGGCAGTTGCGACGTGAGACACATCGCCCACTACCCACCGCACCCACTACAAAGTGAACTGCAAATTGGACAGCCTACTATATAAATATGTATATAGAGAATACGCCCCTCCTACCCTACCACGCCGTATCGAACAAGTGGCGGGCATATTCAATTATGGTGTCGACGCCGCGCGCAACGTCGGCCTGCGACAACTGGCACTCGTGGTCGGGGGCTATGCCAAATTCGGTTGACTGGCGGTCGCGGTCGTACATTGGGCAGGCCGAGAACCTGACCACCCAACCGTTGGGCAGCGAACTGGTGAACGGCAGTCCGGCACCGCCGCCAGTGCGGTCGCCCACCACCCTAACCCTGGGCGAGCACTTCATGTACTTGACAAACTCGTTGGCCGCACTATACACCTGACGGTTGGTGAGCACGCACACGCGCTTGTGCCACCTGACCCCCGACGACGGCTTGAGCCGCTGCTCCTCCATGGCCGAGAAGTCGCTGTGGCCGGTGCCGGTCTTGTGCTGGATGTAGCCCACGAGTGTCTCGTCGTCGATGAAGCGCGCGGCCAGCTGCTCGGCAGTGGTGAGGTTGCCGCCGCCATTGTTGCGTATGTCGATAATCAGTCCGCGGCAGAGCATCATGTGGCTCAGCGCATCGTCGAGGTTGCCCTCGCCAACGGCGGTGTTGAAGCTCTCGTAGTATATGTAGCCCACATTGTCGTCGAGCACGCGGTATTTCAGTCCGGAGGCTATCTTGTAGTCGGTGCCGAGATAGCGGCGGTTGAGCGTGTCGCTGAAGTTCGACGGATAGTTCTCATACCAGCTCCAGTAGCGCGAGAAGTCGGCCGAACGCGACAGATTGACGTGCCCGTCGCGCAGCTCGGCGAGCATGTCGCCAAGCACCTCAAACAGCTGCGCGCTGGTCATGCCGTCGTCGATGCGCTGGCTGTACTTCTGCCTCACGGCGTTCCAGTCGAGCCCATACTCCCGACCCTTGTAGTCGAAGAAGCAGTATCGCTCGTCGATGGTCTGCCACAGCGCGTCGAAGTTGCCCCGTGGGGTGTTGTCGTGCTCCTCCACATCGACACACGACTGGCACACGGCCACGATCATGGCCGAAAGCAGCATAAGCAAAAGTTTTCTCATGGTCGGTAGTTGATTAGTCGGAACCGCCTCACGAAGCCTATCATGAAGCGGTGTGAATAGGTGTGCGCCTTCAGGTTGTTGACTGCCGTCTGGTAGTAGTCGCCCAGATAGCCAAGGCGCAGCGTGGTGCGCCGCCCGAGGCCGACGTCGAGCATGAGCTGCTGGCGGAAGCACGGCGCACTGGCAAACGTGGTGGGCACAACGTTGTGGTCGTAGTCGCCACGCGAGAACAGCTCGTAGTAAGACTGTCCGTAGTTGGGGCTGAACATTACGCCCACCAGCGGCACCTCAAGCTCGTAGCCCACGGTCATTGGCCGCCCCAAGAGCGAAAACCTCCACGAGGCCATGCCCGACGGCATCAGGTTGAGGTGCAATCGGGCTTGCGCCGGGTTGTTGCCGTTCACGGTGTTGTAGACGAAGCCCAGACAAGCGTTGGCCACGCCTCCGGCCCTCAGCGTGAGTCTGTCGCCAAGCAGCCGCCACTGGCGGTAGCGGCCTATGTAGAAGTTGTAAGACCCCTCAAGCTCCGACGCCGTGGCAGTGCGGTCGTCGGCCTGCGCGAGGTTGGCCTGGTGCTGCACCACCGTGGCCCAGCGGCCCTCGGGGCGTTGCAGCTCGCGCGTGGCGAGAAAGGTGAAGCCAGAGCCGCTGAAGTGCTCCTGCGACAGATAGGTGTCGAGCAGCCTCGTCTCGCCCACGCCCACCATATAGGCCGTGGTGGTCATTCGCGGGGCGCGCTCCTGCGCCATTGCGGCCAGTGGCATCAGCGTGGCGGCCAAGGCCACGAGCGCAGCCTTAGTTGCCATTGCCGCCATCGCCGCCGTCATTGCCAAATAGGTTTAGTTGTCCGGTTATCTCGTCGATTACCTGCTGCTCCGTCTTGCCTGCGTCGGGGTCGAGGTTCTCCTCTTCCTGCGGCTCGCCGTCGGCCTCAGGCTCCTCTTCCTCCTCTTGCGGTTCGGGATAGCGCAGCGGCTCCAGTTCGTCGATGCTCTCCACCTGCCACGTTGACAGTCGCTTGCCCTTGGCCTTGACACCCTTTACGGCAATGAACTGCTCGGCGTCGATTTCCAACGGGGCGCGCGCCGCGTCGGCTCCGCCAAAGGTGACGAGCAATCGTGGATATACCTGGTCGGTGAGCAGCACAGGCACGCTGGCCGCATTGTCGCCCAGGTAGCTCTGCTTGCGCTTGGTGGCCTCCATGAGGAAGCGCTTGATGTAGGGGTAGCCGTCGTTGTCGGCGTCGAAGAGCACCGCCGTCCACACCTTGGCCTCGTCATACTTCTCTATGCGCAGTATGTTGTCCTCGTAGTGGTTGTTGGCGTCGAAGCCCGTGATGTAGTACTCGCCGGTCTTCAGCACCACGAGAATGGAGTCGCCGTCGTGGAACTCGCCCAGCAGCCGTCCGTGCTCGTCGTAGTTAAGCCGGTTGACGTCGGGGTCGAACCACACCATGCGCCCTCCGAGCGTGGAGTGGCCGTGGCTCTTCAGTCCGATGCGGTGTATCTGTTTTTTGGTGAGTATGTTGCCCTTCGACGTGCGCCCCTTTATTATCACCTTTGAGAAGTCGCGGTCGAAGAATATGCTCGACTTCTTCTTTGCGTCCGACGGCTCAAGCGTGATCTTTATGACCTCGGCCTCGCCATTGGGGTTGGCCGTGAAGTACACCACCTTGGAGCCTGGGCGCCCTTGGGTTAGCACATACTCGCGGTCGCGGGCCACTGCCGTCACGTTGAAGCGCTTCATGTAGTAGTAGCCGCCCTTGCCGTCGCGGTAGACCACGTTGTAGGTTGTGCGGCGGTCGTTCTTCTTGAACACGCCCACGTGTATCACGTTCTTGCCAACGAATATCTTGTCGGCCACGCGCACCACCTTGTACTTGCCGTCGCGGTAGAAGATGATGATGTCGTCGATGTCGGAGCAGTTGCACACAAACTCGTCCTTCTTCAGGGCAGTGCCCACGAAGCCCTCCTGGCGGTTGATGTATAGCTTCTCGTTGGCCTCGACCACCTTGGCGGCCTCGATGGTGTCGAAGTTGCGTATCTCGGTGAGCCGGGGGTGGTCCTTGCCATACTTGTCCTTGAGGAAGGCAAACCAGTCGGCCGTCACCTCGACGATGTTGGCCAGGTCGCGGTCGACGCGCTCTATCTCGGCCTTGATGCGCGCCATCAGCTCGTCGGCCTTGTCCTTGTTGAACTTTAGTATGCGCTGCATCTTTATCTCCAGCAGCCGCAGTATGTCGTCCTTGGTGACCTCGCGCACCAGCTGCGGATAGTAGGGCGTGAGCCGCTCGTCGATGTGCTCGCACACCGCATCCACATTGGGTGCCTGCTCAAACTTGCGGTCTTTGTATATGCGCTCCTCGATGAATATCTTCTCAAGCGAGCTGAAGTGCAGCTGCTCCAGCAGTTCGCCACGGCGTATCTCCAGCTCCTGGCGTATCAGCTCCTTGGTGCGGTCGGCCGAGTGGCGCAGCACGTCGCTCACAGAGAGGAACTGCGGCTTGTTGCCTGATATGACGCAGCAGTTGGGCGATATGTTCACCTCGCAGTCGGAGAAGGCATACAGGGCGTCGAGCGTCTTGTCGGACGACACGCCCGGAGCCAGGTGTACGAGTATCTCGACCTTGGCGGCGGTGTTGTCGTCAACCTTGCGCGCCTTTATCTTGCCCTTCTCTATGGCGCGCAGTATGGTGTCGATGAGCGTGGTTGTGGTCTTGCCGAACGGCAGTTCGCGTATGGCCAGGGTCTTGTTGTCGAGCTTCTCTATCTTCGCCCTCACCTTGAGCGTGCCTCCGCGCCGCCCGTCGTTATACTTGCCCACGTCGATGCTGCCGCCCGTGGGGAAGTCGGGATAGAGCTGAAACTCGCGCCCGTGCAGGTAGTTGATGGCCGCGTCGCATATCTCGCAGAAGTTGTGGGGCAGTATCTTCGAGCTAAGACCAACGGCTATGCCCTCGGCGCCTTGGGCCAGCAGCAAGGGAAACTTCACAGGCAGGGCCACCGGCTCCTTGTTGCGCCCGTCGTAGCTGAGCTGCCACTCGGTGGTCTTGGGGTTGAACACCGTGTCGAGGGCGAACTTCGACAGTCGGGCCTCGATGTATCGAGGGGCGGCGGCACGGTCGCCGGTGAGAATGTTGCCCCAGTTTCCCTGCGTGTCGACGAGCAGGTCCTTCTGGCCTATCTGCACCAGAGCGTCGCCTATCGACGCGTCGCCGTGGGGGTGAAACTGCATGGTGTGGCCCACGATGTTGGCCACCTTGTTGTAGCGTCCGTCGTCCATGCGCTTCATCGAGTGGAGTATGCGCCGCTGCACGGGCTTCAGTCCGTCGTCGATGTTTGGCACGGCGCGCTCCAGTATCACATACGAGGCGTAGTCGAGAAACCAGTTTTGGTACATGCCGCTAAGGTGGTGTACCGCCGACGCGTCAAACCGTCCGGCGGGCTTGTAGTCGGAGTGGCTCTCGGCCACGTCGCCGTCGTCAGCGTCGATGTCAGCATCGGTGTCGCCCGTTGCGGCCTCCACGTCGTCGACAGTAGCGTCGTCGGTTGTAGCATCTTCGGTTGTAGCATCTTCGGCAGTAGCGTCAGCATCACTTGCGGTAGCGTCGTCGGCAGCTGCTTCCACATCGTCAGCGGTGGTGCCGTCGGTAGTGCCTGCGCCCCCGACCAGCTCCTCGTCCTTTATGTCGTTGTCGTCCTTTCCGTCGTAACTCATTGTCTTTCCTTTTCTTCTTACAAGGTTCAAAGTTAGCTTTTTTTCCCGAAATACACAAGCCGACAATCGTTTTGTGGCCGACAGAGGGCTTTGTCAGTGCATGACATAGCCCGTCATGCCGCCAATGGCGACCACTCAAAGCCAAGCCAAAGGTTAGGGACTGTTATGCCGGAAGCCACGGAAAGTCATGTCAAATGCCACGGAAAGTCATGCTGAATGCCACGGTAAGTCACCTCGTATCGAACGATGCGCGTGCTCATATCGTTCGATACGAACACTCACATCGTTCGATATGAGCACGCGCATCGTTCGATGTGAGGTGACTTTGAGCCATGTTTGGCATGACTTTGTGCCACATCTGGCATGACTTAGTACGGTTGCGGAGATGAGTAAGTGATGAAGCCAACAATGCAAATTAGTAGGCGCTGCGTCTCGCTGCGCCAATAAAAAACGAGAACAACTGTATAACCATGACAATCGGGCGCAGCGAGACGCAGCGCCCGATTGCCAATGTACAGCTTGAGCTTAATGTTTACGCATGATTAGGCCGCCTCGCCCCTAAATCTTCTTGCCGAAAAGAATGCTTGTGAATGTGGTGAAGACTATCTTGACGTCGAGCCAGAAAGACTGGTGGCGCAAGTAGTCGAGGTCCATGTCGAGGCGGCGTATCATCTTGGCCATGGTGTTGGTGTAGCCGTTGTAGATGGTGGCCATCGACGTTATGCCCGGACGCATGGCGTAAAGGTCGGCATAGTCGGGGCGCAACTCCATAATCTTGTCGATGAAATACTTGCGCTCTGGACGGTGACCCACAAACGACATGTCGCCGCGCAACACGTTCCACAACTGTGGAAGCTCGTCGAGATGGTGCTCGCGCAGAAACTTGCCGAAGCGCGTGAGCCGCTCGTCGTCGGCCTCGGCCAAGCGCGGCAAGCCGTCGGCCTCGGTGTTGACCACCATGGTGCGGAACTTATATATGCAAAACGGGCGACCGCCAAGCCCGATGCGCTCCTGGCGGAATATGGCTGGACCGCTCGTGGTGAGCTTCAGTCCGGCATAGATGGCCAGAAACACGGGCGACAACAAGGCCAAGCCACAGGTGGAGCCTATGATGTCGGCTGTGCGCTTGCCCCAAGCCGCCCACTTGCTATGCACGGCTGTACACGTCATTGCCGGCCCTCCTTATGAAATGGTTCACCACTTGCTGCACCGCCAACCAAATGGCCACATCGACCAGCACCACCCAAGTGAAGGCGAGCACGCCCGAAAGCATGGCGTTGACGGCTATGAACACCACCGCCACGCCAAGTATGGCAAGCAATGCCTGGCGCTGTCCCAGTCCGGCGCGCATCATCTTGTGGTGAAGATGGTTCTTGTCGGCGCCGAATATGGGCTTGTGGTGGCGCAAGCGCACCAGCACCACCCTGAACACGTCGAACGCCGGAACGACTATCAGCGAGCACGACATGAGCAGGCAGTCGCTGCGGTAGGGCATTATGCCAGGGCTGTCCATGGAGTACTTCACGAGCAGGAAGCCGAGGATGAAGCCAAGGGTGAGGCTGCCGGAGTCGCCCATGAATATCTTGTTGTGGCCGGGACGGCCAAACAGGTTGTAGTACATGAAGGCCAAGAGCACGCCCATCAGTCCGGCTATGAGTATGCAGTAGAGCCAAAGCCCCTCGGCATAGAAGAACACGAGGAAGCCCCCAAGGGCTATCACCGACAAGCCCGACGACAGACCGTCGATGCCGTCAATGAGGTTGATGGCGTTGTCGATGAACACGATGACGAGCACCGTGAGCGGCGCGCCCACCCAATAGGGCAGCTCGTTGACGCCAAGAAAGCCGTAGAGGTTGTTGATGTGGAGCGACGCCCACGGCAGCAGCGACGCGGCCACCAGCTGCACGGCAAACTTGACCGAGGGACTGAGGCCGACAAGGTCGTCGACAAGGCCGACGGCGTAGATGAGCGAGATGCTTATGAAGAAGGTTATCGACCAGAGGTTGAACGTGGCCTGGCCGGCGTGGTCGGCACTGCCGTTGAACACCGACATCATTATAAGGAAGGCGAGCACCATGCTCGGCATGAAGCACACACCGCCAAGGCGCGGTATGCCGCACTTGTGAACCTTGCGCGCATTGGGCAAATCATATAGGCCACGCTTCTTGCAGAATGTCACCACCAGCGGTATGAGCACGAAGCCGCACACCATGCTGACAAGAAAAGAACCCAATATATAGAGCATCTCCTGTTCCATCTTCTTCAATAAAATTGTATAACCAATTACATATATAACTAAACAAAAGCCGTAATATTGCATGCAACACTAAAAAAGATTAAAGTTTTAGTGAAGAGTGAAGAATGAAGAGTGGAGAATTTATTTGCCACAGTGAAAGATTTAAGGCGGGTTCTATAAATTACCTTTGATGGATTTTTGAATTTTAGCCGAGCAGATTTCACTTCCTTTCTGAAAGAGCATAGTGGGCTATGCGACTGAAAGATAGTGCAAGCCGAACGC
>CAVKUV010000071.1:0-14223 GCA_963659505.1 Lachnospiraceae bacterium
CAGTTTCTGCACCTTCTCGAAGAGGCGGTTCTGGTATTCGATGAGGTTGAGGTAGTTGATAATCTGACGGTCCAGTTCGAGCAGGTTGTGATACACCTCCCTCAGCTGCAGTTTCACTTCCGTCACCGTCTCCCTCAGTTGCACGTCCATCGCCACCATGAAGAAGGCGGACTGCTTCTCGTCGATCACTCGCTCGCACTCGTTGATGAGGGCGGCGATGTCCTTCCGTTTCTCGTCCAAATGAACCAACTTCTTTTTCTTCACGGCGAAGGTAGGCTCGTTCTTGTAGGTGTTGTCGATGTTGCGCTTCAGGTCTATCACGTTGCGCAGCGAGGTGAGGGCGATGTTGCGGAGAATGCGCCTCACGTCTTTCAAGTAGCCATACTTGCGACTGGGCACTTTCTCGCTTTGGTAGTAGTCGATGGCAGCGTTGAGGTTGCCGATGCTCTCCTTGACGCTCGCCACGTTGATTTCTTCGTTCACCTCCAGCACGTCCTCGAAGAACTTCAGATAGACGTCCTCCAGTTCGATGAAGTCGCCATTGTCCCTGATTACCCCAAACCTTCGCAGAAACTCCAAGCTCTCGTCTCTTCGCGAAGCCAGTTCTCGCGCCATGTCATAGCGAAACGAGAGCCGCTTGCGGTCTTGAAACAGTCCAACCAACAGATTACGCTCCCTGTCCAAGGCACGTATCAGTTCTTCAAGCGTATGAAAATGCGACAAGGTATCCATGCCTATAAAAAAGATAATGGCGTGTTCTATAAATTCCACGCCCTTGTTAAACTTCATTTTTAAACGGGTTGCTCTTTGTGTCTTTTTGATTTTATCCGGCATATTTTACTTTCTTCTTCAGTCGCATAGCCCGCTATGCTCTTTCAGAAAGAAAGATAGTGCAAACCGAATGCAATGAAGCTCGCTTCAATTGCTGAGGTGCAGCCTATCTTATCCAAAGAAAAATCTGCTCGGCTAAAATTCAAAAATCCATCAAAGGTAATTTATAGAACCCGCCTAATGCGAGAGGCACACCAACATGATGCGCCCGTTTTTGCAAAGGTAAGAAAAATTCAGCTCATTGCAGGCCGCTTCCATGCCTTTTAGTGACAGCGAGAAAAAAGATTGTTCTTCCGTTAAGTAATGTTCAAGAAATAACTTGAGCATATTTTCTATGATTTGGTAGATGTTACCGCAATGGGCTGAAAGCCCTATACTACATAGCCCAGGGCGTTGCCCTGGGTATATACGAACATCACCCGTCGCCCTGAAAGGGCAAAAGTGTATAGACTATAATGCACAAGGCTATAGGTGGGTTCTATAAATTACCACCGTAACAAATAACAAGATAAAATGGGTTACGTTTTGCCGTCTTTTGAACTCTTTTCGGTTCATATCGCCACCTCGCTCGGTCGTAATGCTCGCATTACTCCCTTGCTCGCTGACGATATGCACTCGAAAACAGTCTCAAAATCCAGCAAAGCTAATTTATAGAACCCACCTAAAATACAAACGAACAAGGAACTTTCTTAGTGTTTGTTTCTTGTTCGCGAAACATTATTAGTATCTTTGCATTGTCATAAAGAAGCGTATGGCACAAAACATTTTCAAACTTGTCTTGACGGACGAGGCACAAGACTTCATTGAGGGCTTACCCGAAGCGGTATCCTATAAGATATTCTACAACATCAAGCGTGTTGCAGGAGGAGAACGCAACAGGGAGCTTTTCAAGAAGTTGGAGAACACAGAGATATGGGAGTTCCGTACGCTATACAACAAGACCGCTTACCGTCTGTTTGCCTTTTGGGACAGAGATGAGGAGACTCTGGTGATTGCCACGCATGGCATCATCAAGAAAACCCAGAAGACCCCAAGCAAGGAAATTGCGAAGGCGGAAGCAATAAGAAAAGAATATTTCAAAAACAAATAAGACTATGGCACAGATGAATCTTACTCCGTTGGACGATGTACTTGACAAGCATTTCGGAAAGGTTGGCACCGCCAAGCGCGATGCTTTCGAGAGTGACGTGGACGAGGCGTTGCACGCCTACCGTTTGGGCGAAGCCATCAAGAAAGCACGCATCGAACAGAATCTGACACAGGAGGAACTTGGTGAACGCATAGGTGTGAAACGTGCGCAAATCTCCCGTCTGG
Organism: Lachnospiraceae bacterium; assembly: GCA_963659505.1. Lineage (GTDB taxonomy): Bacteria > Bacteroidota > Bacteroidia > Bacteroidales > Bacteroidaceae > Prevotella. The sequence continues at coordinate 2,146 of CAVKUV010000071.1, forward strand.
AGAGAGGCTACAGCATCACCATCCCTACCATGCGCAGAGTGTTCCGTGCACTTGGCGTAATGACTGCAACCATTGATTTGGGTATTGCAGGCAAAGTTGCCTTGTGGTAATAGTAAACACATTTTACCCGGCGACAATGGCAACACTGAACCGAACCATATCAACCCTACATACCGTCTCCTCCCTGCTCAGCAAGTTTGCGTAGGAAGGAGATTTGAGTTTTGCGGACAAGCTGCAGTTGGCATTGCTTTGCGATGAATTGCACGACACAAATACCGTCATAGAGAATGCCGAACAGGAAGCGAAGGCGGACATCTGGCAGTTGGAGAAAGACGCAAAAGCGATGAAGGAGGAAGCGGAAAGCTTTAGCCATACGATTGCAGACAATAGGTTGCCACTAAAGTTTATGGCCTTTCTTGTTAGACTGTCCAATTTGTTGTTCCCTTTGTAGTGGGTGCGGTGTCCCACCGCACACCAAGCGGCAATGCGGAAGTTGCGACGTGAGACACGTCGCCCACTACCCACCATGCCCACCACTATAGGAACAACAAATTGGACAGCCTAACACTAAAACGACAAGCAATATGGCACTCGAAAACGACAAGAAGCACAAGGTTTTGTTCATCTGCCTCGGCAACATATGCCGGTCGCCGGCAGCCGAAGGAATAATGAAGCACATAGTTGACGAGGCCGGACGCAGCTCCGACTTCGCCATCGACTCGGCCGGCATGGGCGACTGGCACGTGGGGCAACTGCCCGACCGCCGCATGAGAAGCCACGGACAAAGCCACGGCTACACATTCGACAGCCGCGCCAGACAGTTCGGCACAGCCGACTTCGACCGCTTCGACACCATCGTCACCATGGACGACAACAACCGACGCGAGGTTTTGGCCATGGCCAGAACCAGCGCCGACAGGGCCAAGGTGGTGGGCATGGCAAGCTTTCTGACCAGCCACCCGGGACAGACCGACATTCCCGACCCATACTATGGCGGCGACAACGACTTCGAACTGGTGATCGACCTGCTCGAAGACGCTTGCCAAAGCCTGTTCAACAGCATCGTCAACAAGCAATAGCCACCGCCATGGAGATGAGCCAAGAGTCACGCATGGCGTGGGAGATAATAGAAAGCACGGGCGCCAACCTGTTTCTCACAGGAAAGGCCGGCACCGGAAAGACCACATTCCTGAAGGAACTGAAGCTGCACTCGCCCAAGCGCATGGTGGTGCTCGCCCCAACGGGCATCGCGGCCATCAACGCCGGGGGAGCCACAATCCACTCTTTTTTCCAGCTGCCTCTGTCGCCCTTCCTGCCCGGAACGGCCTACGGGCGCAGCGACAACAAGCGGTTCAGCTTCAGCAAGGCCAAGCGCGACATAATACGCACCACCGACCTTGTGGTGATCGACGAGATAAGCATGGTGCGCGCCGACCTGCTCGACGCCATCGACTCGGTGATGCGCCGCTACCGCAAGCCCAACCGCCCGTTTGGCGGAGCGCAACTGCTAATGATTGGCGACGTGCAGCAGCTGGCCCCCGTGGTGAAGGACGACGAGTGGGCCATGCTCTCGCAGACTTACGACACGCCCTTCTTCTTCTCAAGCAAGGCTCTGGCCTTGGCCGGCTACCTCACCATCGAACTGAAGAAGGTGTTCCGCCAGCAGGACGACCGCTTCGTGACACTGCTCAACCAGATACGCGAGAACCGCGCCACAGCCGCCACACTGGCCGAAATCAACCGCCGCTACATACCCAACTTCAAGCCCGCCCCGGGCAGCGACTACATCCAGCTCACCACCCACAACCGTCCGGCACAGGACATCAACGACCGCGAACTGGCCATGCTGCCCGCCCACGGCTTCCACTTCAGGGCCGAGGTGGAGGGCAACTTCCCCGCAGCGTCGTTTCCGGCCGACGAGACGCTCACGATAAAGGCCGGGGCGCAGGTGATGTTCATAAAGAACGACACCAACCACCGATACTACAACGGCATGATTGGCGAGGTGGTGTATGTCGACGACCGCCGCATCACCGTGCGCGGCAAGAACGGCGGCGCGCCATTCGACCTTGAACGGGCCGAGTGGACCAACTCCAAATACACCCTCGACGACGCCTCAAAGGAGATTAAGGAGACCGTAGAGGGCGTGTTCCGCCAATATCCCATACGCCTGGCGTGGGCCATCACCATCCACAAGAGCCAGGGACTCACCTTCGAGCACGCCATAATCGACGCCTCGCGCTCGTTTGCCCACGGACAGACCTACGTGGCCTTGAGCCGCTGCAAGTCGCTCGAAGGCATGGTGCTCAGCCAACCGCTAAGTGCGGCGGCCATCATCAGCGACGGCAAGCTCGACACCTTCAACCGACAGATGGCCGCCATGGAGCCAAGCGCACCGCAGATAGCCGCGCTGGAGCGCGACTACACCATAGCCAACATCGACGACCTGTTTGACATGACCGAGCTGAAGGCGGCCATCGAAATGGTGGCGCGCACACTGGCCGAGCATCTGTCGCGCCGCTACCCCGACCTGCTCGACGCCTACAAGCGCGCCTCGCAGCCGCTGCAACAGCTGGGCGTGGTGGCGCAGAAGTTCAAGGCGCAATACACAAGCCTGCTTCTCGCCAACCCCGACGTGGCCAACCAGCAGACGCAAGACCGCATACACAAGGGTGCGGAATACTTCGCCAAAGGTCTGGCCGACATTGGCACGCTGATAAAGAAGACTAAGGTGAACACCGACAACAAGGCGGCGCGCAAGCAGTTTGACGAGCGCTTCGCACTGCTCTGCGAGACGTTCAATCTGAAGGCGCAGCTGCTCGCCTACGAGGGCAAGGCCGAAACGACATTCTGCGTGGGCGACTACCTTAGGGCGAAGGCGTGCTTCCTGCTCGGACAACAGCCGCCAAGCGCGGCCAAGCAGAAAGAAAGCAAGAAGACGAAGCCAACGGGGCTAAAGGCAAAGCTAACGGAGCTAAAGACGAAGCTAACAGGGCAAAAGGCGATGCCGACGGAGCAAAAGCCTAAACCTGAGAAAGAGCCGAAACCGACCAAGCAGCCTACGGCCGAGGTGAGCTTCGAAATGTTCAACCGGGGCATGGCGATAGAGCAGATAGCCGCCGAAAGGGGACTGGCCCCAAGCACCGTCTACTCCCACCTTACAAAGTTTATGATGGAGGGGAAAATCGCGCTGAGCCAACTGGTGAGCCACGACCACGAGATAGAGATTACCAACTATCTGCTGGCCCACCCCGAAACGCAAAAGTTGTCGGAGGTGAAGGAGAACGTCAGCGACAGCATCAACTACGGCGAGATACGCGCGGTGATGTCATCAATGGAGAAGGAGTCGGAACAGGGCTGAACATTTCTACAAAATAAATAGGCTGTCCAATTTGTTGTTCCCTTTGTAATGGGTGCGGTGTCCCACCGCACACCAAGCGGCAATTCGGCAGTTGCGACGTGAGACACGTCGCCCACTACCCCACTGCACCACCACAATAGGTACAACAATTGGGCACCTACAAAACAAAAAAAGATGGGACGACGACTGAAAAAGAAATACAGAAGAATACTGCGCGGCATCATCTGCGTGGCTATAGCCGCAATCATAATACCGCGATGCAGCCACTCATGCTCAAAGCAGCACGAGGCCGAGGCCGACAGCATACCGCAGAAGCACCTGAACGACAGCCTCAGCAACGCCATGTCGGACTGCGCCGAACTGGCGGAGCTTGACTCAACGGTGAAGAAGTATCTGAGGCGATGGGAAATCAACGGGGCGCAGCTCGCCATATCGCGGGGCGACTCGCTCATCTACGCCAAGGGCTTCGGCTGGGCCGACAAGGAACGGGGCGAGCGCATGGCCCCCTCGCACATCATGCGCATAGCCTCGGTGTCGAAGCTTGTTACTGCCGTGGGCATAATGAAGCTGGCGGAGATGGGGCGCGTGAGCCTGTCCGACAAGGTGTTCGGACAGCAGGGCATACTCAACGACACGGCCTACACCAACGCCATACGCGACAAGCGATACTTCGACATCACCGTGGAACAGCTGCTGCGCCACCAGGGCGGGTTCAACAACTATGCCGGCGACCCCATGTTCTCCACGCGCTACATCATCATGCAGAACCACCTGAGCGCGCCGCCCGACCACGACACGCTGCTGCGCATACTGCTGAAACGCCACCTCGGCTACACCCCAGGCACCATGCAGTGCTACTCCAACCTGGGCTACACGCTGCTCTCCATGATAATAGAGCGGCGGTCGGGCATGGCCTACGAGGACTTCATGCGCAAGATGGTGCTTGAACCGGCTGGCTGCTTCGACTTCCATCTGGCCGGCATCTACTATGAAGACCGCCGCCCCAACGAGGTGAGATACTACATGCACCAGGGGTCGCAGCCCGTGTATGAATACAACAACAGCGGACGCTTGGTGGAGAAGTGCTACGGCGACAACGACCTAGTGCGCCTCTCGGGGGCCGGGGCATGGTGCGCCTCGGCGGCTGAGCTGTGCCGCTTCGTGGCCGCCATCGACGGCTTGCCCCACATTCCCGACATACTGAGCGAAAAGAGCGTGGCAACAATGACGCGCGAAATGCCCGACCACGCCTTCTCCATAGGCTGGAACTTCACCCCCAACGGCAAACCTTGGATACGCACGGGGTCGCTCTCCGGCACAAGCGCCATCGCCCTGCGCTATCCCGACGGCCAGTGCTGGGTGCTCATAACCAACACGAGCACGTGGAAAGGCCACGCTTTCTCGCACGACACACTGGCCCTGTTCGACAAGCTGCGCAAGAAGTTCAGCGCGAAGATGCCGCGCCGCGACTTGTTCAGCTAAGTGGAAGGGAACGGGAAACAGGTTCTTCCGTTAAGTAATGCCCCAAAAACAACTTGAGCTGATTTTACATGATTGGCTGATTGTATCGCAATGGGCTGAAAGCCCTATACTACATAGCCCAGGGCAACGCCCTGGGTATATCAAGTCATCACCCACCGCCCTGAAAGGGCAAAAGTGCATAGACCACAATGCGCAAGGCTATATACTTTTGCCCTTTCAGGGCGAATAAATATACGCACACAAGACCCAGGGCGTTGCCCTGGGCTATGTAGTTGTTGGGCTTTCAGCCCGTACATGTGCAAATCTGAGCAAGTTATTTCCTTAACGTTACTAAATATGTAGACAACACCCTTACCGCAGGTGAATGGATTAGGAGGTACGGCGCCTCGCCGTACCAAAAAGCGCAAGCTTTAAACATTCACCCATCAAGGCAAACTTAGTAGGCGCTGCGTCCTCGCTGCGCCCACCCAAACCGAGCACACCGTCCACACATCAAACAGAAGGACAAAATAAAAAATCAAGTTCCCCAAGTTTGCGGACACATACATTCGCAAACTTGGGGAACTTGATTTCCCTTTATCATGGAGTAATGCCAAAAAGCGTAAGCTTTTACTCGGCAAGCTCAAAGCGAGCCTCGCCGCGCACGTCGGCTGAGCTGGAGCAGAGGTAGGCGCGGAAGAAGCCCGGCTCGGCTGTCCACGAATGGGTGGCCTCCGACCAGTATCGCAAGTCGTCGGCAGTCACCGTGAAGCTCACCGTCTTGGTCTCGCCGGGGTTCAGCTCCACCTTCTCAAAGCCTTTCAGTTCCTTTCGCGGACGCTCCACGGCGGCCTTCTCGTCGCCTATGTACAGTTGCACCACCTCCTTGCCACTGCACTTGCCAGTGTTGGTTATGGCAACACTCACCGTTATAGTGCCGTCCTTGCCCATGCGCGTGGCCGAAAGCGACGGCTTGCCATACTTGAATGTGGTGTAGCTAAGTCCGAAGCCAAACGGGAACTGCGGTTCCACGCCCTTCGTGTCGAACCAGCGGTAGCCCATCAGCACGCCTTCCTTATAATACACCTGGCGGTTGACACCGGGATAACCCTCGTCGCCATACTGGAAGCAGGGGTAGTCATGCTGCTTGCGCGCAAACGTGACTGGCAGTTTGCCGCTGGGGTTCACCTTGCCCGAAAGCACATTGGCCAAGCTCTCGCCAGCCATCGAACCGAGATACCAGCAGTGGAGCATGGCCTTAACGCCGCCAATCCATGGCGTGGCAAACGCATTGCCGCCAAACGTCACCACGACGATGTTGCCCTGCACCTTGGCGAGGGCCGATATGAGTTCGTTCTGCCCATACGACAGGTCGTAGCTCTCGCGGTCGCGGTTCTCACAGTCTTGCCGCGCATTCTTGTTGAGTCCGCCAATGAATATCACAAGGTCGGCCTTGCTTGCCTTTTCCAACGCCTCGCCGCGCAATAGCGCCAGCGAGTCATCGCTCAACTTGTCAACCTTGTCGTAGAGGGCGCGCCCGGCATAGTAGCCACGGGCGAAGTCTACCTTGTCGCCAAGCCACTGGCGCAGTCCGTCGAGCGGCGAAACGTCGCGCTTGGTCTTCAGCTCCGACGAGCCGCCGCCCTCGCTCATGTTGCGCACGGCGTTGTCGCCCACCACGAGTATGCGTCTGTACTTCTCCGGGCGCAGCGGCAGTATGCCCTTTTGGTTCTTCAGCAGCACCATACCCTCCTCGCCTATCCTGCGGCAAGCGTCGTAGTGGGCCTCGGAACACATCGAGCCAATGGCCTTGTCGGCGTTCATCGACGTGCGGAATATCGTGCGGAGCACCCTCGAAGCCTTGTCGTCGAGCACGCTCATGGGTATCCGCCCCTCGTTTACCAGTTTTTCAAACGGGTCGGCCAGATAGTTGCGGTTGTAGCCCAGCCCCTTGTCGGTGGTCTTGCCGTCGGTGCCGGTGCCCATCTCTATGTCGAGACCGCCCAAGGCTGCGCCCATGGTCTCGTGGGTGCCGCCCCAGTCGCTCACCACCGCCCCGTCGAAGCCCCACTCGCCCTTGAGTATCTTGTTGAGCAGCGAGTCGTTGTGGCAGCAATACTGGTTGTTCCACTTGTTGTAGGCGCCCATTATTGTCCAAAGGCCACCCTTGCGCACCGCCTTCTCAAACGCCGGCAGGTATATCTCGCGCAAGGCGCGCTCGCTGACATTCACGTTCACCGACCAGCGGTCTTGCTCCTGGTTGTTCAGTGCGAAGTGCTTCAGACAGCAAGCCACGCCCTTGCCTTGTGCGCCCTTGATGTATGGCACGGCCATCTCGCCGGCCAAATAAGGGTCTTCGCCCATATACTCGAAGTTGCGCCCATTGAGCGGCATGCGCGCCATGCACACGCCGGGGCCAAGCAGAATGTCCTTGCCGCGATAGGCAAACTCCTCGGCCAAGGCGCCGCCATATTCGGCCGCGATGTCGCGGTTCCACGATGCGGCAAGGCACGTTAGCGAGGGGAAAGCCACCGATGAGTCGTTGGTCCAATGGGCTGTAGCCCACGTGTTCCAGTCCACTTCGGCGCGCACGCCGTGGGGTCCGTCGCTCATGTTGAGTTGGCGTATGCCGAGCCGTGGCACTCCCGCGCTGGAAAACTTGCTCTGTCCGTGCAGCAGCTGCACCTTCTCGTGGGTGGTCATGCGGCTTAGTGCGTCCTTCACCCGGGCTTCTATCGGTGCCTTGGGGTCGAGATAGGTTTGCGCCGTGGCCACACTGAACGTGGCGGAAAGCAATGCCGCCAACAGGAAATGTGTGTGTTTCATCGTTATTGTTTTGGTAGTTTTGTAGATAGTTTGCATATTGTCACTCGGCAAGACTCACCGTCACTGGCTGCCCGCAATAGTCAACGGCCACACCCGACGGATTGTCGAACGCCAAGGGTTGCGGCCTTTCGGGCGACACAAGCACCACCCTGAACCGCCTCGACTGCAACATCCCAGTGAACGCGCCCTTGCGCCGCCCTATGCTAAGCGTGCGCCGAGCGTCGTCGTAGGCAATGTCTATAGTGGCACACTCGCCGCGCTCGTAGCCATAGTCGGTGCCGTTGTCCTCGTAGAGGCTGAACTTGCCGTCGGCTCCGCTATATATATAAAGGTATATAAGGTCGGCCTTCTTCTCGTCGCTCCACTGCAATTCGGGACCAAAGGGAATGATGCCGCCCTCGGGAACAAACACGGGGATGCGCCCATAGGGAGCCTCGACAGTGGCTGATTGGCCCCCAGGGCGATGTTGGCCAGTGTATATGTCATACCAGCCGCACTGCCGTGGGAAATACACCCGGCGGCTGCGTTCCTTATAATGCCCCACGGGGCACGCCATGAGCGAAGGCCCGAACATCCACTGGTCGCCAATGGAGCGCACGGCGGTGTCGTCGGCATAGTCCATGGCCAAGCCGCGCATCATGGTGTAATCGTTGAAGTGAACCCAACCGGCCATCGAGTAGAGGTAGGGCATCAGCCGGTAGCGCAGTTTGTGGTAGAACACGATGCTCTGATAGGCCGGGTGCGACTCGGGGGCAATGTTCCACACCTCGCGCAACGGCCACTGCCCGTGCGTGCGGTAGAGCGGAACGAAGCAGCCAAACTGGTGCCAGCGCGCCTGAAGCTCGCGCCACTCGGCCAGATCGGCGTTCTCCTCGCCCGTCTTGTCAAACAGTTTTTGGGCGGCGGCATAGCGTTTCTCCACGCAGAAGCCGCCAATGTCCATGCCCCACCACGGCACTCCGGCCATCGAGAAGTTTAGTCCGGCGGTCATCTGCGCCCTCATGTCTTCCCAGCGGGTGCCTATGTCGCCGCTCCAAGTGGCGGTGCTGTAACGCTGAAGCCCGGCGAAGCCGCTGCGCGTGAGCAGAAACACGCGCTTGTCGGGACTGACCGAGCGTTGGCCGTTGTATATCGCGTCGGCGTTGACCACCGAGTAGGCGTTGAAATACTCGTCGCTCGTGCCGAGAGCCGTGGGTCCACAGAGAGCCTTGCGGTAGTCGATGGGCGTGCAGTCGCGCACGTTGGGTTCGGAAGCGTCCATCCACCAGGCGTCGATCTGGCCGTTGAACCTTGAGTAAAGACAGTCGTCCATCTGCCTCCAAAACAGTTTGCGCGCCGCAAGCGAGTAGGCGTCGTAGAACGAACCCACATAGCCCGGACCCACCCAGTCGCGTATGGAGTCGGCCACGGCGCGCCGATACATGGCGCCGATGCTGTCGAGGGCCTTGTAGTTGGCCGTGTTGCAATAGAACTTTGGCCACACCGACACCATGAACCGCCCGTTCATGGCATGCACACTGTCGAGCATGGCCTGTGGCGAGGGGTATCGCTTGGGGTCGAAGCAGTGGCTTCCCCACTGGTCGTCCTCCCAGTAGTTCCAGTCTTGCACTATGTTGTCGATGGGTATGCGCCTCCGGCGAAACTCGCGCAGCGTGCTCACCACGTCGTCGGATGTCTTGTAGCGTTCGCGGCTCTGCCAGAAGCCCAGCGCCCAGTGCGGCATCACCTGCGCCTTGCCCGTGAGGCGGCGGTAGCCGGCCACCACCTCGTCCATCGAACTGCCTGCTATGAAGTAGTAGTCCATGTGCTTGGCCATCTCGCTCCATATCGACAGCTGCCGCTGTTCGGCCTCACTGCGAGGCTCGGCCACGCGCAGTCCGCAATAGGACGTAGAGCCGTCGGGTCGCCACTCCACGCGCAGCGGATAACTGCGGCCTTTCTCCATGCTGAAGGCAAACTTGTAGGCGTTGGGGTTCCATGCCGTGCGCCACCGCTCAGGCACCACCAAGCTGTCGCCTATGTACACCTTGACATATCCGGCATAGTACAGGATGAAGCGCATGGTGGCCGTCTGCCGCGCCTCGATGGTGCCTTCATACACCACATTGGCGCCGTCGAGTGCCAATCCGCGAGGCAAATTGCCCACCACACCGGAGTGCTCGTAATAGAGCGAGTCCTCGCGCCGCTCCACCGTTGTGCGCCCCTTGCCGTCGGTGTATGTGCCTGTGAGCGCGCCCGGAGTGCCGTGCTTGTCGCGCAGGTTGAACACCTGTCCCAGCTGACGATAGGGATTGGGGTTGCCCCAGCGGCACAATGAGTAGCTGTCCCACAGCAGTCCGTAGCCGCAAGTGCTCACCACAAAAGGCACCGACACCTTGGTGTTGTACTGAAACAGCTCCTCGTCGCGCCCGCGATAGTCCATCTCTTCCGACTGGTGCTGCCCCAATCCGTATATCGACTCGCCATCCTGCCCCTCAAACACCGTGCGCCAGGTGTAGCCCGAGCGGTCGGCAAGCGACAGCAGGTTGGCGTCTGTGGCCTTGCCCCACCCCACCTCGTCGGGAGCCGACGGCGCATAGCCCTGCGGCAGTTCCGTCTGCGCCGACACATAGCGGCTGAACTCTGTGGCACGGTCGGCCTGGCGAAGAAGACTGCGCCCCGTCAAGCGGTCGAAAAACTCAAGCCGTCCGGTGCGCTTGTCGGCCACGACGCGAAGCCGCGCCGTGGTGAGGGTGACGGCACGGTGCGACTCGGCCACGCCAAACGTGGCCTGCTGCGCCTGCGGAACTACAACCAGACTCTTGCGCACTCGTGGGAAAGTGTCGTCGGGCGTGGCCTCAACGCGCACTATATCGTCGCTCACGGCAGTGAGCCTTATGGTCTTGGCGGCGAGCTTGCCGCCCTTGGCGTGGTTATTATGAAGATTGATGGTGATGCTATGCACGTCGCCAACCGACGCGTGCATGGCAACATGGCTTGCCCCGGCGGCAAGCGACAGCACGATGAGTGCAGTTTTCAGGTTGGTAGTCATTTCGGTTAGTATAATGGTAGTATACCCTTATAGGGCGCGATGTTAGGCCAAAGCCTTGGTGCGGCGGACTACTCGGCTGCCTTCTGCCGCTTGTCTGACGTTTCGCGTATCACCAGTTTCTGCGGCACAATCTCCTTGTATATCTTCGTGTCGCCGCCGATGCTGCGCAGCAGCAGGTCGCAAGCCGTGGTCCCCATAAGGTGCGACTGGTCGGCAATGGCCGACATGCGCGGCGTTACGTAGTTGGCGTGAACGTCGTCGGTGAAGCCTATCAGCGCCACATCGTCGGGTATGGCAAGCCCCATGCGCTTTATGGCGTTGAAGGCAGCGAAGGCAATGATGTCGTTGAAGGCGAGAATGGCGTCGGGACGGTCGGGACGGCTGAGCAGGTCGAGTGCCGCCTGCAGAGCCACCTCGTAGTCAATCTTGCCGCAGGCCACCAGCGAGCGGTCGATTGGCAAGTGGCTGTCGCGCAGAGCCTCAAGGTATCCGTGCTTGCGGCGGCGCACCATGTCGAGATGGTTGGGGCCTCCGATGAATGCTATGCGGCGGCTTCCGGTGTCGATGAGGTGCTGCGTGGCCAACTGGGCGGCCTCGTCGCCGTTGGCGGTTACGCTTGAGAAGCGGTCGGTGAGGCACGTGCGGCCGAAGAACACGAGCGGAATGCCCATGTCGGCTATCTCGACGAAGTGGGAATAGTCGGTGGTGTCTTGCGCCAAGCAGGCTATGATGCCCTCCACGTGCAGGCTTATGAAGTTGTCAACCGCCTTGCTCTCGGTGGCGAAGTCCTCGTGGCTGTTGGCGCTTATCACGGAGTAGCCGGCCTTGGAGGCGGCGTCCTCGATGCCGTCGAGCACGGCGGCGTAATAGTGGGTGACGAGGTTTGGCACGACAACGCCTATCACCTTGGGGGCTTCCTGGCGCAGACTGCGGGCGAAGGGGTTGGGCCGGTAGTTGAGTTCCTTGGCCAACGACTTCACCTTCTGCTGCATCTCCAGCCCTATCTCCGGACTGTTGCGCAGGGCACGGCTCACTGTGGCTATGCTTACGCCAAGCTCGCGGGCAAGGTCTTTCAGCGATATTCTACGTTTTCCTATTGGCATATGGCGTTGTCGGTTGTCGTTCATGGAGGTTAAGTAATGTTCAAAAAAATAACTTGAGCAAGTTTGTAGGGTATGCCAATATCCTTTCTTTGGTCTGGCTCACCCTGTCTTTTTGCCGTTTTCGCGACTTCTTTTGCATAAGATAGGCTGCGCCTCAGCAATTGAAGCAAGCTTCATTGCGTTCGGCTTGCACTATCTTTCAGTCACATAGCCCGCTATGCTCCTTCAAAGAAGCCGGCAAAACCGACTAAAAATACAGGGCAAACTTGCGCAACTTATTTTTTGAACATTACTAA
>CAVKUV010000072.1:0-13441 GCA_963659505.1 Lachnospiraceae bacterium
AACCGACTAAAAATACAGGGCAAACTTGCGCAACTTATTTTTTGAACATTACTAAAACTCATGTCCGAGATTGACATAGAAGAACGGGCTTTTGCTGACGCTCGACCAACCGACGCTGGCGCCGATAGGGCCGAACATGGAGTTGTAGGCCCACGACAGCTGGTAGCCACGCATCAGCTCGCTTGAATGCAGATGGCGCAAGAGGTCGGCATTCACGCCAAGCGACAGCCGCAACGACAAATAGTTGTTGTCCATGATGCGCTGCTGCAACTTCAGTCCGCCACTGGCGAAGGCGTTGCCTGTAGACTCCAGCCGTCCCAGTCCGGCAAAGGGCAACTGCTGCTCGATGTAATGTCCGGCGAAGTCGCCACCGATGAAGTTGCCAACGCACCATGGCATGCCAATGCCCCACACCACACGCCAACAGGCGTTGGGCTGGATGGTGAACCGCTTGCTTGGCGACAGGGCCACACGCCACGTCACAGAGGCCATTTGTATGGGGTTGTTTTTGCGGTAGCCCACAAAGTTGTCGGTGGTGAGCGCATATTCGGCATTGAACACCGCGCCGCGCGTGGCAAAGTAGCGGTTGTTCTCAGAGTCGTAGTGTATGCTCATCCGATAGCTGTACAGGCACTCGTCGCCTATCTGCTGGCGCGCCGCCTGCTGGCCGTAGAGCATTCCGCCGAAACTGAACTTCTCCCACCGCACACCCATCTCCACTCCATAGTTGCGCCCAGTGAGCGTGAGCATCGACAGAGTGGCCGAGTGATAATTGTAGGCCACGTTGTAGTCGCGGTCGCCATGGCTATACACGTCCATGTCGTTGTGCATGTATGTGTAGCCGAGCGTGAGGCTGTGGCGTGGCGACGGGGCTATCCTTGCCGCCACGTTGCCGAAATAGCGTTTGCCAAGGCGCACCGTTGCCGACAGTTCGAGCGGAAAGCGCATGCGGAAGCGCAGTGTGGTGTTGGCCTGCAGAGCCACCATGTCGTCGGAGTCGAACCGCACGCCGAGGTTGGCCTGCGTTACCTTGCGCTCGCCCACCACCACACGCAGCCAATAGCCGCCGGGCATGTGGCGCAAGATGTAGTCGGCACTGGTGTACATCATGTCGGTGCGCAGTGAGGCCATGGCATCCTCAAGTTGCGTGGAGCTTATGCTGTCGCCCTCGTCCAGATGGTAGCGGCGGCGCAGATAGGCGGCGTCGGCTGGCGACATGCCCTCGCAATCGACCGCCACGAGGCATATGCGGTGTGGCAGGTTGCCGTCGGACGAGCGGAAGGTGTGGGTTGGGGTGAAGCACGAGTCGATTCCGATTGTTTCCTTGAGCCGCATCAGTCCATCCCACTGAGCCTCGGCGGCGGTCTGTCCACGCACAATCAGCGTGTCGATGGCCTTGGTGTTGAAGCTCATTGCCGAGTAGCCATCGATGTTGACGCGGATGAGCACATCGGTGGCGGCTATGTTGGCGTCAAACTTGTTTTTGGTGGAGTAGTCAATCACTTGCAACAGAATGTCTGACGCAGAGTTCAGTTCACTGGCCGTGCGCAGCTTGTCATGCACCGACACTCCTATCACCACATCGGCACCCATGGCGCGCGCTACGTCAACGGGATAGTTGTTCTTCAGTCCGCCATCGACAAGCACCATCGAGTCGATCCTGACGGGCGTGAACACCCCTGGTATGGCCATGCTCGCCCTCATGGCCTGCGAGAGCCAACCGCTGCGCATCACCACCTCACTGTTGTCAACGATGTTGGTGGCCACACAGGCAAACGGGATGGGAAGGTTGTCGAAGTCGATGGAGTCGTGGTAACCCACGGTAAGGCGCGAGAAGAGGTCGGCAAGGTTGGTGCCAGCCACGAAGCCGCCCTTGGCCTCGCCGTCGTCGGTGCGTATTATGGGGCGCGAAATGAGGTATGTGCTTTGGTTGTGCTTCTCTTGCAGACTAAGACTCCGCAGCGTGTTCTTGTCCGACAACAGCTGCTTCCAGTCGAGTTCGCGCACGAGCGAGTCGAGAGCGTCGGCGTTGTAACCTATGGAATACAGGCCGCCAACGATGGCTCCCATGCTAGTTCCCACAATATAGTCTATTGGCATCCCGGCACGCTCCAGCACCTTCAGTGCGCCCACGTGGGCCACGCCCTTCGCCCCGCCACCGCTTAGCACCACGGCCACCCGCTTGCGGCGGTGCGCCATTGATGCGTCTGTTTGCCGGGCTGTGGGTTGCTGTATGTGTGGCCGCGACCTATGCTCCGTGGCGGACTGGGCGGAAGCCCTGCCTATGGCAATGCAAAAGAGCATGAGAATGGCAAAAAGAGCCTTACTAGCGTGAGGTTTATCGTGTGCAAGTGTCATACACACGCAAAGTTACAACATTTTATCGTGATTGCGCCGTAGCCATCGCCGTTTTGTTTACAGATGGCTTTTGGTGGCAGTAAAAAGGGAAGATATGCACAAACATGAAGAATATGGGAAAAGGCGGTTTACGCTCTTGTAAACCGCCTTTTTACATATTGCCCAACAGTCAGTTTGCCACTCAACCGAAAGGCTTGTGCTCGGCCAAGCGCTGCCATGCCAAAGCTTCATATTTGGTGCCTGGCTGGCCATAGTTGGCGTATGGATAGATGCTTATGCCGCCACGAGGGGTGAATATGCCCACCACCTCGATGTATTTGGGCTGCATGAGCCTAACCAAGTCCTTCATTATTATGTTCACACAGTCTTCGTGGAAGTCGCCATGGTTGCGGAAGCTGAATAGATACAGCTTCAGGCTTTTGCTCTCAACCATCTTCTCGGCCGGCAAGTAGAGTATCTTTATCTCGGCAAAGTCGGGCTGACCCGTGATGGGGCATAGCGACGTGAACTCGGGACAGTTGAACTGCACCCAATAGTCGTTGTCCTGATGTTTGTTGGTAAACGTCTCGAGCACTTCGGGAGCGTAGTCCATCGAGTATTTCGTGGCCGATCCCAGGGCGTGGAGTCCCTCGTCTTTTCTTGTCTCCTGCTGCATTTTCGCTAAATGTGGGCTCTAAAATTTCATCTTAAACACGTTGTAGCTTATGCCACGGTCGTAAACATCCTCGTCGTCGTGCTTCTTGGCGAAGGCCACCACGCGTATGGTCAAGGGCAGCACCACAATCTCATAGAGCGTCTTCAGGGCCACCTGCGACACTATCAGCGACGGCATCGAACTGAGCGGCACCACGCCGAGCAGGGCGAGGGGGAAGAAGATGAGCGAGTCGGCTGTCTCGCCATACACCGTACTGAGTATTGCACGGGCTGAGAAGTTGCGTCCATCCGACGAAATCTTCATGCGGCTCATCACGTAGGCGTTGACAAACGACCCTACGAGGAACGCCACGAATGACGCCGCCGCCACACGTGGGGCAAGTCCGAACACGGCATGAAAACCCGCATCGTTGTCCCAAAAGGGTGCGCCGGGTATGGCATCGGCCAACGCCCCGAAGGCGACGAACAGGAAGTTCATGGCAAAGCCCACCCAAATGAGCAGTCGGGCGCGGCCATAGCCCCACACTTCGCACACGCAGTCGTTGATGATGTAAGATACGGGGAAGACCAAAAGGCCACCTGTGATTGTTACTGGGCCAAAGGCCATCTGCTTTGTCTCGAGCACGTTTGCCGTAATGAGGCAGACGCAGAACAGTATGCTGAAAAGCATAAACAGCACACTGACTTGTTGCTTTTGTTTTTTCATTTTCTTGTTTTTTAGAGGAGGTTAGACAAGAACTCCTTTCTCTTTTTCGCGCACCGCAAGTGTGGCATTGGCCGACCGCCACATGGGCTTTGTCACGCAAACATGACGGGCACTTTTGCTTTTTGCCGTGGCTCGCCAATGGCCGGGCGGCCAATGCTCCACTGTGCGTGCGGTTGTATTTTCGCTATGCGTGGAAGGCTTCTTCTATGGCTTGCTCTATCAACCTTGGGTAGTGCTCCATCTCCAGCAGGTGTTCCTTTGCCGCAATGTCGTCGGGGGTGTCGCTGGGCGAAAGTGCCGTCTTGGCCTGAAAGAGTATCTCTCCGCCGTCGCACACGGCACTCACATAATGAATGGTGATGCCCGTCTCGCTCTCGTGGTTGGCACACACAGCCTCATGCACATGGCGGCCATACATTCCCTTGCCGCCATATTTGGGCAACAAGGCCGGATGTATGTTGACTATCCTGTGTGGATAGTGACCCACAAGGAAGTTTGGCACCATGAGCAGGAAGCCAGCCAACACGATAAAGCCTATATTGTGGGCATTGAGCACGCCCATCAGCTTTGCCTCGTCGTTGATGTCGGCCTTAGGCATCACCACGACAGGCACGCCCAACGCCTCGGCGCGCTTGATGGCATAGGCATCGCTGCGGTTGCTTACCACCAAGGCCACCCTCGACTCACTGCCGGCTGTGGCGAAGTGGCGTATGATATTCTCGCAGTTGGTGCCGTTGCCCGACACGAATATGGCTATGTTCACAGCCATTATGCGTTGGTGTAGTAGCTGAACTTGTATGTCACCCTGCCGCCCAGCTTGTCGGTCACGGTCATGGTGCTGATGCTCTTGTCGGCGTTCAGCGTGGTCTCGATGGTGTATTTGCCGTCGTCAGCCGTAGCTTCCGACACCACCTTTGTGGCTCTGGCATGGCGGTAGAGGCCAAGCAGCAGATAGGGACTGCACTCCTTGACACCGAAGATAAGCTGGTTGGCGTCAACCGACTGGCGACGGTTGTCAGTGGAGCTGTACGTCATCTTGAGGAAATCCTTCACTATCGTCCCATCGGAATAATGGTGTACGTAGCGCAAGCTGTCTGCACAGCGAGTGTCAGTGTCGGGATTCGACACCTTGTCAAGGTTGCTGGTAAACAACAAACCGTGGCCGTAGTAGTTGTCGTTGGTGCGATGGTCCTCAAAGCTGAACGACCATCGGCTTGACGACTCATAGTTGTTGTAGTAGCCCACGGTGTCGGTCTCCGAAACTATTGATTGGGGTTGATAGCCCAAGTTGAATTTCACCTTCGCACCGGCTATTGTCACCGTGGAGTCGCTCCACACCATGTCCATGTTGCGGTAGGTCACGTCGCCACTGGTTATCTTTATCGATGTGGGACGGCTCTGACTGTCGTAGACAATGGCTATCTCGCTTCCGTCGTCGCCCTTTATGCCACTCACGAGAGGGGCGGAGCCAAGGCTGCCGTCGCCGCGCGTGGCATACTGCAATATGGGAAACGATATGTAAGAGTCGCTCTCATCGACGTCGCGCGCCGTTATTTGGCATGAGCGTGTGCTCTCTGTGGTGTTTTGTGTGTAGAATACGGGGATGTAGTTCTGGGTCATCGAGCTGCCGCTGGTCACCTTTATCGTACACCAGTCGCTGTTGGCACTCTTCTCGATTGCCCATCGACCATAGCTCACGAACCCCACGTAGCCATATTCGGTGTTGGCATAGGCCGTAGGCGTGTAGTAACCGTTGGTGAAGCCAGCATACTTGTCGCTGTTGCTGATGCACGACGACACAGTTGTGGCCAGCACGGCAACGGCGAATAAAGATTTTAGTCTTCTCATAAGTCTTTCTTTTAGGTTTCTATAAAATGGTATTATAATGGTATTCCAATTGCATTACAACACCTTTCATAAGCTTCATCTTTGGTATTGGCAGACTATTCGTCAAAGCCATCATCCCAACCGTCGAAGTCGCCCATCGAAGGGTCGATGAACGCATCGAGCGAGCGGCGCTCCTTCTTTGTGGGACGGCCAGTGCCGCGTGCGCGGTCAACGAAACCGCTTATGCGCGTCATCTCAAGCAGCTCATATTGGTCGGGCGGCGTAACGTTCTCATACACCTGCGGCAGGAGTTTTGCGCCCACGCGCTGCTCAATGGCCTGGAGAATCTTGAACGAATAAGTGACGGGCGACTTACGCACGCTCACCGTCTCGCCCACTTTCACCATGTGCGACGGCTTCACGTTGGTGCCGTTCACTGTGATGCGCCCGTTCTTGCAGGCATCGGCGGCAATGGAACGGGTTTTGTATATCCTCGCCGCCCACAGCCACTTGTCCACTCTCGCCTCGTTAGCCATTCTATCCTTTCTTGTTGTAAGCGTTCATTGTGATGTCCACACCAGCCAACACAAAGCTCTTGATAATATCGCAAGCAGTGTCAATCTTAGGCTGCAGCACGGCCAGTTCGTCTTGGCTGTAGCGTCCAAGCACCCACTCTATCTGCATGCCGCGCGGGAAGTCGTTGCCGATGCCAACGCGCAGTCGGCTATAGCGCTCCGTGCCGAGCACCGACTGGATATTTCCCAGTCCGTTGTGGCCTGCATTGCTGCCCGACGGCTTCAGCCGGAGCGTGCCAAGGGGCAGTGCGAGGTCGTCAACGATTACGAGAAGACGACTGATATCGATCTTCTCCTTGTTGAGCCAGTAGCGCACGGCGTTGCCGCTGAGGTTCATAAACGTGGTGGGCTTGAGCAGAAACAGCTTGCGTCCCTTCACGCTCGTCTCGGCCACAAAACCGTAACGGCGGTCGTCAAAAACAATATTGGACGCTTTCGCAAAAGCGTCCAATACCATAAAGCCTGTATTGTGGCGGGTCATGTCGTACTCATCGCCGACATTGCCCAGCCCAACTATCAAGTATTTGTCCATTAGGCAGAAGCGCCGTTTGCAGCTGCGGCTGCGGCTGCCGACTTGGATGCACGTGTGGTCTTAACCGAGCAAACAACGACATCGGCCGGAGTTGCCAACTCAAGTCCTTCGAAGCTAAGCTGACCCACCTTGATGCTCTTGCCGAGCTGCAGCGACGTAACGTCGATGTCAAGGTGCTCAGGTATTGCCTGGTAAGGAGCAGTAACGTTGATCTTGCGTATAGAGAGGTTGATGCGGCCACCGTCGCGAACACCCTGTGCCAAACCGTTGAGCTTAACGGGTATGCCGATAGTGATGGGCTTCTGGTCGTTAACCTCGTAGAAGTCTACATGGAGCAGAGCGTCTGTAACGGGGTGGAACTGCAGCTCCTTGAGGATTGCGGTGTGGTTCTCGCCGTCGATAACGAGGTTGATGACATAGATGTGGGGTGTGAACACCACCTTGCGCAGCTCGCTCATGGGGCATACGATAGAAGTGGCAACGGGAAGTCCGTCCTCGCCACGCTTTTCACCATAGAGATTGCAGGGAATGAGTCCTTCCTTGCGCAAGTTCTTTGCGGCCTTCTTGCCCACCTCAGTGCGCACTTTGCCTGTTACGTTGATTTCTTTCATTGTTTTAAAAATGTGTTACTCTAAAATTAAGTTTGTCTTAATTGCCTAATTCACCATCACACTTGTCTTTATCTGATGTTTGAAAAAGCGGTGCAAAATTAGTCGTTTTTGCCCATCCCCACAAGCGTTTAACTAAAAAAAACGCCTATGGGCGAAGATAAGTGTCGGTAAAGAAACAACTTGCTGCGAATTGAGCCATGTGAAAAACGGTGTTGCGGTAGTCTCCGAACCACCACAACACCGTTTTTCACGTGCAAGGAACAAGCCTTGTCAGTTGGCCATTTCCGACATGAACTTGATGCGCACCAAGCGTATCTCGTCCTCGGTGCTGTCGCTTCCGAGTTCGTTCAGCGCAGCCTCCAGGTCGTCGGTCTCCGACTCGCTGAAGTAGCTGTATATGTCGTCGATGTGGTCTTCGTCCATCACGTCCTCAAGGAAATAGTCGATGTTGAGCTTGAGACCCGAATAAACTATGGCCTCCAACTCGCTCAGCAAGTCGTCAAACTCGATTCCCTTCACGTTGGCAATATCGTCGAGAGCCACCTTGCGGTCGATGCTCTGTATGATGCTCACCTTCAGCATCGACTTCTTCGCCACTGTTTTTATGCGGAAGTCGGCCTGATGCTCAATCTCGTTCTCGTCGCAGTAGTGCTTAATCAGTTCCACAAACTGCTTTGCGTATGGCTGGCGCACCTTCCCTTCGCCCACTCCCTGAATGTTCTTCAGCTCTTCGAGCGTTATGGGATAGTATGTGGCCATCTGTTCGAGCGATATGTCCTGGAATATCACGTATGGCGGACGTTCCATCTTCAAGGCCACCTTCTTGCGCAGGTCTGTCAGCATGGCGTTCAGCGTGGGGTCGAGCGCGCTTGTCCCACCGTCGCCGTCGGCCAGTGCGTTGCCATCGTCGTTGAAGTCGTGGTCTTCCACTATCATGAACGACGCGGGCGACTTCATGAACTTGCGCCCTGCAGCGGTTATCTTGAGCAGTCCGTAGTTCTCCACGTCCTTTTTCAGATAGCCAGCGATGAGGGCTTGGCGTATGAGCGGCAACCACACCTTCTCATCCTCGTCCTCTCCCGACCCGAACTCCTCAAGCTCCTGGTGTTTGTGGGCGATTATCTCGTTGGTCTCGCGCCCAAGGATGAAGTTTATGACGTAGTCCTGCCTGAAGTTCTCCTTTATCGCCGCAATGGCGTTCAGAGCGATGGCAAGAGCCTTGCCAGCCTCAATCTTCGTCTTAGGGTGCAGACAGTTGTCGCAGTTGTGGCAGTTGTCGCTGTCATACTCCTCGCCAAAGTAGTGGAGCAGCATTTTGCGGCGGCACACTGAAGTCTCGGCATAGGCCGCCGTCTCTTGCAGTAGCTGCCGCCCTATGTCCTGCTCAGCCACGGGCTTGCCCTCCATGAATTTGTCGAGCTTCTGCAGGTCCTTGTATGAATAGAAAGCGATGCACTGCCCCTCGCCTCCGTCGCGCCCGGCGCGCCCAGTCTCCTGGTAATAGCCCTCCAGACTCTTCGGTATGTCGTAGTGTATCACGAAGCGCACGTCGGGCTTGTCGATGCCCATGCCAAAGGCTATTGTGGCCACTATCACGTCGAACTTCTCCATGAGGAAGTCATCCTGCGTCTGCGACCGCGTCGCCGTGTCGAGACCTGCGTGATATGGCGCAGCCTTTATGTCGTTGGCGCACAGTATGGCGGCCAGCTCCTCCACCTTCTTGCGCGACAGGCAGTATATGATGCCGCTCTTTCCGGTGTTCTTCTTTATGAACTTTATTATGTCCTTGTCAACGTCCTTGGTCTTCGCGCGCACTTCATAGTAAAGGTTCGGCCTGTTGAACGAGCTTTTAAACTCCTTTGCGTCAACCATGCCGAGGTTCTTCTTTATGTCGGTGCGCACCTTGTCGGTGGCCGTCGCGGTGAGCGCGATTATCGGGGCGTTGCCAATCTCGTTGATTATTGGCCGTATGCGGCGGTATTCCGGACGGAAGTCGTGCCCCCACTCCGATATGCAGTGGGCCTCATCGACAGCATAGAACGATATCTTCACCGACTTCAGGAACGCCACGTTCTCCTCCTTGGTGAGAGACTCCGGCGCCACATAGAGCAGCTTGGTGCGCCCTTCGCGCATGTCGCGGCGCACCTGGTCGATGGCGGCCTTGTTGAGCGACGAGTTCATGCAGTGGGCAATGCCCTCCACATCGCTCAGGTTGTTGATGAAGTCCACCTGGTTCTTCATCAGCGCAATCAGCGGCGATATCACTATGGCCGTGCCCTCCATTATGAGCGCCGGCAGCTGGTAGCACAGCGACTTGCCGCCACCAGTGGGCATGAGCACAAACGTGTCGTTGCCGTCAAGCACATTACGTATGATTGACTCTTGATCGCCCTTGAACTTGTCAAAGCCGAAATGCTTCTTCAAAGCCTCCAAAAGATTCACCTTGTCTGCCATGCGTATTTATGCTTTGTTTTTGTTTTTATGAATGCCTAATGCCTATGCACCCCAAAAGCCGTCATGCCTCCAACTTATTGAGATGTGAGTTCTCCAACTGGCGCTGTGCGTAGTCGAGCGTCACCTCAAACGACTTCAGCCGCCTTGATGGCATCTCAAACATGGCGTCGTTCATTATGCTCTCCACGATTGAGCGCAAGCCACGCGCACCAAGTTTGTATTCCACCGCCTTGTCGACGATGAGCTTCAGCACGTCGTCGCTGAACGTCAGTTTGATGCCGTCCATCTCAAACAGTTTCACATACTGCTTTATTATCGAGTTCTTCGGTTCCGACAGTATGCGCGCCAACGCCTCGCGGTCGAGAGGGTTCAGGTATGTGAGCACAGGCAAGCGGCCTATTATCTCCGGTATCAGTCCGAAGGCCTTCAGGTCTTGCGGCATCACGTACTTCATGAGGTCGCCCTTGTCTATCTTGCGCACGTTCTGCACCGAGTTGTAGCCCACGGTGTGGGTGTTCATGCGCTGGGCTATCTTGCGCTCTATGCCGTCGAACGCTCCACCGCAGATAAACAGTATGTTGCGCGTGTCAACGTGTATGTAGTCCTGGTCGGGATGCTTTCGTCCGCCCTTTGGCGGCACGTTCACCACCGTTCCCTCCAGCAGTTTGAGCAGTCCCTGCTGCACGCCCTCGCCGCTCACGTCGCGCGTTATCGAGGGATTGTCGCTCTTGCGCGCAATCTTGTCGATCTCGTCGATAAACACGATGCCGCGCTCCGCCGCGGGCAGGTTGTAGTCGGCCACTTGCAGCAGCCTCGACAGTATGCTCTCCACGTCCTCGCCCACATATCCGGCCTCGGTGAGCACCGTGGCGTCAACTATGGTAAACGGCACGTCGAGCAGTTTGGCTATGGTGCGAGCCAGCAGGGTCTTGCCCGTGCCTGTGCTTCCCACCATTATTATATTGCTCTTCTCTATCTCAACGCCGTCGGGGTCGGCGGGCTGTTGCAGTCGCTTGTAGTGGTTGTACACGGCCACCGACAGGTAGCGCTTAGCCTCGTCCTGCCCTATCACATA
The DNA here is from genome assembly GCA_963659505.1 of Lachnospiraceae bacterium. Classification (GTDB taxonomy): domain Bacteria; phylum Bacteroidota; class Bacteroidia; order Bacteroidales; family Bacteroidaceae; genus Prevotella. Next base: position 10,793 of record CAVKUV010000072.1, read on the forward strand.
CTGGTCGAGATATTCCTTTATGGCCTTTGGCTTTGGCACCTTCTTGATTTTGAACTTCTCCTCGTCGTCAAACGTGCCCGAGAGCATCCCCGCCTGCTCCACAATCTGGTATGCCTGCATGGCGCAGTCTTCGCAAATGTAGCCGTTGATGCCCGTTATGAGCAGCCTTACCTCATTTTCTCCGCGTCCGCAGAAGCTGCAAACCTTTTTCATGCCTTGTCAGTTTTGTCGTCGGTGGTGTCGCCTTCGCCGAAGGAGTCGGCCTTCTTCTTCATCATCACCCTGTCGATCATGCCATACTCCTGTGCCTCCTGCGCCGTCATCCAGTAGTTGCGGTCGGAGTCGTTCCACACCTTGTCGTATGGAGTGTGCGAGTGTTCGGCTATGATGGTGTACAGTTCCTTCTTGAACTTCATTATCTCCTTGGCCTCAATCTCGATGTCGGAGGCTTGTCCCTGCACTCCGCCGAGCGGCTGGTGTATCATCACGCGACTGTGGGGCAGTGCCGAGCGTTTGCCTTCGGCACCGGCCACGAGCAGCACAGCGGCCATCGAGGCGGCCATGCCTGTACACAGAGTGGCCACGTCGCTCGATATGAACTGCATGGTGTCGTATATGCCCAGACCTGCGGTCACGCTTCCGCCGGGCGAGTTGATGTATATTGATATGTCCTTGCCCGAGTCCTGCGAATCGAGGAAGAGCAGCTGTGCCTGCAGCACGTTGGCCGTATAGTCGTCGATTTGCGTTCCGAGGAATATTATGCGGTCCATCATCAAGCGCGAGAACACGTCCATCTGCGTCACGTTGAGTGCGCGCTCCTCAAGGATATACGGGTTGAGGTATTGCGCTTGTGAGCTTACCACGTCGTCAAACACCATTCCGTTTATGCCAAGATGCTTTGTGGCATATTTTCTGAAGTCGTTCATTGTATGGTAGTTATTTGTTTTCTATTTTTCTTTAGACACGATAAGGAGGTTATCGGCTTTCTCTTTTGTCAATCTGTTCGTAGGAACAAAATTAATAAAAAAAGTCGATAACCTCCTTACTTCACGAGGTTTTTTATCGTGCGGTCAATTATTTTTCCTGCATCATCTTGTTGAAGTCTTCAATCGAGATTGCCTTGTTGTTCAGCTTCACAACACCCTTCAGGGCTGCTGCGAGCTTGTTGTCGATGGCGCGCTCGATGAGATTGTCGGTCTGCTTGCCGTCCTTCAAGATGTCGTCGGCATACTTGTCGATATACTCTTCGGGTATGTTGGTCATGCCATACTGGGCAAACCGTATGCGCATGAGCTGCTTGGCCTCTTCCTTCACGTCGTCGTTGTCAATCTTGATGCCGTTGGCGACCACGAGCTGCTCCTTTATCAGGCGCCACTTCAGCTCGACAATGCTTGCCTCGTAGTTGTCGTCAACAAACTTCTGGCCCTTGTCGCTGTTGTTGTTGAGCATTATCTTCTTCAGCAGTTCGTCGGGGAAGGTAAGTTCGCCCACCTTGTTCTCCATGTATGCGCGAACGTCGAGCATGAACTTGTAGTCGGAGTCGTTCACGAGCTGCGACTTCAGGCTCTCGGCTATCTTCTGCTTGAATTCCTCCTCGCTCTTGGCCTCGCCCTCGCCCAACACCTGGTCGAACAGTTCCTGGTTGAGTTCAGCCTTGACGAAGCGCTGCACCTCGGTAACGAGGTATGTGAAGTCGGAGTTCATGTCCTCCACCTTCTCCTTGTCAATCTTCAGCAGCGACGACACCTCGGCAGTGCCTTCGGGATAAGCCTTCTTGGGGTTGAAGGTGATTACGCTGCCAACCTTGGCACCGTCGAACAACTTCTTCTGGTCGTCCACCTTAATATATTCGGGCATCATCACGGCACCCTCAACGGCCACGCCGTCTTCCTTGGCGTTGCCCTCGGCGTCAAGCTCGCGCAGGTCGCCCTTGAGCATGTCGTTCTGTGCGGGGTCGTAGTCTTCAACCTTCTCGTAGTGGCCGCCACGCGACTGGAACATCTCCACCTGCTGGTTGATGATGTTGTCGCCAACCTCAATGTCGTAGTAGTCTATGGTGTCGTCGGCGGTAAGCTCTGCCTTGAATTCGGGAGCCACGGCGATGTCGAACACAAACTCAAACGGGCCGTCCGTCTTCAGGTCGATTTCCTTCTGCTTCTCGACGTTGGGCAGTGGGTCGCCGAGCATCTGTATCTTGTTCTCGCGTATGTAGTCGTAGATGCCCTTGCCAATCAGCTTGTTCACGACATCCATCTTCACGCCTTCGCCATACTGGCGCTTTATCATTCCCATGGGCGCGTTGCCTGGGCGGAAACCTGGCACGTTGGCCTTCTTGCGGTAGTCTTTCAGGGTCTTCTCGACATCTTTCTCATAGTCTTCCTTCACAACGGTCACAGTAAGCAAGCCATTGATTTTGTCGGGATTTTCAAATGAAATATTCATCTTTATGTTTAAGTGTTATAGATTATAATTCAAAATTTGAGTTGCAAAATTAAAGATAAATGGCGTAACAACCTAAAGTTTTGGCATTTTTAACGTGTGCGGGACAGTTCTTATTCTATGGTAATTTAAGGGCGGTTGTATAAAATGCCGCCCAGGCGGGTTCTATAAATTGCCTTTGATGGATTTTTGAATTTTAGCCGAGCAGAT
>CAVKUV010000073.1:0-13350 GCA_963659505.1 Lachnospiraceae bacterium
CTGTCGTATATTGGGGTCGCCTTGTCCTTGTTCTTCTTCAGGATATTCTTTACAGACCCTTCCGAGAAGGATGAGACCATGAATATGTCGTTGACAATCTCTACGATGCGTCCGTAAGGAATGGACTGGACTACGGACAGATACACTACCATCGTCTGCAGTTTCGGCCCATACATTACTTTCTTGCAATTGCCGGTCGGGTTGTCTCCCTTGACGGTTTTGCCGCAATGCGGACATATCGCCGAATAGATCCGATGCTCTGTTACATGCGGTAGCATCATCGGGCAGGTGATGTCAACGACCTGTACGGATTTCGTGCAGGTTTGTTCCGCTTCGTCTGTAATGTGGCGTCCGCAATGAGGGCACACTTTTATCTTGTGCTCCTCGACTCCATCCGGAGTCTGCGTCTTGTTGGCGGCATGTCCCTCATGCCCCACTTGGCCACCCGGTTTCTTGCCGGTCGGCTTGCGCAGAGACTGGGTACGCAAGACAATCTGTTTCCTTATGGACTGCTGGGTTGGAGGCGTGCTGGAGTTGGTACTGTCTTTCTCGATATGCTTTCCGCCAAGTTTCGCCAATTCCTCTTCCAAACTTGCCACCTGCTTCTTCAAGACATTGTTTTCCTGAGTTACTTTTCTGTTGGTAAGATTCAACTTCGTGTTGTTACGGTTCAGCCGCGCGACATCGCTCTTGCATGAAGAAAGTTCTGCCTTTACGCTGGTCATCTCTTCAAACAAGGACTTGATTGCCTCAAGCGGATCCGTAATGTCGCTTATGTCTTTGTAACTCATTGCTGCAAAGTTAAGCATCTTATTCCAAATGCAAAAATGCCCAAATACATCTGTTAACAGAGCCTTGGGAAATAGCAAAAAGCGCATTTCTCGCACAAGCCGTTATTGGGCACGACACCCCAAAAGATGTATCCGCGTTCAAATCGAAAGGTACAGCGTGCCCTGCAATGCCAATACGGCGGCAAGTGTCGTCTGCTTCAATCGCCTATACAGACTTCTTGACTTTGTGAGAGAATGTGGAAACGGCTCAAAACAAGTTTATAATTTATTAACGGCATCCGTTGAAGAAAAGGTAAATGGCGACATCGCGTAGTCGTTGCAAGAAGACTGAGTAGTTACACACTGGGAAAGGTACGCAAGGAAAACTCTGTGATACACTCGATAAAGTGTTTGCGTTGGAGAAACAGTACCTTTGCCGCAACAAATAAGGGTGGTTCTATAAATTACCGCCGTAACTAAAAACAGAACATTATGGATTACGTTTTGCTGTCTTTTGGCCTCTTTTCGGTCCATATCGCCACCTCGCTCGGTCGCAATGCCCGCATTGCTTCCTTGCTCGCTGACGATATTTACTCGAAAATAGTCTCAAAATACAGCAAAGCTAATTTATAGAACCACCCTAAAACCTTCGCCTGAAAAGTTTAGAAGACTTCACAGTATGCGTGGGGGAAAGGCGGACGCCAAACGTATTATATATGTAAAAACCTAAAAAAAACGACTATAATATGGCTAACAGATATTTATTGGGCTTCGACGTGGGCAGCAGCTCGGTCAAAGCCTCGCTGGTTGACGCCGACACGGGCAAATGCGCGGCCTCGGCGTTCTTTCCCGAAAAGGAGGCCCCGATAACGGCGGTGAAGAAAGGCTGGGCCGAGCAAGACCCACAGTCGTGGTGGAACTACGCCAAGCTGAGCCTGGCCAAGGTGATGGCCGACACGGGGGCCAAGGGCTGCGACATAAAGGCCATCGGCATATCCTATCAGATGCACGGGCTGGTGTGCGTGGGCAGCGACCTGCGCCCTCTGCGGCAGTCCATAATATGGTGCGACTCGCGAGCCGTGCCATATGGCGACGAGGCGTTCGACGCCATAGGCCACGAGAAGTGCCTGTCGCACCTGCTCAACTCGCCCGGCAACTTCACGGCAGCAAAGCTGGCGTGGGTGAAGGACAACGAGCCTGACACCTACAGCAAGATATATAAGGTGATGCTTCCCGGCGACTATCTCGCCCTATGCCTTAGCGGCGAGGCCAACACCACGGTGAGCGGGCTTAGCGAGGGCATGTTTTGGGACTTCAAGAACGGGCGTGTGGCCGACTTCCTGCTCGACCACTATGGCTTCAGTCCTTCGGTGCTGGCCGACATCGTGCCTACGTTCGGCCTGCAGGGCAAGGTCTCGCCACAGGCCGCCGCAGAGACAGGCCTGGCCGAAGGCACGCCAATAACCTACCGCGCCGGCGACCAACCCAACAACGCCCTTAGCCTAAACGTGTTCAACCCAGGCGAGATAGCATCGACGGCAGGCACGTCGGGCGTGGTGTATGGAGTGCTCGGCGAGGTGAACTACGACAAGAAGAGCCGCGTCAACACGTTCGCCCACGTCAACCACACGCCCGACCAGACGCGACTGGGCGTGCTGCTGTGCATCAACGGCACGGGCATACTCAACGCATGGATGCGCCGCACGGTGGCTCCCGAGGGCATTGGCTACGCCGAAATGAACGACCTGGCGGCAACGGTGCCTATAGGCAGCGACGGCGTTACGGTGATACCCTTCGGCAACGGAGCGGAGCGCGTGCTTGAGAACAGGGAGACGGGCTGCATCGTTGGCGGACTGAACTTCAACAAGCATGGCAAGGCCCACCTCGTCAGGGCAGCCCAAGAGGGCATCGTGTTCAGCTTCTGCTACGGCATGGAGGTGATGCGACAGATGGGCATGGACATAAGGAAGATACACGCCGGGCGCGCCAACATGTTCCTAAGCCCGCTGTTCCGCGACACGCTGGCCAGTGTGAGCGGAGCCACCATCGAACTGTATGACACCGACGGCAGCGTGGGTGCGGCCAAGGGCGCCGGCATCGGGGCTGGCATATACAAAGACCACGATGAGGCGTTCGCCTCGCTGGAGCGACTCCAGGTGATACATCCCGACGAAAGCCGCAGCAGCGAGTACCAAAGCGCATACGCTGCATGGAAGGAACTGCTGGCGAAGAACATGTAAGAAGCGCGGTCTATGGCGACAGAAAAAAGGAAACAACGACACGGGCGCGACACCTCAACCGGTGCGCGCGCCTAAAACCTAAAAACATATAATATTATGGCAAAAGAGTATTTTCCCCAAATAGGTAAGATTCCGTTTGAGGGCACAGAGAGCAAGAACGTCCTGGCATTCCACTATTACGATGCCGACAAGGTCATTATGGGCAAGAAGATGAAAGACTGGCTGAAGTTTGCCATGGCTTGGTGGCACACTCTCGGCGGAGCGTCGGCCGACCAGTTTGGCGGACAGACACGCTCGTATGAGTGGGACAAGGCCGACTGCGCCATACAGAGGGCCAAGGACAAGATGGACGCAGGCTTCGAGATAATGCAGAAGCTGGGCATCGAGTACTTCTGCTTCCACGACGTTGACCTTGTTGACGAGGCCGACACCGTAGAGGAGTATGAGGAGCGCATGAAGGCCATCACCGACTACGCCCTGGAGAAGATGAAGGCCACAGGCGTGAAGCTGCTGTGGGGCACGGCCAACGTGTTTGGCAACAAGCGCTACATGAACGGCGCGGCCACCAACCCCGACTTCGACGTTGTGGCGCGCGCATCGGTGCAGATAAAGAACGCCATCGACGCGACAATAAAGCTCGGCGGAACAAACTATGTGTTCTGGGGCGGACGCGAGGGCTACATGAGCCTGCTCAACACGCAGATGCAGCGCGAGAAGAACCACCTGGCCACCATGCTGCGCGGAGCGCGCGACTATGCCCGCAGCAAGGGCTTCACCGGCACGTTCCTCATCGAGCCGAAGCCCATGGAGCCTACAAAGCACCAGTATGACGTTGACACAGAGACGGTAATCGGATTCCTCCGCGCCAACGGACTTGAGAACGACTTCAAGGTGAACATCGAGGTTAACCACGCCACTCTGGCCGGACACACATTCGAGCATGAGCTGGCAGTGGCCGTCGACAACGGCATGCTCGGATCAATCGACGCCAACCGTGGCGACTACCAGAACGGATGGGACACCGACCAGTTCCCCATCGACAACTTCGAGCTTACACAGGCCATGATGCAGATTATACGCAACGGCGGACTGGGCAACGGTGGAAGCAACTTCGACGCCAAGATACGCCGCAACTCCACCGACCCCGAAGACATCTTCATCGCACACATCAGCGGCATGGACGCCATGGCGCGCGCCCTTGAGAACGCTGCCGCCATACTGGAGCAGAGCGAGCTGCCGGCCATGCTGAAGGAGCGCTACGCCAGCTTCGACTCAGGCATCGGCAAGGACTTCGAGGATGGCAAGCTGAGCTTCGAGCAGGTGTATGAGTACGGCAAGAAGGTGGGCGAGCCTAAGCAGACAAGCGGCAAGCAGGAGAAGTACGAGACTATCGTGGCTCTCTACGCCAAATAAACACACTAAGGGTGGACACACCAAAAGCCACCCTATTTTACTTTTTTCATGCTTGTGGTGCGTGGTCTTTTCCTAAAGGCCACGCATCTTTTTTTTCGCAAGTGACCAAAAAAAATGCCATGCACAGGAGCATAGAAAGAGACGCCTGCGTCATCTATACTGAGTACTATTGTGAGTAAGTTCCACTGCCTTATTCTCCGCATTTTTGCGGAGAATAAGGCGAGTAATCTCCGCAAAAGCTTGCATAATCCAATAAAAGACTCTATGTTTGCAACCCAAATAGACGATTATGAGAAGAACTACAACGTATATATGGCAACAAAAGGATTGGCCTCGCATGATATGGGACAATACTCGTTTCATCCATGCCTTGGCAGAAGTGAACATGCTGAGGGGAAAGTTGCTGGGTAGAGTGTCTATGTTTGGATTCGAGGAGCAAAACCAATCCATGCTCGACTCCTTGACTCAGGAAATTGTACATTCTGCAAAGATTGAGGGTGAGGTGCTGAATAGGGATAGCGTGCGCTCATCCGTAGCTCGCCAATTGGGGTTGGAATATGAAGGCTTGCCAGTGCCCGACCATTATACAGATGGAGTGGTGCAAGTGATGATGGATGCTGTGCAGCATTATGATGCACCTTTGGATGCCGAGCGATTGTTTTCTTGGCATGCGGCTTTGTTTCCTACAGGCCGAAGTGGCATTCACAAGATAGCAGTGGCACGGTGGCGCGAGGGCGAAGAGCCGATGCAAGTAGTTTCGGGGGCCTTGGGACATGAGAAGGTGCATTATGAGGCACCAACGAGCGTGGATGTGCCGAGGATGATGGCGGAACTCATGGATTGGATCAATAGCGAAGAAGGTCTTGACCCATTGGTCAAGGCTTCCATCGTGCATCTGTGGTTTGTGACGGTTCATCCATTCGACGATGGCAACGGACGACTTTGTAGAACTTTGACTGAGCTGTTGCTTTCTCGTGCCGACCAAACTTCCCAACGTTACTATAGCCTTTCTTCCGAGATTCTGAATCATCGCAAGGAATATTACGAGCATCTGGAGCAAGCGCAGAAAGGAGGCTTGGACATTACCCCATGGATACAATGGTTCTTGCAGACTCTTAAGACTGCATTGGAAAGTGCTTTGCTGAAGACGGAGAATGTAGTTCGTAAGGCTCATTTTTGGGATAAGCATCGAACTGTTCCCTTTAATGAACGCCAGCGTAAGGTGCTCAATATGCTGTTTGATGGCTTCGAAGGAAAACTCAACTCTTCGAAGTGGTACAAGATAAATCATTGTTCGCAAGACACAGCCAATCGTGACATCAAAGACTTGGTGGCAAAAGGGGTGTTGAGGCAAAAGGACGAAGGTGGAAGAAGTACTAACTATGAAATTATGAAGGAATAGACTACCGATTATAAAGTCACCGAGTAATTCCACCAAAACAACCAAATTCCCAAAAAATTGTAATGTTGGGCGTGATTTCACTTTTTTATTCGTAACTTTACGCATTGGTTTGGGCTTTGCGCGACAAAACCTCGAAACACGACGAAAACAAAGACTAATATATAATGCAATTCAAATGGAATTACGAACCACCCACTCCGGAGACACAAAGGGCGGCTGAAGAGCTGGCGGAGAAAATCGGCATGAGTCCGATACTCGCCGGTCTGCTCATACGCCGTGGCATAAAGACAGAGTCGGCGGCAAAGCGTTTCTTCCGACCCATGCTCAACGAACTGATCGACCCGTTTCTGATGAACGACATGGACGTGGCCGTGGACAGGCTCAACGACGCGATGGGGCGCAAGGAGCGCATCATGGTATATGGCGACTACGACGTTGACGGATGCACCGCAGTGGCATTGGTCTACAAGTTTTTGCAGCAGTTCTACTCAAACATCGACTACTACATACCCGACCGCTACGACGAGGGCTATGGGGTTAGCCGCAAGGGCATCGACCACGCCAACGCCACTGGGGTGAAGCTGATAATCGTGCTCGACTGCGGCATCAAGGCCATCGAGGAGATTGCCTATGCAAAGAGCCTTGGCATCGACTTCATAATATGCGACCACCACGTGCCCGACGACGAGCTGCCACCGGCCGCGGCCATACTCAACCCCAAGCGGCAAGACTCCACCTACCCGTTCCACCACCTGTCGGGGTGCGGAGTGGGCTTCAAGTTCATGCAGGCGTTCGCCAAGAACAACGGCATCCCGTTCTCAAGGCTAATCCCACTGCTCGACCTGTGCGCCGTGAGCATCGCCGCCGACATAGTGCCTGTGGTGGGCGAGAACAGGACGCTGGCCTTCCATGGACTGAAGCAGCTCAACCAAAGTCCGTCGGTGGGACTGAAGTCGATAATCGAGATATGCGGACTGACAAACCGCACGCTTACCATGAGCGACATCGTGTTCAAGATAGGCCCGCGCATCAACGCCTCGGGACGCATGCAAAACGGCAAGGAGGCTGTGGCCCTGCTGGTGGAGAAGGACATAAAGAAAGCCTTGGAAGAGGCGAGCCTCATCAACGAATACAACGAGCAGCGCAAGGACATCGACAAGCAGATGACCGAGGAGGCCAACCAAATAGTGGGGCGGCTGGAGAGCCAGAAGCACCAGTCGTCGATAGTGCTCTACGACGAGAACTGGAAGAAGGGCGTGATAGGCATCGTGGCCTCGCGCCTGACGGAGATATACTTCCGCCCCACCGTGGTGATGACCATCAGCGACGGCATGGCCACAGGGTCGGCACGCAGCGTGGCGGGGTTCGACATATACGAGGCCATCAAGAGCTGCCGCGACCTGCTGGAGAACTTCGGCGGACACACCTATGCCGCCGGACTGTCGATGAAGAAGGAGAACATACATGAGTTCCGCCGCCGCTTCCAGGAGTACGTGAACGAACACATACAGCCCGAACAGACACAGGCCATACTCGACATCGATGCCGACATCGACTTCAAGGACATCACCAAGAAGATGTATTCCGACCTGAAGAAGTTCGCCCCACACGGGCCGTGCAACCCCAAGCCGCAGTTCCGCACAAGCAAGGTGTACGACTACGGCACAAGCAAGGTGGTGGGGCGCCACCAGGAGCACATCAAGCTCGAACTGGTTGACAGCAAGTCGAGCAACGTGATGAACGGCATTGCCTTCGGCCAAAGTGCAGCGGCGCGCTACATAAAGAGCAAGCGCAGCTTCGACATCGTGTACACCATCGAGGAGAACGCCTTCAAGCACAACGACGTGCAGCTACAGATAGAAGACATCAAACCTTCGGATGAAGACTGACAAATACCAGGAGCTGCTGAAGAAGTACTGGGGCTACGACGATTTTCGCGGGGTGCAGCGCGACATCATCGAGAGCATAGGCAGCGGCCGCGACACCCTGGGACTGATGCCCACGGGCGGCGGCAAGTCGATTACATTTCAGGTGCCGGCATTGGCCATGGAGGGCGTGTGCATAGTGGTCACGCCACTCATCGCCCTGATGAAGGACCAGGTTGACCACCTGAAGCAACGCGGCATAAGAGCGGCTGCAATCCACGCCGGAATGTCGCGCGACGACATCGTGGCCATACTCGAAAACGCCATATTCGGGGCGGTGAGGCTGCTGTATGTGTCGCCAGAAAGGTTGTCGTCGGAGATATTCCTGGCCAAGCTGCGCCACATGAAGGTGAGCTTCATCACCATCGACGAGGCGCACTGCATCTGCCAGTGGGGCTACGACTTCCGCCCCTCCTACCTCAACATAGCCAGCATACGTCCGCTGGTGCCATACGCCCCGGTGCTCGCGCTCACGGCCACAGCCACGCCCGAGGTTGTCGATGACATTCAGGACCGTCTCGGATTTAAGGAGCACAACGTGTTCCGCATGAGCTTCGAGCGCAAGAACCTGGCCTACATCGTGCGCACCACCGAGGACAAGCGCGGCGAGCTAGTACACATCCTGTCGAGCGTGGAGGGCAGCGCCATCGTGTATGTGCGCAGCCGCCGCCACGCAAAGGACGTGGCCGACATGCTCAACGACAACGGACTGCAGGCCACATACTTCCACGCCGGACTGGACTATGCCGTGAAAGACGCGCGCCAGAAGAGCTGGCAAGCCGGCGACACGCGCATCATCGTGGCCACAAACGCCTTTGGCATGGGCATCGACAAGCCCGACGTGCGCCTCGTGGTACACATCGACTGCCCAAGCTGCATCGAGGCATACTTCCAGGAAGCGGGGCGCGCAGGGCGCGACGGCAACAAGGCTTACGCCGTGCTGCTATACAACAATGCCGACCGCCACCAACTGGCCAAGCGCATAGCCGACACTTTTCCCGAAAAAGACTACATACGCGATGTCTATGAGCATCTCGCCTACTACTACCAAATAGCCATAGGGGCAGGCTATGGACGCACATTCGAGTTCAACATCGACAAGTTCTGCCACGTCTACCACTTCTTCCCCCTGCAAGTGTCGGCCGCGCTGAAGATACTCGACCGCGCCGGCTACATCGAGTATGAGGAGCAACGCGACAATGCGGCGCGGGTGATGTTCACCGTGACGCGCGACGACCTGTACCGACTGCGCAACAACTCGCCCGAAGAGGACAAGGTGATTGTGGCCATGCTGCGCAACTATGGCGGAATGTTCAGCGACTATGCCTATGTGGACGAGGGCTTCATCGCGTCGCAAACCGACATGACCACCGACGCCCTGTACCAAATACTGAAGGGACTGAACATGAAGCGCATCATCAGCTTCATACCGCAGCGCAGCACCCCAACCATACGCTACACCCAACGCCGCGAGGAGCCTAAGCATCTCGTGTTTGCCGACGACATATACAAAGACCGCAAAAAGAGCTTCACTCTGCGCATCAACGAGATGGCCGCCTATGCCGCCATCGACGACACTTGCCGCAGCCGCTTGCTGCTTGGGTATTTCGGCGAGAAGGCCACCTGCGACTGCGGCCAATGCGACGTGTGCGTAAAGCGCAAAGGCAAGGCCAAAGCGGCAGAAAGAGAGGCTGAGGCGGCCATACGCCAGTTGTTGGCCGACAAGAAGCGCCACCACGTAACCGAACTGCGCAAGCTGGAGATGACGTCAGACGCAGTCGACGCCGCACTGCGCTACCTGCTCGACGAGGAGCTGATATGGTTTGAGGATGGGTTTCTCGCATGCCTGCAGTAACATTCAAAGCCTCAACGATACGCATTTTCCATAGTCAAAATCGAACCAAGCCATTTTTTACCGTCACTTATCACAATGCAAAAAATCTTTTCACTACCTTTGTGGAAAACAACACCATCGCAGATGAAACGTATATACGCCATGCTTTTACTCCTCTCGCTGGGCGCAATGTCGGCCACAGCGCAGAAGAGCACGAAAAAGACAAACAAAGTGGCCATAGCCACCAAGGACAACGCCATGGAGCAGAAACTGAAACAGATGACCGACGCCACACAGAAGATTGTGTTCTTCGACAGCGTGGTGGTGGACAAAGGCAGTTTCCTCACTAAATACCGCCTGTCGCCCGAGTCGGGAAGCATACTTCGATACGGCGACCTCTTCAAGGCCGACGAACAGCCCAACGCCTATGCCTATGTCAACGAGCTTGCCAACAAGTGCTACTTCTCAGAGGAGGACTCCACTGGGAACATGGCTCTATACACGAGCGACATGATAGGCAAGAAATGGACGAAGCCCACCGCACTGAAGGGACTGGCTGACGACGCAGACCTGAAGCTGCCCAACTACCCTTTCATGCTCAGCGATGGACTTACGCTGTATTTCGCCGCACAAGGCAAGGAGAGCATTGGCGGCTACGACATCTTCGTGACGCGGTTCGACCCCGAAAGCGGTTCGTTCCTGAAACCGGAGAATGTGGGCATGCCTTTCAACTCCGACCGTAACGACTACATGATGGCCATCGACGAGCAGAACAACATAGGATGGTTTGCCACCGACCGCAACCAAACCAACGGCAAGGTGTGCATATATATGTTCGTCCCTTCCGACTCTCGGCAGACCTATGCCGACGACAACCTGACGGAGCGGCAGCTGAAGAGCCGCGCCAAGCTGGAGCGCATAGCCGACACTTGGGGCGACGGCAAGGAAAAAGCGGCGGCCCTGAAACGGCTCAACGCCATTTCTGCCACGAAGGTGCGCAAGGATGGCAATGGCAATTTTGCCTTCGTGGTGAACGACCGCACCACCTACCGGAGCATGAACGACTTCCGAACGAAGGAAGGCAAGGAAATGATGGCAAAGCTGCAAAATCTGAAGGCGCAACACACCAACCTCGGCAAGGCTCTCGACAAGGCCCGCGCCTTCTACTCCACAGCCAATGCCGCCGACCGCAAGGCTTTGACTTCGGAGATAATACAGAGCGAACGGCAACTGGAAAGTCTGGAGACGCAAATGGCACTGACAGAAAAAGCCATCAGAAACGCCGAAAACAAATTGTCGAATAAATAAATACAACCATGAAAAGGCATTTCGCAGAATCTGAATTGATTATAAATGCTGATGGAAGCGTGTTCCACCTGCATCTGAAGCCGGAGCATTTGGCCGACAAGGTCATACTCGTTGGCGACCCAGGACGCGTGCCGCTTGTAGCGTCACATTTCGAGAGCATCGAGTGCGAAGTGGCAAGCCGCGAGTTCTGCACCATTACCGGCGTGTGCAACGGCAAGCGGATAACAGTGGTGTCAACAGGCATTGGGTGTGGCAACATCGACATCGTGATGAACGAAATAGACGCCTTGGCCAACATCGACTTCAACACCCGCACCGAAAAAGACACGCTGCGCCAACTGGACATCGTGCGCATTGGCACGTGCGGAGGCTTGCAGCCAAACACGCCTGAGGGAACTTTCATCTGTTCGGCAACATCAATCGGGTTCGACGGACTGCTCAATTTCTATGGTGGACGCAATGCCGTGTGCGACCTTCAGCTGGAGCGCGCCCTCATCAACCATCTTGGCTGGACCGGAAACATGTGCATCCCCTACCCTTATGCCATCGACAACGATAGCGACATGGTAGAGCGCATCGCACGCGACGACATGGTGAGGGGCATGACCGCGGTGTGCGGAGGCTTCTTCGGACCGCAAGGGCGGCAACTGCGACTACCGCTCGCCGACCCGCGCCAAAACGAGAAACTGGAAAGCTTCGTCTATCAAGGCCGTCGCATCACCAACTTTGAGATGGAAGGCTCGGCGGTGGCCGGTTTGGCGCGGCTGATGGGACACAGGGCCACAACGGTGTGCATGGTGATAGCCAACCGCGTGGCAGGACGGGCCAACACCAACTACAAGGCCAGCATTGACGACTTAATAAAACTTGTACTCGAACGCATCTGATGGGAAACGACCAAGACACAATATGCGCCATAGCCACAGCCCCGGGAGGCGCCATCGGACTGATACGACTGTCGGGCACCGAGTCTGTAGCCATAGCCGACAGGATATTCTCGCCGCATGGCGGCAATGGCTTGACTCTCGCCAATCGCCAGCCCAACACAATCACATTCGGCGACATTGCCGATGCCGAGGGGAATGTCATCGACGAGGTTCTCGTGAGCGTGTTCCGCAGTCCGCACTCCTACACAGGCGAAGACTCCGTGGAAATATCCTGCCATGGGTCGCGCTATATCCTGCAACAGGTCATGCAACTGCTCATCGATAACGGCTGCCGCCAAGCCTTGCCCGGCGAATACACGCAACGGGCATTCCTCAACGGCAAGATGGACTTGAGCCAGGCCGAAGCCGTGGCCGACCTGATAGCCTCGTCGTCTGACGCACAACACCGCATAGCCATCGGGCAAATGCGTGGCGGAATGTCGTCGGAACTTGCGCGGCTGCGCGAAAAGCTGCTGCACCTGACCACCCTGCTTGAACTGGAGATAGACTTCTCCGACCACGAAGAGCTGGAATTTGCCAATCGCGACGAGCTTTGCGCCATATCGCACGACACGGCAACAGCCATCGAAAAGCTGCTGCAATCGTTCGGCACAGGTCAAGCCATAAAGAACGGGGTGCCTGTGGCCATCGTGGGGGCGACAAACGCCGGCAAGTCGTCGCTGCTCAACCGCCTTGTGGGAGAGGAACGTGCCATAGTAAGTGACATACACGGCACCACGCGTGACGTGATAGAGGACTCAATGGTAATAGACGGCATCGTTTTCCGTTTCATCGATACCGCTGGACTGCGCCAGACTGACGACACCATAGAACAACTTGGCATAGAACGCTCCTACAAGGAGATAGAAAAGGCGTCAATCGTGCTTTATGTCATAGACTCAACGCTGCCACAAGACCAAACCGCAGATGCTGTTGAGCGAATAAAGCCCTTGTGCCACGACAAATCGCTAATCATCATATACAACAAGGCTGACATCGCCCATCGGCAAACATCTCGCGATGGCAAACGGCAGACGCCTGCCGTCGGCCATCAATCATCGCCATGCGCCGACAGTCAACAAGCGAATGGCTCAAAGGAGACTCCGTCTGTCGTCGTCTCAGCAAAAACAGGCGAGGGCATCGACGATTTGCTGCGGCAGTTGTCGGCGTATGCAGAGACCAACAATGCCTACAATGGTGTCGTGGTGAGCAACGTGCGCCATTACGAAGCCCTTTCTTATGCCCTTTCTGCTATAAACAGAGTCAGCGAGGGCCTGTCTTCCGGCCTTCCGTCAGACCTAATCTCTCAGGACTTGCGCACCTGCCTCTTCCATTTGGCTGAAATCACCGGCGGCGAAATCACCACACCGGAAGTGCTCGAAAACGTATTTAAGCACTTTTGCGTGGGCAAATAAACATTCTGCATCGGCAAATAATCGCCTCCAAACAAAGCACTATCATCTGCAAACATAACTCCGAAAACTATTGATACTCAAAGAAATCCGCAAATTTTTATTTGCAGATTTTCTTTG
>CAVKUV010000074.1:0-13318 GCA_963659505.1 Lachnospiraceae bacterium
CTCGACTACATCAAGCAGAACTTCACGTTCCGCAACCTTGGCATTTACATCAGTCTGACCACAGGCTTGCGCATTGGTGAAATCTGCGGTTTGAAATGGGCAGACATTGATGCTGACGAGGGAACGGTAACGGTCAACCGAACTATTGAACGCATCTATGTCGTTGACGGCGAGACCAAACATACAGAGTTGGTCATCAACACGCCCAAGACCAAGAACTCCTGCCGAGAGATACCTATGAACAAGGAGCTGCTGGCAATGGTGAAGCCTCTGAAAAAGGTGGTCAATGCCGATTTCTACGTTCTGACGAACGAGGATAAGCCAACCGAGCCACGCACATACCGCAACTACTACCACAAGTTGATGGAGAAACTCGACATTCCACGATTGAAGTACCATGGACTGCGCCACAGCTTCGCCACACGTTGCATAGAAAGCAACTGCGACTACAAGACTGTGAGCGTGCTTCTTGGTCACGCCAACATCACCACGACGCTCAACCTCTATGTGCATCCCAACATGGAGCAGAAGAAACGCTGCATCACCAAGATGTTCAAGTCGTTGGGCAAATAGAAACATAACAACAAAGGTATGGAATGAACTTACTCACTCCATACCATTCCTTTTTATTCCGAACACCTATGCCAACCTGACTACGATGGAAATGATGGTATAGACATAACAGGCGATACTGAAGCACATGACGTATGTCCACCACTTTCCAGAAATCCAAACACCTTCATTGCGGCTCAGCTGATTGCACATATTATAGTAGTAGGGTGTCCAATTTGTTGTACCTATTGTGGAAGGTACACATGTAGTGGGCGACGTGTCTCACGTCGCAACTGTCACATTGCCGCTTGGTGTGCGGTGGGACACCGCACCCACTACAAAGGGCACAACAAATTGGACAGCCAACTTCTTTACATTCGGCCAATTGGCGTACAAAAGATGTTTTTGGAAGCTTTCCTACGAATATTTTGTGTAACTTTGTGGCGTAAATACAGCACACTGGAGCTGGGGACATGAGGAAGCACAAAAATGTCATGGAAGTTGCGCAAACGCTTTCCAAACATTACACATATGTCAGGCATAATATTGCCTCCACCTATATAACGCACTTCCCCTTTCACCCCATTCTTCAGCAAAGACGAACGATGTACATATTAAAATAACGTATAAAGTATGCTTACACTAAAACTGATCAGTGAGGAAACTGAACGTGTTGTACGTGGCTTGGAGAAAAAGCACTTCGAAGGTGCTCGCGAAGCCATAGACAAGGTGCTTGCGGTGGACAAACGCCGCCGCGAGGCCCAAAAGGAATTGGACAAGAACAAGCAGGAAGCCAAGAAGATCGCCTCGGAAATCGGAAGCCTGATGAAACAAGGCAAAAAAGACGAGGCTGAGGCCATGAAAGGCAAGGTGTCGGCAATGAAAC
Organism: Lachnospiraceae bacterium; assembly: GCA_963659505.1. Taxonomy (GTDB): domain Bacteria; phylum Bacteroidota; class Bacteroidia; order Bacteroidales; family Bacteroidaceae; genus Prevotella. The sequence goes on from CAVKUV010000074.1 coordinate 1,439, forward strand.
AAACCGACAAGGCACTGCAAGAGGATATGGACAGTGCAGAGAAGGAACTGCACGACCTGTTGTGCTCAATCCCCAACATTCCAAATGACGACGTGCCAGAAGGAAAAGACGCCTCAGACAATGTCGTTGTCAAAGAAGGAGGACAGATGCCAGACTTGCCAGAAGACGCACTCTGCCATTGGGACTTGTGCAAGAAGTTCAACCTGATAGACTTCGACATGGGCGTAAAGGTCACGGGGGCAGGCTTCCCGTTCTACATCGGCAAGATGGCACGCCTACAACGTGCGCTTGAAGCATTCTTCCTTGAGGAAGCACGCAAAAGCGGCTATCTCGAAGTGCAGCCACCATATGTTGTAAACGAGGCTTCAGGCTATGGCACAGGCCAGCTGCCCGACAAGGAGGGACAGATGTACCACTGCAACCTGGACAACCTATACCTTATACCCACAGCCGAGGTGCCCGTGACAAACATCTTCCGCGACACGATACTCGACGAGAAGGACCTTCCCGTAAAGCGCACTGCCTACTCGGCATGCTTCCGCCGCGAGGCAGGATCGTACGGCAAGGATGTGAGAGGACTGAACCGCCTGCACCAGTTCGACAAGGTAGAGATTGTGCGCATCGACACGCCACAGCACTCATACGAGAGTCTGAACGAAATGCTCGACCACGTGGAAGGACTGCTCAAGAAGCTGGAGTTGCCATACCACATACTGCGCCTGTGCGGCGGCGACATGAGCTTCACTTCTGCCATCTGCTACGACTTCGAGGTGTGGAGCGCAGCGCAGAAGCGATGGCTTGAAGTTTCGTCGGTGTCAAACTTCGAGAGCTATCAGGCCAATCGCCTGAAATGCCGCTACCGCCACGCAGACGACAAGAAGATAGAGTTGTGCCACACGCTCAACGGCTCGGCTCTCGCCCTGCCGCGCATCGTGGCTTCAATCATCGAGAACAACCAGACCCCCGAGGGCATACGCGTGCCTAAGTGTCTTGTGCCCTACTGCGGTTTTGAGATGCTCGACGACAAGAATTTCTAATACTCCTGCGCACATAGCGCACCAATGACAAATGTGCAATGAACATAAGCCAAGACATGACTACGGCAAAGCCTGTTCATTGCACATTTTCACTTTGGTAATGCTCAAAAAATAACTTGAGCAAGTTTTATATGATAGGTAGAATTTACCGCAATGGGCTGAAAGCCCTATACTACATAGCCCAGGGCAACGCCCTGGGTATATACGAACATTATCCGCCGCCCTGAAAGGGCAAAAGTGTATAGACTATAATGCACAAGGCTATATACTTTTGCCCTTACAGGGCGCATAGATACACACAAACAAAACCCAGGGCGTTGCCCTGGGCTATGGAGTCGTTGGGCTTTCAGCCCGTACCTGTACAAAAATCTGAGCAAGTTATTTTTTTAACGTTACTTTAAGGCAATTTATAGTATACGCCTTTTAAGCATTTCAACGAACTAAACAAACCAACCTTATGAATCGCATTGTAAAAAAGAAGCAGTTTTCAGAGAATGTATACCTCTTTGAGATAGAAGCGCCACTCATAGCCAAAAGCCGCAAGGCCGGCAATTTCATAATAATCCGCATAGGAGAAAAAGGCGAGCGCGTGCCACTGACCATAGCCGACTCCGACCCGCAAAAAGGCACAATAACCATTGTCGTGCAGAAAGTGGGACTGTCATCGGCAAAATTATGCATGCTCAATGAGGGCGACTGCATAACCGACGTTGTGGGACCGCTGGGCAACGCCACCCACATCGAGAAGTTTGGCACTGTAATTTGTGCCGGTGGAGGTGTTGGCGTAGCACCAATGTTGCCAATCATAAAAGCCTTGAAAGCAGCAGGCAACAGGGTGCTCTCCGTACTTGCAGGGCGTTCAAAAGACCTTATCATACTTGAGGATGAGGTGCGCAAGCACAGCGACGAGACCATAATAATGACCGACGACGGCTCGTATGGCGAAAAGGGCGTGGTGACAGTAGGCATAGAAAAGCTGATAAACAACGAACACATCGACAAGGTGTTCGCCATAGGTCCTCCCATTATGATGAAGTTCTGCTGCCTCCTTACGCAACGGTATGCCATCCCGACCGATGTTTCGCTTAACACCATCATGGTCGACGGCACCGGAATGTGTGGAGCTTGCCGCCTTACGATAGGTGGCAAGACGAAGTTCGTGTGCATCGACGGCCCGGAATTTGACGGTTCACTCGTTGACTGGGACGAAATGTTCAAGCGCATGGGCACATTCAAGAAGGCGGAAAAGGAAGAGATGGAGCACTTTGAGGAGCACCTTGCCGGCAACGCCACAAGCAGCAAGCAGGCATCGGATGTGCCTGCACAAAAAGACAATGCCACCGCACAAGAGCCTATAGAGGCACTCACAGACCGCAACACAGAATGGCGCAAGGCTCTCAGAACGTCAATGAAGCCAAAGGAGCGCATGGGCATCGAACGCGTCGTCATGCCAGAGTTGGATGCCAAATACCGCGCAACGACCAGGCTTGAGGAGGTGAACGTCGGGCTAACTGCGGCAATGGCCGTAAATGAGGCTAAGCGTTGCCTCGACTGCGCAAAGCCATCGTGCGTGGAAGGGTGCCCTGTGGGCATAGACATACCATCGTTCATTAAGAACATAGAGCGTGGCGAACTGCTCTCTGCGGCAAAAGTACTGAAAAACACATCGTCACTTCCTGCCGTATGTGGACGTGTCTGCCCACAGGAAAAGCAATGCGAAAGCCGCTGCATACATCTGAAGACTGGAGGAAAGGCTGTGGCAATAGGCTATTTGGAACGCTTTGCCGCTGACTACGAACGCGAGAGCGGCAACATTTCGCTGCCAAGCATCGCCCCCGCCAACGGCATAAAGGTTGCCGTGGTCGGCTCTGGTCCGTCCGGACTTAGTTTCGCCGGCGACATGGCGAAGCGTGGATATGAAGTCCATGTGTTTGAGGCATTGCACGAAATAGGCGGAGTGCTGAAATATGGCATACCTGAATTCAGATTGCCCAACCGTATTGTTGATGTGGAAATTGACAATCTCAAGAAGATGGGCGTAAGCTTTCACACCGACTGCATTGTCGGCAAGACAATCTCTGTAGAGGAACTTGAGGAAGACGGTTTCCAAGGCATATTCGTAGGCTCGGGTGCGGGACTTCCAAACTTCATGAACATACCTGGCGAGAACTCTATAAACATAATGTCTTCGAACGAATACCTCACGCGCGTCAACCTCATGGATGCAGCCAACCCAACGTCAGACACGCCAATGAACTTCGGAAAGCATGTGCTTGTGGTTGGTGGCGGCAACACTGCGATGGACTCGTGCCGCACCGCCAAACGTTTGGGAGCCGAGGTTACACTCGTGTATCGCAGGTCGGAAGCCGAAATGCCAGCGCGCCTTGAAGAAGTGAAGCACGCCAAGGAGGAGGGCATAAACTTCCTCACACTACACAATCCCATTGAATACAAGGCCGACGAAAGTGGCGCCGTGTGCAAGACTGTGCTGCAAGTGATGGAACTTGGACAGCCCGACGCCAGCGGAAGACGTAGCCCCGTTCCCGTGGAGGGCAAGACTGTCACAATCGACACCGACCAGGTTATCGTGGCAGTGGGGGTTTCGCCCAATCCTCTTGTTCCAAAGTCGATCAATGGACTTGAGCTGGGACGCAAAAACACAATTGTCGTGGACGAAGGCATGCAAAGCTCGCGCCATGAGATATTTGCAGGAGGCGACATCGTGCGCGGCGGAGCAACTGTGATACTTGCCATGGGCGATGGGCGACGAGCTGCCGCCAGCATGGACGCAAGCCTTTCTAAAAAGTCGTCTGCAAGCAAATGAGAGCCACTTACACCATCCTGTTGCTAATACTCAGCAATGTGTTTATGACACTTGCGTGGTATGGGCATCTTAAGTTGCAGCAAAACGGCACTTCGGCGCACTGGCCGCTGATTGGTGTAATCGCGTTTTCATGGGGCATCGCTTTCTTTGAGTATTGCTGCCAAGTTCCAGCCAACCGCATAGGCTTCGAAGGCAACGGAGGCTCTTTCTCGCTTGTGCAGCTCAAGGTTGTGCAAGAGTGCATCAGCCTTGGCGTGTTTGCGGTGGTGGCCAATCTGCTATTCCAGGGACAGCAACTGCACTGGAACCACCTTTTGGCATTTCTGCTCATAGTGTGCGCCGTGTATCTTGTGTTTATGAAATAATGCTATAATGGCACGACCCACTGACGAACAGAAGCTGGAGCAACGCATAGTGAGCCGCTTCAACAAGGCCATATCAAAATACGAACTGATATCCGACGGCGACCACATTCTCGTGGGACTTTCCGGAGGAAAAGATTCCCTATGCCTGTTGGAACTGTTGGCCAACCGGATGAAAATAATCCGCCCCGCGTTCAAGGTCACAGCCTTGCACGTGCGGATGGACAACATACACTATGAGACCGACACGGCCTATCTGGAAGCGTTTGCCGGCAAACTCGGAGTGCCGTTGAAGATAGCCACCACGCACTTTGACGAAACGCTAAACCCTCGCAAGCCGGCATGCTTCCTGTGCTCATGGCACAGGCGCAAGCAGATGTTCAACATCGCCCAAGAACTGGGATGCAACAAGATTGCCTTGGGCCACCACATGGACGACATAATACACACAGCCATGATGAACACGTTTTTTCAAGGACACTTCTCGACAATGCCGGTAAAACTGGGCATGAGAAAAATGCCGCTGACGATAATACGCCCACTGTGCCTTGAGGCCGAAAGCGACATTTCACAGTTTGCGCTGCTTCGCAGCTACGAAAAGCAACTGAAGCAATGCCCGTTTGAAAAGGCATCGCAACGTACAGGCATGAGGGAAATCTTTGAAAGAATAGAGAATATGAACACAGAGGCAAGATACTCCGTTTGGAATGCGCTTGAAGCCGACGGCAAGCTTGTGGAATAGAACTTTTATTGAGGGCATCTTGCAATGTTAATGCAGCATTGCAAGATGCCCTTCACCCTACCCCTACTCTTTTGCCTTCTTGTGGACAAACAAAAAGCGGAGAAGCAGAAAATTGATAGGCACAACTATCACCATTACCACTATGGGCGACAACCACTCGCTGACGCCCAACCACAGGAAGAGGTTGAGCAGTCCTATTTCCAAAAGGTAATTTATTAAATGGCTCCCAACAAAGCCCGCCGCGTTCTTTTTCGAAGGTTGCTGGCGAAACGTGAAATAGGTAGTCATCACATAGTTGCACACCAACCCCACGCCATAGCCGATGCTATAAGACACTGTCGGCCCCGCAAGGAGCAAAGCGAGACAATATGCGCCATAGTGTATGAGGCTCGACACCGACCCCGTAATGCCAAAACGAAATATTCGCCAAAACTCTGTCAGAATCCGTTGGTCGTGGAGTTTCATTCGAGTATCTCCTGAATATTGTACAATGGGCGGTTCTTCACCTCCTTGTATATCTTGCCGATGTACACGCCAACAATGCCTATGCATATGAGGTTCAGGCCACCGATGAGCCAAATGCTGAGAATCACAGAAGCCCAACCAGGGACTGCCGTCCCAGCCACGATGGCATGCACTACATACGCACCTATGCCAAAGCAGATGAGGATGAACAACAAACCGAGGTATATGATTCCATAGATGGGTTTTACGGAAAACGACGTAATGCCGTCAAGGGCAAGGTTGAGCATCTTCCCCAATGTGTACTTCGACGCTCCTGCGGTACGCTCGCTGATGGTGTCGTCAACTGTCGTCGTATTGAGACCTATGGTTGGAATGATGCCACGCAGATACAGGTTCTTCTCTTTGTATTGCGACAACATCTCCAATGCACGGCGACTCATGAAACGGAAATCCGCATGGTTGTATATGCTGTTTACGCCCATCTTGGCTTGCAGCTTGTAGAAAGCCACGGCGGAGAGCCGCTTCAGCAAAGGATCGGCAGTGCGCGACACCTTCACTCCGTAAACAATGTCATATCCCTTTTCGTAGTCGTCTATCATTTGCGGTATGGCACGCAGGTCGTCTTGCAGGTCTGCATCGATTGTTATGGCAGCGTCAGCGCGGTCTTTGGCTACCATCATACCCGCCATTATGGCACTTTGGTGCCCCACATTATGCGCCAAATTAACCCCATGCACAAACTTGTTCTCCTTGTGCAAGCGGCATATTATGCTCCATGTGCTATCACTGCTGCCGTCGTTGACAAACAGGAAAAAACTGTCTTCCGAAATTTTCTTGTCTCTAATGAGTTCGCCGTAAAGTTCTGTAAGCCGCCTTACTGATGTTTCCAACACCTCTTCCTCATTATAGCAGGGCGACACTATGGCAAGTCTTATCATAGCTCTTTCTTCTTTAGGGTGGTTCTATAAATTAGCTTTGCTGGATTTTGAGACTATTTTCGAGTACATATCGTCAGCGAGCAAGGGAGCAATGCGGGCATTGCGACCGAGCGAGGTGGCGATATGGGCCGAAAAGAGTCCAAAAGACAGCAAAACGTAATCCATAATGTTCTGTTCTTAGTTACGGCGGTAATTTATAGATCCGCCCTTAACTCCACAAATTCACTGAAAGTGACAAACTCGCACATTCTCCGCCGCAACATCTTTATGAGGCGGTCAAGGCGCATGAACATCTCCTCGCCACTGTGGTTCTTTATTATGAAGGGCATCTTGAATTCCGGATGTTCCTTTAAGGCATAAAACTCCCACGGATGGAAGTACGTCACAAAGTAGCCGTCATGGCTGACTACACGGCGCACCATGGCATGGTATATGCATTCGGGCAAATTATGTAGCGACAACCAAAACAGAGGAAACCTTAAAATTGGAGTCACAGAGGCAGGTATCTGCATCACGCGGCCTTTCATGAACCATGTGCGTGGTGAGTTCAAGTGCATATACCTGCCAGGTATGAATGCCGGGTTGAGCGATGAATTGTAGGTGTAGCCAGCCTTTTCTATTTCTTCGTCACTCACGGGGAACATCCTGGGCTGTCGATAGCCATACGCTGTTAGCCCTGTGGCATCTTCAAGCACTTCTTTCGACACTCTCACGTCGGTGGCTTTAGGTTGCCAGTGGTCAACGCCATGGCAAGCCATCTCGTGCCCCTCGTCAACAATGCGCCTTATCACTTCTGGTGCATGCTTTACGAAATTGGCGGTGCAGAAGAACGTGGCTTTCACGCCGTTCTGCTTGAGGCAGTCGAGTATCCGGTTTGTGCCGAACACCGAAACTTTCATTCCCTCTTCCAACGAGAAGTCCACACCGTGCTCGCGCGGCACGTCAAACTCCTCGGTGTCGAAGCTCAATAGTATTTTTTCTGACTTGTCCATTATCTCTTGTTTCAAGGAGGTTCCTAAAGGTGGGTTTGCCTAATTTGCGTTCTCTCTTATACAGCCAAACTCAATGCCATGTCATACTCGTGGGCCATACGCCGGAGGTTGATTATGGCATATCGCATACGTCCAAGTGCAGTATTTATGCTCACGCCTGTGACTTCAGCAATTTCCTTGAACGACAATTCCTGATAGAAGCGCATATACACAACCTCGCGCTGTGGTGTCGGCAAATTGTTCATCATGCGCTTGACGTCAATGAGCACCTGCTCGTTTACCAATTCATGCTCACGTCCGCATTCAATGACATCCATGTTTTGAGAATTTGCCACATCGTTGTCTTCCAACAAATCAACAACATGCTCATTGTGCTGTTGCCTATACCAGTCCATAATCACATTATGGGCAATGCGTGTAATCCAAAACGAGAACTTGCCAGTGACAGAATACCGCCCTTCCTGAAGGCGTGTTATCACCTTCACGAAAGTGTCTTGGAATATGTCATTGGCCAATTCTTGATCCCTGACCACAAACATAATATAGTTGAAAAGCTTGGTTTGGTTGCGCGATAGCAATTCGTCAAAAGCACCATTGTTGCCACCAACATACAGTAATGCCAACTCTTCGTCAGTCAAACTTCCGAAATTTCCCATTCTTAAACCGTCTGTTTGTTACTTATTAAGTAAAACTTCAATCTATAGGCTTACTTTTTTATTGATGGACAATTGATTGCTAACTTACACATTGCAAAAGTATAATTTTTTGTCCTTTTATCCAAATGTTCACTTGAGAAAATGTTATTTCGAGCCTACAGATTATAAGAAACTAAAATAAGAACATTGAGTGGTTCTTTGGCAAGGTTTCGAAATGCGGTTGAAAAGAAGTGGCAAAAGTACATAGACTATAACAAGTCTATAGACTTTTGCCCTTACAGGGCGGAGGGTGATGTTCGCATATACCCAGGGCGTTGCCCTGGGCTATGCAGTATAGGGCTTTCAGCCCATCGCGGTAACATCTACCATTCATATAAGGCGTGTTCTATAAATTCCACGCATTGTTAAACTTCACTTTTTAACGGGTTGCTCTTTGTGGCTTTTTGATTTTATCCGGCATATTTCACTTTCTTCTTCAGTCGCATAGCCCGCTATGCTCTTTCAGAAAGAAAGATAGTGCAAACCGAATGCAATGAAGCTCGCTTCAATTGCTGAGGTGCAGCCTATCTTATCCAAAGCGAAATCTGCTCGGCTAAAATTCAAAAATCCATCAAAGGTGATTTATAGAACCCGCCTTAAAATATGCTCAAATTATTTTTGGACACATTTACAATCGCGAAGTACACGAAAGAAACTCAGTCCAGCAATCGGCTAAGGCCCGCATACTGGGCAAAACCAGGCTAGCACCTTCGTCAGCAAGCTGACTGTCAGGCAGAGGACCGGTGTTTACTGCAACAGTGAATATGCGAGCGGCTACGGCTGCTCGCACGCCAAGCGGCGCGTTTTCCACCACGATAGCTTCCCAAGGCTCCACTCCTGCTTTCTCAAGTCCCTTGAGATAAGGCTCTGGATTAGGTTTGCCGTGCTCAACATCGAAACTTGACACTATCAAGTCGCGCTCCACCAACCCCCGGAAGTCACGCTGCAGTTTCTCAAGCAGCGAGCGCTGACCGCTCCCGGTTACGACAACAATCTTAAGACCTTCGCCCTTGATTGCCCGTTGCAAGTCTATCGCTCCGTCCATGATGCTCGCCGTGGGACAACTGGCAAACATGGCCGACTTGGCGTCATACATCTCCTGCGCTTCGCTGTCGGTGAGTAGTCTGTGCTGTTGGTTCTGCGCCATCATCTTGATTGTCTCCACGCCACGCATCCCTTCATAGCGATAAGCGTCGGCTTCGCTCATGTCTATACCGAAACGTTTCATCGACACATGCCAGCTCTTAGCGTGGTTAGGCATGGAGTTGTAGAGCACTCCGTCCATATCAAAAAGCACGGCTTTGGGGCTTAGCGTCCCAAAACCGTGCTCGTTCTTGTATCTTGCTATGGCCTCATTGAATGTAGTAATGCTTGCCATGCTATATTATTTTAACAGTCCTGCTCTCTCCTTGATGGCCTTGCTCTCGGCTTCGTAGCCTGGTTTGTCGAGCAGGGCGAACATGTTCTTCTTGTAGGCTTCCACACCGGGCTGGTTGAACGGGTTAACTCCAAGGATGTTTCCGCTTATGCCGCAACCGATTTCAAAGAAATATATGAGCTGGCCGATGTAGTATTCGTTGAGCTGAGGAACGCTTATGCGGATGTTGGGCACTCCACCGTCTACGTGAGCCAGGCGTGTTCCCAGTTCGGCCATCTTGTTTACTTCGTCAACGCGCTTGCCAGCGAGGAAGTTCAATCCGTCGAGGTTTTCTTCGTCGTTGGGGAAGAGCAGAGTCTCGTTGGGCTGCTCCACGCTGAGCACTGTCTCATAGATGGTGCGCTCGCCCTGCTGGATCCATTGTCCCATGGAGTGCAGATCGGTGGTGAAATCGCACGATGCGGGGAAGATTCCCTTGCCGTCCTTGCCTTCGCTCTCGCCATAGAGCTGTTTCCACCACTCGCTGAAGAAGTGCAGTTTGGGCTGGTAGTTAACCATTATTTCTATCTTCTTGCCGGCTTCATTGTACAGGGCGTTGCGCACTGCTGCATATTGAGCAGCAATGTTGTCGGCGAAGGGTACGTCCTTGCCAGTTGCCTTCTCCATGTCAGCTGCACCCTCAACCAGCTTGGCAATGTCAAATCCTGCGCAAGCTATTGGCAGAAGTCCCACGGGAGTGAGCACGGAGAAACGTCCGCCCACGTTGTCGGGGATGACAAATGTGGTGTACCCCTCCTTGTCAGCTGCTGCTCTCGCGGCACCCTTTGTGGCGTCGGTCACGGCTACGATGACTTTCTTAGCCTCTTCTTTGCCGCGCTGCGCCTCACACTGTTTCTTTAGCAGACGGAAAGTGAGGGCTGTTTCGGTAGTGGTACCTGACTTAGAGATGTTTATCACACCGAACTTCTTGTCCTTAAGATATGCCGTAAGCTCGGCCAAATAGTCCTCGCCAATGTTGTTGCCTGCAAACATAATGGTGGGGTTCTTCTTGTCGCCTACAAGCCACGCGAACGAATTGCTGAGCGATTCTATCACCGCACGTGCGCCAAGGTAACTGCCGCCGATGCCGGCCACTACCACCACTTCGCAGTTGCTGCGCAATGTGTCGGCACAGTCTTGTATGCTCTTTATGAAGTCTTTGTCTATCGACGACGGCAAATGTAGCCATCCGAGGAAGTCGTTGCCAGGACACGTGCCGTCCTCAAGAGCGGCCTGTGCGGCCTTTACCTTTGGTTCATAACTCTCCACCGCACCTTCTTTTAAGAACTGTGCGGCTTTCGTGATGTCTAAGCTGATGTTTTTCATTATTGTATACGTTTAGGCGTGTCATGAAAATTCCACGCATAGTTAAAATTCCATTCGTTATTATGGCCTTGTCCTTTGCGTTTAGCAGTATGGCGGCCATCATACTTGCAAGCCACACAAGCCCACGCCTAAGGGACGTGCAGACTTGACATGGACTTACATGTTATGGCAAAGGTAGGAAAAAAAAGAGAAAGGTGCAATGCTTTACCGCAAAAAGACTGACGATGCCTGGCGAACATCGCGGGCAACGCCCCATTTTCCGTTTGATTCGTAGTCGGAAAGCCGAATTTTATGTCTAATTTTGCATACCTTATGGGTGGGGACATAGCCCACACCAAGACACAACAATCAATCATGCAACGCAACACAGCCATATCAATATGCAAGGGCATAGCCATCATTCTCATGGTGATGGGGCACGCCAGCTGTCCCGGACAACTCAACACATTCATATACGAGTTTCACATGCCTCTGTTTTTCATCTCCGCTGGATTTTTCTTCTCAACGAAATACATTAACGAAGAGGCCACATTTGTAAAACGCCGCATAAAGGGACTTTACCTTCCATTCGTCAAGTGGTCAGTAGCGTTTCTGTTGCTGCACAACGTGTTTTTCAAGTTGGGCATACTCAATGAACAGTATGGGAACTCGGCCGGTGGCGTAACCCATCCCTACACATGGCACACAATGCAGCAACGGTTGTGGAACATTGTGACGGCCATGAGCAGCTACGACGAATTTTTGGCAGGAGCGTTCTGGTTCTTCAGGGCGTTGTTCGTTGCCAGCATACTGTATCTTGTTCTCTTCAAAACGTTCGCCTTTCTCACAACAAAGACAGGCTGGAAACCACGGCCTGCAGCAATTGGCATGCTCGTGTGCATGGCCACACTTGGGCTTGCGGCATGGCAAACGGGTGAAGGGTTGCGCATCACAACCATAGTACAGGGCGGCTACCGCGACATTATGGGAACATTTCCTGACTTCATCACTTTCTTACGCCATTACATAGCGCACATTGAAAATCAACGAGTTAGATGTTTAAATTGGGTGACTCAGGGTGACGCAAACATAAAAATGCCTAC
>CAVKUV010000075.1:0-12389 GCA_963659505.1 Lachnospiraceae bacterium
GTGATGCTCGTATATACCCAGGGCGTTGCCCTGGGCTATGTAGTATAGGGCTTTCAGCCCATCGTGGAAAAATCTACCAATCATATAAAATATGCTCAAGTTGTTTTTTTGAACATTACTTAGTTTCAGGGCAAATCTGTCTTACAGATGCGCCCACTTGGTCGTTAGTCTCTTGTTTGATATGACGCATCTGCGCCCAAAAGGTTTAAGGTGGAAGTCGAAAAAATACCTGTGCGTGCCATTTGGCCATCGTAAGTATGCCGTTTAGCCACCGTAACTATGCCACTTAGCCATCGTAAGTATGCCACTTACGGGTCGTAAACATATCGGTTTCACTTCGAAAGTAATATCGGTGGTAATGCTTACACATCTAAAATTCAAACGAGGTGTATTTCCGTTCTGCAGCCAAATCCATGCGTTTTGCTTTCGATTTTCACGGCCTCGTTTTTTTTTGAGGCCGTCAAAACTTTTATTGGACGACTTTTCTCTATGCGTAATGAGCCTTTAGTGGACTATGCAATAAGCCTCTGTCATGCCGCCAAATGTTGACGCAAAGGTTCTGCCGATTAGGCTGGACAACAGCCGATTTTGCCCATGAAAGTACAAAAACACCGATTTTTGTACGAACGAACCACTAAAAAACGTACACATTACATACCTTTGGCACTTGAAAACAGAGAAACTTCAATAATAAAAACCTAAACAAACAAGATGAGGAAAACTACTATCTTCGCAATGGCGATGATGCTCATGCCATCGTGGTCGTTTGCGCAGCGCATCCAGCAGACCTTGGGTCGCTCGGTGGTGGCTGTGACCGACGACAGCAAGCAAGACGTGCTCGTTACGTGGCGCAAGTTGGCGCAAGAGCACGACAGCTGTACCTACAACCTCTACAAAAGGACAAGCGGAAGCACCGAATACACAAAGGTGAACTCTTCGCCCATCACCAAGACAAACTTCCAGACGACACGCTCGCAGGTGCCATACGGATCGGAATTGGCCGTCACCACTGTCTATAATGGTGTGGAGAGCGAGAAGAGCAATCCCTTCCTATTTAAGAAGCACGCATGGAAGGATGTGTTTCTCGACATTGACTTTGAGAAGGATGTGCTCAACCCCAACAACTACAAGGTGAAATATGCATGGCCTATGGATCTCGACGGCAATGGCGAGTATGACGCTCTGCTTGTTGACCGCCTGTACTGTGGCGGAAGCGATGCCGACCCAGGATGCGCCACCACCACCCACAAGCTGCAAGCCTACACATTCGACGGCAAATGCCTTTGGACTATCGACATGGGCCCCAACGTGATAATCGACGGCGGACAGAACGACATGGTGGTTGCCTACGACATAAACTGCGACGGCAAGTGCGAGGTGATAATAAAGAGTTCCGACATGACACGCTTTTGGGACTCAGAGAACAACACATGGGGCAAATATGCCAACGGAAGCAATGTTGCCGACACCGATGGCGACGGCATAGACGACTACACCAAGCAGTCGAAGCGCAACCCACCTTTCTATATATCTGTTGTTGACGCACGGACAGGAGCCGAGATAGAGTGCTCAGAACTGAAATACGACGAGGTACACGACGGCGTTGACTCATACAGCCGCGACAACCGCGCCGACTACATGAACGACGGCGACGGCACGGAGTATGCCTTCATGGGCGGACACTTCGCCATCTGCTACTTCGACGGCATACACCCGTCGCTTGCCATGGAGTGTCTCGACCGCACAGCCTCGACAAAGACCCACCACAACTACGTGTTCGTGTGGTCGTACGACTGGAACAGCGGCAAGCCCTCCAACTGGCACCACAGCTACACATGGAGCCGCAACGACAAGACACCGTGGCCAGCTGAGTTCCACCAGCTGCGCGTGGCCGACACCGACGGCGACGGCATCGACGAGATGCTGCAAGGAGGCTACGGAGTGAACCCGACCAAGGGCATGGTGTTCAGCGCGGGCATAGGCCACGGCGACAGATACGACGTGAGCGACATCGACCCCGACCGTCCGGGCATGGAGGTGTATGCCATACAACAGTCGAACCTGCTTGGCCAGGTGCTCTACGACGCAGCCACGGGCGAGCACATCAAGGAGTGGTATCTTCCTAATGTGTATGATGTGGGTCGTGGACGCTGCATGGACGTTGACCCCGACCACAAGGGCTACGAGATATTCTCGCTTCTGGAAAATCTGTACGACTGCAAGGGCAACGTGATAAAGGAAGGTGCGACCACCTATCCAATGGAAGCCTCATGGTGGGACGGCAACTTGCAGCGCGAACTGATTGCCACACCTGGCGGAAGCGGCTACAACAGCAACGTCATGATGATGACCTACGGAGGCAACCGCCTACTTGAAATATCGAAGCAGAGTGGGTGGGCTGTGCATGCCGGATGGGCTGTGCGTCCTGCCTTCATGGGCGACATCACTGGCGACTGGCGCGAGGAGATAATCCTGATGAAGCAATCCGAAACCTCTAGTACAGGCATTGTGGGCTACTCGACTGATATTTCTACCGATTACAGTTTTTATACTCTTCAGGAAGACCCTCATTACCGTCTCGACTGCACCACTCGCGGTTACTATCAGGCTCCATGCACCAGTTTCTATCTTGGCGAGGAGATGCCTTATCCACCGGTGCCGCCAGTAATGGTGACCGACCTAAGATGGAAGAGCGGTGCGGCCTGGAGCGCAGCTGGCAGTGGATTTACCTCGTTCGACCAGACTTCGGCACTGAACTATGCCGACGGCAAGAGCGTGGTGTTCGACATCAGCGGCGACAACGCCAGCACCATTGACATCAGCGGTTCGCTGAAACCCAGTGGCGTTTACCTCATGACGCCCAAAGGCCACGACTACACCTTCGGAGGCAACGGTACGCTCGACGGCGACATGGAACTTTGCAAGTCGATGCTCGGCACGGCAACGTTCAACAACAGTCTGAACTACACAGGGCGCACCGTGATAAGCGAGGGAACGCTCTGCGTAAACGGCACCATTGCTGGTCCTGTAGAGCTGCGGGCAAAAGGCTCGCTGGCCGGAGTGGCCACGCTGAACGGTCAAATCAGCTTTGAGGGCGCACTTAACTATGAGGGTTGCCGACTCATGCCTGGCAACGCCGACAACAAGTTTGGCGCAATGACATTCAACAAGAGTCTGGCCATCCCCGGCGACGTATATATAAAGGTATATGCACAGGACGGCAAGTCGGGCAAAATCGTTGTCAACGGCGACTTGACCTTCGATGGCGTGAACACAATCACGGTTGAAACTGTTGGCGATGCCAAGATTGCCGAGGGCAGCTATGTCATTGCCGAGTGCAGCGGCAACCTCACGGTCAATGTTGAGAACCTGAAGAGCCGCGGTCTCGACGGCATCAACTACGACTTTAGGGTAGACGACAAGAAGCTCATTCTCGACATCAACGGCACACGCGCTCCACAGGAGAACGTAGTGTGGACTGGCAGCGACAACAACATTTGGGACTACAAGAGCAGCAACTTCAATGCTGGAGGTGCCGCCACTCCATTCGTCACCGACGACAAGGTGGTGTTTGACGACCAGTCGGGCAACCGCAACATCACCGTCAACGACCTCGTGGTGACCAAGGGCGTGACGTTCGACTTCGACAACGGCACCTACACCTTCTCTGGCGAAGGCGGCATTAGTGGCGAAGGCGGCGTGACCAAGAACGGCAAGGGCGAGGTGAAGATGGACCTGGCCAACAGCGACTACACTGGGGCAACCATCATCAACGGCGGAACACTCACCGTGACCAACCTGACCGACGGTGGTGTGAAGAGCGCATTGGGCGCAGCCACCGCCAAAGAGGGCAACTTGCAGATAAACGGCGGCGGAACACTGAAGGTGGATGCCTACAACATGGCAACCGACCGCATCGTCACTGTGAGCGACACGGCAACCATCAACGTGGCCAACAGCAAGGGGTCGGTATCGCTCAAAGGCATTGTAAAAGGCAACGGCTATCTCGTGAAGACTGGCGCGGGCCAGCTCAACTTCAACTATGCCGGCACCAACTCGTTCAGCGGACTGATAATGCGCCAAGGCAAGGTGTCGCAGGGCGACTGGCAGTCTACTTTCGGAAAGAAGAGTTCGCCTCTGCTATTTGAGGGCGGCGAGATAGAGATGATAGCCAACAATAGCATGAGCACCATACCCGAATACACCTACAAGACAACGGTGCCTGATGGCGCAAACGCCAAGATCATAAGTTCTAAGCGTTGCAGGATAAACGGCAGCTTCATGGGCAATGGCACACTGACCATATCGTCTGACGGTGTGCGCAGCGACATCGGCTCCGACTTCTCGGCCTTTGAAGGAACACTGAATGTGCAGGGAGGCAACTTCCGACTGATGAGTGGCGTGAAGGATATGTCGCAGGTGGCTGTGGTTATGGATGCCGCCAGCTACATGGGACACCACAAGTCTGGGTCGGGCGACCAGGAGTCAGTAACCACCAAGATTGGCTCTGTAAGCTCTACCGCCACAGACTGCACGCTTGGCAATGCGTCCGACTCCTATGAGGTGGGCTTCAACAATGCCGACGCCACCTACAGGGGTCTGCTCAAGGCCAAGTCTGTCAAGAAGCAAGGCACAGGCACATGGACTCTCTACACCAACGGAAGCACATCGAACATAGAGGTGAATGGCGGAACGTTGACACTCAGCAACACCACGGTATCGTCGAACCCCACGCCTCTGACATCGGGAACGATTACCGTGAACAATGGCGGAACACTGCGTGGCAGTGGTTGTGCCGCATGGGTGACTGTAAAGAAGGGCGGAACGCTTGCCGCTGGCACTCTGAGCTATGGCACGCTAAAGACTACTGGCACCGTGACGCTGCAAGAGGGCAGTACTCTGCTCGTGAAAGCGGGCAAAAACACGAGTGGAGCAGCCACTAACGACAAGTTCAAGTTTGGCGGAACGGTGACGCACGCCAACGACACCATCTTGATCAACGTTGACGCAAGCCGCACTCTTGAGGCTGGCGAGACACTCACCATATTCAATGGCACTGGAACACAGAGCGGCAGCTACATCATAAAGACCGTGGCTCCTGGGAATACTGATGTCAAGTGGGACGACTCGCGGCTGCTTTCCGAGGGTGTGCTCACCGTAAGCGAGGCCACGGCCATAAGCACCGTGATTGCCGACGACACCATTGTCGATGTCTATACTACCGACGGCATTCTCGTGCGCGACAATGTGGCCTATGGCAAGGCTCTCGACGGTTTGTCGCGTGGCGTCTATGTGGTGAACGGACACAAGGTGGTCAAGAAGTAACCGCACGCAGCACATGCAAAGGGTGGGGTAGTCCTGCCGCAATGATATAGGCAGACTACTAAATAATAAAATGATGGCAGGACATCCCATCCCTCTATTATAAAAGGTAGGGAAACTGGCTTCCCTAACAGGCGGAAGCCGCTTTCCCTACCTTTCCTTAGCTTACTACCAAATATCGATTTTATGACAAAAAAAAGACTTTCAGCAGCATTGGCCTCAATGTTGCTCATGGGCATCAACGCCTTTGCGCAAGCCCCAGTTTACATCACGGCAGGACAATCGAATGCCGATGGCAGAGAGTATGTGAGCAAGTTGCCCTCATACATGAAGAATGGCTACAAGCACCTGCGCTTCGCCAACGTGACAAGTTCGAGCGATGGCACTTTCGGCAGTCGTACGTTTGAAGACCGCTCCGGACGCTTCGCCTTCTGCGACGTGACAAACTACTTCATCGACCAGGCCACGCAGTCCAACTTCTATTCCGTGAAGTGCGCCTATGGTGGCACCGCCATCGACACCGCCGCCACATACAGCCACTTGCCAGTATGGTGTGCCGACTCGGTGTGGATTGCCGCCAACAACGCCTACCGTGGCGACATCAACACGGGCAAATCGCTCACAAAGTCGCTCACCGAGGGCTTGGCCGACTGCGCCAACACCACTCTCGCCAAGATTGACGGAGGATATGATGTAAAGGCCATAATGTGGCATCAGGGCGAGAGCGACCGAAGCCAGAGTGGCCACTACTACAAGAATTTCAAGGACATGATTGTCTATATGCGCAATGCCGTGTATGCCTTGACTGGAAAGGAGAAGGACAAGACTCTGCCATTCATATTCGGCACCGTGTCGCACTCAAGCAAGCAGTACAACAGTGCCGTGGAGAAGGCTCAGAAGCAGGTGGCGGAAGAACTGCCCAACGTGTACTGCATCGACATGAGTGACGCCCAATTGCGCTCCGATGCCCTGCACTTCGACTCTGCATGGACGGAGTATCTCGGCAAGATGATGTACAATCAGCTTGTGACACTGAAACTCGTTGACGGACAACCATTGGACGTGAAGAAACCGCATGTGCCAACGGCAAGCGACACGCTGAATGTGGATGCCGAGCGTGCTTGGGACTTCACCAAGGCGTGGAGCGATGCGTCGGTTGACTCGCTGACCAGCGACAGCCGCTGGGCAAAGTTCCAGTCGCTTGGCTATCGCTACTCGCAAGTCATGTCGGCCAACCAGGAGCTTTCCACCACGGGCGGCTATGTGTTTCCTGAAACCAAGGGACTGTACTTCAAGTGTGGTTCGGGCAACCGCATCATCATCAATCCAGGCAAGTATCTCTGCTTCTACGGCGACAACCTGTATCTCACCATTCCCAAGGTAAGCCCCGGCCAGACTGTGACCATCGTCACGGCTTCGGCCAAGGGCGAGCGCGGACTGACCACCGACAGCGGAGACAAACTGGAACTGGTGAGCGGTGGTGTGAAGTCAACCGACAAGGTCACCAACACGTGGCGTGTGAAGGAGTCGCTCTCGGAGCCTGTTGACCTCGTGTTCCACTCCAATGGCGGCGCCATCTATGTGTATAGCGTCGATGTGGTGTCGCCATATGTGCAGATACTCGTCGGGGCCGACCGCAAAGTGGTGTTCAGCAGCACAAAGGCTTGCGAGGTTAAGTCGCACGCCGACATGATTAAGGCTTATGTGCCTGTTGGCTACGACAAGGTCAACGAGGCTGTCATGTTGCAGCAGATTGACACCATACCGGCCAACACAGGCGTGGTGATAATCGGCGAGGAGAGTCTCGTCGGGGCAAAGGAGGTTGTCACCTCTGAGACCTATCCAATCAACTTGCTTGTAGCCGTGCCCACGGATACAACCGTAAACCCGACTGAGACGATTGGCACGACTACTTGCACCAACTTCACGCTGAAACCGGAAAATGGAAGCGTTGATTTCCATGCGCTCACCACATCGACCACTTTAGCCGCAGGAACGGCCTATCTGCGCCTGCCGGAGTCGGTGGTTGGCGACACAAAGGTGGTGAAGGCTTCGCCCGACACGACCACTGGCATAAAGGGCGCTACAAAGAGTATTGCCGCCAATGGACAATGGTACACTATTGACGGAGTGGCCGTTGACCGTCCCGAGAAGGGGCTGTACATCTGCGACGGCATGAAATACTTGATAAAGTGAAGGGACGCGAATCGTACTTTGTGACGGTACTTAAGGGATAATCATAAAAGAAAGTGGTAGATGCAACGTTTCCGCTGCGCCTACCACTTTCTTGTTTATTCTACGTTGTTTGTCTTGAATGTCGTGGCAAACAACCTATCAGTTGCTCATCTTCACCGTGCGGTTGCCCTGTTTGACAATATACAGACCCTTGGGGAGAGAGGTCAAGTCGGCTGAAGCTCCCTTTTGGCGAGCCACAAGCACACCCGAAGCATTGTATATCAGCAGGTCGCCGCTGGCCGTCGCCCCGTTGACAGTGTCGATGCCCGTGAGACTGCCAATGGTGAATGTCACCTGGTTGTAGTTGCTGCCTATGGCCGGCAATGTTTGCCATCCATTGTTCCTGAGGTAATAGACACAAGCGGTGTAGCGGTCGCCAACCTCGGCTGTGGGCAGAGAACCATTGAAGTTGACCGTTACATTGTCGCCGGCACCGGCTATGAGGTTTTGGTATAGCATGGTTGTCGTTGACGTTTCGCTATTCTTGAAGAATGCGAGAACAACCTGGTCGGCATAGAAACCTGACGTACACCTTATGTTTGCCGAGATGTCGATGTTGTCGGCCGACACTGCCGTAGGATGGGCTATCGCCAGCTTGTTGGTCAGCGTCAGAGCCATTGCTCCCGTGGGGGCTTCGGCCACTGTCACGGTGTCTTTCTGGCTCACTTGGTTTTCGTCGTCGTCAATCAGCCACATTTCGTATGTTCCGGCATCAGCAGGCGTTGTGCCCGAGAGGTCGAGCTGCATGGTCATATCCTTGTCTATCGATACGCTTTGGCTCGCTGTGATCTGCACTATATTTGTTGTGCCAGGCTTGGCGAACACCACTTTCAGACTACCCACATAGTCGCCTCCAGTGTTGGTCACAGATGCCTTTGCGGTGAATTTCTTATATGCATACATCACCGATGTTGCGGCGAAGTCGTCGGCCGATAGCTTTGAGGCTTCCACAACAGGTGAACTGAAGTCGATGGCGTTGTCGCTCACCGTGGCTGTCATGTGGCTTTGGTAAGAGTTGTATGTCTGCATCTTGTACCATTGCCCCGTGGCCACATCGCGGTAGGCCGGATATACATCATACTTGCCTTCGGCCTTTGGGAACTGCGCCATGCTTATGCTCATGCGCGACGTGCCATAGCCCGACTGATAGCTGCCGTTGCTTCCAGCCAGCCATGTGGTGTCGCCAGTCTCGCTGATGGCCATTAGGCCAAGTGCCACGGCACTTGTGTAGGAGCCATAGTTGAGGAAGCGGCCCGTGAACACCACGCTCTGACTGAACGAGGCTGTGCTGGTGTTGGTCTTAAACGGAGTGTCGTTGTAGAACAAAGGCACTGTTGTGGAGTTGTCGAGCTTTTTCTGTATACCAACGATTATTTGTTGGCCACTGTTGTAGCCACCCGAACTTCCGCCCGTACCTTGTTGGTTGGGCGACAGTGCGTAGAGCATGAAGTAGCCATTGCTCATGCCGCTCCATCCCCAGTTGAAGTGGAAGTAGCCGTCGCGGTAGCCGTCGCACACAAAGGCGTGGCCGGTGTTGGCCGATGTGTTCACTCCTGAATAGTACACTGGGCGCGACGCTGCAAGCTCGTCGTAGATGATGCCGCTCCAGTCAGCATAGCTGTAGTAGTCGCGATACAGACACCTTGTGGCCTTGTCGTAGCCGAAATGCTCAATCAGAGCCTCTGGCACATAATAAGTAGATGACCCGCTGCTCTGCGCTGAGTAGGCCATGTTCACCGACACGCCAGCATCGTACATCAGTCGAGCCACTGCCGCTTTCGACTCGTCGGTGCTCTTGCTGTTGTATCTGTCGGTCATCGAAGCCCAGTCGTAGGTGTTTTGGCTGAAGTCTACAGAAATGACCTTGCCGTTGCATGAGTAAGAGTTTGAACCAGTGCCTTGCAGTGGCCATTTGTGGAAATACATTATTTGCGCCATGGCCGTTGCCACGCAGCCCGTGGGGCAAACAGTGGAGCCCACAGTGGGGCAGAGATCGCTGTATGGGCTGTCTTGATCCCACATGGATGTCACCATTGGGGCAATCTCCGTGCGGCTGGAGTCGGCTGTGGTCTTCTTCACAGCTTGCGATGCGGCGGCATCGGCCAACTGGTGGTCGTATTCCGACAGCCACCACGCCAGGTTTGCGGGCAGGTTGTCCATGTCGATTGTTCCCTCGTCGGCATATCCCAACACCTGTGATGCGGCCCTGTCGTCGGCGGCCACAATCACAAAGCCCGACGACGCGCCACGGTTGAAGGCGTAGTAGCCCGTTGAGTATCCGGCAAGTGTCAGTGCGGCATCAGCCGAAGCGGCCTTTTTTAGTGCGGTGCCATTGCCAGTGAAGAACTTTGAGGCGATAGCTTTGGCCTCATCCTTTGTTATCTTGGCAGCGAAAGTAGCATTGCCGACAAGTGTCGCCAACACTGCGAGTGTCAAAATCCGTTTTGTTTCCATTCCTTTTGTATATATTATATATCTGTTTCCCTTTTTGGCCGTAACGACTTTTCATCGGTCGTGTAGCTCGCCACACTCCCTCTTCAAGTTTAAAAATCGCCTCAAAAATAAAGGCAAATCTTGAATTTCATAAAAGTTTAGACGACTTCTTGGTGACAAATTTAGTCATTATATATAATGTAATGGAAATAGCGTTATTATTATTACATTAAATTAAC
The DNA here is from genome assembly GCA_963659505.1 of Lachnospiraceae bacterium. GTDB lineage: Bacteria > Bacteroidota > Bacteroidia > Bacteroidales > Bacteroidaceae > Prevotella. The sequence continues at coordinate 10,230 of CAVKUV010000075.1, forward strand.
GTGCTGGCTTTGCAGCGTTTTGTGCTAAAAAAACGAAAAAGAACGTGCAGGACTGTCGGTTTAAGATTAATTTATTACCTTTGTGAGCATACAAACGGAGGATGAAATCCAACTTTTAAACTGAATAATTATGGAAAATAACACGCAGCTTATAGCCCAGTGTGAGGCTAAGGCAAAGCAATGGCTAAGCCCTGCTTTCGACAAGGAGACGCAGACGGCAGTGAGGGAAATGATTGAAGCCCAAGACAAGACCGACCTCATCGAGAGCTTCTACAAAGACTTGGAGTTTGGAACTGGTGGACTGCGCGGCATAATGGGCGCAGGAAGCAACCGCATGAACATATACACGGTGGGCATGGCCACACAGGGCTTTGCCAACTACTTGAAGAAGAACTTCGCCGACCGCAGCGACATCTCTGTCGTTGTTTGCCACGACTGCCGCAACAATAGCCGCCTCTTCGCCGAGACAGTGGCCAACATCTTCTCGGCAAACGGCATCAAGGCTTACTTGTTTGACGACATGCGCCCCACGCCCGAGTGCTCGTTTGCCATCAGATACCTGAAGTGTCAGGCTGGCGTGAATGTCACTGCAAGCCACAACCCACGTGAGTACAACGGATACAAAGCCTACTGGGAAGACGGGGCACAAGTGCTCGCACCACACGACACCGGAATAATCGACGAAGTGAACAAAGTGAAGGTTGAGGACGTGAAGTTTGAAGGTGACAAGAGCCTCATTCAAATCATCGGCAAGGATATAGACGACATCTACCTCAGCAAGATAAAGGACATCTGCATAGACCCCGAGGCCATCAAGCGGCAGAAAGACCTGAAGATTGTGTACACTCCGTTGCATGGAACGGGCATGATGCTCATTCCCCAGTCGCTGAAGCTATGGGGCTTCGAGAATGTACACTGTGTGGAAGAGCAGATGGTGAAGAGCGGCGACTTCCCCACCGTGGTGTCACCCAACCCCGAAAATGGCGAGGCTCTGACCCTTGCCCTGCGCGATGCAAAGGCCATCGATGCCGACATCGTGATGGCCAGCGACCCCGACGCCGACCGCGTGGGCATGGCCTGCAAGAACGACAAGGGTGAGTGGGTGCTCATCAATGGCAACCAGACGTGTCTCATTTTCCTGTGGTACATAATAACCAACCGCAAGGCAAAGGGACTGATGAAAGATGGCGACTTTATCGTGAAGACCATCGTCACGACCGAGGTGATACGCAAAATAGCCGAAAAGCAAAACATAGAGATGCGCGACTGCTACACTGGATTCAAGTGGATAGCACGCGAGATAGCCCTTTCAGAGGGTAAACAGCAATACATCGGCGGTGGAGAGGAGAGCTATGGCTTCCTCGCACAGGATTTCGTGCGCGACAAGGATGCCGTATCGGCTTGCTCGCTGCTCGCCGAGATTTGCGCTTATGCGAAAGACAACGGCAAGAGCCTCTACGACTTGCTCATGAACATCTATATGGAGTATGGCTTTTCCAGGGAATTCACCGTCAATGTGGTGAAGCCTGGTAAGACGGGTGCCGACGAGATTAAGCAGATGATGGCTGATTTCCGCGCTAATCCGCCGAAAGAGCTTGGAGGCAGCGAAATAACAGTGTGGAAAGACTACCAAACACTGGTGCAGACCAATGCCGACGGCACAACCGAAAAGTTGGATATGCCAACCACAAGCAATGTTTTGCAGTGGTTCTGCGGCGATGGCACCAAGGTGAGCGTACGCCCATCGGGAACGGAACCCAAGATAAAGTTCTATATAGAGGTGAAAGACCCGACCATGAAGTGCGCTGGCTGCTACGAGCGTTGCATGACTGATGCCGAAAACAAGATTGAGGCTATAAAGAAGTCGCTCAACCTGTAAGATGCACGCCTTATGCCGCATGGATTAAGCAATGGCGACATTGGCTGATATATAAGGATATGGGAGAAAATGGGACATGCCGTTTTCTCCCATATCCTTTTTCTACTTTGAGGAGGCACGTACGGAAGGGGAGCGAAAATGGTTTAAAGCACCTTTGTTGTTGGACTTCTTCCTTGCCAAGTCCTCTCTTTTCATGTAGGTTTCTGAAATGTTCAAACAATTTTACTATCTTTGCATAAGATAAGCTGCACTCGGCAAATTGAAAGCAAGCTTTCTTTGCG
>CAVKUV010000076.1:0-12306 GCA_963659505.1 Lachnospiraceae bacterium
ATGCAAAGATACTAAAATTTGGAGGATTTTCCCAAACCAATTCCTTTTGACTATAAACGGAAAGTCACACATGGATTCTTTGTCTCTTTCGAACACGGAAATCACGGAACGCACGGAACGCCGCCAGGTCGGCGAATAGAAAGAAATAATCCGCGGAACTTAAACGGAACTTAAACGGAAATAGTACACTGTCCTCTTGCTTTCTGAACACGAATAGCACGAATAGCACGAATAAAGGCGGTAGCCATCTGTGAGAGATATGGGAGGGGCTTCGCACACGAATTTCACGGAATGCCGCCTGCTCGGCGATGGTAAGAATATATAATCTGCGTCTGGCTCGCTGACGCAGGACGATGGGACTTTACACTAAATTACCACACATAAGATTTTGGGTAATTGACAATGAGAAAAGTGACATTCGTTTCGCCTATGACTTCTTTCGATTCAAGTATTTTGGATTTGCTGAAAGGGTTGGTCAGAAATACCTGCATATTGCCTTTCACATTACCTTTTATAGGTTTTTCAGCCGAATCCACACCACGGTCTCTGCGCCCGAATATCAATATCTTCTCTGTGAACCCGTCTATAAACTCTTTTCCGCAAGGTTTGTCCAAGAAACGTTTTAAGGAATCGCATACTTGTTTATGCACAAGTTCTTGCTTTTTGAGAACATGCTTTTCAGAATCACAAGTCAAGTCGCAGAAGGCAATTTTATGTTGCGTCTGTTCGTCAAACATCATGTAATCACACCTTTTACCTTCAGCAAACCTTCTTCCATTGAATTGATTGACATAGTTCTCGTGTTCTACAACTGTTACGACATAATTTGAAGCATTGATTCGCATCATTTTCAGATTGCAATCATTTCTCTGCGGCATCTCACAGTCTGAACAGGGTTTGCTGTCTCCCAACTCAAATGTACCAGAAAATTGGCTATACTGCAACAGCACCTCAGGGCGAGTCAAACCGTAAGCCTGTGGCAAATCTTTCTTAAGCAGCGTGTCAATCATTTGTCAGCTCAGTATATTCGTTATATATGGCACTCATCATTTCTGTAAGATCCAGAGTGTCGGCAATGTCACGACCTCTTTCATCTTTCATTATCAAATTCATCGCACTACCTTCATGAATTCCATAAATTGCAGTGTTGCTATTGGACAATTTTGCTCTTCCCTGTTTGTTTTGGTTAAGCATGATGTTAATGTAATTCAGTATGTATGGACTGTGAGTTGCAAATATAATGCTTATTGTGCGGTCACTCTCAGCATGCAAGGCTGTATATATTATGTTTTCAATGAGTTTGCACTGTGCATCAGGAAAAAGGCTCAATTCAGGTTCCTCTAAATGCACATCCAATCTCTTAGGCAGTGCTGTAGGTTCGCTTACGGCCTTAAATTTGCTCAGGTTTTCCATTTCATAGAGGTAACTCATCACGGAACGATTGAAGGCATCCTTAAAGGAAAAATCCTTTGCAAAGTAATCCACGATTAAGGCAAGTGGTGCAGATGTCTGTATGCCAGAAGAGGCTTCTGTCAATTCAATGGCGGGATGGCGATTGTCATTAGGAAGAATTTGGTAGCGTGTGGGCTTTCCCTTGGGATGAGTAATAAGCATTCTCATACCTACAAAATCCAATGAAATCTCCTTCTCTCCTACAGAAGCACTTCCAAAATCATCATTTGTCTCATGAAAATAAAATCCAAGAGTAGCTCCCTTGTTTTTCCATGATGTTTGTGCCCATGTGGGAATGATATTCCTGTTTTCAGAAATGAACGAGACTTTGGTGAACGTTAAATCTCTTTGGTCAATAATCCCTGTTTTCTGAAGTTTCCTGTTTTCAATGCGGATATTATATTCTTTCCCATCACCCATCTCCACTCGATATACTATTAAGCTGTCTTTTGTAAGCATCTTGCTCATTCCCTGGCGTTTGAGCATTGAGTCCAGACGTATTCTGAATGGCGACCTTGTAATCTTAGACCAATACAAGTAAGACCGGATGTTTGCCATCTTGTATAGATATCGCATCATGCTGACCACCTTCATCAAGGTGCTCTTGCCACTTGCCGATTCGCCTATAAGTAATGTGAATTGCTTGATTTCAAGATTCTCTATGTCACTTAATGGGCCAAAATTCTTAATAGTTATAAATTCTTTCATTCGAATATGCTTTGAGGGTCAGGTGGCATGGGCAGGCATGTGACCTGCTTGGCTGATGTTGTTATAATCAACAACTTGAGGTTCATGATGCAAAGATACTAAAGTTTTGCGGATTTTTCCCTAACCAATTCCTTTTGAATATAAACAAGGGGAGAAAGAAAGTTTGCCTATCTTTCGCCCATGATCCACTTGGCCAGCTCCATCATGCGGAGCTGCTTGGCGGTGTGGGATTTAATGCCTTGCTCGGCAAGGTCGAGGAAGAGCCGGTAGTCGGCGGACAGGATTGTATAATCCGCGGAACTTAAACGGAACTTAAACGGAAAGTCGCACACGGTTTCCTTGCTTCTTTCGAACACGGAAATCACGGAATGCACGGAACACCGTTTGGTCGGCGATGAAAAGTCACACACGTTGTCACACCAGTCCCATCCAAGCCTTTTGCTCCGCAACCACCAACTTATTCAAGGTTGGCAGCAAGCGTTCTATCTTGCGGCACTTCACACGGTTGTAGAAGAAGTCGATGTCGTCAAGCAACTCGTTGGCCTGGTCGTCGGGCATGTCGCCACCATAGCCTCCAGCCACGACGCAAATGGCGCCAAGTCGGCGGGCATCCTTGTCGACGCTGAAATTATAGGCTCCTTGCAGAATCACTGGGAGGGTGTTGTAGATGACATTGCAGTAATGCAGGAGGTTGGGAAAGTCGGGCGACTCCGTGAGCCATGCCTCAAGCATCTCTTCTTGATACTGGCGGAGGAGCAACAGGTATTTCTCCTTGCCTATCTTGCCATGGACGGTGGCGGTCATCGTCCAAAATAGGGCGTGGGAGAGGACTATCCTGTCCTCGGACGGATGATGGTAGAACATATCGTCCTCGGGGTTCTGACTTCTCCCCAATTGCTCCTCCAACTGGGATATCATCTTCTGGCGCAATGCCTTGCGCTTGTCGTTTTCCATATCTGGGTTAATCATTGATGTCCATCATATTTGAGATTACACGGAGCCGCCTGATCGGCGACGAAAGGATAACACAGATTCCTTTATTTTCTGAACACGAATAGCACGAATTACACGAATTACGCCTTATCGGCGATAGAAGGGAAAGGCAATAAATGCGAATCTTTTCTGTGAATCTGCGTATCTGTGTGGGAGAACATAGAATGCATTAAGACATCGCCCTAACGTCATCCTCAGACCTGCCGAGCATCTTGGCTATAGCCTCAACCGACATGCCATTTGCCATCATGCCATGTATCATGGAACGGAGCATATGGTTCTGTTCCTCGATCTTCTTGTTCTTCTCCTCGATCTTCTTGTTCTTCTCCTCGATCTTCTTATTCTTCTCCTCGATCTTCTTGTCTTTCTCCTCGATCTTCCTGTTCTTCTCCTCGATTTTCCTGTTCTTCTCCTCGATTTTCTTGTCTTTCTCCATGATCAGGGTGTCACGTCCCTCAAGCTCCCTGAAATACTCGTCCTCGACGTTCATTTGGTAGCGCATGTCGGGGTCGGCGGCCGCCGACTGCAGGCGGCGGACGAGGTACTCCATGTCTGTGTCGCCCTCAAACTGGCGCTCGTCGACCTTGACCACCTTCTTGTTGTCGGCCACCTTGGCTTGGTCGAACACGCTGAGCACCTTCTCCAGCCGGTTGTTGACCCTGCCATGAAGAAGCGGTATCTGAACTATTATGCTGTCGTGCTGCAGGCTCTCGACAAAGGGGTCGGGCATGCCTGCCTCAACAATTTTGCCGTCGTAGTCGTAGGCTTGGTGGTTGACGTAAACGATGGGGGCCTCCACATGACCCACGCAATGGCCAAGAAGGTAGATGGCCACCATGGGCAGGGCATACTGCCGCCGGTCGTCCTTGAGCATGTTCTCCTCGTTGTTGTACTGCAAGGCGAGGTAGCGGCGGAAGCGCAGCGTCTCAGTGGGTAGCCATGTCTTCTGCAGCTCTATGAGCATGAGGTGCTGGGTGTCGTCCTCGTCGAGCACTGTGGCGGCGAAGTCGATGCGGAACATGGAGATTGACTCGCAACGGGTGAGGTTGGCATACTCGTTGCGGCGTATCTTCACGTCGGCCACTCGCTTCTTAAGCAATGCCGACAGGATGGTCTTGGCGATGCGGTCGTCTTCCATCAGGTATTTGAACACGGCATCATAAAGTGGGTTTGCCACATATATCATATCTCGTCCTCCGCTGTGTTAATGTATGCGTTTCTGCAAAAGTACTTCTTTTTCCCGACTTTACAACTTGTGTGGCGGTCTATTTTTGAACACGGATTTCACGAATAAGGGCGATGGGCAATCTGTGGGTCTACAGAATTTCTTTCCGCAGAAGCCTGCACATATCGTCAACTGAGAGGACAGGAATTTCATCTGCCTCGAAATCCTTTTCGTTTCTTGTAGCCACATAGTCTGCGCCACACCTTATGGCTGCATAATATTGGACGCCGTCCTCAAAATCCTTCCATTGGGCATCGTAAGAACGGAAGACATCGGTGGCGTCAACCGAACACACGTCGATTACATCCCTAAGGAAATCCATTTTCCTCATAAACGTTTCCTGCGGCATTTTGCAACGGTCAACACATATGAACTTTGATGTCACAACAGACATCGAGGAGACGCTGAGCGCCACCTTCCCGTCTACAGCACATGAGACTATCATGGCTGCAGCAGGATAGAACGGCGGCCTCTCCAAGATAAAGTCAATCAAGACATTCGTATCCAAGAATATCCTCATAGATATTTCTCTGTCAAGGCATCAGACATTTCCACCTTATAGTCGTGGGACAATCCCTTTGGGCATTTGAACCCTGTCTCCAAAGCTTTCACTTTCGGAGATATGTAATAGGCATTTTTAGTATCGGCATTGAAGTTTTCGAGCAAGGCTCTCACGCTGACTTTCAATGCGTCGGCAATACTGATGCCATTGAGCTTTGCATAGTGTGCAATGGCATTATATGTCCCATTGTCCAATGTTATCGTGTTCATATGTATTCTTTTGTTGAAGGCGTTACGATTCAAAAGTACGTTTTTCCGTTCACATAGCCAAGCATCCGCTACATTTTAACAGTTTTGCACTCTGGCGGTTTTCCAAACATGACATTCATTGACATTGCCTGGCCGGCGAAGAAAAGTCTCCCACAGATTACACAGATGGCACAGATTTTTTCGCTCTTTCGAACACGGAAATCACGGATTACACGGATTACACGGATGTCGCCTGGTCGGCGACGGAAGGATAACACGGATATCCCAATGTTTTCTGAACACGGATTTCACGAATAGCACGAATAAGTGCGATGGCCATCTGCGGTATTTGCGAGATCAGCGTGGAGGAAAATTGCACCTATTTATTCGACCACTTCGAAATCCTCATTGTGTACGCCACGGATGGCGACGGCATAGCCGCCGAAGTCGAAGACGAGCTGACGGTCGCGGTCGATGCGGACGATGTAGCCCTCGTAGCCCTTGAACGGACCTGTGAGTACACGCAGCCTGACGTGGTCCTTGGCGAACTTCTCGAAGGGGGCGCGCAGGAACGTGACCTGCTCGGGGTGGGCCCTCATCATGTTCATGAAGGGCTGCATGGTGGAGTCGGCTATGGAAGCCGGCCGCCCCTTGCTGCAGTCGTTGACCAAATGGTATTGTGGAAAATACTCCGCCAAGAAGGCTTGGGTTGACTTGACGGTGCCCTGCAGGAACACGAGTCCGCTGACGGTAGGCTCCAGCACCTTCTTAACGCCTTGCTGCCGCGCTCTGTCCTTATAAGAATAGCGGTAGGTCTGGTGGACGAAGAATGGCTGTCTGGCCGTGGCCCCCAGGCCGGCGTTGTAGCGTTCGAGCCACCTGTGCAGGCTTTTTGCGGCCTGATGAAGAATAAGGAGATAGCTCCAGGAGGTGGGCAAGGTTGCGGGGTCGGCTTTTTTGGGGGTGTCGCCGGGGTCGGCTGGCGGTTCGCGCAGGGATGTTCCTTCTACTCTCGGAACCGAAAGTCTTTCAGTCCCGACTACGTGGATGCCCTTTGGTAAGCGGCTGCTTACGTCGGCTGTAGAAGGTGAATCCGAGCAATCCTGCGTCATATCCGCTTTCTACTTTATGTCACTTGCTGCAACCGTGCATGACGGATGCGGAAGTCCATGAAGCATGTCCCTGTTGTGCATAACCTTTATCATATATCCTTGTTTCAAACATGGCAGTCTTGCACACGTATGTTTATTTCATATCCATCGCCCACCCTTGGCCGTAGTGGGCAATTATGTCGCAAAGATACGATGAATTATTTGATTTTGCGCCATACATTGTCTTTTTTCATCTTGCCATTCCAATTATTTCTCACAAGTGGCGGGACTGAACTGTCTCCCGTGCAACAGGCATTTGTAGCCTCAGGAGCGGTGGACATTCGTCGCGAATGCCGCCCAAAGTTGGCTCACATCGGCCGAAGTAAGCTCTTACTCCAATTGGTGTAAGCTCTTACTTCAGCTGGTGTAAGAGCTTACTTCAGTTGGTGTAAGAGAAGAATGCGCCACACTTGGCGCGGCAACGAGACCTCCTCGGCACGACAAAGCCCACCATCGGCACACTACCAATCAGCCCTGTCACCACACCAAAAGCCGCCCAACGCTTGTGCATTAGGTTCAAAAAAGGTATCTTTGTGGCGGCAAAGGCCAAAACGACTGGATAGGCAAGCACTTTGCCAAGACATAGCACAAAACATAAACCAATAAAAAAAACAAGACGACAATCATGGAGACAAAAAACAGAATTTGCGAGCTTTTCGGCATACAATATCCTATAGTGCAAGGCGGAATGGTGTGGTGCAGCGGCTGGCGGCTGGCCTCAGCCGTGAGCAACGCCGGCGGACTGGGACTGCTCGGCGCGGGGTCGATGCACCCCGAGACGCTGGTTGAGCACATCGCCAAGATGAAGACCGCCACCGACAAGCCGTGGGGCGTGAACGTGCCGCTGCTATATCCCGAGATAGACAAGCTCATCGACACGCTGATAAGCCAAGGGGTGAAGATTGTGTTCACCTCGGCCGGCAGTCCAAAGAAATATACCGCAAGGCTCCAGGCCGAGGGCATCAAGGTGGCCCACGTGGTGTCGAGCAGCAAGTTTGCCGCCAAGTGCGAGGAGGCCGGAGTTGACGCCGTTGTGGCCGAGGGCTTCGAGGCCGGCGGCCACAACGGGCGCGAGGAGACCACCACGATGGCTCTGATTCCGCAAGTGCGCAAGGCCACGAGTCTGCCCCTGCTGGCGGCTGGCGGCATAGCCAGTGGCCAGGCCATGATGGCGGCCATGTGTCTTGGAGCCGACGGCATACAGGCAGGCACGGTGTTCGCCCTGGCCGAAGAGAGTTCGGCGTCGGACGCCTTCAAGAGCCGCTGCACGTCGCTCGCCGAGGGCGACACGATGCTCTGTCTGAAGAAGATAGCCCCCACCCGACTGGTGAAGAACGCGCTGTATGCGCAGATAGCCGAGGCCGAAGGCCGTGGGGCCGACGCCGACGAGCTGCGCCAGCTGCTGGGTCAGGCGGCGTCGAAGCGCGGCATATTCGGTGACGACACCGACGGCGGCGAGGTGGAGATAGGACAGATAGCATCGGCCATAAAGGCCATTGAGCCTGTTGGCACGATAATGCAGCGAATAATCACCGAGTTTGGCGAGGCCAAGGCCAAAGCCGCAACAATAAGTTTCTAAGGCGCGAGGGCGGTTGCACAGGCGACCGCCCTCTACATATATAATCATGTGGAAATATTACGCACTGTTGTCAGCCTTCTTTGCCGCTCTCACGGCAATCTTCGCCAAAGTAGGGGTGAAAGACATCGACTCCAATCTGGCCACGGCCATACGCACCGCCGTGATACTGGCGCTGACGTGGGGCATTGTGCTGGCCACGGGCAAGGCAAGCGGCATCAAGGTGGTCAGCGCCCACACGTGGCTGTTTCTGCTCTTGTCAGGGGCGGCCACGGGCGCGTCGTGGCTGTTCTACTTCAAGGCTCTGCAAACGGGCGCGGTGTCGCGGGTGGCTCCCATCGACAAGCTCAGCGTGGTGATAACCATCGGCCTGTCGTTTCTGCTGCTCAAAGAGCCTGTGAGCGCGAAGGTGGTGGCTGGCGCACTGCTGATAACGGCCGGCAGCATCGTAATGCTGCTGTGACGCAAGGCGGAACGACCCATAGCCTTTGCGTATTTTCTTGTTTTTGACTATCTTTGCATAACCTAAGATAAGCACCGCCACTTGGCGGCACACCCATCATCAGAAAAACGACAAGCCAATGATACAAAAGATAGACTGCTTCATAGTATGCGGCGACCGCGACGGCAACAAGACGCTGGTGGACACGCTGCACGACAGCAACCTGACGAGAAACATATGCCGGATTGTGCCACAGGCCGACGATTGCGGCGGTGACAGCCAAACGATAGTGGCCGACAGGCCGACAAGCACCGCCGCCATAACCGCCATGGCACGGAAGTCGGTGACCGACTACGCACTGCTCATCACCAAGCCCACGCCCATAGTGCTCGGACAGACAGCCCTGGAGAGGCTCGTGCGCGTGGCCAACGACTCGGGCGCGGCTCTGGTGTATGCCGACCACTACGCCACCACCGGCGGAGAGCGCAAGCCCCACCCCACCATCGACTACCAGGAGGGCAGCATACGCGACGACTTCGACTTCGGCTCGCTGCTGCTCGTAAGGGGCGACCTGCTGCGCAGCTATGCCTCGCAGGCCACAGCCGCGCAATACCAATATGCCGGACTGTATGACCTGCGGCTGTTTCTGAGCCGACGGGGAACAGTGTTCCACCTAAACGAATACCTATATACAGAGGAGGAGACCGACCTGAGGGCAAGCGGCGAGAAGCAGTTTGACTACGTGAACCCGGCCAACCGCGAGGTGCAGGTGGAAATGGAGCAGGCCGCCACAGCCCATCTTGAGGCCATCGGCGCGCGCATCGACACGTCGCACTACGCCACGCCCGACTTCAACGAGCAGGACTTCGCCACCGAGGCATCGGTGGTAATACCCGTGAGAAACAGGGAGAAGACCATCGCCGACGCAGTGAAGAGTGCGCTGGCACAAAAGGCGACGTTCAAATACAACGTCATCGTGGTGGACAACCACTCGACCGACCGCACCACCGAACTGCTCCAGGCCATCGACGACCCACGCCTGATACACATCATACCCAAGCGCACCGACCTCGGCATAGGCGGATGCTGGAACGTGGCCGTAAACGACGCGAGGTGCGGACGCTTCGCCGTGCAGCTCGACAGCGACGACCTGTACAGTTCGCCGCGCACGCTGCAAACAATCGTAAACGCCTTCCACGAGCAGGGGGCGGCAATGGTGGTGGGAGCCTACCGCATGTGCGACTTCGACCTAAACACGCTGCCGCCCGGACTGATAGCCCACCGCGAGTGGACCGACGACAACGGAGCCAACAACGCCCTGCGCATAAACGGACTGGGGGCGCCGCGGGCATTCTTCACACCGCTGCTGCGCCAGATGCAGTTTCCCAACACAAGCTATGGCGAGGACTATGCCATGGGACTGCTCTTCTCGCGCCACTACCGCATAGGGCGCATCTACGACGAGCTATACCTGTGCCGCCGCTGGCAGGGCAACAGCGACGCCGCCCTGTCGGTGGAGAAGGTGAACGCCAACAACCTGTATAAAGACCGGCTGCGCACGCTTGAGATTGGCGCAAGGCGCGCCATGCTCGGCGGAAAGGCCACTGCGGCCATGGGCGACGACCCACTGGCGCGCTTCTTCTACCGCCAACTGGAAACGTGGCCCGAGGCGCGCGCCCGCTACAAGGCTCTGCAAGCCGTGGAGACCAAGGAGCTGGGCTGCGACGCAATGACGATGAAGGCGCAGTTCAACCCGGCGCGCATTGTGTCGACCGGGGCGAGCATCGACAAGGCGGCCATCGCCAAAAGGCCGTGCTTCCTCTGTGCCGCCAACCGCCCAAAGGAGCAACTGCGCAAGGTGGAAGACGGGCGCTTCGAGCTGCTCGTCAACCCATTCCCCATACTGCCCATGCACTTCACCCTGCCGTCGCTGCGCCACGAGCCGCAGCTCATTCTCGGCAGCACTGGCAGTCTGGCGGAGATGTACCGCCTGATTGAGGCGCACCCGCTGCTCACCGTGTTCTACAACGGCCCCCACTGCGGAGCGTCGGCACCCGACCATGCCCACCTGCAGGCAGGCATCGGCGGCCTGCTGCCGCTGCAAGCCCAATGGCAACGACTGTCGCGCAGCCTCACCGCCATAGTGCAGTGTGGCGACGACGAGGGCATCTGGAGCATCGACGGCTACCCCTGCGCCGCACTGCTCATAAAGGCCGGCACTGCGGCCACGGCCACACGCCTGTTTCACAAGCTATACAACGCACTGCCCCACCCCGACGGCGAGCCTGAGCCAATGATGAACATCGTGGCGTGGCGCGCCGAGGAGAGGCTGATCACGGTGGTGTTTCCGCGCAGCAAGCACCGCCCGGCATGCTACGGAGCCGAGGGCGACGAGCGGCTGATGGTAAGCCCCGGCGCACTCGACATGGCCGGACTGATAATAACGCCGCGCGAGGACGACTTCTGCCGCATAACGCCCGACAAGGCCGTGGCCATACTACGCGAGGTGGCCATCGACGACGACGAACTGGCCGCCGTGGCCAACCGACTGCGACAGGCGGCCAAGGACTTCCGCCCGGCTACGGCACGAAGCGGCAAGGAGCCTGAGGTGTCGGTGGGCATTGTGAGCGGCAAGGTCATCAAGTTTGCGCTCAACGCCCCCTACTCGGCCAAGGGCGAGACCATCGAGGGCGAACAGACGGTGGAATTCAACGAGGGCGGCATACTGTGGCGCGGCAACCAATACCGCGAACTGGCGTTCACGCCGCTTGCGCCCGACGCGTCGTTCTCGCTGCACGACGTGACCATCGGCGTAAACTTCCACTGGGAACGACAGGAGACGCAGGTGTTCAACGGCACACTGCGGCTCGTGGTGGAGGCCGACAAGATAACGGCCATCAACCAGCTGCCCGTGGAGAAGTATCTCGTAAGCGTGATATCGAGCGAGATGAAGGCCACTTCGTCGGCAGAGTTTCTCAAGGCGCACGCCGTGATATCGCGCAGCTGGCTGCTGGCGCAGATGGAGAAGAGGCGGCGCATGGGCACGGGGCAAAACGGCTTCTTCTCGTTCATCAAGCACGAGGGCGAACTGATAAGATGGTATGACCGCGAGGACCACACCATATTCGACGTGTGCGCCGACGACCACTGCCAACGCTACCAGGGCATAACCAAGGCCAAGAGCCGCCAGGTGGCCGATGCCGTGAGGGCCACGCGCGGACAGGTGCTTGCCTACGACGACGAGATATGCGACGCGCGCTTCAGCAAGTGTTGCGGCGGCGTCACCGAAGAGTTCCAATACTGCTGGGAAGACACGCCCAAGCCTTATCTGCTGGCCATACGCGACGGCGTGGGCCACATGCCCGCCGACCTCACCGTAGAGGCCAACGCCGAACAGTGGATACGCTCAGCCCCCGACGCATTCTGCAACACCAGCGACCGCAACGTGCTCACGCAGGTGCTCAACGACTACGACCAGGAGACTCCCGACTTCTATCGCTGGCACGTTGACTACACACAAAGTCAGCTTGCCTCGCTCATAAGGGAGAAGACGGGCGTTGACTTCGGCGACATCATCGACCTCATACCCATAGAGAGAGGCAAGAGCGGACGCATCTGCCGACTGAAGATAGTTGGCTCGAAGGCCACGCTCACCATAGGCAAGGAACTGGAAATCAGGCGTGCGCTGAGCAAGAGCCACCTATACAGCAGTGCGTTTGTGGTTGACAAGAGCGGCGCGGAAAGCGGCGGCGTGCCCGGCCACTTCACACTGACCGGAGCAGGATGGGGCCACGGCGTTGGTCTGTGCCAGATAGGTGCGGCGGTGATGGGCGAGCAGGGCTACGGCTACGACCGCATACTGCTGCACTACTACCGTGGGGCCGTGATAAAGCGACTCTACCACTAAGTAATGGTATATTTGTTGCGACTCATGTCATAGTGGGTGCGGTGTGTCACCGCACACCAAGCGGCAATGCGGCAGTGGGCGACGTGAGACACGTCGCCCACT
>CAVKUV010000077.1:0-12295 GCA_963659505.1 Lachnospiraceae bacterium
TTAGGATACAAGATTCTCAATCTTGGCATAGGGGTTCGATTCCCCTATCCACTACAAGAAAAGAGCTTCAGAAACAATTCTGAGGCTCTTTTTTTAATGTCTGTGGTGTACTGACGATAGCCTCCGTAATGGGCAATAGGGCGATTAAGCAAGAGCACCGTAAGACTTAGGGCGGTTCTACAGCCACCCTTAACGTGCGGTTCTACGAAAAGCCACTGTAACAAACAACAGAATATATGTGCAACATTTTGCCGTCTTTTGAAGTTCCTTTTGGTCTGTGTCGCAAAGCCAAGCAAGTGGATGATGCGGCAGTTGCCCAAAATGGACGATGGACAATGTGTGATTTGAGGCAGTCTTGGAAATAAGCCAAGGGCATTTCCCTTTAGGGTCACATTATATTATATATACAATATTATATATACACACGACACATTATATATATAGACACACGATATTCATTAGTAACACACGATGCAAAACCAATTCTCAAGAACCCAGTTGCTGTTTGGCAAACCAGCCATGGACACGCTCGAAGGAAGTCGCGTGGCGGTGTTTGGCATCGGCGGCGTGGGCGGCTACGTGGCCGAAGTGCTTGTGCGTAGCGGCGTGGGTGAACTCGACATCTTCGACGACGACCGCGTCTGCCTTACCAATGTCAACCGCCAGATATACGCTTTGACGAGCACAGTAGGACAATATAAGGTTGACGTGGCCGAAAAGCGTATGCACGAAATCAATCCTCGCTGCATTGTCAACAAGTACCAGATGTTTTACCTGCCGTCGAACGCCGACGAGATAGACCTCTCAGTGTATGACTATGTGGTGGATTGCATCGACACCGTGTCGGCAAAGATAGAGCTGGCCAAGCGGTGCCACAAGTTGGGCGTGCCAATAATAAGCTGTATGGGAGCCGCCAACAAGATTGACGCCACTGCATTCAAGGTGAGCGACATCAGCAAGACAAAGATGGACCCACTGGCCAAGGTGATGCGGAAGAAGATGAAGGAGCTTGGCATACGCCACCTCAAGGTGGTGTATAGCGAAGAGCAACCATTGCAGCCGTTCGACGACGCGTCGATAAGTTGCCGGTTTCATTGCATCTGTCCCAACAAGGACATGCGCAAATGCACCGACAGGCGCAACATTCCGGCGAGCAATGCCTTTGTGCCAGCCGCAGCCGGCCTTATCGTGGGCGGCGAGGTGGTAAAGGACTTGATAAACATTGGCGGCACAATGCGCATCGCTCCCGACGCAGTGGCCGATAGCGAGGCGGCGGCAGTCGCTCTGGTCAAGGCCGAGGCGCACAAGCGCAAGGTGAGCGAGGCCCGATTGCGTGCCAAGGAGGCCAAGGCAATCGATGAGGCCAAGGCAACCAAGAAGACCAATGAAGTGGAAGACGGAGAAAAACGTATTGCCCAATAGTGGTAGCCAAGGGGGCTATGGCAGGACTTGACATGCGCTTGTCGTCGTCTGCGTTTTGCTGAAGTTTGCTTGGTTTGTCGCGCATATCTTTGGCAATGAGGAAAAACTGCCGTATATTTGCATACAAAAAAAGATTTTAAAATAAACATACAGACAAAAATGGGATTATTGACAGGAAAGACGGCCCTCATAACAGGTGCCGCACGTGGTATAGGAAAAGCTATCGCACTGAAGTTTGCCGAAGAAGGAGCAAACATAGCGTTCACAGACCTTGTGATTGACGAGAACGGAAAGGCCACCGAGGCCGAGATTGCAGCCAAGGGCGTAAAGGCAAAGGGCTATGCCAGCAACGCCGCCGATTTCACCCAGACCGACGAGGTGGTGAAGCAGGTGAAGGAAGACTTCGGCACAATCGACATTCTCGTTAACAATGCCGGCATCACCAAGGACGGTTTGATGCTGCGCATGAGCGAAGCCCAGTGGGATGCCGTGATAGCCGTAAACCTGAAGAGCGCGTTCAACTTCATACACGCTTGCCTTCCTGTGATGCTCCGCCAGCGCAGCGGTTCCATCATCAACATGTCGTCGGTTGTGGGTGTGCATGGCAACGCCGCACAGAGCAACTATGCCGCATCTAAGGCCGGACTCATTGCCTTGGCCAAGAGCATCGGTCAGGAGATGGGTCCCAAGGGCATCCGCGCCAACGCCATCGCTCCTGGCTTCATCGACACTGCCATGACTCAGGCTCTGCCCGACGAGATACGTGCCGAGTGGATGAAGAAGATACCATTGCGCCGTGGCGGAACGGTTGAGGACATTGCCAATTGCGCCGTGTTCCTCGGCTCAGAAATGTCGAGCTACGTCAATGGTCAGGTCATCCAGATCGACGGTGGCATGAACATGTAATCATTTTCCTTGTCCCGAAGAGTGGTCGTCAGGTGTGCCATCAGCGCGCCCGGTTGGCGGCTTCTCTTCGGGACGTTTTTTTTAGTGACGGTAAAAAATAACTTGGTACGATTTGAATCAAGGTAAACGTATGTTACGTCATGCTTTTCGGTTCATCTTGTTGGCTGTTTTCGCTTCTCTTATCGGTCAGCCCGCTATGCTCCCTCTTCGAGAATCGAAAACATCTCAAAAATATAAGCCGCAAATCATACCAACTTATTTTTTTCACCGTCACTTAGGTGGGTCCAGAAAAGTCCCGCCGCAACGACAAATAGAAATTTTTAGAACCCATCTTAGGGCATATGGAAATTGTGTATGAGGACAACCACGTCATAATCGTCAATAAGCGCAGTGGTGAGATTGTGCAGGGCGACAAGACTGGCGACACCCCACTGTCAGACCTCTTGAAGGCTTATCTCAAGGAGAAGTACAACAAGCCGGGCAATGTCTTCGTTGGCGTTGTCCACCGTCTCGACCGTCCCGTGGGCGGTTTGGTAGTGTTTGCGCGCACGTCGAAAGCCCTTTCGCGGCTCAACGAGATGTTCCGCATAGGCGCAGTTCACAAGACGTATTGGGCCATAACGCGCAATCGTCCGCCACGTGACGAGGGCGAGATAGTGAGCTGGCTTGTGCGCAACGAGAAGCAAAACAAGTCGTATGCCTACGACCACGAGGTGCCACAGGCTAAGAAGGCCGTGTTGCGCTATCGCGTGATAGGCGGCTGCGACAACTATTCCCTCATTGAGGTCAATCTGCTTACAGGCCGCCACCATCAAATCCGGTGCCAGTTGGCCTCGATAGGTTGCCCGATAAAGGGCGACTTGAAGTATGGCGCACGCCGAAGCAACGCCGATGGGAGCATATCCCTGTTGTCGCGCCACATCGACTTCATACATCCGGTCAGCAAGCAAGCCATATCTGTTGATGCGCCATTGCCCGACGATGTCGTTTGGCGCGAGGCTTCCAAGGGCATACTCTGAGCGATTGCGGTGCGCCGCCATGCCTTGCGTGCCGTAGTGCCCTGCGTGCCGTAGTGCCTTGCGTGCCGTCATGCCCCGTGTGCCGCTTGCTTTGGGCGGCTACATTCTTGCGGCAATGTCTTTGTCACATTCCGTTGTTGCGACCATTTAGGTCGTCCAACTTGTCGTTTTCGCATCACTTGTTGGCGTTTTTGGCGAATATTCCCGAAAAATCGTTTATTTTTGCAGAGAGTATCACTTGTAAACGTGCCTATTCAGCATGACAAAGAAGATTGCCCGATGGATGGGGATAGCCCTTTTGTCCCCATTTGTCATTTTTATAATACTTGCCGTTTTGCTATATCTGCCCCCAGTGCAGAACTGGGCTGTGAAGAAAGTGGCCGCCTATGCGTCGGAAACCACAGGCATGGCCATAAGCATCAACCGCTTATCCCTTGGGTTTCCGCTCGACCTCAACCTCAGTGGTTTCAGGGCGTTAAAGCAAAACGCCTCGTTGCCCCAGCTGCGCGACACTGTTGCCGACGTGGGCCGTCTTGTTGTCGATGTTAAACTCTACCCCTTGCTTAGCAACAAGGTGGTTATCGACCATCTTGAACTTCACGAGACATCGTTCAACACATCCGACTTTGTGGCTTCCGCCCGTGTGAAAGGGCGGCTGAAGCGGCTGTGCCTGTCGGCGAGAGCCATCGACCTTGGCCAGGAAACAGTAGACATAGGCAACGTGCTACTGTCGGACGCCGACGTGAGTGTGGCACTTAGCGACACCGTGCCGCCCGACACCTCGACCACCAAGAGCAAGTGGAAGATAAGCGTGGCCAACATTGAGGTGCAGAACACTGGCGTTGCCCTGCGCATGCCTGGCGACACCCTGCGCGTCAACGCCTACATGGGCAAGCTGTCGGCCAAGAGTGTCGATGCCGACCTCTATAATGAAGACTACCGTGTAGGGGCGTTAGAGTGGGAGAGGGGGCGTTTGGCCTACGACAACATTTTCGAACCTCGCCTCAAGGGCTTCGACTACAACCACATCTCGCTAACCGACATTGGCGTGGCCCTCGACTCCGTGGCCTACAAGTCGCCGCTCACCCAGCTTGTTGTGCGCCATTGCGCCTTCAAGGAGAAGAGCGGCTTGGCCGTAAGCGACATCAACGCAAGGCTAAGCCTCGACTCCGCCTCGGTCAGTCTGCCGTCGCTTGTGCTGCGTACGCCCGACTCCGACATCGAGGCCAATGTCAACATGGACTTCAACTTCATGGCCGACCGCAATCCCGGAAAACTATACCTTCGTTTGCGTGCCGCTTTGGGCAAGCAGGATATCATGCTCTTTGCCGGAGGCATGCCGCAGGATTTCGTGCGCCGCTATCCCAACCGTCCCTTGTCGGTTGTAGCTTCGCTCAATGGCAACATGCGGCAGCTCGACATCACTGGGCTTAGCGCCTCGCTGCCAACGGCCTTCCAGTTGTCGGCCAAGGGCAGTGCGGCCAATCTCGCCGACATGGCCCGTCTTGCCGCCGACATCGACTTCAGTGGAACCACGGGCGACCTTGGCTTCATCACCGGTCTGCTGCCTGCCTCGGCCATGAAGTCGTTCAGCATACCCTCGGGCATGGGCATAAAGGGCAACGCCAAGGCCAATGGCAGCCGCTATGCCGCCAACGTGAGCGTGAGCGAGGGTGGCGGCACGGTGCGCGCCAAGGGCAACATCGACACCAAGTCGATGGCCTATGCCGCCGACGTTGACATCGACAGGCTCAACGTGCGCCACTTCATGCCCCACGACTCCATTGGCATGGTCACCGGAAGCCTTAGCGCGTCGGGGTGCGGCTTCGACTATACCGACCGAAAGTGCCGCCTCGACATGGATTTAAACCTCGCCGCATTGCGCTATGGCAGCCTCAAAGCCGACCGCCTGTCGGCCAAGGCCGTGCTGAAGAATGGCGTGGCCCACGCCGAGGTTGACAGCCACAACAAGTTGCTCGACGGTGTTCTGGCCCTCGATGCCCTTGTCAGCGGAAAACTCGTGCAGGCCACGCTTAACACCGACGTGCGCCAAGTTGACCTCCACTCGCTTCACGTGACCTCCGCGCCGCTGACCATAGGTCTCAACTCTCATTTGGCCATGGCCTCCGACATGAGGCAAACCCACAAGTTGCAGGCTCTGGTGAGCGACCTTACGGTAAACGCACAGGGCAAGACATTCCGTCCCAAAGACCTTTTCATGGACGTGTTCACCAACCGCGACACCACGTGGGCCAAGGTGTCGAGCGGCAGTTTGCTTCTTGACGTTGAGGCGCAAGGCGGCTACGAGCGCCTTGTGAGTCAGGGCAAGCGGCTCCTGTCCGAACTTGAGAGCCACTACCGCACCAAGGTAATCGACCAAAACAAGCTCAAGGCGTTGCTTCCCACAGTGAATGTCAACTTTGCCTGTGGCGACGGCAACCCCCTGGCCAACTTCCTGCGCATGCGTGGCATCGTGTTCGACGACATGGCCTTGCAGTTTGCCACGTCGCCAGCGTCGGGCGTCAACGGCCAAGGCCGCATCTACTCGCTCATAGCCGACAGCACCAAGATTGACACCGTGGCCTTCAGCATGGCTCAAGACTCCACCTCGCTGCGCTTCAACGGCAAGGTGCAGAACAACAAGCGCAACCCACAGTTTGTGTTTACCGCCCTTTTCGAGGGCGAAGTCCTCAGCAATGGCGCCAGCCTTTCGGTGCGCTATCTCGATGCCGACGACAAGTTGGGCGTGTCGCTTGGCGCGCGGGCCGAGATGGTCGATAGCGGCATAGCCATGCACCTGTCGCCCTACAGGCCCACGCTTGGCTACACCGAGTTCAACCTCAACAAGGACAACTACATCTTCTTTGGGCGCGACAAGAAGGTGCGCGCCAAGATCGACCTCGTGGCCGACGACGGCACCGGCGTGAAGATATCGTCGGAAGACCAAGACCCCGACATGCTCCAGGACATAACCGTCAGTCTCAACAAGTTCAACCTTACGCGCATCACGTCGGTCATGCCCTATGCCCCGCGCATCGACGGCCTGTTGGACGGCGACTTCCGCGTGCTTCAGGGCAGCGACGAGAAGATTTCCGTGCTGTCCGACTTGCAGATCAATGGCATGGCCTACGAGCATTGCCCCATGGGCAATGTGGGCAGCGAACTTGTATACTTGCAGAAAGACGAGTCGTCGCACTTCGTCGAGGCGCGGTTGAGCCAAAACGGCAAGGAGGTGGGCCTCGTCAAAGGCACCTATTACGGTGCCGGCGGCGGCACCATCGACGCCACCGCCAACCTCACCCGACTGCCGCTGTCGCTTGTCAACGGCTTCATTCCCGGCCAACTGTTCGGACTTGAGGGCTTCACCGACGGCGAACTCTCAGTCAAGGGGGCTGTCAGTGCGCCGCAGGTGGATGGCGAGCTGTATGTCGATTCGGCCTATGTCACGAGTGTGCCATACGGCTTGCACCTGCGCCTCGACAACGACCCCGTCAGAGTCGTTGGCAGCAATCTGCTTTTGGAGAACTTCACGATGTACTCCCACAACGACAACCCACTGAACATCTACGGCAACATCGACTTCAGCGACCCCTCGGCCATGTCGATGTCGCTGCGCATGAGGGCGCAAAACTATCTTTTGGTGGATGCCAAGAAGACCCCCAAGTCGGTGGCCTACGGCAAGGCTTACGTCAACTTCATGGGCTACGTCAAGGGAGCCGTCGACAACCTACAGATGCGCGGCACGCTCGACGTGCTCGGCACCACCAGCGTAAACTACATCCTTCGCGACTCGCCGCTCAGCACCGACGACCAGCTCAAGGGCTTGGTCACGTTCACCAACTTCCGCGACAGCACCAGTCAGGCGGCGTCGAGCCGTCCCGCCATTGGCGGACTCGACATGCAGCTCATGGTCAACATCGAGTCGGGGGCGCGCGTCAACTGCGCCTTGAACACCGACGAGTCCAACTACGTCAACATCGAGGGCGGCGGCGAGCTGCGCATGGTGTATTCCGGCTCCGACGACCTGCAGCTCTACGGACGCTACACCATAAACGACGGCGAGATGAAGTATGCCCTGCCCGTCATCCCCCTGAAGACGTTCAGCATAGAGGCCGGCAGCTATGTCGAGTTTACGGGCGACATAATGAACCCCAAGCTCAACATCGTGGCCACAGAAGAGGTGAAGAGCCTCGTGTCGTCCGACGGCGGATCGAGCCGCAGTGTCAAGTTCAACTGCGGCGTTACGGTGACGAAGACGCTCAAGGACATGGGACTGGAGTTCACCCTCGACGCTCCCGACGACCTCAGCATGAAGAACGAGCTTGCCTCGATGAGCGTAGAGCAGCGCGGCAAGCTGGCGGTGTCGATGCTCACCACGGGCATGTATCTTGCCGAGGGCAACACCAGTGGCATGTCGATGAACAATGCGCTCAACTCGTTTCTGCAAAGCGAAATCAACAACATTGCCAACAGTGCCATGCGCACCGTTGACCTCAGCGTTGGTCTCGACCAGAACTCCGACGCCACTGGCAACACCTACACCGACTATTCGTTCAAGTTTGCCAAGCGACTGTGGAACAACCGCGTCAACTTCGTCATCGGCGGCAAACTGTCGGGGGCAAGCAGCACCACCGGCGGCACGCAAGACGAGATGTTCATCGACAACGTGTCGCTCGAATACCGCCTCGACCAGTCGGCCATGCGCTATGTCAAACTGTTCTACAACAAGGAGGCTCAAGACCTTTTGGAGGACCGCATATCCGAATATGGCGCGGGCTTCGTGTGGCGCAAGAAGATGAACCGCCTAAGCGATTTGTTCAAGTTTGGCAACTCCAACACCCAGCCAGCGCTTCCTGCCGCACGGCAAGATACCATAATTAAGTAATGTTCAAAAAAATAACTTGAGCGTATTTCTATGATTGGTAGATGTTGCCGCAATGGGCTGAAAGCCCTATACTACATAGCCCAGGGCGCCAGCCTGGGTATATACGAACATCACCTGTCGCCCTGAAAGGGCAAAAGTGTATAGACTATAATGCGCAAGGCTATACACTTTTGCCCTTACAGGGCGCATAGATGCACACAAACAAAAACCCAGGGCGTTGCCCTGGGCTATGTAGTCGTTGGGCTTTCAGCCCGTACCTATACAAAAATCTGAGCAAGTTATTTTTTTTAAACGTAACTAAGCACAAATGAAGAAAAGAAGAGATAGCCTGTTGCTCCTCCTGTCGGCGTTGTTGCTTGTGGCCTGTTCCACCACGAGCAACCTGCCCGAGGGCGAAACCCTCTACACGGGCATAAAGGAGATAAAGTACACCGACTCGTGCAAGTATGAGAACTGGACCGACGTGAGCACCGAGGTTGAGGCCGCCCTGGCCTGTGCGCCCAACGGTTCGCTGCTCGGCAGCTCGTCGCTGCGGTCGCCGCTGCTGCTGGGGCTGCGCGTCTACAACCACTACCAAGGCACCGAGAGCAAGTTCGGGCGCTGGATGCTCAACAAGTTTGGCAGCGAGCCTGTGCTCATCAGCAGCGTCAACCCCGAGGTGCGCGCCCTTGTGGCCTCCAACCTCATGAAGGCCAACGGCTACTTCAACGCCAGCGTGGCCTACAAGACCCTGCCCCGTGGCACGCGCAAGGCCCGCTTGGGCTACTACGTCACCATGAACTCCCTGTCGCGCATCGACACCTTGCTCTATCTTGGCTATCCCGCCACGGTCGATAGTTTGGTCAAGGCCACCTGGGCCGACCGCCTCGTCAAGCGCGGCGATGCGTTCAGCGCGTCGAAGCTTGAGGCCGAGCGCACCCGCATAAGCGGTCTCATGCGCGACCACGGCTACTACTATTTCCGTCCGGCCTATTCCACCTTCGTTGCCGACACCGTGTCAACCCCCGGCCGCGTCGAGGTCCACATGCAGCCCTTGGAGGGACTGTCGCCCCTGGCCACCCGCCAGTGGTATTTGGGGCGGTTGCGCATCGACATGCGCAAGAGCATGGGCGACCAGCTCACCGACTCGCTCGTCTACCGCATCCTGTCGGTGCGCTATTCGGGCAAGAAGATACCCATCCACTTGCGCGCCTTGCTGCGCGACATCAAGCTGAGGCCGGGCCAGAGATTCAGCCAGAGCACCTATTCCGAGTCGGCTGCGGTCATCAACAGCCTCGGCCTGTTCTCCATGTCGGAGTTCACGTTCACTCCGCGCGACACCACAGCCGCTTGCGACACTCTCGACATGACCCTTAGCTGCGTGTTCGACAAGCCCTACGACGCCTCCATCGAGGCCAACTACAAGCTGAAGAGCAACGACCGCACAGGTCCAGGCCTTGTTCTCGGACTGACCAAGCGCAACGCCTTTCGCGGCGGCGAGAAGCTCACCATCGACCTCAAGGGCTCCTACGAGTGGCAGACGGGCAAGAAGGTCGATGGCAACAGCTCCACCATCAACTCCTATGAGTATGGCGCCGACGTGTCGATAGAGTATCCGCGCCTTGAAACTCCCTTCGGCCTCTTCAAGCGCCATAGGTTTTATGCCCCGCCGTCGTCGTTGTTCTCGCTGTCGGGCGACGTGCTCAACCGCGCCGACTATTTCAAGATGCTCACCGTTACCGGGGCTGTCACCTACAAGTTTCAGACCTCGGCCAACTCGCGCCATGAGTTCAGCCCCTTTCTGCTCGACTACACTTTCTTGCAGCACACCACCGGCACGTTTGACTCCATCATGACCGCCAATCCGGCCATCTATGTGTCGATGCGCAACCAGTTTGTGCCAAAGATAAAGTATTCCTATTCCTACACCAGCCCCTCGCGCTACAACAATCCCATCGCCTTCGAGGTGTCGCTCACCGAGTCGGGCAATCTCCTGTCGCTGCTCTACATGGCGGCCGGCAAGCGGTTCAACGCCAGAGGGAAAGACCTGTTTGGCAACCCCTTCGCCCAGTTTCTCAAGCTCAACGCCAGTTGGCGCAAGACGTGGCAGCTCACCCATAAGTCGCAGCTTGTTGGCCACGTGGCGGCGGGCTTGCTCTACGCCTATGGCAACAGCGACCGCGCCCCCTACAGCGAGCAGTTCTACGTGGGTGGAGCCAACAGCATACGCGCCTTCACCATCCGCAGCATCGGCCCGGGCAAGTATGTGGCCTCGTCGTCGAAGTATTCCTACCTCGACCAGACGGGCGACGTCAAGTTTGAGGCCAACCTTGAGTACCGCTTCAACATGTTTGGCAGCCTCTATGGCGCGCTGTTTCTCGATGCCGGCAACATCTGGCTGCTGAAGAAGGACATCAGCCGCCCCGACTCCGAGTTCAATCCGGCCACGTTCCTCACTCAGTTGGCCACAGGCACGGGCGTTGGCTTGCGCTACGACCTCGACTTCCTCGTGTTGCGCCTCGACCTCGGCGTTGCTCTCCACGTGCCTTACGCCACCGAGAAGAGCGGCTACTACAACATACCCAACTTCAAGGACGGCCTGGGTCTGCACTTCGCCATAGGCTACCCCTTCTGACGATTTCCTTCTATCGTTGTTGGATGTTTAGTAATGTCTAATTTGTTGTCCGCTTTGTAGTGGGTGCAGTGTCCCACCGCACACCAAGCGGCAATACGGTAGTGGGCGACGTGAGACACGTCGCCCACTACCCAGCGCACCACCACGATAGGTACAACAAATTGGACACCCGAATTACTAAGTGACGGTGAAAAAATAACTTGGTACGATTTGAACCATGACAAACATATGTTACGTCAGACTTTTCGGCTCATCTTTTTGGCTGTTTCCGTCTCTCTCATCGGTCACATAGCCCGCTATGCTCCCTCTTCGAGAACCGAAAACATCTCAAAAATATAAGCCGCAAATCATACCAACTTATTCTTTCACCGTCACTAAATGCGTGGACAAGGTCTGCCCATATAAAGGTACGGTGCTTGTCATAGCCTCGAAGAGGCTGAATTTCAGTAACCCCACGTGAAGCGTAGCGGAACGTGGGGGTAACAGCCTCTGCGCCACATGTCGGCTTCGAAGATGCCGCACACAGGCAGAGATGGCCATATGCAACGCGGTGCGAATACACTTTTCATTCATGTGCGGCATCTTCGAAGCCGATGTTTCCTCCGTCCACATACTCCCCCACGTTCCGCTACGCTTCACGTGGGGTTACTGAGATGCGGCCTCTTCGAGGCCAAGATGGCAATGGCGTTCATACATGCATTAAAGCGGAACACCATTTTTTTACCCTAACTCAACGTCAGTGTGCAATAAATACTTTTACAATTTAGGGGCGAAATACTCGCGCTTTCGCCAGCGGTCTCCGATACGGATGCGAATACGTTAGTTTTCGGCCGTTTTTGCAACCGTCTGTAAAGCAATGATATACGTTTTATGTGTCATTTTCTCCTCGCCCCAAACCCTACGAAAGGCGACGTAAATGGCCTCGTTTTGCCTCAAAACCCGCTTGTTTGCACTTCGCAAATGGGTCGTTTGCGCATCATAACCATATGGGTTATGACCCAAAAGTGGTGCATCCGCGCTCCAAAACCCACATATCCGCGCCAAAAGCCACGCCATTTGCCATTGTCAAGTCCTAAAACGAGATTTTTAAAAGTAAAGATAAACTCAATAATCTGGTGCTTTTCAGCATGAGTGTGCAATGTTTCGGAGGGGTGGAAAGCTTGTTCTATTTTACCAGTCACTAAACTGGACAGCCTACCTCTTTATTCACCTATTTAACTTTACAATTTACTTATCGACAGGGAGTTTGCGGAGACGTAGACAAAACGCCAATACCATACGGGGAAATTGCGTATCTGCTATCAATATGCCGTTAAAACGTTAAAGGTGGGTTCTATAAATTACCACCGTAACAAACAACAAACCAATATGGGTTACGTTTTGCCGTCTTTTGGACTCTTTTCGGTTCATATCGCCACCTCGCTCGGTCGTAATGCTCGCATTACTCCC
>CAVKUV010000078.1:0-12207 GCA_963659505.1 Lachnospiraceae bacterium
AAGCTGCACTCGGCAAATTGAAAGCAAGCTTTCTTTGCGCTCGTTTGCATTATCTCTGCGAACAAACAATCTATCATGAGAAAGACAACCTTTTATATGTCGCTTGCCCTGACTTGCATGCTTTGTGTGTTTGCCTCATGTGGCAACCCTTCCCGTCATTTTGTTGTTGGCGTGTCGCAATGCAGCGAAGACGTGTGGCGTGAGAAACTCAACAACGAGTTGCGTCTGTGCGCCTTTTCCTACGAAGGCATCGACCTTCGCATATCGTCGGCCTATGACGACGTTGAGTTGCAGACACGCCAGATAGACCAGTTTGTGGCGGATGGCGTAGACTTGCTCATTGTTGCTCCAGGGCAGGTGAAGGTTTCCGAGGCTATAGAGAGGGCATACGACAAGGGCATACCCGTAATAGTGTTTGACCGAAGGGTACATTCCCCCAAGTACACCGCATACATTGGTGCCGACAACGAAGAGATGGGGCGCGACATTGCCCGCTACCTGTCAACACAGATTAAAGGCCACGGGCGCATACTTGAGATTTGCGGTCTGTCAACATCGTCGCCTGCCGTGGACAGGGCGAGTGGCTTCGACGGCGAAGTGGCGAAACACTCCAATATGCAAATAGTGAAACGTGTGGAGTGCGACTGGACTGAGCAGAACGCATATCGCCTTACAGACTCGTTGCTTACTGCCTCGCCCGTAGGCTTCGACTATGTGTTTGCCCACAACGACCGCATGGCTATGGGTGCGCGCAAGGCTGCGAAAAAGCATGGGGTAGATCTCAGCAAAGTGCAGTTCCTTGGCATTGATGCCATGCCGCAGGGTGGTGGCGGAATGCAACTGGTGAGAGATGGCGAACTGCTCGCTTCATACATTTATCCCACGCGCGGTGATGAGGTGATGAAATTGGCATACGACATACTCAACAAGAAGCCATTCAAGCGTGATAACCTTCTATCGTCGGCTCTTGTGACGCGCGACAACGCCAGTGTGCTGCTCATGCAGAACAACGAGACACTGCGTCAGGTGGACAATCTCATGTCTATGAGAAACCGTGTGGAGGCAACGACAAATGCTTTCGACACACAGCGCAGCTATCTCTTTGCGCTCATATTCCTTGTGTGTCTGCTGGTAGGTGTCTGCGTCTTTGCCGTGAAAGCCTATCTTGCAAAGACGCGCTTCAACCGCCAGTTGCAGCAGAGCATGGCGCAGCAGAAACAGATGACTGCCGACATGGAGCGGATGACGCAGACGCAATTGCGCTTCTTCACCAACATATCCCACGAACTTCGCACACCGCTCACGCTTATATCAGGCCCTGCCGACCAACTTGCCGAGAAGAAATCTATTGTGGGGGAAGACCGTAGCCTCGTTGACATGATACGGCGCAACGTCAAGATACTGACGCAGCTCGTGGACGAGATTCTTGAGTTCCGGCGCATACAGAACGACAAGGCAAAACTGAAGCTCAACCGTTTCGACATCGGCAAAGAGCTGCAAGTGTGGGAGTCGGACTTTGCCGCCGTGGCGGCGCGGCGCGGCCTTGCTCTCGAATATTGCGCAACGGGAAGTACGGTGGTGATAGCCGACAAGGAGAAAGTGGCGCACATTTATTTCAACCTCATGACCAATGCGCTGAAGTACACGCCACAAGGAGGCAGGATTACCACGAGGTTGGAAGTGGCTGACAGTACGTTCCGCATTGTTGTGGCCGACACTGGAAATGGCATGTCTGCAGATGACTGCCGTCACATCTTCGAGCGTTTCTATCAGGCTAAAGGTTCTGTGGGAGGCACGGGCATCGGTCTTGCCATCGTGAAAGCCTACACCGACTTGCACCATGGCAAAGCCTCGGTGGAAAGTGAGCCAGGCAAGGGTACGACATTCACCATCGAATTGCCATTACAGCAAGATGGATACGATGCCATGCAGGATAAGGATGACTTACCGCACAAGACGGACAAATCCCTTGCCGACGACTACACGGTAGAGGACATAAAGTCGCGGCAGAACGCAGAGACGCTCATTGCCGTTGACGACTGCGACACAGACAAGCCTTTGGTTTTGGTGGTTGATGACAATGCCAGCATGAGGAGCTACATCAGGAGCATTCTCCAACCACATTATAATATAGTAGAGGCTCAGAATGGAGCCGAGGCCTTGGCCGAAGCGCGCAAACGGGTGCCACAGATAGTGGTCTCCGACGTGATGATGCCCGTAATGGACGGTCTTGAGCTAAGCCGTCGTATGAAGGACGACATATCAATAAGCCATATCCCCGTAATCCTTCTAACAGCCCGTGTACTTGAAGAACAGCGTGCCGAGGGCTATGCCACGGGAGCCGACTCCTACATAACAAAGCCATTCCTTGCTTCCACGCTCATCGCCCGCATAGACAATCTGCTGAGAAACCGTCGCCAACTGAAGCGCATATTCTCTGGCACGTTGCAGGAACAGGCCGACGAGGAGAAGTCGCTTGGCGAGCGCGACAAGACTTTTGTGGCGCAGTTGCGCAGGATTATAAAGAGCCATATTCCCGATGCAGACTATTCTGTGGAAGACTTGGGTGCGGAGATTGGTCTCAGTAGGGTGCAACTATACAGAAAGGTGAAGGCTCTCACTGGTTATTCCGTGGTTGATCTGCTCCGCAAGGCACGTCTCGCAAGGGCAAAGCATCTGCTTGAGACATCCGACAAGACGGTGCAAGAGGTGGCTTTCGAAGTGGGCTTTACCACACCTTCTTATTTCGCCAAGCGATTTAAGGAGGAATTTGGAATGAATCCTGGCGACATCAAAGCGTAAGTCTCTCCTTTTGACTGAAGGGAAAAACGAATCGTTCATTGCATACAACAAATGATGCAACGAACGATTCGTTTTCGTTTGTGCATCAATAGTGGCATACAGAAAATCAACGTCTTACATAAATTTGCGGCAGAAAATCAAAAACACGACTAAAAACCTAAAAGTTATGAGAGAAACGTCAAAATCGGTCTTTGCCGCATCATTACTCATTATGGCAACGACCAGCATTTATGCACAGGAAGAGAACGCAAGCAGTTCAAAGGAGGAGGGCAACCGCAACGTTATGCTCAATGCTGCCAGCGCCAATGGCCCACGAGAAATTCAGATAGGACTTCCCTCTGCAGATGTCAACGTGCTGGAGAATGGACTGCCCGTCACTTACGCCACCAATCCCCATTCGGTCAACACTGTTTGGCGTGGCGATGCGAGTCTCAGCCACCAGGGACTGCTCAAGATAGCCGAGACGGCCATAACCACTGGCAACATAGGCTATGCAGTAAACTCCTTCACGCAGAAGGGACAGAAGGGATTCAACGGCACGCTCAACTACAAGAGCAACCACTTCGGTTTGCAGGAGTTTTCGCTGAACATGAACGGAGACTTGGGCAACGACTGGTACTACAGTGCCAATATGTATCAAGACTTCGACCCCGGCACGTTCGAAATCAAGTCAACCCCTTATCAGGATCGCACGCAGATATACAAGGCTCTGATAACCAAGAAATACGATGGCGACCGTGGTGAGTTCACCGCAATGTACAAATACGCCAACAGCCACAACGTGTACAACTACGCCACGCAGAGCGCGCCGTTTATCTATGTGGGCGACGGAAGCGTTAAGGAGTATGGCAAGTTCAAGCTCGGCACCACATCCTATCTCCCTATCGACAATGAGATGACCTACCGTGACATGCGAACCGGCGAACTGAAGCAGACTTCACTCTATGATGCCAGTCTTAACAAGGCCAGCGAGGTGACACTGATGAACAACTATCGCTTTGACAACGGGCTGAACTGGAAGGCTACACTGAAGTACGACCATTCGCGCGGTGCCATGGTTTATCAGACACCAATGTCCATCATCGACCTGCAGAGCAATGACGGACAGGCTTGCAACTACATGTACCGCGACATCGACGGTCAGACCAAGGCTTACGGTGGACAGTATGTGCAAACCCGCATGTCGTGTCTCAATGCCGGAACCATCGACGAGGTGCTCTTCACCACCGAGTTGAGCAAGCGTTTCAAAACATCAACGCTCCGTGTGGGCGTGAACGAGTGGTTCTACAACATCGACTACTGTTCCAACACTACCATGTATGACCAGAGCGTGCCAGCCGACGGCTCGTATGCCCTGCGCCTATGGGACGCCAACAAGCGCGACAGTTATTTCTACGACTTCAACAAGAACGCATCCGAGTATTACAAGGGTAGCGAGAACAAGTTGGCCCTATATTTCACCCACGACTGGGATGTCAACAAGAGACTTAACCTCTACTATGGCGCACGTCTGGAGTGGCAGCGCCTGAAGGGTGAGAATGCCGCCGTGAAGAATGCCAATGGCGACTACGTGGGCCGCTTTGCCGACTACTATCTCGGTGCCACGGCAGCCGACGGCACAAAGATTGCGCCTGTCGACTTGAGCTACAACTGGTTGAACTACGACTTCTCCGTGGCTGCCACCTATAAGTTGACCGACAACTTCGGCTTCACCGGCGACTTCACCTACATCGTGCAGCACCCAAAGTTTGAGTCGTTCGCACCAGCCACCATGCCCAACATAGACAAAATCATCGTGCCACTTGGCCGTGCCGGCATCTACTACAACAACTCATGGCTGAGCCTCACATCGCTCTTCTCCTACATCTCGAAGACCAACAACAACTCTACCCTCAACCTTCAGCATGGCAGCGAGATAAAGGCTGCCCCTCTCACCTACGACATTCAGACATGGGGATGGACTACCGATGCCGTGATGCACCCGTTCAAGGGCTTCGATTTCCACTTCCTCTTCACCTACCAGAAGCCTACATATAAGAAGTATGAAACCAGCATCACCTTCAACGACGGCTATGTGGGCAATATCAACGCCACCGGCAACATCGTGGCAGAGATACCAGAGGTGCTCATCGAGTTGGACCCCAGCTACATGATTACCAAGGACATCAAGCTTTGGACCAGCTTCCGCTACTTCAGCAAGACCTACGCCAACATCAACGAGGCTTACTACTTCAACGGCCACTGGGAGACTTTCGGCGGCATAAACTGGCAGGCAACCAAGCGCCTCGCCCTTGGATGTACCGTGGTGAACTTTCTCAACCAGACTGGCGCCAAGGGCAGCATCGCCGGTGCCGAGCTTATCACCAAGGAAGAGGCACAGGGCATCAACAACCAGCTGATGACGGGTAGCTACCTCCGCCCGTTCACAGTTGAGTTTACCGCCTCGCTGAAGTTCTAACGCCGTTCTAAATCTTCAATAAAAGTATTTAGGCGTGTTCTATAAATTCCACGCATTGTTAAAATTCATTTTTAGAAGGGTTGCTCTTTGTGTCTTTTTGATTTTATCCGGCAGATTTCAAAAATCCATCAAAGGTAATTTATAGAACCCGCCTTTAGGGTAACACAGAAATAGGCAAAAGTAGATTAAGGTAAAGGATAACAACGAGAGAGCCAGTTCTGCACATATGCGCAGGACTGGCTCTCTCGTTGTTTTGGTTTGGAAATGAACGTGAATTTGATG
Organism: Lachnospiraceae bacterium; assembly: GCA_963659505.1. GTDB lineage: Bacteria > Bacteroidota > Bacteroidia > Bacteroidales > Bacteroidaceae > Prevotella. The sequence continues at coordinate 5,543 of CAVKUV010000078.1, forward strand.
AATTTTGGTTTGGAAATGAACTAAAATTACAGGATTTTTGCTTTGGAAATGAATGCTAATTATACGTTTTATGGTTTGGAAATGGAAAATAAAGTCGTAACTTTGCCCTGATTTTAAACAAATTAGGTATGTTTGCACGAATTGCAATCGATTATCTTCGTCAATGGGCGAACAAGGAAGAGCGCAAACCATTGGTTTTGCGTGGTGCGCGACAGGTGGGCAAGACAACTTTAGTCAAGCTGTTTGCCAAGGAGTTTGATGCCTATATTTATCTGAATTTGGAGGAAAAGGAAAATGCTGAGCTTTTTGCGGCTGGCAATTCTTTTGAAGACTTGTTGGCTGGCATTTTCTTCAAGGCCAATCTGTTGCAAGATGCAAGTAAACGCACCTTGATTTTCATCGACGAGATACAAAATGAGCCAAAGGCAGTGCAGGCATTGCGGTATTTTTATGAGAAGCGTCCTGACCTATATGTAATAGCGGCAGGTTCTCTTTTGGAGAGCCTGATGGGGCGACACATCTCTTTCCCTGTTGGAAGGGTGGAGTATATGGCATTGCATCCTTGTTCCTTTGTGGAGTTTCTATGTGCCATAGGTCAAGAGGCGACGGCAGAGAGTATTGAGAATTTGTCTTTGCCGGCTTCCTTGCATCTTCACGTGATGGACTTATTCAAGAAATACATGATCATAGGCGGGTTGCCAGAGGCGGTGGCGAACTATGCAAGATATAAGGATGTTGTCAAATTGAATGGCGTATTTAACTCTTTGCTTTCTGGTTATCGTGATGATGTGGAGAAATACGCCAGCAAGCCAAAGGAACAGGATGCCATCAGGTATATCTTGAATTATGGTTGGGCGGCGGCAGGCCATCGCATTCAGTTCGCCAAGTTTACTGGCTCGTCATTCAAGGCGGCTGATGCAGGAAACGCTTTTAGAACCTTGGAGAAAACGTTGTTGTTGGAATTGGTTTATCCCCAAATGTCTGCCTCATTCCCAATATTGCCCGACCTGAAGAAGAGTCCCAAGCTGTTGTGGCTTGACACAGGCTTGGTGAATTATGTGGCAGGAATGCAAGAGGAATTGCTGTTTAGCAAGGATACCGACGAACTGTGGAATGGTGACATTGCCGAGCATATCGTGGGACAAGAGATGTTAGGCTCCTCTTTTGTCTTTGGAGAGAAGAGGCTGTTTTGGATGCGTGATGCCAAAAACTCGCAGGCAGAGGTTGACTTCTTGATACATTATAAGTCACATTTGCTTCCGATAGAAGTGAAAACGGGCAGCAATGCCAAGTTGCGTTCCTTGCATCTCTTTATGGACGAGTCGAAGGAAAGGGTTGCCCTGCGCCTTTGGAATGGTCCGATGACATCGGATACGGTCACTACGCAGAGTGGCAAGAGCTTCACCTTATATAATATACCCTTCTATTATGCAGGGCATCTGTGGAAGTTTTTGGACACCGTATTCACGAATACGGCAAGCGGTGATTAAGAAATGGCTTTGCGTATTTGCAACCGTAGTTTCACTATCTTCACAGCTTTAAGAAACCACAATCAGACAGGTTGGCCAGCCGCTCTTCCGCAAGGAGTCCAAGCGAACAAATCGTTCTTAATGTGCAAATGATGTTGCATGAACGATTTGTTATAGCCTATGAAACATGATTGACATGGTAATTCCTTGTTTTCCGTAACTTTGCCGCATCAAAGCTACATAACCAGACCAATAATTAAAAACGTAACAATCATGAATTCCAACCAAATGATTACCAAGGCGGCTTGCCTCATGATGATGGCGGCAGCCACAAATTCAGCCTTCGCCCAGAAGATGAACATCGAACACCGGGGCGACACTACTATAATAAAGGTGGAGAACCCCACGAAGTATCTGCTGCTGCCCATACAGGAAGAGAGCGACGAGGCCCAGGTGTTGCTCTGCACAGGCAGCAAGGACGACACATGGATGGACATACGCCTCTCGCAAAATGGCGCCGACTACTACGTGCCCTTTGCTCTTGGCAATGGCAAGACCGCCACGGTGAAGATACTCGGACTGAAGAAGGATGCGCTCGCCGTGAACCTGATGAAGCTGAGCGACACCTTCGACACCACCAACACCGACTACTATCGTCCCTCATACCACTTCACTCCGCTCTACGGTTGGATGAACGACCCCAACGGCATGGTGTATAAGGACGGCGAGTATCACCTATACTTCCAGCACAACCCCTACGGAAGCAAGTGGGGCAACATGCACTGGGGACACGCAGTGAGCAAAGACCTCATACACTGGCAGCATCTCGACCCTGCCATTGCCCGCGACCCCGTCGGCCACATCTTCTCTGGCAGTTCGGTGGTTGACAAGAAGAACACGGCTGGCTATGGCAAGAATGCCATCATAGCCATCTACACCAACAACAGCGTGAACCACGACGAGGTGCAGTGCATGGCCTACAGCACCGACAACGGACGCACGTTTACCAAGTATGAAGGCAACCCCGTGGTCACTCCCTTCGACGGACTGAAGGACTTCCGCGACCCCAAGGTGTTCTGGTATGAGAAGGGCAAGTGCTGGTTTATGATAGTCTCCGCCGACAAGGAGATGCGCCTCTACAAGTCGAAGAACCTGAAGAAGTGGGACTATGTGAGTGCCTTCGGCAAGGACATGGGTCAGCAGCCCTGCCAGTATGAGTGTCCCGACTTCTTCCAGTTGCCGGTGAATGGCGACGAGAACAACATGAAGTGGGTGATGATTATGAACATCAACCCCGGCTGCATCTTCGGCGGCAGCGCCACAGAGTATTTCGTGGGCGACTTCGACGGCAAGAACTTCACCTGCGACGACCCCAAGGACACCAAGTGGCTCGACTATGGCAAAGACCACTACGCCACCGTGACCTTCTCCAACACTGGCGACCGAGTGCTGGCAATGACATGGATGAGCAACTGGCAGTATGCCAACCTTACACCCTTTAAGCAGAACCGAGGCGCCAACGGACTGCCGCGCGAGCTTAGCCTATATGAGAAGAACGGCAAGTACTACGTGCAGGAAGGTCCGGCCCCAGAGGTGTTGGCACTGAGAAAAGTTACCCACGAACTGGGCAACGAAGTTATCGACGGCAGCAAGAGCCTCAAGGGCGCAGCCGCTGGCATGGACGGCGCGTTTGAGATAGAAGCCGACGTGACTCCAGACGGCAACGGCATTGCCGGCATCGAGATATCAAACAACAAGCGCGAACGCACGCTCATATACTTCGACATGAAGAACAAGCGCGTGGTTACGGACAGAACGGAGAGCGGACTTACCGACTTCGGCAAGAAATCGGTTCCCCACGACATCGAACTGGCTTGGGACAAGCAGCGCGAGGCACAGGCCAAGTTGCCTGCACGCGAGGTGAACTCCATCAACTACAAGAACGACTTTGCCCTTGCCACCTGGGCACCGCTAAGCCTCTGCGAGGATGGCAAGAAAACCTATCATGTGGACATCTTCGTTGACAAGTCGTCCATAGAACTCTTCGTTGACGGAGGCCGCATAGCCATGACCAACCTTGTCTTCCCCGTGGCTCCCTATGAGAACCTGAAGTTCTACACCAAGGGCGGCAAAGCCGAATACAGCAATATCAAGGTACACAAACTGGCCCTCTAACCACTAAATCAGCGCAGATATATGAAAACCAGCCGACTCGCAATAATCCCCGTGATGCTCTGCTTCTTCGCCATGGGCTTCGTAGACCTGGTGGGCATCGCATCCAACTACGTTAAGGAAGACCTCGCGCTCAACGATGCCACGGCCAACATGTTTCCCTCGCTTGTGTTCTTCTGGTTTCTTGTGTTCAGCGTGCCCACGGGCATGCTCATGAACCGCATAGGCCGAAAGAACACCGTGCTGCTCTCGCTCTTGATAACCGTAGTGGCACTGCTTCTGCCGCTCTTCGGCGAGAGTTTCCTGCTCATGCTCGTGGCCTTCTCGCTCCTTGGCATAGGCAACACGCTGATGCAGACGTCGCTCAATCCGCTCGTCTCCATGATGGTTGAGGGCAATCTTGCCGCCACGCTCACCTTCGGCCAGTTTGTCAAGGCCATCGCCTCGTTTCTCGCTCCCTACATAGCCATGTGGGGAGCCATGGCCGCCATCCCCACCTTCGGCTACGGCTGGCGCATACTCTTCCCCATATACATGGTGATAGGCGTTGCCGCCACCATATTGCTTTTCGCCACGAGGATACCCGAAGAGAGCCACGCCGGCAAGGCTTCCGGACTGAAGGACTGCGTGGTGCTGCTTGGCAAACCCATCGTTCTGCTGTCGTTCATCGGCATCATGTGCCACGTGGGCATCGACGTGGGCACCAACACCACGGCTCCCAAGCTGCTCATGGAGCGTCTGGGGTGGAGCCTCAACGAGGCAGCATTCGCCACATCGCTCTACTTCATATTCCGCACCGTAGGGTGTCTTACGGGTTCCTTCTTCCTGCGCATCATGAAGGCACGCACATTCTTCGCCATCAGCGTGGTGATGATGGCGCTCAGCATGGCCGGCATGTTCGTCGGAACGGGCAAGATTGTGCTCTACGCCGCCATCGCCCTTGTGGGCTATGGCAACTCCAACGTCTTCTCCATAGTGTTCTCGCAGGCTCTGCTTGCCATGCCCGACAAGAAGAACGAGGTGAGCGGACTCATGATAATGGGCCTCTTCGGCGGCACGGTGTTCCCCTTGCTCATGGGCTTCGCCAGCGATGCCATGGGACAGATGGGTGCAGTGGCGGTGATGGCTGTAGGCGTAGTCTACCTTTTCACCTACATTAGAAGACTGTAAAAACGGTCAAACATGTGTTTACAAACGTTTATAATCAGGAAATATGACAACGACAAACAATTTGGAGAATAGATATTGCGTGGGACTTGGCGAGATACTCTTCGACGTGCTTCCCACGGGTTCGCAACTGGGCGGTGCGCCGGCCAACTTCGCCTACCATGCCGGCCAGCACGGACTTACCTCTGTGGCCGTCAGCGCCATCGGCAACGACAAGCTTGGCGACGAGGCCCTGCGCATACTCGACGAGAAAAGGCTGAAGTATGTGCTGCCGCGTGTGGCCTATCCCACAGGCACCGTTCAGGTGACGCTCGACGCCGATGGCGTGCCTACCTACGACATAAAGCAGGGCGTGGCTTGGGACAACATTCCCTTCACCGACGACATCAAGGAGGTGGCCGTGAGCTGCGGAGCCGTGTGCTGGGGTTCGCTGGCGCAGCGCAGCGAGGCAAGCCGACAGGCGATATACCGGTTTCTCGACCACACGCCCAGCGACTGCCTGAAGATATTCGACATCAATCTCCGGCAGAATTTCTATACAAAGGACATTATCTGCGAAAGCCTCAAGCGCTGCAATGTCCTTAAGATTAACGACGAGGAACTGGTGACGATAGGCCGCCTGTTCGGCTATCCCGGACTCGACATCGAAAACAAGTGTTGGCTCATCTTGGGCAAGTACAACCTCGACATGCTCGTGCTCACCTGCGGCGTAAACGGCAGTTATGTGTTTGCCCCTGGCAGCATGTCGTTCCAAGAGACGCCCAAGGTCTCTGTGGCCGACACCGTGGGGGCAGGCGACAGCTTCACCGGCACCTTCTGCGCCAGCATACTGCAAGGCAAGAGCATCGCCGAGGCCCACAAGCACGCCGTAGAGGTCAGCGCGTATGTATGTACGCAAGTGGGGGCAATGCCCGAGATTCCTGCGGAACTCAGATAATAGGTATAAGTTGATTCAGGATGATTTGGCATCGTCTGTAGGGTAGGGGGACTACTCCGCAGACGATGCCTTCGTCATGTGGTTCAGCATCGCCTTCATGAGATAATTCTTTCCATCAGCGGCAGTTGCCGAGTTTTTCTCGGTAACTGAATCTTCTACAAGCTCTCCACTCTTGAAGATGTTTTTCAGATGCAGTCCAATGTTGTCTGCGGAGCAATCAAAAAGCACAGCCATAGCCTTTTGCGTAGCCCACACAGTTTCGTCTTTATATAGCACTTGTATGCCTTGTTCCTTACCTTCTGCCACGAAAGTCAGGAACTCCGCCGTACTGTTTCGTATTTCAAATTTCTTTGCCATAATGTTCCATCCTTATAATTTGTCAATTATCACAATCTCATCCAACCCATCAAACGTTGTGTCAATAAATGTTTTGAACACCATCTTACTCGTATCTACTGGCTGGTAGCAAGGGTATTGCCTACGCACAAAACGCAGCTCGAACGCCAGGCGGATGTCGTTCTCTCCCTCTTCACCCTCTTGTTGCTTCGCTTCCTTGGCTGAGATGGTGCGCACTCGTGTTATCTCGTACACGTCTCGCACGCCCTGTCCTTTGATGTAGGGCATGAAGAAGTGAAGGTCTTGCAGGGCTATGGTGGTCGGGAACTTGCTGCCTGTGTAGTAGAGCGTTGCCGTACCATTGAGGAACTTTTCTTTTGCGGCTCTGCCTCTGTTGTTGTCGCCAACCAAACCGATGAGCACACGATTGCCGACCTCGACAAATGCTCCCTTCTGGGGGATGACATTGGCAATGGTCTCGTGGCTCTTTGTCAAGATGATCTGCTCGACAAACTGCTCCAACAGTTGGTGGTTGCGCTTGTCTTTGGGGCGCAGAGGGAAAGCTCCGATATTCACCTCCTTGA
>CAVKUV010000079.1:0-11904 GCA_963659505.1 Lachnospiraceae bacterium
TTTCAGAAAGAAAAATCTGCTCGGCTAAAATTCAAAAATCCATCAAAGGCAATTTGTAGAACCCGCCTTTATGGAGCCATCCCTAATCGGTGGTTACCATCTTATTGGCGTTTCGCCGTGCTCCTCAAGATATTTGTTGGCTCGCGAGAAGTGGTGGTTGCCAAACCATCCGCCACGGTTGGCCGACAGTGGCGAGGGGTGTACCGACTGCAACACGAGATGGCGCGAGGTGTCGATGAGCGAGGCTTTGCTGCGCGCATAGCCACCCCAAAGGATGAACACAAGATGGTCGCGCCCGGCATTGAGAGCCTTTATGGCAGCGTCGGTAAACTCTTCCCAGCCCTGGCGCTGGTGGCTTGCGGCCTGGTGGGCGCGCACTGTGAGCGTGGCGTTGAGCAGCAGCACGCCCTGTTCGGCCCATCTTGTAAGGTCGCCAGTGGGCGGCATGGGCGTTCCGAGGTCGAGTTCAATCTCCTTGAATATGTTTATGAGCGATGGCGGAAACCTTACGCCGTCGGGCACCGAGAAGCTAAGCCCTTGCGCCTGTCCGGGTTCGTGGTAGGGGTCTTGCCCTATTATCACCACCTTCACCTTGTCAAACGGACAAAGGTCGAAGGCGTTGAATATCAGTCGGGCAGGAGGGTAGCACGTGTGGCTTTGGTATTCGGAACGCACAAAGGCGGTGAGAGTGGCGAAATACTGCTTGTCGAACTCCTTTGCCATGTGCTGTTTCCACGATTGCTCAATCTTCACGTTCATGTCGTTGCGCGCGTCTTTTTTTGTGGGTTGGTTGCGGTTCTTGCTTGTGCGTATGTGCCAATTTATAGAACCTCGTTTCGATAATGTCGGAAAAACAAATATCGGAAGTGGCGGTAACAGTATCACCACTTCCGAAATTGTTGTTGCGCCATGAGGCGTGTGGCCTCTGTGTGCTTATTTGTTGTCGCAGATCAGGTTCTCGCCAGTCATGTCGGCGGGTTGCTCCAGTCCCATTATGTGCAGTATCGACGGAGCGACATCGGCCAGGCGACCGTTCTTCACGGTTGCGCTGTTGTTGTCGGTCACGTAGATGAAAGGCACGGGGTTGAGCGAGTGTGCCGTGTTGGGCGTGCCATCTTCGTTGATTGCGTTGTCGGCGTTGCCGTGGTCGGCAATGATGATGGCCTCGTAGTCGTTGGCCTTTGCGGCCTCAATCACCTCGCGCACGCAGTTGTCAACGGCATGAACGGCCTTGGCTATTGCATGGTAAACGCCTGTGTGGCCCACCATGTCGCCGTTGGCGAAGTTCACCACGATGAAGTCATACTCCTGGGTGTTGATGGCCCCTACGAGCTTGTCCTTCACCTCGTATGCGCTCATTTCGGGCTTCAGGTCGTATGTGGCCACCTTTGGCGACGGCACGAGTATGCGGTCCTCGCCCTCAAACGGAGTCTCGCGGCCACCGTTGAAGAAGAATGTCACGTGGGCATACTTCTCTGTCTCAGCCGTGTGCAGCTGCTTCTTGCCCTGCTTGCTCAGATATTCGCCCAGGGTGTCCTGCACGTTCTCCTTGGGGAACAGTATGTGAACGCCCTTGAACGAAGCGTCGTAGGGAGTCATGCAGTAGTACTGCAAGTCCTTTATTGTCTTCATTCCCTCTTCGGGCATGTCCTGCTGGGTGAGCACCTGTGTCAGCTCCTTGGCGCGGTCGTTGCGGTAGTTGATGAATATCACAACGTCGCCCTCTTCGATGCGTCCGTCAACGGCAGAGTTGCATATAGGCTTAACGAACTCGTCGGTCACTCCCTCGGCATAGCTCTCCTGCATGGCCTTCACCATGTCGTCGGCCTTCTTTCCCTTGCCGTCAACGAGCAGGTCGTAAGCCTCCTTCACTCTGTTCCAGCGCTTGTCGCGGTCCATGGCATAGAAGCGTCCGATGATGCTTGCTATGTGGGCGTCGTTCTTGGCGCAAACGTCTGTAAGGTCCTTGATGAAGCCCTCGCCGCTCTTCGGGTCGGTGTCGCGGCCGTCCATGAAGCAGTGTACGAAGGTGTTCTTCAGTCCATACTCCTTCGATACCTCGATGAGTTTCACCAAGTGGTCCATCGACGAGTGTACGCCACCCGTTGACGTCAGCCCCATCAGGTGCAGCTTCTTGCCCGTTTTCTGTGCATAGGAGTATGCGCTTACCACCTCTTGGTTCTTCAGGATAGAGCCGTCCTTGCAGGCACGGTTTATCTTCACCAAGTCCTGGTAAACGATGCGTCCGGCACCGATGTTGAGGTGTCCCACCTCAGAGTTGCCCATCTGTCCGTCGGGCAGACCCACATCCTCGCCCGAAGCCTGCAGCTGCGAGTGTGCGCTGATGGCGTTGAGGTAGTCGAGATACGGAGTCGGGGTGTTGTAGATGACGTCGCCGACACCGTGTTTGCCGTTGCCCCAACCGTCAAGAATCATAAGTAATGCTTTCTTTGCCATAATATTAATATAGTATATGCTGTTTTTTTTCTGCGTGCAAAATTACAACTTTAGTCGGTAACGGCCAAAAAGTCAGTTGTGAACCAGCGTGCCAATCTGTTCGCCGTCCATCACTTTCTTCAGATTGCCCACGATGTCCATGTTGAAAACATAGATAGGCAGGTTGTTCTCCTTGCACATTGTAGTGGCGGTGAGGTCCATTACCTTCAGTCCGCGCGTGTATATCTCGTCGTAGGTTATCGAGCTGAACTTCGTTGCCGTGGGGTCTTTCTCCGGGTCGGCGGTGTATATGCCGTCAACGCGGGTGCCCTTGAGCATCACGTCGGCCTCAATCTCGATGCCGCGCAGCGACGACCCGGTGTCTGTTGTGAAGTAAGGCGAACCCGTGCCAGCCGAGAAGATGCACACGTATCCGGCCTCCATGGCCTCTATTGCCTTCCATTTGCTGTAGAACTCGCCTATGGGTTCCATGCGTATGGCCGTGAGCACCTTGGTCTTCACGCCGATTGCGCCAAGTGCGGAGCTTAGCGCCAGCGAGTTTATCACCGTTGCGCACATGCCCATCTGGTCGCCTTTCACGCGGTCGAAGCCCTTCGACGCTCCACTGAGTCCACGGAATATGTTGCCGCCGCCAATCACTATGCCTATCTGCACGCCCATTTCGCTCACTTCCTTTATCTGCTGGGCATACTCGCCGAGTCTCTTGGGGTCGATGCCGAAGCTCTGTTCGCCCATCAGGCTCTCGCCGCTGAGCTTCAACAGTATACGTTTGTACTTTGCCATTGCTTTTGTTTTATGTTATGGTTATTGTATGTTCTATATTATCACAGTATGTGCTCCACCTCCTTGAAGGCGTATTTCCTCGCCTCGCCGCTCTCCTTGCACACAGCGAGAAGCCCGTTTGGCTCCACCGTAATGATTGTTCCGTTGAACTCGCCCTCTGCGTCGCGGTATCTGAACTCTCTGCCCCGGCGGTAGAGCGAGGCCAAGTAAGCCTCGTGTATGTCGTCGTAGTCTCCGGCATCGATGCTGTCGAGCAGAGTCATGAAGCGCGCAGTCAGCCTGCCGAGCACCTCGTCGATGCGTGTTTCATAGCCCGTTATCTGCCGCAGCGACACGGGATTGGGCGCGTCGCTTGTGAATTCCGTTTGGTTGATGTTGATGCCAGTGCCGATGATGCAGCCCTTCACCAAGCCCTTGCTCACGCCGCACTCCGACAGTGTGCCGCTGATTTTGCTGTCGAGCCAGTATATGTCGTTGGGCCACTTTATGGTTATGCCTCCGACGTATGCGCTTAGCACATCCCTGATGGCCAAGGCCATGGCTTCGAGCATCACAAACTGGCGGTTGGCCGGCACGCCTTTGGGCTTTGTCTTCACGCTGAACGTCAGGTTCTGTCCGCGCTCGCTCTCCCACGAGTTGGTGCCTTGTCCGCGCCCGTTCGTCTGGAATGCCGCCACGGCCACAGTCATCCGCAGCCCCTCTTCGCCCTTGTATTCGCGCAGAAACCTGTTGGTCGAGTCGGTCTCGTCGAGCCTTATCAGTTTTATGTCGTCCATATACCGATGTCGTTTCCCCTATATATAATAAATGTGTCGTCCCCTTTGTAGTGGGTGCGGTGTTTCACCGCACATCAAGCGGCGATGCGGTAGTTGCGACGTGAGACACATCGCCCACTAACTTGCACACCTTCCACAATAGGTACATCAATTTGGACATCCTATCCCTATATATTAATAAGGTATAGGAATGAAGGCGTCCTTTATGTGGTTGATTTCGGTTTTTCCGTCAGCCGTTTCGGTCACGGCGACAATGTCGAAGCGCAGAGGCAGTCCTATCCTGCGCCTCTTCACGAATGCTCTGGCCGCAGTGGCGAGCGACTTCATCTTCTGCCGGTCAACGGCCTGTTCGGGTGCGGTGAACGAGTTGGCGCGCCGTGTCTTCACCTCCACCACCACCAGTTCGTCGCAGTCCATCGCCACGATGTCGATGTCGCGGTGTCCGTCGTGCCAGTCGCGCTCCACTATGCGGTAGCCTTCGGCGGCAAGATAGTCTGCCGCCACTTGCTCGCCCCACTGTCCGAGGTCGTTGTGTGCTGCCATTGGCCTTGCTTGTTTTGTTTGTCGTTGATTGTCGATGCCGTTTCCAAGTCGCGCTCGTGGCGTGCCTGTGACGTGCCATCCTAATGCAAAAATAGCGTTTTGCGGCGACATTCCAAAGATTTCCGCTGATTAATGCGAAATGGAGGATTTTGCCGTAGTGGTATGCTCACTCTTATTTTGTGGCTTCTCCACCATACTTATATGCAATATCATTCCACCTTGGAATGTTTAAGTGCTTGCCGTAGTGCCGTTCGTAACTCTTTGTGAGGTTGTCTTTCCAATGCAAGGCTATGGTTACTCTTGTGTCGGGATATTGGTATATTGTTTCTTCCATTGCCGCCAAGAAGTCTTCAAGGCTTTCGAAAGGCTTGAAGTCGGAATGCTCCGAGTACCAAGTGGCTGGACGAATGTTTACTATCACCTTGTTCTTATACTGCACTTTGACTGGCCATGTACCGCTTGTGCAGCATATCTCCCAAAGGTTCTTTAGCCATATCTGCTCAATCTCTACCACTCCGTTTTCCATTTTGTACTTTATAAGCAAATGCTTTGAATGGAGTTTCCATGGCTTCTCCACCACAAGATTGATGAAACTGCGGAAGGCGGCAATGTCAAAGTTCGGACTGCCTGTGAAAGACTTCACTTCCAGCCAGTTTGACTCTAAGTCTTTCGGGTCAAGCCAAAAGTCAGGAGAAGCCTGCTTTTGGTTGTGGATATGCACAATGCCCTTACTCGTCATCCATTTGTCGAGCCATTCTTCAAGGATGTTGCCTATAATATTGTTTTGTTCTACTGTTATTCCGAACTTGCGAAGATTGAATTTCACAGAGCCTTTAGCCCCTTCCATACCAAAATCGTCCACAAGAGCCTTGTACAACTTTTCCGATGCTTCCATTCCTTTTATGCTTTTAATGTGTCCAACAAACGTTCTGCAACGGCCTTGATTACTGGTACGACAACGGTGTTGCCCAATAAATCGAAGCCATCTTTCTCGCTTACATTGAATTTAATACTGTCAGGATAACCACATAACCGTAGACCCTCTCGTAGAGTCAAACGTCTAAGTCCGCCACTGTCCCCGACATAAAGTTTTTGCATGTCCATAGCGACAAGGGTCGGGGCTATTTCATTTGGCGACATTACTTTATTTATCTCGAAACTCAACTTTCCTGCTACTATATTGTAGCCTTTGGGTTTGGTCGTGTCATATTCTCTATGGGTGGTTACGATGCCATTTTCTGTCTTTTCCCGAATTAGTTTTTTGGGATGTTCAAATTTCAAGTAGCCTTTTTCCGTCAGGTCTTCCAGCATGCCTTCAAGGTTTGTGGAATTGAAGAATGTGCTAATTTGTTCTAAAGTCAAAGGCATACCATCCATCCAGTCAATGCCAATAATTTCAGCCCACTTCTTTTTGCGGCGTTCCGTCAGGATGGTATCAAGAAGTCGTTTTTGTTCTGCTGAAACCGAACCTTTTATTTCCAAGTCCCAACTATGAATATTAGTGCTTCCTCCTCGTTTGTCCTTTATGGACTTTCCGTACAATTGTTCTATGCTGAAGTGTTTCAGTAGCGTTCTTATAAAAGGCGTGTCCGCAGTAGGAATTCCGTGTTCGAGGATGTCGCCGAGTTTACTTTCTTTTGTCGGGAAGTTGTCAAGGTTTGGTGTGGCATTGATGCTACCTATTATATATATTCTTTTGCGCTCTTGCGGTACCCCAAAAAATTTGGAGTTGAGCACGCGGAAGTCGAACTTGTAATTTAATGCCGTAAGTCTGTCAACAATTACACGCAATGTCTTGCCTCCATCATGATTAACAAGCCCCTCCACATTCTCAAGAATAAAACCTTTGGGACGTTTGTCTCTTAAAATGCGTTCCACTTCAAAGAACATTGTTCCGCGTGTATCGGCAAACCCTTGTCTCTTACCTGCTGAGCTGAATGCCTGACAGGGGAAGCCAGCGCAAAGGATGTCAAAATCAGGAATGTTCTTTGTTTCTACTTTTGTAATGTCTCCCGTAACGGTTTCGCCCGGATGGTTCTCTTGTAAGACCTTTACTGCATATGGCTTGATTTCAGAAGTGAACACGCAAACAGGCTTCAGTCCTTTTTCCTTGGCGGCCTGTTCGAGTCCGCAACGTATTCCACCTATACCTGCAAACAAGTCAATGAAGCGCAGTACATTATGTTGGCCGCAAACGGCTATGCTCGGCTGTCTCAAAGACCCATTTACCGCATTTGCGATGTCGTACCCTGTAAGTATTTTAGGCGCATAAAGAATCTCTTTATCTCTTCTTTGGAACGCTTTCTCTATTAACTCGCCCATGTCCAACGGTTCTGCAAGCAGCTCTTCGCCCAAAGAATAAACCATGTAAGCTCCGTTAGGGTCAGGATAATCCAGTTGTTCCATTTCTTCCTGACCCTTGACTGAAGAGTTTACGCAAGGGAAAAGGTGATAGCCCTCTTGCGGATTTTGGGTGTTGTATATCAAAACGTAGTCTGGCAAGATATCTGTAGGCACTCCTCCGTTTCTTTGCGAAAACAAATCTTTGTTGAAACGTACATTGTAGAGCTTCTCATACCGTCCTGTATTTTCTCCCAATATCCAGTCCAACTGCGACTTTTCCCCTCTGTATGCACCGAAAAGGAACGTTCTGTCTTTATTCTCTATATACCTAAACATTTCAAGATAGGGTTGTTGGCAACAGTTCCGTTTGCCTTTTGTTTTACAAATGCGGCTAATTTACTTGTATTGAAAGTGTGTCCACATATAGAAGTGGCACACCATCCGAGGGCAAAGTTAGCAAAAAAAGATGAGAGTCAGCAGACTTTGGTTGGCGCAAACCGTAAGGTCGCGACTTGCTCCAGCCAAACAAAGGGCAATGTTGCCGTAATGCAGACAATAAGACCATGCCGTTAACAACCCGGAAGTATGCTATTTGCGATGCGTAAAAAGGCTTATTTCGTTAAATGCATGGACAAGGTCTGTCCATATATAAGGAACTATGTTTTGCATAGCCTCGAAGAGGCTTAATCTCAGTAACCTCACGTGAAGTGTAGCTGAACGTGGGGTGCTGCTGTCCTTGCACCATATATCGGCTTCGAAGATGCCGCACACAGGCAGAGATAACCATACGCAACGGTGTGAACACCCTTTATGTGCGGCATCTTCGAAGCCGACGTTTCTTCCATCCACATGTAACCCCACGTTCCGCTATGCTTCACGTGGGGTTACTGAGATACGGCCTCTTCGAGGCCAAGAAGGCAAGGGCTTTATCAACGCATTTAACGAGAGACCCATAAAAAGCAAAGTTAGTCATCGTAAACAGGCTGTTTGCAAAAAAAAACACCCCGTTTTTCCTGTAAGTGTTTGTGTGTTCTTGTCGCAACTGCGCCATTTTCGTATGCGTATGTTTGGCTTTGTGGCGTTATATTCCTAATTTTGTAATCAAAACTGGCTAAAACCCACCTAAAACGAATTAAAGCAACTTATGAGAACAACCATCCTTGCCTTGTCGGCACTGGCGTTTGCCATGTCGGCGCAGGCCGCTTCCGACCGCCAACTGCACTACAAGCCCGACGGGCGCGACATAGTTTGCGTCAACGGCACCAACCGCTACACCCGCGCCCTGTATGGCGGACCAACCGAATACCGCATAGAGACGAGCGACCGCCCCGTGTTCGCATCCTACAAGAAAGGCGACTGCCGCAACATCAGTTTCCGGCTCACCGTGGGCAACACCACCGTAGCCATCGACTCCACCGCCCATTGCGAGGCACGCTACCATGCCGGGCGGCGCGACTACACCCTGTCCGACCCACGCTGGGGCAACGGCAAACTGCACGTGAGCGTCATAGCGCGCACCGACGTTGAAGGCGCCTTGTGGCTCTTCACAGCCGAGGGCTTCGCCTCGCCCACAACACTTCAGGGGCGCATCTGCGAGACCACGGTGATGCGCTTCCGCCGTTTCGGCGAGATGGGGCGCATGGAGAAGCCCGGCGGCTTCGAGGCTTCGCCCACGCTCAAGCAGTTGGCCACGGTCGATGTGCAGCTGAAGGGGCAGCCCGTGTGCGTGTCGCTTGCCGACAACGCCCTCGGCACAGCCCCGCAAAAGAGCCTGCTGCAACTCTTCAATAGTCAGGAGGCCGAGCGCAAGGCCATGGCCGAGCGTGTGGAGTTCAATACCCCCGACGCCTACATCAACACCATTGGCGGCAACATGGTGATGGCCGCCGACGGCGCATGGGACGGCAAGGTGTGGAACCACGGCGCCGTGGGTTGGCGCATGCCGCTGCCCGGATGGCGCGCAGCCTACATGGGCGACTTCCTCGGATGGCCCGACCGCCAGCGCATACATTTCGATGGCTACGCCAAGAGTCAGGTGACGGGCGTTCCGGCCACCATTCCGCACCCCACGCCCGACACCACCGCCAACCTCTCGCGAGGCGTCTACAAGTGGGGAACGCCCATGTATAGCGACGGCTACATCTGCCGCTCGCCGGGCAACAACCACCAGTTCCACCACTACGACATGAACCTAAACTACATCGACGAACTGCTTTGGCACTTCCAGTTTGACGCCGACACGGCCTACATGCGCAAGATGTGGCCCGTGCTGAAGTCGCACCTCGCGTGGGAAAAGCTCAACTGGGACCCCGACGACGACGGACTCTACGACGCCTACTGCTGCATCTGGGCCAGCGACGCACTGCAATACAACAGTGGAGCCGTGGCCCACAGCTCGGCCTACAACTACCGTGGCAACCTGCTTGCCGCGCGCATCGCCGAGCTGATAGGCGAAGACCCGCAGCCCTATCGCGCCGAGGCCGACAAGATACTCGCCGCAATGAACTCGCGCCTGTGGCTCAACGACGGCTACTGGGCGGAGTTCCAAGACTTCATGGGACTGAAGCGCAAGCACGAGAGCGCAGCCCTGTGGAGCGTCTACACCCCGATTGACTGCGGCGCTTGCACACCAGAGCAGGCTTACCAGGCCACACGCTACGTTGACAGCCGCATACCCCACATACCATTCACCGCCGACGGCAAGGAGTATGTCACCGTGAGCACCACCGACTGGATGCCCTACGAGTGGAGCATCAACAATGTGGCCATGGCCGAAGTGCTCCACACCGCACTGGCATACTACGAGGCAGGGCGCAACGACGCGGCCTACGACCTGCTGAAAGGCACGGTGATGGACTTCATGTATCTGGGCGGCAGCCCCGGCAACTTCGGACAGATATCCTATTTCGACAAGGCAATAGGCGAGGCATACCGCGACTTCTCCGACGTGACGGGCATCGCGTCGCGCGCCTTTGTGCAGGGACTGTTCGGCATAACGCCCGACGCTCTGTATGGCCGCTGCATCATCCGTCCGGGCTTCCCCACGTCGTGGGACTCGGCCTCGGTAAAGACGCCCTACCTCTCATACACCTTCAAGCGCGAGGGTGGCAAGGACACCTATGTGGTGCGCCAGAACTTCAAGCGTCCGCTGCGCATCGTATTGCGACAGAACCTCGGCCAGGGACGCTTCGTCGACACTGAATGCTCGGCCGACTCGGTGCAGACCATCGTGGTCAGCACCGTGAGGCAGCAGCCCGACAGTCCTGTCGCCATGCCCAAGCAGACCGTGGCAAAAGGCACGGCCTACGACAATGTGGTGGCCAAAGACTGCCGCACGGTAGACATGACCAAGGCGTTCAACTCGAATGTCACCGACATATTCACCAACAAGTATCTCTCGCCGCGCTCGCCCTACACCACGCTGAGCCTTCCCTCGCAGGGCATAGGCGACTGGTGCTCGACGAAGAAGACCGCCAACATTGACGACTCCGGACTGCGCGCCGCCGTGAACAATGGCGTGTTTACCGCCGTGGGCGTGCCCTTCGCAACGCCTAAAGAGGGGCGCAACATAGCCTACACCTCGCTGTGGGACAACTATCCCGACAGTATCGCGGTGGCTCTGAAGGGCAAGGCGTCGCACGCCTACCTGCTCATGGCCGGCAGCACCAACCCCATGCAGAGCCGCATAGCCAACGCCGTGGTGCGTGTGGAGTATGCCGACGGCACGGCGGAGACGCTCGAACTGACCAACCCCGACAACTGGTGCCCCATAGAGCAGGACTACTACATCGACGGACTGGCCTACACCGCCCCGTCGCCGCGCCCCTACCGTGTGGGCTTGGCCACGGGCAAGGTGAGCCGCACGCTGTTTGAAGACCTGCACATGAGCATGAACCCCGGCCTTGCCGACGACCCGGCGGGCAAGGTGGCGCAGAAGGAACTGCCCGGCGGAGCCGCGCAGTTGCTCGACATGCCGCTCAACCCCAAGAAGAAGCTGCGCCGCCTCGTGGTGCGCACGCTCGCCAACGATGTGGTTGTGGGACTCATGTCGATTACTTTGCAGAAGTAAGGGCTTATATATAGGTTGTCCAATTTGATGTTACTCATGTGTAGTGGGTGCGGTGGCTCACCGCACGCCAAGCGGCAATGCGGCAGTGGGCGACGTGAGACACGTCGCCCACTACCCACCGCACCCTCCACTATAGAAACAACAAATTGGGCACCTTATATTATTACGCATAATAAAATGACGAAAGAAGAACAACAGAAGATAGACGAGCAGTTCATGCGCAAGGCACTTGCCGAGGCCGAAGAGGCGCTTGCCGCCGGAGAGATACCCATTGGGGCGGTGGTGGTGTGCCGAGGGCGTGTGATAGCCCGTGCGCACAACCTCACCGAAACCCTGTGCGACGTGACCGCCCACGCCGAGATGCAGGCCATAACCGCCGCCGCCAACATGCTTGGCGGCAAGTATCTCACCGAGTGTACGCTATACGTAACCGTAGAGCCGTGCATAATGTGCGCCGGAGCCATCGGTTGGGCGCAGCTGCCGCGCATAGTGTATGGCGCGAGCGACCCCAAGCGCGGCTATGCCGACCACGCCCCCCACGCCATGCACCCCAAGGCCACTGTCACCAAGGGGGTGCTTGGTGAGGAGTGCGCGCGGCTCATGACCGACTTCTTCAAGTCCAAACGCTGACGGCGCACGGATGTTTCCGGGCCAAGCGCAACGCACCGTTTCCGACTAAGTGGTTGCTTCCAATATGGAGGCAACCATTTTTTTTGATAGTGTGTCCAATTTGTTGCGGCTAATGTGTAGTGGGTGCGGTGTCTCACCGCACACCAATAGACAATGTGGAAATTGCGACGTGAGACACGTCGCCCACTACCACCGCACCCACCACAATGGAGACAAATTGGACCGTCTACTTTTTTATGCTTTCTATCGGCGTGTTCTATAAATTCCACGCATTGTTAAACTTCACTTTTTTACGGGTTGCTC
>CAVKUV010000080.1:0-11886 GCA_963659505.1 Lachnospiraceae bacterium
CCTACTCCGCCGACGGCAAGCGGCTGGTGAAGGTTGGGGTGAACTACGACAGCGAGCAACGCACCATCGGAGAGTGGATAATATGCGAGGAATAAGGCACGGCAAACTGTTATTTCATATACACTTATTCGTAACTTTTCACCCACAAGAGCAATAGCGTAACCACCAACAGCGGCCATCACTCGTTGCCAAACTCCAGCTGCCGGTATCCAACGAGCCGCCATGTGCGCCCGCCAGTCTCACGGTAGTACACCAGTGCCTGATAGCGGTTTTCCGTTTGATAGAAGCTGCCCTCCGAAGGTGGTATGTGCGTCTGCCCGTCGGGGGTCTTCAGCAGGTATTGGTAAGAGTAGTAGCCCTGCTTTTGCAGCAGTACGCCATTGTACGACCCGTCGGCGGCATCGTAGGCCATTGTGTAGGCTGCGGTGTCGGCGTCGGTGGTCCACCATCCGTCAATCACAATGTCGCCACCAGCCGCCTCGGCTGTCTTCAGCTTGTAGTGTACATACAGGTATTCGCAGCTATAGTCGTTCTCCACATTGTCGCTGTTGCGCACGTAGAACGCCCCGTTGGCGTCGACGTCGTACAAGTAGTTGCGCCTATCCTCGCTCGCGAAGGTGTAGGCGTGGTAGGCATGCCCGTCCCACTCCATGCGGTCGATGCCCATGGTGGGGTGGCTCGCGTCGAGAGCCTCAAACTTGTGGTACTCGTTTCCGGCGTCGAAAATCAGGCTTCGGTTGTGCGTCCATTGCAGTCCACGGTTGTTCACCATGTTGGGCCGCGCGCCCACCACGGCGTTGTCGCCACGCCCGTTTTGCATGACGACAAGCCTTATCTGCTCGTCGGGGTTGGTTATGTTGACGCTGCCGTAGTCTAAGCTTACCGACACTTGCTGGTGCGAGCGGTTGACGTCGATGTCGGTATTGGTGGTGGCCTCAAGGCCAACGTTCATCAGCGGCTCCACTACCCTGAACTCCACGCGCAGCACTGGGGCGTTGGCGTTGTCCTCGTCGTACACCGTAAGCCTATAGTTGCCGCTCATCTTGAGCCGGCACCGGTCGTTGGGCAGGCTGAACGAGTAGTGGGTGTATTGCACCACGGTGTTGATGGAGTTGCGGTAGTCATCGATGGGGTTGTTGTTGAAGCCCTCAAGATAGTCGCTCTCGAATATCCCCTCCGAGAGGCTCCAGTCGTCCTCGCAGTGCTCCACGGCATACACAAACCTATGGTAAGTGTGGGACATCTCGTCGAAGCCCACATTGAGCACGTCGTCGGAACCAAGCGTGAGCACCGCCGGCGAGAGCCAGTCGCTGCCCACCACGGTCGTAAGGGTCTTTATGCGTGGGTCGAGCACCACGCTGCGCCCACTGGCCACGTTGGCGGCCAACGGCATGGCCATGCACAGGGCGAGAATTATGCGGTTTGGGTGGATGATTGTCATTATTGGGCCAATGCCTGTTGATTTCTATTACAAAGATAAACATTCAACGCTAATACAACAAAGGGGGGACTCGTTTTTATTATGAAGTCGTCTATGATTATTTGTCGATTTGGCTTTCATCGGCATTGCGCACAGAATAGCGTTGGAAAATTATATCGTTGAAAGCATATATCGTTAGAAGCTTGAGTAAACAAGCCCCCGTCCCTACCCCACTCCCACATACGCCACCACACGCCAAAACGGGGCAGAGACTCTGCTCAGAGTTCTGCCCCGTCGGGATTGTCTTGTTAGTGAGTAATGTTTAGTCGGTTGCTGTTTTCGCGTATTAGATGTTATGGAGTTGCTCTGCGTCAGAAGCGCGTCATGAACTCGACCACAAGTTTGTCGTGTTCCGATGCTTTCGGCATGGCACCTGAGCGGTATAGGTATTTCTCGTAGTTGAGGCGTATGTCGGATATGAATGGCTTCGACAGGTGTATGGTTGTGCCGCCCGTGATGCGCGAACGCTTGTAGTCGGTCAAGCCAATTGCACCCTCGCCAAGGTCTTTGCCGTCGCTGTGGTCGCCCATGTAGTCGTAGCGCAGCAGCGGCGACACCATCTTCACGAGCTTGTCCTTGCCGCGTATTGGAATGTCCCAATTCACGAAGCCGTCGAATGCGCTCACGTCGCCAAAGGCACCGTGCGAATAGTGCTTCGTCAGATATTCGGCCTCTATGTGGAAGCGTTTGCCGTGGTAGTATGCGCCAGCATCATACATCATTATGCTCACTGGACCCGGTTTGACCTTCTGCGCGCTCAACGTGAGGTTGAAGCCACCGGGAATGAACACCTGCGCCTTGGCAGAGAAGTTCACCGCCTTGGTCCAGTAGTCCTTCTGGTTGGTAAGCCCCGAACCGTTGAACAGTCCGGCCTCCAAGCGCATGGGTATGCCGGCGTTGAACGAGTAGCCCAGCGTGGCACCCACGTCGCGCACGTTGCCCACCTGCTTGGCTATAAACGAGCGGTTGGCGAAGTATTGCTGGTGGGGCGAGCGGTGAGCATCGATGGTGAACGGCACGCGCATCTGTCCGATGGTGAAGTCGAGGCTGCGCAGCGGCGTTATGCGCGTGTAGGCGTCGAGCATCTTTATCGACCCCTCGTCGGAAAGGTCGATCTCGGCCTTGTACTCCACGCCATCCACCACCTTGCCGCTAAGGCTAAAGCGGGCGTTTCTCACCTCGAAGCGGCCTTCGCCTTCTTCTGTCTGGTACTCATACTTGCTGCGGATTGTTCCGTGGATTGCGGGTTTGAACTCTTGGGCGGCTGCGTTAAGGCACAGCCCAAGCCCCATCATTGCCATTAGTTTTCTCACTCTCTTAGTCTTTGTTTGTTTCGTTGGCAAAGGTATGAAGCGGATGTTACAAACCCATTACGCACGTTTTAAGAAAAGAATAAGAAAGGCATCGCCACACATTGCCGCATTTCCACGCAAAATACAAAATACAAAACGCAACGTGGGGCGACAGCCACAATGGCCATCGCCCCACGGTAAGAAAATCATGAAGTCGTCGCTCTTGAATTCAATAAAAGTCCTGACGACTTATATATGGCGGTTTGTTAGAACAGCTTGGCGGGATATACTCCAGCGTCGATGAGACTCTGTATCTTGTCAACCACCGACTGGCGGTCGGCGGCGTATGTCACGCCAAACCACTTGCTCGTGGTGTCGAGCACCTCGACGGTAGATGTGTTCTCGTTTATCAGTTTGTTCACCATAAGCGGAATGAAGAACTCGGCCTTAAGGTTCTCCATGTTCTTCGGGTCGGCGAGGAACTCCTTGAAGTAAGCCTCGCTGTGGTCGAAGTAGTCGGGAGTGAAGCCCCACATGTTCATCGACACAGGTGTGGTGTCAGCCACGGCCACCCACTCGCCCTGCTCGTCCTTGTAGCACACAGGACCGTCAACGCGCATAATCTCGGTGCGCTCCACCACGGTGGTCAGGTTGCCCTTGTCGTCCTTGGAGCAGATGCCGCGAGCCACTGTGCCGTTTTCCGACAGAGTGTTGCCCACGCGGAAGCCCACCATGGCATACTTGTTCTTGCTGCCCTCGGGCAGTTCGGCCAGGAACTTGCCTATCACCATAAACGCGTCGCGGTTGTAGAAGTCGTCGCAGTTTATCACGCAGAACGGTTCCTTTATTATGTCTTTGGCCATGAGCACGGCATGGTTGGTGCCCCATGGCTTCACGCGATCCTTGGGGCAGCTGAAGCCCTCTGGCAGAGCGTCGAGGCTCTGGAAGCAAAGCTCGGCTGGGATGTGGCCCTCATACTTGCTAAGTATCTTCTCCTTGAAGTCTTTCTCGAAGTCCTTGCGGATTACGAACACGATCTTGCCGAAGCCGGCCTTGATGGCATCGTAGATGGAGTAGTCCATGATTGTCTCACCATTGGGACCCAGGCCGTCCAATTGCTTCAGACCGCCATAGCGGCTGCCCATACCGGCAGCCAAGAGCAATAAAGTTGGTTTCATATTTAGTGTTTTTAATAATGGTTGTCGCCTTTTGCGCCCCGCGCTTGCCGTGCATTGAACACATTGGTTGCGGCGTGCGCCAATTAGGTGTATGCAAAAGTAGCAAATAAAGCCGAAAAGGGCGTGCGCCGCCCCCTGAAAAATGCCGTTTTTAGGGGTTTGCAATGGCATTTTGTGGCGCAAAGTGACGGCAAGTGATGTCTCCCCCAAAATGACTTGGCGTAATTTAAGTAATGTTCTAAAAAAACAGCTTAGGCAAGTTTGTAGGGTATGGCCATATCCGTTCTTTGACTTGACGGCACCAACAAGATGCAAAAAGCCGCATGGGCAAATGACACCCATGCGGCCCTATATTTTCGCCTGGCATCCCTATCGCACTACAGATAGCTATAAGGAAGCCTGTATCAGAGGCAGACAATCATTGCTACTCCAGACCGAAGAGGGTCTTCAAGCCACCGTCAACGCCAGAGAAGCCCATGAAGGCAAGGCTCAGCAAGCTGGCCGTGATGAGTACGATGGCCATGCCACGCATGCCCTTAGGCACATTGCTGAAGGCCAGTTGCTCGCGCAGACCGGCAAACACCGTGAGGGCGAGGCCGAAGCCAAGGGCGGTGGAGAAGGCGTAGACGATGCTCTGTAGGATGTTGTAGTCCTTCTGTATCACGAGGATGGCCACGCCGAGCACGGCGCAGTTGGTGGTGATGAGCGGAAGGAAGATGCCAAGAGCCTGATAGAGTGCGGGCGACACCTTCTTCATCACTATCTCAACCATCTGCACAAGGGCGGCGATGACGAGGATGAAGGCTATCGTCTGCAGATATTGCAGTCCGAATGGCTCAAGCACAAGCTCCTGCACCATATAGGTGACGATGGTGGATAGCGTGAGCACGAAAGCCACGGCGGCACCCATGCCCAATGCCGTGCCAACCTTCTTTGAAACGCCAAGGAACGGGCATATCCCAAGGAACTGGGACAGCACGATGTTGTTGACGAATATTGCCGATATGAAAATCAATAGGTATTCCATGGACTATGCTTTCTTTATTTTGTTGACAATGGCGATGAGGTAACCCAGTGTGAGGAATGCTCCCGGAGGAAGCACAAAGAGAAGAATGTTGCAAGACTCGGGCAGAAGAGCGAAGCCGAAGATTGATCCGGCTCCAAGCAGCTCGCGCACCGAACCTAGTAAGGTGAGCGCGATGGTGAAGCCCAAGCCTATGCCAAGGCCGTCGAACAGGCTCTCAATGGGGCCGTTCTTGCAGGCGAACGCCTCGGCGCGGCCAAGGATGATGCAGTTTACCACGATGAGGGGGATGAACAGGCCGAGCGACGCATATATCGACGGCACGAACGCCTGCATGCACATCTGCAGCACCGTTACGAACGAGGCTATCACAACCACAAACACGGGTATGCGCACCATGTCGGGTGTGAGGTTCTTGATGAGCGATATGGCTATGTTGGAGCAAATGAGCACAAACATGGTGGCCAAGCCCATCGACATGCCGTTGATGGCCGACGTGGTGGTGGCCAGCGTGGGGCACATTCCAAGCAGAAGCACAAAGGTGGGGTTCTCCTTGATTATGCCGTTAAGCAATATTTTTATGTAGTTCATATACGTTTCATTTAAACATTAAGACACACATGCTATCATTCGGCCTCGCCAGCATGCTGCGCGGTAGCGCCACTTTGGCCGTCGGCTCCACGGCCAAAGTAGACCGCATAAGCCTGGTTGACAGCCTTGAGGAAGGCGCGCGAGGTGATGGTCGAGGCGGTGATGGCGTCAACGTCGCCACCGTCTTTGCTCACCGTCAGTGGCTTGTCGGCCGACATCTGCTTGCCAATTATGCTGCCCTTGCCGTCCTTCTGGAACCATTTGTCGGCCTTGGCGCCCAAACCGGGTGTCTCGGCAGTCTGCAATATGGTGTAGCCAAGCACCTGTCCGTCGGTGCCGAAGCCCACGAGCACCTTGAGGTCGCCGCCAAAGCCACCCACAGTGCTCTCGACAGCCGCACCGAGAGCCTTGCCCGAAGCGTCGGCCACATTGTGGACGACAAACTCGAAGTCCTTGCCGCCGATGGTCTGCTTCACTTGGTCGCTCGACAGCACCTTGAGGTCGTCTGCGCCCATCACGTTCTTTATACCGTTGGCAAGCGTCAGCTTGGCCTGCTCCTCGATTGGCCCCTTGGTCACTTGGTTACACCATGCGAGTATGCCACCTGTAATCACGGCCACGGCAACGAGCACGATGACCATGTTGGGCAATGTTGATTCTAGCTTCTTCATTTCTTTACTACCTCCCCAAAGCGTTTAGGTTTGACGTAAGTGTTGATGAGCGGCGTGAAGGCGTTCATTATGAGAATGGCAAACGACATGCCTTCGGGATAGCTGCCCCAGTTGCGGATGACCACGGTGAGCACGCCTATGCCCACACCGTAAATCAGCTGACCCTTGGCGCACATGGGCGACGTGACATAGTCGGTGGCCATGAAGATGGCGCCAAGCATCAGACCGCCGCTGAGTATGACTGCCACAGGCGACGCATAAACGGGGTTGGCCACGTGGAGCAAGCCGCTGAACACAAACACAGTGGCGATGATGCTCACAGGGATGTGCCAGGTTATGATCTTCTTCCACAGCATGAAGGCAAGGCCAACCAACAAGGCCAAGGCACAAACCTCGCCGATGGTGCCCACGCCGCCTGCCATATCGTTGCCGAGAAGCAAGTGGAGCGAGTCGGGAAGCTGGTTGAGCAAACTTGCGTCGCCCTGCTTTATGGCCGTCTTCATCACGCTCAGCGGCGTGGCTCCTGTCTCGGCGTCAAGATAGCTGCCCAACTGACCCACCTTAGGCCACGACGTCATTTGCGCCGGGAAGCTCACGAGCAGGAAGCAGCGTCCCACAAGGGCCGGGTTGAAGAGGTTGCTGCCCAAGCCGCCAAAGGTCATCTTGCCGACGCCGATGGCCACGAGAGCACCTATTATTATAATCCACACAGGCAGGTTTGACGGCAGGTTGAAGCCCAGAAGCAAACCCGTGAGTATGGCCGACCCGTCGCACACGGTGCATGAGTCGTTCTTCAGCAGATACTTGTTGATGGCCCACTCAAACACCACGCAGGCCGCTACGCTCGTGGCGCACACTATGGCCGAGCCAAGGCCAAAATAGAGGAACGAAACAAGCAGGGCTGGAACAAGCGCGATGACTACTCCATACATGTTGCGCTCCACGCTGTCGGTCCCATGGGCATGGGGCGACAATGAAACTATTAGTTTTCCCATTTCTTTCTTGAATTACTTTTTGGCGTTGCGGGCTCTGATGATGCCCATTACAGTTGACTTTCCGAGACGGATGTTGTCGAGTATCGGACGGTGCGAGGGACAGGTGAACTGGCACGAGCCACACTCTATGCACGACGTGATGTCCTCGGCCTCGGCCTTCTCCCACAGGTGGTGGGCAGAGACAGTGGCGAGAAGGAACGGCTCAAGTCCCATAGGACATGCGCCCACGCACTTGGCGCAGCGTATGCAGGGCTGCGCTGGCTTGCGCCTGGCCTCGCCGGCACCTATGATGGTGACGCTGTTGGTGCCCTTGCACACCGGAACGTTGACCGTGGTCAATGCCTTGCCCATCATGGGTCCTCCGGCGAGCAGCTTGTTGTCGCCGTCGGGCATTCCGCCGCACTGCTCTATGAGGTCGCCCATCGGCGTACCCATGCGCACGAGGAAGTTGCCCGGATTTTTCAGTTCCTTGCCCGTGACGGTGGTGTAGCGCTCAAACAGAGGCTTGCGCTTCATCACAGCCTGATACACGGCAAAGGCCGTACCCACGTTCTGCACTATCGCGCCCACGTTGACGGGTATGGCAGGCGGAGCGGGCACCTGACGGCGTATCACAGCGTCAACGAGTTGCTTCTCGCCGCCCTGCGGATAACGCTGCTTCAGCGGCACCACCTCGATGTTGGCGTTGCCGGCCAGCTTCTGCTCAAACAGCTCGATGGCCTTGGGCTTGTTGGTCTCTATGCCTATGTAGCCACGGGTTACCTTGGCGGCCTTCATCAGCAGCTCCACTCCAACTATTATCTCGTCGGCGTGCTCCATCATCAGGCGGTAGTCCGACGTGATGTAAGGCTCACACTCCACACCGTTTATTATCACGCACTCGGCCTTGGCCGTAGGCGGCGGACACAGTTTGATGAACGTGGGGAAGCCGGCGCCGCCCATGCCGGTCACGCCGGCGGCCTTTATGCGCTCAACTATCTCCTCGGGGGTAAGCTCGGTGTGCTTCTCAAGAGTCTCAAGCTCGTCGGAGCGGTCGATGCTCTCTTCCCACTCGTCGCCCTCCACCTTTATTATAATGGCAGGCTTGGCATAGCCCGAAGCGTCAACCACATTGTCAATCTTCGTCACCGTGCCCGACACCGACGAGAACACGGGGGCTGACACAAAGCCGCCAGCCTCGGCAATCATGGTGCCTACCTTTACCTTGTCGCCCTTCTTCACCACAGGCTTGGCCGGTGCGCCAATGTGCTGCGACAGGGGGAAATATGCTTGCTTGGGAAGTTCGGCAACCTTGGTGGGCACCTCGGCTGTCAGTTTGTTCTCTTCCGGGTGTATTCCACCTATTCTAAATGTTCTTATGTTCATGGTTTCACGACTGCATTTCGTTCTTTACTGGTTTTGCCTCGCCTTCGGCCACGGCCTCTGGCTTTGGCTTCGGGGCGGGGAAGTTCACGGCCACGATGGCGTGCGTCGGGCAAACGGCCACACACTTGCGGCAGAGGCGGCACTTGGTGTAGTCGATGTACGACAGGTTGCCCTCCACCGTTATGGCTCCAAACGGACACTCCTTCTCACACTTGCCACAGCCTATGCAAGCCACCTTGCACGCCTTCATGGCAGCCGGGCCTTTGTCCTTGTTGCGGCAGCTCACGTAGACGCGGCGACCCTTCGGCCCCTTCTTCCTGAGTTCGATGATGTTGCGCGGACAAGCCTTGACGCACGCGCCGCACGAAGTGCAGAGGTCCTCGTTGACTTCGGCAATCCCGGTTTCGGGGTTGATGCTTATTGCGCCAAAGGCACAGGCCGAAACGCAGTCGCCACAACCAAGGCAGCCAAAGCCGCAGGCCGTCTCGCCAGTGCCGCAGGCGTGCATCGCCGTACACGTGAGCAAGCCCGAATACTCGGCTATGCGCGGACGGTTCTCACAGGTTCCGTTGCAGCGCACAACGGCAACCATCGGTTCGGCATTGGCGATGGCCATGCCGAGCAGGTCGGCAGCCTTGCCCATGGTCTCTTGTCCGCCAACGGGGCAGAACAGCCCGTCGATGCTGCCGGCGTCGGCACCCTTCACCAGGGCGTCGGCAAGCCCGGAGCAGCCGGGGAAACCACATCCACCGCAGTTGGCCTGGGGCAACAATGCAGCCACCTGACCTATGCGCGGATCTTCTTTCACGGCGAACTTCTTGGAGCAAACGTACAGCACAACGGCCGAAACCAAGCCGATTGCGCCAAGCACTATCACCGCAATGACAATGAAATTCATAATAATATTTTGTTTTAGTTAATTATTCCTTGCCGTCGATGGAGAACACGACACTGCGCCCTATCCTGTTTCTCATGCAGTAGAGTATCAGATAGTAAGGCAGGAGCGCGGCTATTGACACGCCGCCGCTCAGCACATCGTCGCCCGTGCAGGCATAAACGGCGGCCAGCACGGCCACGAGCACCACGAATGGCACACCGAAGCTGAGCAGCAAAGCCTTTGCGACAACCCCCTGCGAGGCCGACACCGACACCGCGTCGCCCACCTTCAGGCCGCCAACGTCGCACATGGCCACGTCAACATGCTTTACCTTGCGCTCCGAGGCGTTGCAGTGGCCGGATATTTTGCACGACGCGCACGCCGACGTCTGGGTGATGCGCACACGTACTCCAGACTTTGATATTGCCTCAACAACACCTGAATGTCTAACCTTGCCTGTCATGTTATTCATTTGGGGTCGTTTGCCCAATTGCAAACTCCACTTTGCAACCGCAAAGATAGCACTATCTGTCGAATGGCACAACAAAAACATTTCTATTTTCACGAAAATATCCGTAATCGTTTGCGCATATTCAGAGCTTTTTTATAATTTTGTCTCACGCAAAGCGCCCCTTGCCAACAAGGGCTGACAGGGACTTTGCCTCACGAAAAAGTCAAAAAAGAGATGAAAGAGACCGAACAGACACTGCAACAAGTAGAGCGGCTTATTAGAAAGGTGGCCGACAAATTCCCGTCACACGTGGAAGCGACGCTGCTGACCGACATACACCTAAGGGCCAACCAGGAGACTGGCGAGCTTGTGGCCTTCGACGACGACGACAACGAGATAACGCGGTCGGTGGTGGAGCAATGGATAGGCAACACCGACGACGACTTCTATCCGGCCATCACCACCACCATACGCAAGTGCATCGAGAAGGCGAAGGCCACGGTGGAGGCCATGTCGATAATAAAGCCATACGCCTTTGTGCTTGAGGACGAGGACAAGGAAAACATCGCCGAACTGTATGTCGTTGACGACGACACGGTGATAATCGACCCCGACATGATGCAGGGTCTCGACAAGGAGCTTGACGACTTCCTTGAAAAGCTGCTGAAGGAATAGCGGCAGCGGGACTACCGCTCGTCACGACCCCGCTTGAAACAACACGGATATACGAAAGGGGCGCAATGCACATTAAGATGGGTTACACAAATAGCCACAAACTCATAAAACAGAAAAACAATAATATGAAAAAAGCATCTTTCCTTATTCTCGTACTTTGCAGTTTGCTATTATCCTGTAGCAATTTATCAGAAAAAGAGATTGAAGAGACGACATCAAGTGGTGTTGTCTTAGTACAAAATCAAAGCTACTATGAGGTTGTACTTTCAAACGGTGAATCAATTTATTTCTCAAATTTCGATGAGGATGGAGATTTGAAAGGCATTGCGACAGAGGAGGACTCTGTTGAAGTCGTGACCAATTACGGAACTGGCTTCTTTGTATCAGAAACAGGTGAAATAGCTACTAATGCTCATGTCGTTTCAAATATGGTTGCAGACAAAGAAGTTAACAAATCGGTGGCAAACGTGCTCTCTGCATTAAAAAAAGTCATTTCAGCCGTATATAATGATTATAATGAGAAATTAGAGAAAGCACAAATGGCTTATGATTATGCTAATCAAAGTTCAGAAGTGAGCTATGAAGAATTTTATCAAATTAGGGACATCCGTGATGCCATAAAGGAAGAAATGCAAAAATACGCCCAATACTATAATGGTCTGGAAGAAATTAGAGCAAGTGATTCAGAAATAAAATATCATAATAAGGTCAGTATTGCATACAACAACACATTTGTAACAAATACGAATGACTTTGTTTCATGTGTTGTAACAAAGACTGATAGTGATCACGATTTGGCAATCATTCAACTTAAAGACAAAAAAACACCTACCGATAAATATGTGTTCCAAATAGAGAATGAAGACCCCTTGGAAACATATAATTGGAAGGACGACATAGAGAAGAAAATCAAAGATGACAAGAATAGCAAACTGTTTATGTCAAGCTTTAACCTTGGACCGCAATTAGCTTTAACAAAAGAAGGCGTTAAGTCACAATTTAATAGCGGCTCAGTGAGTCAAAAAACAAACGAAAAGATAATGTACTCTATACCTACACTTCCTGGTAGCAGTGGTTCTCCTGTTGTAAATTTACAAGGACAGCTGGTTGCAATAAATTTTGCAGGACTTAATGGCACGCAAAATTTCAATTATGGTATTAGAGTGAAGTATTTAAAAGAATTAATGGATAAATAAGACTTCTTATATGGAACAAAAAATCGTATTTAGGTAGAGGCTATCATCTCAACTGTGTCAAGTACAAAGAAAATAAAAGTTCCACCTCTGC
>CAVKUV010000081.1:0-11837 GCA_963659505.1 Lachnospiraceae bacterium
GCTGAAAGCCCAACAACTTCATAGCCCAGGGCAACGCCCTGGGTTTTGTATGTGTATATCAACTCGCCCTGAAAGGGCAAAAGTATATAGCCTTGTGCATTGTAGTCTATGTACTTTTGCCCTTTCAGGGCGACGGTTGATGACCTAATGTACCCAGGGCGTTGCCCTGGGCTATGTAGTATAGGGCTTTCAGCCCATCTAGGTAAAATATACCTATCATATTTTTTGTGGCGTTCTGCAAATGCGCTTTGTCGTGCAGTGCCCATTTACTGTTCACTTGAAGTCTAAAGTCAGCTGTCCGTCGCCCAGCAGGTTGTAGCTGCGGCGGTGGTAGGGCGTTATGCCGTGCTCTCGAATGGCCTCGCGGTGCTTCTTCGTGGGATATCCCTTGTTGCTCCGCCAGTCATATTGCGGATACTCTTCGGCCAGCCGGTTCATGTAGTCGTCGCGGTAGGTCTTGGCCAATATGCTTGCGGCGGCTATTGCGAGATATTTTCCGTCGCCCTTGACGATGGTGGAGTAGGGCAGGTCGTGGTAAGGTTTGAAGCGGTTTCCGTCTACTATCACCGCCTCGGGGCGCAGCTTCAGAGCGTCGAGGGCGCGGTGCATGGCGAGCAGACTGGCGTTGAGTATGTTTATCTTGTCTATCTCCTCGGGTGTTACCACGCCCACCGCCCACGCCAGGGCGTCGCGCTCTATGGCTTCGCGCAGTCGGTAGCGTTGCTTTTCTGTTAGCTTCTTCGAGTCGTTCAGGTCGGCGTTGGTGTAGTCGGTGGGCAGTATCACTGCCGCCGCATACACGCTTCCGGCCAGGCATCCACGCCCCGCCTCGTCGCATCCCGCCTCAATCAGTCCGTCGTAGTAGTGGCTTTCAAGCATTCTTATATGTATTTTCGTTGGCTAAAGGAACCGCAACGACGCGTCAGAACATCTTCCTTACGCGCTCGATGCCGTCGGCCAGTGCGTCGATTTCCTCCCTTGTATTGTACAGAGCAAACGAGGCGCGCACCGTGCCCTGTATGCCCAGCCTCTCTATCAGCGGCTGCGCGCAGTGGTGACCCGTGCGCACGGCTATGCCAAGGCGGTCGAGCAGCGTGCCGAGGTCGAGGTGGTGAATGTCGCCAACGAGAAACGAGACCACCGCATCCTTGTCCTTGGCCGTGCCGAAAATCCTCATCCCGTCGATTGCGGCGAGCCTTTCCATGCAGTATTGCGTCAGGCTGCGCTCGTGCTCCGCTATGTTGTCCATGCCCAAAGCCTCCATATACTCTATGGCCTTGGCCAGTCCGTTGGTGGCTATGTAGTCGGGCGTGCCTGCCTCAAACTTGAATGGCAGTTGTCCGAACACCGTCTTGCCGAAGCTCACGCTCTCTATCATCTCGCCTCCGCCCTGGTATGGCGGCAGTTTCTCAAGCCACTCCTCCTTGCCGTATAGCACTCCGATGCCCGTTGGCCCATACATCTTGTGGCCGCTGAACACGAAGAAGTCGCAGTCCATGTCCTGCACGTCCACCTTGAAGTGGGGCGTGCTCTGCGCCCCGTCCACCAGTATCGGCAGTCCGTGGGCGTGGGCCATGGCGGCAATGTCCTTCACGGGGTTCACCGTGCCGAGCACGTTGCTCACGTGCGCCACGCTTATCATCTTCGTCCTTGGCGTGATGAGGCTCTCTATCTCGTCGGTCTTCAGGTTGCCCTCGTCGTCCATCGGCACCACCTTTATGGCTATTCCGCGCTTTGCGGCCTGCAGCTGCCACGGCACTATGTTGGAGTGGTGCTCCATCACCGTTACTATCACCTCGTCGCCCTCGCCCATAAACTCGTCGCAGAACGACGACACCACGAGGTTTATGCTCTCCGTGGTGCCGCGCGTGAATACGATTTCGCTTGTCGAGCGCGCGTTGACGAAGCGTCTCACCGTCTCGCGTGCCGCCTCGTGCAGGTCGGTGGCCTGCTGCGACAGGTAGTGTACGCCCCTATGGACGTTGGCGTTCACGTTGAGGTATTCGTCGCGCATGGCGTCGAGCACGCACAAAGGCTTCTGCGTGGTGGCGGCGTTGTCGAGGTAAACGAGCGGCTTGCCATACACCTCGCGCGACAGTATTGGGAAGTCCCTGCGGACTTTTTCTATGTCATACATGGTTGTTCTTGTATGCTTTTGGGGCGGTTCCTATATGTCCGCCATGACTAAATACGTTCTTGAGGTTGTCATTTGCACAGGCGGCATCCCTCACACTTGTTCAGTTCGCCCCTGAAGCGCTTCTCCACCAAGTGGTGCAGGCGGTCGCGCAGCGGTTCGAGCTTCATCTGGTCGATCACCTCGTTGATGAAGGCAAACTCAAGCAGCAGTTTCGCCTCCTTGAGCGATATGCCGCGCTGCCTCATGTAGAACAGAGCCGCGTCGTTCAGCTGTCCCACGGTCGAGCCGTGCGAGCACTTCACGTCGTCGGCATATATCTCCAGCATGGGCTGGGTGTACATCCGCGCCTCCTTGGTGGCACACAGGTTCTGGTTGGTCTCCTGCGACACTGTCTTCTGCGCCCCCTCCCTCACGAGCACGCGCCCGGCAAAGGCACCCGTGGCCTGGCCGTCGAGCACATATTTATATAGCTCGTGGCTGGTGCAGTGAGCCGCGCGGTGGTCTATCAGCGTGTTGTTGTCCACCCGCTCCTGCTTGTCGGCAATCACGCATCCGCACAAGTTGCACTCCGCCCCCTCGCCATTCAGCACGAGGTCGGTGCGGTTGCGCGTCACTCCGTTGTGCAGCGTTATCATGTTGTGGTTCACTCGACTGTTGGCCTGTTGGTCGATGTATAGGTTGCTCACGCGCACGTTCTTGGCGTGGGTCTCCTCCATGCAGTACAGGTCGAGTCCGGCGTTGTCGCCCACGTAAGCCTCTATCACCTGCGTGGTGAGGAAGTTGCGGTCGTCGTCGGCGTGGTCGCAGAACAGCAGCTTCACTTCAGCCCCGTCTTCCACCACTATCAGCACCCGTCGGTTGGCCATCAGGTCAACGTCCGAGCGCAGAATGTTCACCACCTGAATGGTTCGCTCCACCTTCACGCCCTTAGGCACATACACCACCAGCCCGTCTTGTGCGAGCATGGTGTTCAGCGCCGTTATGCCGTCGTCGTCGGTGCGTGCTATCTTGGCGTAGTGCTTGGTTATCAGTTCCGGTCTCTCAGTGGCCACAGTACTTAGCGAACCCACCACAACGCCCTCCGG
The DNA here is from genome assembly GCA_963659505.1 of Lachnospiraceae bacterium. Taxonomy (GTDB): domain Bacteria; phylum Bacteroidota; class Bacteroidia; order Bacteroidales; family Bacteroidaceae; genus Prevotella. The sequence continues at coordinate 3,223 of CAVKUV010000081.1, forward strand.
CAGATGGCTCTTGGGCTGCGTCTTGGTGTGGAACACGTCGTTTATCACGAAGTAGAGCGACGTGCTCAGGTTGGGCACGTCACACTTGAACGCGTCATACGGGTTCACCGGGATGTCCAGCCGGCTCAGGTTCAGTCCGTAGTCAGGCTCAAACAGTGCCTCCATGTCGGTATACTTATACCGCTCCACCTTGCGCGTGGGGAAGCCCAGCCGCTTGAAGTCCTCAAAAGCGCGGTCGCGCCCGGCGTTCATCACGTCGGCACTGTGGCTGCATATCAGGCTGCGGCACTGTTCGTACAGGTCTATGTATTGCTTCTCGCTTTGCATGGTGCTCACTCTCCCGCCTCAGCTTTTATCCAGTCGTAGCCGCGCTCCTCAATCTCCTTGGCCAGTTCCGGCCCTGCGGTCTTCACTATGCGTCCGTGGTAGAGCACGTGTATCGTTTCGGGCTTCAGTATGTCGAGCAGTCGTTCGTAGTGGGTTATCACTATGCACGACGTCTCCTCGGTCTTCAGTTTGTTCACGCCCTCGGCCACAATGCGCAGTGCGTCAACGTCCAGTCCCGAGTCGGTCTCGTCGAGAATGCTCAGCTTCGGTTCGAGCATTGCCATTTGGAATATCTCGTTGCGCTTCTTCTCGCCGCCGCTGAAGCCCTCGTTCACCGATCGGCTGGCCAGTTTGCTGTCCAGCTCCACTATCTTGCGCTTCTCGCGCATCAGTTTCAGGAAGTCGCCGGCGCTCATCGGTTCCAGTCCCTCATACTTGCGCTTCTCGTTGATGGCGGCGCGCATGAAGTTGGTCATCGACACGCCCGGTATCTCCACCGGATACTGAAACGACAGAAACAGTCCCTCGTGCGCCCTGTCCTCCGGCTTCATAGCCAGCAGGTCTTTGCCGTTGAACTCTATCGACCCCTCGGTAACGGTGTAAAGCGGATTGCCCACGAGCACCGCGCTCAGTGTCGATTTGCCCGACCCGTTGGGACCCATTATGGCGTGGGTCTCGCCGTCGTTGATAGTGAGGTTTACGCCCCTCAATATTTCTTTGTCGCCAATCTTGGCGTGCAGGTTCTTTACTACTAGCATAGTCTTATTTATGTCCTCTTCGTGATGTTCAGCTTTAATGTCTTTGGCTTCTTTTTCATTCTTATCCCACCGTGCCTTCGAGCGACACGCTCAGGAGCTTCTGCGCCTCCACGGCAAACTCCATGGGCAGTTTGTTGAGCACCTCCTTGGCATATCCGTTCACAATCAGTCCCACGGCCTGTTCCGTCGGAATGCCCCTTTGGTTGCAGTAGAACAGCTGGTCCTCGCTGATTTTGCTTGTCGTTGCCTCGTGCTCCACCACCGCCGTGTCGTTGTGAATGTCCATGTAGGGGAAGGTGTGCGCTCCGCACTTGCTGCCCAGCAGCAGCGAGTCGCACGACGAGTAGTTGCGCGCCCCGTCGGCGTTGGCCGTCGCCCTCACCAGTCCGCGGTATGAGTTCTGGCTGTGTCCGGCGCTTATACCCTTGCTTATTATGGTGCTCTTGGTGTTCTTGCCCATGTGTATCATCTTGGTGCCCGTGTCGGCCTCCTGGTAGTTGTTGGTCACGGCCACGCTGTAGAACTCGGCCACCGAGTTGTCGCCTCGCAGCAGGCACGACGGATACTTCCACGTGATGGCCGAGCCCGTCTCCACCTGCGTCCACGACAGCTTCGAGTTGGCTCCCCTCAGGTCGCCGCGCTTGGTCACGAGGTTGAGCACGCCGCCCTTGCCGTGCTCGTCGCCGGGATACCAGTTCTGCACCGTCGAGTATTTCACCTCGGCGTTGTCCTTCACTATTATCTCCACTATGGCGGCGTGCAGCTGGTTCTCGTCGCGCATCGGTGCGGTGCAGCCCTCCAGATACGACACGTAAGAGTCGTCGTCGGCCACTATCAGCGTGCGCTCAAACTGTCCCGTGTTGCGCGCGTTTATGCGGAAGTATGAGCTAAGTTCCATGGGGCAGCGCACGCCCTTGGGGATATAAACAAACGAGCCGTCGCTGAACACCGCACTGTTGAGCGCGGCGTAGAAGTTGTCGCGATAGGGAACAACCGACCCCAGATACTCGCGCACCAAGTCGGGATGATCCTTCACCGCATCGCCAATCGAGCAGAATATGATACCCTTCTCGGCCAGTTTCTCCTTGAAGGTGGTCTTCACCGACACCGAGTCCATGATGGCATCCACCGCCGTGCCGCTCAGCGCCAGTCGCTCTTCCAGCGGAATGCCCAGCTTGTCGAACGTCTTCATCAGTTCGGGGTCAATCTCCTTCTTCTCCGCCTCGGCCTTTTTGGCCAGCGGGTCGGCATAGTATGATATGGCCTGGTAGTCAATCTCCGGCAGATGCACGTGTCCCCACGTGGGCTGCTTCATCGTGAGCCAGTGGCGGAACGCCTTCAGCCTGAAGTCGAGCAGCCATTCCGGCTCGCCCTTCTTGGCCGATATCAGCCTTACGATGTCCTCGTTGAGTCCTCTGTCGATTATCTCTGTGTGTATGTCGGTGGTGAAGCCGAACTCGTATTTCTGTTCGGCCACGCGGCGCACAAACTCGTTTTTGCTGTCCTTGTTGTCCATTAACCTTATGTTGGTGGGGCTGCAAAACCACTGCGCAGCCCCAATTTAGGAACTGCAAAGTTACGAAATAAAGGTGCTGAAAACAAGCATAATCGGTAATTTATTAGAGAATGGGCATGATGGGCGTAATGGGCATGATGGGCGTAATGGGCATGATGGGCATAATGGGCATGATAGGCATAATAGGCATAATAGGCATATTAGGCATAATAGGCTTATTAGGCCCAATAGGCATATTAGGCATATTAGGCCTAATGCCTATTAGGCTCGATCATAGGCTCAATAGGCTCAATAGGCTTCCTCAAAAAAAAGAGTGAGCTACCAGCCTCACGGCCAAGCCCACTCGAGGTGAATATATAAGTTGATGAGATGCGGTTTGTTTTATTTTATATTCACCTTGTCTGTTACAGTTTCATTGCTTGTGGCCACCTTCACCACATACAAGCCCTGAGGCAGAGTCAGCTGCGTGCGCGGCTCGCCGCCCACAGAGGCGTTGGCCACCATGTCGCCGCCCATGCTGTACACCGTCACTTGGCTTATGCCCTCGCTCGGCGAGGCCACCACCAGGGTGTTGCGGCTGGGCGAGTAGCAGCTTATGGCCGCCTGTGCGCCGTCGCTCCGCTTCGCCTCCTCTATGCGTGTTGTGGTCAGATAATATCGTCCGTGGCAGTTGGTCGCCATGCTTATTGTCGTCTCGTCGTCAACGGGCGTGCTGCGGCGCGTCAGCGCGTCGTATAGGTACAGCTGCTGCGCAATGCTGCCCGTGCCCTTCAGGCTGATGCTCACCGTCTCGCCGTCGCCGCCGGTCACGCCCAGTGCCATGCAGCCAATCTGCGGCACTGCGTTCACCGCCACCGCCTGGTCGGTAGCCACGGTGTACACCTGCGGAGCGCCGTCGAGGTTGTGGTTGTCCAGCAGTTCCACGTCCTCGTTGTCGGCGTAGCCGTCGCTTGCGCCGTCGCGTACTATCACCGTTGCCGAGCTGCCGCCGTTGGGCGACGTTGCCGTTATGGTCACGCTTGCGTCCTTGCGCGGTTTCATGTCGGTGGTGTTCAGCCAGCGGTCAACGGTCATCGCCGCCGAGAACGCCATGCCCTCCTCGGGTGCGGTCTCCTTCTCCTTCAGTTTCAGGAAGAACGCCTGCATGGGATATATCTTGATGTCGGTCTCGTTGCTGTATGTCGTAGGCACCAGCTGCGCCTTCATCTCGCCGTTCTCCATTATCCACACCTTGCGCTCAAACTGCGGGTTGTCCTTCAGCAGCTTGTATAGGCTCAGCGTGGCGGTGTATGGGTTGCCCACCATGTAGTAGCGGTTGTTCTCGTGCCTGGTTACCTCCTTCCACACCAGCGGCTGCTTTATAGCCGACAGCGACCCCTTGGCGTTGTTGTAGTTCACCACCATCCTGTATGTGCTGTCCTTTTCGAGCGTCGGTGCCTTTGCGCCGCTCTCCTCCTTGTCGCTGTAGTCGTAGTACTTATAGCTCGTGTCGGCCTTGGGCAGACGGAACAGAGCCGGCTGTGCTCCCTCAGTGTCCTGTCGCTCGTCGCCGGCCTTCAGTGCGAACGACTTCGTTCCGCCTTCCTCCTCCTTGTCGGTATATTGCACGTCCACCTTGTTGTATATGTGGCTCCAGTAGGCCACGTCGAGCTTCATGTCGTCGGTGGCTATGGTGTCGATGGCCAGATTTTGGCGGTCGTAAGCCGAATAGCTGTCGCCACTGGCCGTCACCTCCTGTCCCTGTCCGTCCCAGTTGCGCTGGTACACGGGATATGCGTTGCGGCTATATGTCTTGCTGTCCCACTCTATGGGCTTGAAAGCCTCCGTCTCCTGCCGTCCCGTCTTGGGCAAGTAGAAGTCGCCGGCATATATCTGCTTCAGCGGCGACGACATGACATACCACTTGTTGGGCTTCAGTTCCGTCTCCACATAAGCCTTGTTGTACTCCAGGAAGCAGGCGTCGAGCAGTTCGGCGTGCGGCTTCAGGTATATCTCGTCGCAGTGGTTGCCGTAGAACGGTTCGCATGTGAAGTTGCCGCTGCCGTCGTCGCTGTGGTCAGTGGTCGTCTCGTTCCACTTCACCATCATGTCATACTCGATGTTCTCCGTTGCCGGTTCGCCCTTGCAGTTGGTCAGCGTCGAGGCGATGTAGTTTGTCTCCGTCTTGCTGATGCTCGTGCCGTCAGCGCCGGTGCTCGTGTAAGTATATGTATAAGGCGTGCGCGCCATGTAGCCCATGTCGGGATACAGAGGATAAGTCTTGCCCTCCTGGTTGGCCACGGTCACCTTGGTAAACTTCATCGGCACGTAGCAGTATGTCGGCTCGTAGTCGTTCTTCAGTTTGCCCGTGGTTGCGTCTATCGTCTGCACCGTATTGTCGGTGGTGTTGCCGTTGTATGTTGCCGTCTCGCCATAGTCGGTGTAGAGGGCTTTATACAGTTCCTTGGCCGTCGATCGCGTCCAGTTGGCGTCGTTGTTCCAGTTGGCGTTCTGCGTGTCCTGCCGTGTGTTCCATGTGGCATACTCCGGCACAATCTTCAGTTTGAAGAACGTCTCGCCCGGGCAGTCCACAATCGTCTCGCCCGTTGTTCCCGCCACTTGGTGATACTGGAAGTGCAGCTCATACCAGTAGCCCTCGTGGAATTTCAGAGCCTCCGAGTTGAACTGCAGGTCGAGGTCGTCCTTGCCGCCGAGCACCGACGTGCTGCTCACCTCGCCCACCTGCACCTGTGTTGTCGCGTCCTTGAATTTGGGGTCGTTGCTGTCCGACACTATTATCTTCTTCTCGTCGTCGGTGAACGCCACCGTCTTGTTGCCATTGCCCGACACCGTCACGTTCACGATGTTCACCTTCAGGCCACCCTTTCCATTCACCATTGCCCGTAGCTGCGGCAAACCAATGCGCACGGCGCGCTCCGTCAGCGACGACGGATAAGGCACGCCCCTGAAGCCAATCTCCACCTGCGGACCTTCCTCCACGACCCTCACCTTAAACTCCATCGGTTCGGGGCACAGCTGGTAGTCGCCGCACTTGTCGGTGGTGGGTATGGCCGCCATCATGTATGTGCCCACCTCAAAGGTGAAGTCTTTTTCGGTAATCTGGTTGCTCACCAGCAACTTCAGACGCCTGTTGTCAATGTATGTCTTCAGTATTTTATAGTCGTCGTTGGTATATTGCCCCTTTGTGGTGGTTACGAGATCCGTGCTTGTGGGGTATTCGTCGCGGAAATGTTTCAATGCCTCTTGCAAGCCCTTGATGGTGCTAAATCCGCTTGTGCTTTCGCCCTTCACGCCCTGAAACCAGTCGAACGTCACGGTGGGCAGCAGTATCGACCCGCCGTTTTGCGTGTCGGCGGTTTGCAGCGTGGCCTTTATGGTGTAGCTTTCCACCGTTGTGGCCTTGCACTTCACGTCAAGCTGCGTAAACACGCTTCCGTTAAGGTTGTTCAGCACCACCGTCTGCGGTTCGGTGGTGAACAGCTTCGAGTAAACCGTGCACACGTCGCTGGGCCGTCCCCACTCGTTGGTGTCGGGATGGTTGGGGGCGTCGGACATCGACGGAGCCACCGATATGTAGTACTTCTTGCCCTGTATGAGGGGGAAGTGGCGGTAGGCCAACACTATGTAGCGGTCGCCATAGCTGTCGGTCTCAAACATATCCACGCTCTGGTCCTTCGTTCCGAGCTTTCGGTCTGCGTCGTATGTTGCCGGCACCTCGGCCTCGCCGTAGTCATCGTCCTTGCCGTCGCCGTCGTAGTCGAGCTTCAAGGCCGTGCCGTACTCGTCGCACAGGCGGAAGAACACCTTGCCGTTGCGGTGGTAGTTCTTAGCCAGCAGCGACTCATACAGTCCCCTCAGCTTAAACATCAGCGTGGTGGGTGCCGCCTTGCCGTCCGTCGCATCGCTGGGGCATATCGGCTCGGTCTGCACCATGTCGAGGTTGGCGTGCTTTATATACACGCGTATGTCGTCGATGGCATAGTCGGCGCCGTCGGTGCTCTCGCACATGTTGTCAACGGCAATGCGGTAGTATTGGTAGCGGTCGCTGCCGTTGCCCTGCTGTAATATGAAGCGTCCGAATATCTGGTACCACACGCCCAGATCTCCGCTGGTGTTGCTCTTGAAGTCGCCCGAGAGGAACGTCTGCAGCGGCGTCTTCGCCGTCACGTTGCCGTCCTTGTCCTTGTCCAGTCCGTAGAGGATGAAGCGCAGGTTGGCGCGCGTAGATTCAGTTCCCGTGAGGTCGGCCACCGCCGCCGAGAACACCAGCTGCGAACCCGTGCAGAGGTTGGCCTGGAAGTCGCCATACACTATCTGCCTTGCCTCGTCGGCGGCGTTGGTGTAGTAGAAGTAGCCATACTGCGTGCCGCCACTGTTCTCGTAAGTGCGGTCGTAGAGGGGCTCGGTGTCGCTGTAGTACCATACGGGGTAGCCGGTGTTGCTCCCTTTTTTCGACACGCCTGTGACGTTGGCCGTCTTATACAGTCCGTAGTCCTCTTGCATAGGCATAAGACCATAGCCGCTTGCGTTATTGTCGTACGATGTGTTTGCCAACGTTGGGTAAACATATCCGAACGCACTTTGGTCGAACGGCAGAGGCTTGGGAGCCATGTTGTCGGTGGCCGATGTCGGCTTGTTTAGGTTTGTCGAGCCGTCGTGCGTCGGGTCGTCAAACGACAGAGGGGCCATGGCCTGTTCATAGCGAGTGTCGAGGTTCACTATCAGTCGGTCGGAAGCCTTGTTCTGCGTTGCGCTCAGCTCCTCCTTGGTCATGGGGTAGTAGTCCTTCACGTCGAGTTCATACGAGGCCAGTGCGCAACGGGTGTTGCTGTTGCTTGCAGCGGCGAATGCCACCACGTAATACATCCTCTCGTAGTTCGTCATGTCGGGAGCATCTGTCTTCTTCCCGTCGAGGTCATACCATGTGGCATTTTTCATCTTCGATATCGACAACTTCAAGAAGCGAGTCAGGTTGCTTATGCCGGCAATCTCGCACCACTTATTCTTTTCAGTGTCGTATATTCGCCATATTATCTGCGACGCTTGCGTTATGGTTGTTGTCGTGAAGTCGCTCTCCACTATCTGGTGATCCTTGTCGTTGGCGAATACGTGGTGGGTGTTGTAGTTGCTTTGCGCATAGAAGTAGTAGCGGTCGGCCTTGTGCAGCTTGGTCTGCAGGTTCATCTCGGCGTTCTCGTCCTTCAGTCCCACGATTGTGAGTCCGTTGTATTCATACAACTTGCCGTCGTCAACAATGGCTGCTGTCTTCAGGTCGTTGGCCAACTTCTTTGCCGGCAGGATGTGTATCACCACGCGTGCCGAGAGGGTAGGCTCTTGGGTGACGGTGGTGGTTTGGCTTCCGCCACCACCTGGCCTTCCTCCGCCTCCGCCACCTCCCGATGTCGTTGACTCGTAGTCGTTATATCGGCTAATGTCGCAGGCTATGATGTCGCCTTCCCAGTCGGCGTTTGTGGCCTCACTTGGAGGCGTGTATGTTACGCCCACTTTTGAGTGGGTGATGCTACCGTTAACTTTTACCGCTACCAATCCATAGTTTGTGACGTCTACGGTGTTGCCAGTGTTAAGAGAAGTGCCAACCCTATTCAATTTGCTTGATGCTGCGTCTGTCTTATAGTCATACCAGCGGTAGTAGCCACTATATTCTGTGGTTCCGCTTCCGGTATAGTCCTGCATAGGCAGCGGCAGCGCCACTGTTGTGGTCGAGTTCACATACAGATAATAGTCCATGGTAGGCGCGTCCTGCATCATTTTGCCGTAGCCGTTGTCCTTCAGTGGTCGGTCGCTTGCGCCTTTTTTGTGGAAGTCGGCCATGGCGTTGGTAGCCCCGGCCAAGGCGAGCAGGAGTGCGATGGCGAGGCGCAGGGCCAATGGTCTTGCGTGTAAGATGTTGAGGCAATCGTGTTTGCCAGAGTCCAGGCAAATGCGCTTGCCTATTTTGTAGGGTGTCCAGTTAGATGTTCCGAAAAACAGATGCTGAAATCTCCCATTAGGTT
>CAVKUV010000082.1:0-11804 GCA_963659505.1 Lachnospiraceae bacterium
CCGAGCCTATTGTGCCCATTGAGCCTATTGTGCCTACATCCTCGCCTTTCTCGCCGCCTATTATGCCCCCTGAGCCTATTATGCCCATTGAGCCTATTGAGCCTATATCCTCGCCCTTCTCGCCGCCCATTGAGCCTATTGAGCCTACATCCTCGCCTCCTGTGCCTCTTATGCCCATTGAGCCTATTGAGCCTATATCCTCGCCCTTCTCGCCGCCCATTATGCCCATTGAGCCTATTGAGCCTACATCCTTCTTCACCCCAGCATACTCCGCAAACGGCTTCGTCTTCCGGTGGCTGCTCCCTATCCACTTCTCGAAGTCTTCAAGGTTCGTGGCCGACACGTCAATCCTGCGACCCTTCTCCCAGCCTTTCCCATAGTTGGCCAGATAGTCGCCCTTCGCCTCGTCCATGTCGTTGAAGCCCAGCATCACCTTGTGCTCGTCAAACGTGCCGTCCGGGTTGTACTGGTCCACCACATACACCTTCCGCCCGTTCCAACCGTCAATGTCGTTTGAGAGGAACACGTCTATGTGGTCGCCGTCCACGCCCTCCGTGCCCTTGAAGTAGCCATAGGTGTTGTGCATCTTGCTTTCCCACTTCTTGCCGTCCGCGTCCACGCCCCTGCGCATGCTGCCCTCGGGCTGCTCGATCGTGATGTCAAACGTGCCCACCTGCACATGACCTTTCTTGTAGTTGCCGGCCACCTTCTGAGCCTCGGTTGGGTTTGTGTTCACATCGGCAGACGCTTCCGCAATCTGCTCCGAAAGTGGCTTTTCTCCGTCAGCCACAGCAGTTTTCTCGCCATTTCCTTGCAAGTTCGCCTGTTTGTTTATAACTTTGCTTTCAGAAGATATTGGTTGGGAAGAATTCCCGCCTCTGTCCACAGTTTCACCCTTGGCGACTTCAGTCGGACTGTCAACAACTTCAGTAGTGTCGGTGTTTGCATTGCTCCCCACCGTGGGTTCGGGCCAAACAATATCATTCTTTTCTGTATATTTGTTCTTGAATATACCACCGCTGTTTACGTTCCAGTAACCACCATCCTTTGATAATTCCACGTATAACGTACGTTTATGCTTCTCGTCATGAAGTTCGAGCAACATAAACGTCTCATTGCCTTTTCTGCTACGAGCGATGCGTATTTCCTGGTAATTCTTCGTTACATCTTCCACGAAATCTTTAACAGAAGCATAACCGGCCTCCAAAATTTGTGCACCATGTCCAGCTTCTATATGCAACAGCCCATAACCATGGTTGTTGCCATCTTCATCGACTATATTAAAGCCTTCGCTCAATTTAATCGGTGCCGGAGTAAGTCCGCTGTCTTGGGTTATTTGGCCGAATGTAGTGCTTCCGTTTGAAGCTGTAATGAAGCGGTGCCCATTATCGTCTACATCCCCGGTCTCCGCCAAATCACTCTGCCGTTGGTCAGAGCCCCTCTCAGTTCGTCCTCGTCCATTGTTCCGAACTTCGATGTTTCCATCCTCGGCTTTTGATTCGGATGGATTTTCTCCATCGCGTTGAGTGCCATCTGCATTTTGCGCAGTTGCCTCTGCTCTCCGCTTGCGTCCCTCGACTGCTGCGTCAACGGTCGCCTGTTGTTCTCTTGGTGTTGCATTCCTGAAATATTCGTTTACGTCGTTAAGCAATTGCTCCTTTGAGCGCACGTCCCCGCTGAACATGTCCATCTGGCCGCTCGCCGGGGCCTGCGCCTCATTATTATATATGGCCAGCACCTTGCGCAGGTCGCTCGGCCTTCCGCTGTTCAGCACGTCGGCAAGCAACAACGTGATGGCGTCCGTCACGCGGCTGTCGCCGTACTCGTCGTCAAACAGCCCGGCCTGCCTGCCGTACGGCGACACTGGCCGGCCTTCTTTATACACGTCGGGGTCCTCGGCCTTCGCCCTCGCCACAAGGTCAACGGCTGCGCCCAACTCCTCGCCCAGGTCATAGCCGCTCTTGGCGAGCGTCCGGTTGTGGACTATCTCGCCCAAGCCCATAATCACCGCCTGGCGCAGTGTCGGAGTGCCCATCACACGCCTCACCGCGTCGGGCGACGACTGGAACACCTTCCCTATGAGCGTGTTCTCCACAAGCTCCTTCCCTGCCGCGCTCAGAGCGCTGCCCGTGCGCAGCTCGGGCAGCTGCATCTCGTTCACCACACCTGCGTCCAGCAGCGCGCCCACCACCGAGTTCACCGCGCGCTCGTCACCGTAGAAGTCCGAGAGGCGGTCATAACGACCCACCGTGTTGGCTATCCCAACAAACGTGCCGTCTGGAACAGTCTTGCCCAGCTTCACGGCAGCCTCCGGCTTGCTCTGCCTCTTCTTATCCTCGGCGTTGAAGCGCGCGAACGTCTTTGCGTCATAGGGCAACGCCTCGTCCGGAACGAACACCACGCGCGGATGCTCCATCCCGTCCACCTGCTCGGCAGTGAAGCCATACATCCCCCCGAACTCCCTCAAGTGGTCCACATACGCCTTGTCAGTCCCCTGCCTTGCAGCAATGTCGCCGCTCATGGTGCGGTTGTTGCCCGAAAGCACCACGCCGTCCTTGCTCACTATCACCGGCGACTGCAACGCCCTGCCGTCATAGCCTCCGGCCATGTCCCTCACGATGCGCTGAGCGTCCCTGTCCCTCTTGTAGTCGCGGTCGTTCACGCTCTCGCCGTTCTCGTCCACGGGGAAGCCCTCCGTCGGCTCGAAGGCGTTGTCCATGTCATGGCTCGCCGAAGCCGCCCCGGCCTCCGTCAGCACGTAGTGGCCACGGATGGTCGAGCCGTCGGCAAGGGTCAGCGCGTTGGCGTTGCCCTCCACCTTGGCGGCTCCGTCCCACTTCTCCCTTATCCTCGGGTTCACCCCATGCGCACCCACGGCCTTCTGCTCGGCGGCCTTCTCGGCGGCCATGCGCTTCTGCTCCTCCAGCCGCGCCACGGCCTCGTCGTGCAGCCTGCCGTCACGCTCGCGACGCTCCGCCTCCTGCCGCTCCCTCACGGCTCGCTTGCGCTCGTCCATCAGGGCTTCAATCCCCGACCATGCGGCCAATGCGCCCTCAGCCTCGGCCAACTGGGCGTTATACTGTCCCATGGCCTCCTCATAGCTCTCTGCGGCCTCCTGCTGCGCCCTCGCCATCTCCATGGGCGAACCCTTCAGCGCAGGACCCTTCCTCTTCGGTTGCCTCTTCCTCAGCGCGTCGAGACCCTTCCGCGCCTGCTCCACCTGCGCGCCCACTATCGCGGCGGTGCTGGCCTCATCGCCCCCCGTCACCTCGTTCAGCGCGTCAAGGGCCGTCTCCCTGTCAACCCTCTCAAACATCGGCTCGCCTGTCTCCTCGCTCACAGGCACGCGCTCCAGCGCACTCGCCTTGCGCCCAGCCTCACCATCGCCCTCAGGCCGTTCCTCGCCGCCATCGCCACCAGAGCCTCCTATGCCCATTGAGCCTATTATGCCCATTGAGCCTAAATTCTCGCCCGAGCCTATTGAGCCTATTGTGCCCATTGAGCCTACATCCTCGCCTCCCTGGCCTCCTGAGCCTCTTATGCCCATTCGGCCTATTGAGCCTATATCCTCGCCCTTATCCAGCAGATAAGGCCGGTATTTCTGCGCCTCTTCGTTCGCGGCTCGCTCCACATCCTGCGGCTCCGCAGTGTCAAGCCAAGAGCTTTCCCCTGTGGCATAGCCCAACCCTTCAAGATATTGGCGAGCATCGACATTGCCGTTAAGGTACTCGACTGTTGCGGCGGCCGCATCGCCTATCTCTTCCGCCACACGCTCAGGGTTCTCGGAATAGTAGTCCAGATTGATGCCAGAGTTTATGCTGTGGTAGTCCTCCGCACTTGCATTTGCAACGGCGGCATCATCCACGCCATACCGCCCTTCCGGCATTGCCTCTCCATCGCCCATTGAGCCTCTTATGCCTCTTGAGCCTCCCTGGCCCATTGTGCCTCCTATGCCCATTGAGCCTATCTCGCCCTCCGAGCCTCCCTGGCCCTCCCCAAGCACCGCCTCGTGCTCGGCCTGTATGTTGGCGTAAGCCTCGTCCAGCTCGGCCTGCGGGTCTATCGCCTCCCCGACCTCGAATATCGAGTCGGGACTGGCAAACTCATACTCGCCCGTCTCCGCGTCGCACACCACGACGCTCTGGTCAGATCTGCGCGCGTCGATGCCCGTGCCGTCGGGCAGAGGCTCTATGTGTCCCTTTACTATATACACCTGCCTGTCGTCCACCTTCATGGTCGCCGGCAGTATCTCGCCCGTGTCCTTGTGCGTGTGCCGCTCCACCTTCGCCGCCACCTCCCTGCGCTTGTTCTCCATCGCGTCGCCCGACGCGTCCCTCACGCCGTCCATCGCAGCCTTGGCGTTGATGTAGTAGAGCACAGCGTCCTGCTGGTCTTCCGTCAGTTCGGGGTTGTTGGCCAATGCCCACGGGTTTTCCTCCATCTCGGCCATCCGCACCTCGGCATCAGCCCCGAAAGCGTCCTCGCAGAGCTGGTAGGCCTCCTTCATGCGCAGTGCAATGGCGTCCACCTCGGCTCTCGCGTCAGCGTCGCCTTGCTCCACCTTGCCCCACAACAGGCGCGACTGGTCGTATATGGCCGCCGCCCCTGCCTCATCGTCCTGCATTGGCCGCTCCGCCTCCGCCTTCTGCTCGGGAAACAGGCGCTTCAGGTAGTCATCCACAGCCGCCGCCTCGCCTTCGGTGCGCTTGCCCCTCTCCTTCTTGATGGCTTTGTCCACGTCGATGCCCGTCTCTTCCTCTATGCTCTGGCGGATGGCCTCCGGACGCTCAGCGTCAGCCATGCCTTTGTTTTCCTCCATATACTTGTCTATGGCTTCCACCATCCGCCCATAGTTGGCCAGCGCGTCCTTGTCGCCCTCCTTCGCCGCCCTGTAGTTGCGCATCACGGTCTCGGGGTCGGCCCCGGGGGCCACGGCGTCCACAGCCGCCTGCCACACCTTGCCGTCGGCTCTCGCCTCGGCATGCCGCTCGCCCACGTCCACGCTGTTCAGCTCGGCCTGGCGCGTTATCCTGTCCATCTCCCCCATGGCCTCCGCCTCGTCCTTGAAGCGGCGGCTCGTCACCACCTCGCCGTCGGCGGTCACCGACCTCACCAAGGTGTTCCCCTCGCCGTCCTGCTCCGTGGTGTACCCGAACACCGTCCCCATCGGCAACTGACGCCCCGTCAGTATGTAGTACGCCTTGGCTCGCGCGCTCTGGCTCACCTTCCTGTCCTGCACAAGGCGTTCCATCGCCTCGTAGCCGTCAAACTCGGGGTGCTCCTTGAGCCACTCCTTGCCCAAGTCCTCCACATCGGCCTCGGGCACGTCCAGGTTCATCGTCTTCCCGTCCGTGCCTGCCGCCTTGGCCTCGGGTTTCCGCCGCTTCGGCGTGCGTGCAAAGAGTGACGCAAGGTCGCCGTAGCCATTATCCCTCAGCTCCTCGCGCTCCTCCTTGCTGAAGGCCATGTCGCCCGGACTCGCGTCCACCTGCCTGCGCAGCCGCTCCACAAAGCCCATGCGGTTGTGGTTGCGCTCCTGCATGTTCTTCGGGTCGGCTATCGGGCGCAGGCCGGCTATCACCCTCGGAGCCGACTTCACCGCATGCTGCGCCTTGAAGCCGAGCATCATCGCCATGTTGTCCGTCCACACGTCCATCGAGTCCCTGTCGCCGTCCATCCATTCGGGAACCGAGAATACCGTGCCCTCCGCAATCGTCGCCGTGGCAAGCTCACCGGCGCGTACGCCCACCTTCCCGGCAGTGCTCCGCGTGGCCTTCACCCACTTGTCGGCCACGTTGCCCAGCAGCGGCGACAGCGCGCCCGTCACTCCGCCGAGTATCGTGCCGTGCTTGGTCGATTTCAGCACCTCCTTGGCCGAGTAGCCCTCATCCTCGCCCGTCTTGCCGTTCACGTGGCCTCCGTGCAGCCACTGGCTCCCCATCTCGTTTATGCCCTCATACGTGCCGAAGTTGCCCGCTCCGCCTGCCACGCCAGCCGCGACGCGCCCGGCCAGACTGCTGCCGAACAGCCGTGCCCCCACGCCCGTGGCCGCGCCCCTCGCCGCAAGCCGGCCTCCCAGGTTCAGTGCCGTCCTGCCCGTCAGCGAGCCTACGCCGCCGGCCATGTACGTGGTCGGGTCAAACGCCATGCCAACCACCGTGCCGCCCACCTGAGCCACACGGTGCTCCTTGCCGTAGTCGGCCATCGCCTGCTCCTCAGCCGCCAGGTCGCCAGTCGTCCCGGCCTCGCTCCGCGCCAGTCCCCTGCCTATGGTGTTCAGCAGGTTCGTGTCAGAGGCGGTCTTCGCAAAGAACTCCAGCGTGCTCCTTGGCGTGTTCTTCGCCACGGCATACTTCCACACGGCGTTGTCCGACAGCTGCCGGGCCATCTCCTCCGCCGACAGCTGCAACTGCCTTGCGGCCGCCGTCGGATACTCCTTCCGCAACCGCTCATAGCACGAGGCCGTCATCTGCCTGCCCACGCGCCCCCACGCGTCGTCCATCATCTTCTGCAGGTCGAAGCGCGTCAGGCGCGCCACCTCGTTCCCGTGCGAGCGCGTGGCGGCGTCGATGGCGTGCATCTCGCGCCCGCCACGGAGCCACGCACTGCCGCCATACACGTCCGCCGCGTTCTTCTCCCTGTCGGCGGCGTGACGCGCCTCCGCCTCCTTCCACAAGGCCGCCACGGCTGCGCTGGCCGGCCTCTGGGCCGCCTCCACCTGCCGCTCGTCCATGTCCATGCCGAGGGGCTGGCGAGCCGCCTCGTCCATGGCGTTCTGCTCCAAGTCCGCCTCGCTGCGGCTGCCATACTCATTGCCGCTCTCCGTGACGTAAGTCCGCTCCATCCTGCCCGACTGGGCGTTGTGCCGTGGCCTGCCTGCCACCACCCTGCCGTTCCGCCCCAGCCTCACGCCGCTCTCCTTGTCGCCAAGGTCTGTGCGCGGCACGTTCAGCCCCGCGTTGGCCATCGTGAAGCCCATGCGGTTGTCCGCCCGCTCCAGCGACGCCTGCGACCGCCGCATCACCTGCCGCGCCTCGTCAGCCATCGCCCGACGCTCCGCCAGTGTCAGCGGCTGGCCGTCGCCTGCATCAGCCTTAGTGCCCGCCGCTGCCGCAGCCTGCGACTGGCTGGCCGCTTGCGCAGCCGCCCCATCAGCCTGTTGCGCCTGTTGCGCCCCTGCCGCGTCCGCCTTCGCCTCCACCGTCTGCGGCTTCGCTTCAGCCGTCTGCGCCTTATTGGCTGGAGCCGCCGGCGCGCCCACCGCGTGCATCCCCAGCCGCTTGCTGAATTCCTCGTATGTCGGGCTTTCCACCGCCCCGTCCGCCTTCAGCGCCTGGTAGAGCTGCAAGCGGTTCTCGTAGCCCTCCTTGCCCGGGGCGAGCATCTTGCTGCGGAAGTTCTCCCTGCTCTTGCTTACCGCACCGTCCTTCTTCAGTGCGTCATACAGTTCGTCTATCTTGTCGTATGCCATGATCCTATAGTCCTAATGCTTTCGTGTTCTTGTATTGTGGCTTCGCCTGTTGCTGCTGAGGCTTCGCCGCCTGTTGTTGCGCCTGTTGCTGCGGCTGTTGCTGTGCCTGTTGCTGTGCCGCTGGTGCTGGTTCCGGTGCTGGTCGCTTGGGGTAGCTCACCGTCTTGCTTGTGGTCGTTTTGGATTTGCCGTTTGTCTCGCTGTCGGTCTCGCTGCTCGTGCTCGTCACCTCTTTCGTATCAATCGTGTCGTGCTGGCGCGCAAAGGCCTCCGCAGCCGCCTTTGTGCGGAAACGATGCTCCTTGCCGTTCTCGTCCCATGCCGAGAACTCGTTCACGTTCGAGCGGTCGCTCGCCCTTGCCGACGCATACGATGCTGCCGTCTGGGCGGCGGCGGCCTTGCCGCGGTTCCGCTCCGTCACCAGCTTGGCCGCCTGCATCGCCGGGGCGTTCTTCGCCTCCTCGCCAGCCGTCACCGCCTCGCTCGCGGCCTTGTTGGCCTTCTCGTTCTGCTCCTTCAGCTTGCCCGGCTGCAGAGCGCGCTCCCAGCCCTGCGCCTCCGCCTCGCGCTCGGCCTTCTCCCTCGCCAGCCTCCGCTTCTCCTGCTCGGCCTCCATCTCGCGCAGGGTCTTCGCCCTGCCGTTCTGCATGTCGCCCATCTTCAGCGAATACTGCAAGTACTTGTCGGCGTTCGCCTCGCGCTCGGCCTTCAGCTTGTCGAGCTGCGCCTGCAACTGTGTCTGCTGGCCCATCGTCTTGTGGTCATACATGTTCGGCGCGCCCTTCGACGTGAAGTACAGGTTGCCCAGCGCCATCAGCCCGTCGCCCACAGCCGCCATTATCTTCTTCGACCGCTCCCTGCGCTCGCGCTTCTTGCGCTCCTCCTCCGTCTCCGGCTTGTATCTGCTGGCCGCAGCCTGCAATGCCGCAATCTGCTGGTCGTAGCCCATCACGCCGCTCGCCGCCGTGGCGCCGTTGGCCTCGGCGTTGTTCTGCGCCGACACGCCCACCTGCCTGTCAGCCTCCTGTGCCGTGTCCGTCTGCGGCGTGGCCTTGCTCTCCGTGGGTGCCGCCGCCGTGGCCGTCTCCTCGCCGTCCTGCTCCGCCACCCAACTGGCGCTTCCCTTCTGTTGATTTACTGTCTCTGTGCTCATGACTGTTGTGTCTTTTTGGATTTCCGTATGACATCATTTGGATTTCCGTATAACATCATTTGGATTTCCGTATGACCGTGCCTCACATAAATACTTCTGTGTCAATGCAGTCATACGCAAATCCAAATAGGTTAGAACGGCATCGACGAGGCCACCCCGGCCACGCCCTGCACAGCCCCCGCGATGGCACTCGCCTTGCCCTGCTCCAGCTGGTTCAGCTGGTTGGCATACTCATCGTCCTTGGCGCGGTACGTCTGCTCAATCTGGTCCTTGCGAGCCTCGCCGTTCACCGCTATCTGCGACGTGGCGTCAGCCAAAGCCTGGTTGTTGGCCGCCTTCGTCGCCGCCGTGCTCTCCTCCGTGCCGCCCATCACGGCCTGGGCACCGGCCGCCTGCTGGTTGCGGTTCTTTATGCTCTGCTCCGTCTGGGTGAGTATCCGCTGCGCGTCCGCCCTCTGCGTGGCGTCCTCGTTATACCTGCGGTCATACCAGTCCTGGTTGCTCTTGCGCTGCGCCTCGATGTTCGCCTTCATCTGCTTCATCGCCTTGCTCGCGCTGACGCCCCCGAATATGCTTCCTGCGGCTCCCACCGCCGCTCCTATCAGTCCCATAGTCGTTTATGTTTCAAAAGTTATCATTCGTGCGCTAAGTTAACAATGTATCTTCGCCCCCGACTTTTAACTTTTGTATCGCAAGGCTGTGTGGCGTTGACGCAACGCCACACATTAATTATACATAGGAGAAACCGCACATGAAAGGCATGAAGACCGGAGGGCGCAAGAAAGGAACGCCCAACAAGGAGAAAGACCCACTGGCCAATATTCTCCGCACACACTCCATGTCCTACTTCGAGCCAAAGGATACGCTTGTCGACGGACAGCCGCGCATGGCATCCGACTTCGACCTCGACATGGCCTCCCTCACCCCCGACGACCGCGTCAACGCCGAGCTGCGCCTGCTCGAATACCACACGCCAAAGAAGAAGGCCGTCGACGTTGACCTGTCAGCACGCGTCCACGTGCGCACCATCGAGGACGAGCTTTCAGCCCTCTGCGGCCTTGCCAACCCCGATGCCGACGGCGACGACGACTGACCGCCCCATTCCATCTACTTTATCTACTTTTAGACGCTGCAACCAATTTCATGGCGGCCTGTCCTTGCGGATTGACCGCCATTTTTTCATGCTCCACAATAACCCTAAAAAACCCCTTAGGGTTATTTTCAAAAACCCCTTAGGGTTATTTTTCAAAACCCCTTGGGGTTTTAAAAACGCACCAAAAAACGACCAAATTTCTCGTCAAAAACGCAGAAAACTCGCAGCTAAAGTTCTGTTTCGACTGATGCAAAGCGACAGAAAAACGTGCAAAACTGCGCAAAAGCAAAACGTCCGTTTTCTTCTTGTTTTCAGCCACTTGCAGACTTCAAAAACCCTAAGGGGTTATTTTTTAAAACCCTAAGGGGTTTTGAAAAAGCAGAAAACTCAAAACCCTAAAAAACCCTAAGGGGTTTTCTCGCGCGCGTAATACTATATTCCTTACGTCATATAGTATTATATAGAGTAAGAATATATATTCTACTCCTACGTCGTAGAATATAGCGACGACGACGGCGACGACTTCATTTTTTCGATTTCAAAAGAAAAAAACAGTTTCCATTTTCCTTCTTGCTCCGACGAAAAGTATAGACTCAAAGTTGGGGCGAAAACAAAGCCCGACCCTTGCGGAGTTGCAAAGCCGGGCATGCCGCAAAAGATAAACCGCTTTTCGGGAGCGTTAAGTTACCTTTGCCGTGAATTCAATTTTTACACTCATGAGATTTTCAGAATTAAAACCAATCGTTGGAACTTCCAACGTAGTCATGGACTCCGAGTGCCGCTATTCAGAATTGCGCTCTCTTGTGGAAAAAGCCGCATGCATGGAGAATGGAACACTCACCATTGTCGTCAAGAGTGGAACCCTCAGCAATGCGGAAATAGAGTCGCTTTCCCAGTTAGGAGGCAAGTATGTGACATTCGATTTCACCAAACCATGCGGCGATGAATAAGTCCGGACTATATCTCCGGAACGTTCCCCACCGCCTTGCGCTTCATCTCGTCGGCCACCTTGGCATACACCTGCGTCGTCTTGATCGACGTGTGCCCGAGAATTTTCGACACCGTGTACAGGTCCGTCCCGTAATACAGCAGCAGCGTGGCGCAGGTGTGGCGGCTCATGTGGAATGTCACGTGCTTCTCCAGGCCGGCCGCATTCGCCCACTTGTTGAGGTAGTCGTATATGATTGACCTGTCCCTGAACTTGAATATATAGTTCTCCCTTCCGTCATGCCCACGCTCCGGCAGCCACTTCAAGGCGTTTGCCGACAATGGCACATACACTGGCACCTTGGTTTTCTGCTGCACAAGCTCAATCTGTAACTTCCCATCGCCCACCTCCACGATGTGCTTCCACTTCAGCCGCGACACGTCCACATAGCGCAGACCGGTGAAGCAACAGAACAGGAAGGCGTGCTTCACCCTCCAGTCGTCACACTCCGCAGCCGCCATGCGCCTCACCTCGTCAAGCGTCAAGTACTCCTTCTTCTTTGTCCTGCGCTGCGGCTTCTCCGCCTGCGACAACTTGTGAAACGGGTTTGCCGCCACCAAGTCGAGCCTCACCGCCTTGTTCATCAGGATTGAGAGCACCGTGAAGTAGGTGTATATCGTCTCCTGGCACAGCCTGCCGCCATACTTGTTTGCCCCGTCCCCACGCAGATACTCCAGAAACCTCCTCACGAACGTCGGCGTCACGTCCCTCAGCGTCGCCGTCTTCGGCGCGAACCGTCCTATGTGGCGGATAAGGTTGTGTATGGTCCTTGAGTAGTTCATGTTCTCATGGTCGAAGTAATACAGCCTCTGCTCCTCCAGCCACTCAAGCAAGTTCACCTTGCCGGCGCACCTCCCTGCAAGAGGCAGCTTGCCCTCAAGCAGCTCCAGCGTCCGCCTCGCCTTGACCTCCTCGGCCTTCCTCATGGTGGCGCGGTTTATCGCCTTGTCGGCCCGCGTCAGCTCCGGCACGAGATGCAATCCAAGAAACTCCCTTTTCCGCACGCCATCGCTCACTATGTCGAGATAGAGCGACTCCTTGCCGCGTGCAATCTTCTTTGTCCGTAAGTGGACAGGACTAAAATCAATTTCCTTTTTCA
>CAVKUV010000083.1:0-11645 GCA_963659505.1 Lachnospiraceae bacterium
ACGTAACCCATATTGTTTTGTTGTTTGTTACGGTGGTAATTTATAGAACCCACCTAAAGTCATAAACACTTGCAAAGTTAATGCAAGACACCGACAAAGCAAAGCCAAGCACCACGTTTTTTCACCGCCACAATGGCACTAAGTATTGCTGAACAACATGGTAAGTCTTGCTGAACACGGCTGAAAGTCATGCCAAACATCATGGAAAGTCATGCCAAACATGCCACTAAGTCACCTCACATCGAACGATACGCGTGTTCATATCGTTCGATACGAACACTCACATCGTTCGATATGAACACGCGTATCGTTCGATATGAGCCAACTTTCCATGGCATTCAGCATGACTTTCGACGGCAGCGGGCATGACTTTCCATGGCATTCGGCATGACTTACCGCCGTCGTCACCAGGCCATCTGCGGCCTGCATCAGCCCCTGTGCCCCAACTCCATTTCGTAACTATGCCGTTTACGCATGCTAACTATGCCGTTTACGACCCGTAAGTATGCCATTTACACATGCTAAATGGCATACTTACGAAATAGACCTAGGGTGGTTTTACTCAAAAAGTGGCGATAGGTGTGCTAAATCGATGTTTTTTCATGAGATTTAGCACGCCTATCGCCACTTTTTTGTGGTTTTTCGTATCTTTGCCTGCACATTCAATGGATATGGAATACAACAAGAACATCGTCGGAAGGAGATATGAACAGGAAATCTTGCAAAATTGCGTTGAATCGCCAAAGGCTGAATTTATAGCCGTCTATGGCAGAAGACGCATAGGCAAGACTTTCTTGGTAAAGCAATTCTTCAACGAGACATTCGACTTTTACACCACAGGCATCTACCAAGTGTCAAAAGCCGACCAACTGAAGACTTGGCAAGAACAACTGCGCAAGTACAGCGGCGAAAAGAGAGCCAAGCCCAAAGACTGGTTTGAGGCATTCAGCCAATTGGAAGATTTTCTGGAAACCAAGAAGAGCCAAGCCAAGATTGTCGTTTTCATTGACGAACTGCCATGGATGGACACCCCCAAGTCCAACTTCATACGAGCCTTGGAATTATTCTGGAACAGTTGGGCATCCTCACGCCAAGGGCTGAAATTGGTTGTATGCGGCAGCGCGACCACTTGGATGACAAACAAGCTTTTAGGAGACAAGGGTGGCCTGCACAACCGCGTGACCCGACCGATACGCTTGGCTCCCTTCTGTCTTGCCGAAACGGAGGAATACCTACAAAGCATCGGAATAGAATGGGAACGCCAAGAGATATTGGATGCCTACATGATATTGGGAGGCACGCCTTTCTATTTGTCGCTGCTAAACCCGGCTCTCAGCTTGGCACAAAACATAGACTCCTTGTTTTTCGGACAAGACCCAATATTGGCTTCCGAATATGACTTTTTGTTCCAATCACTATTCAACGACGCCGCCTTATACAAAAAAGTGGTGGAGACGCTTGCGTCAAAGTTGAAAGGCTTGACACGCGAAGAGCTTGTGCAACTACTGAAGACCAACAACAACGGCAAGTTGACGGAAATACTGGACAATTTGATAAAATGCGATTTTCTGCGCAGTTATCAGGCGTTTGGCAAAAGGGGAAAGGGAATGTTGTTTCAGTTGTCTGACATGTACACCCTGTTCTTTCTGCGATTCGTCAAGGGCTATCATGCCATGGACAAACACGCCTGGAGCAACATGCCCGACGGCAAGCGCAATTCTTGGGCAGGATACGCGTTCGAACAAGTTTGCATATTGCATGTCGATCAGGTCAAGCAAGCCTTGGGAATAAGCGGCATAGCATGCGATGTTTGTTCTTGGACATACAAGGACGACAAGCAGGGCGCACAGATAGACTTAATCATAGACAGGAACGACAGGTCCATTGACTTGTGCGAAATCAAGTTTTCCATTGGCCAATATGAGTTAAAAAAAGACTATGTGGAATGGATGCGTGAACGCCGCGACCTCTTCCGTGAAGTCACAGGCACAAGGAAGACCCTGCGGTTGACCATGATTTGCTCTGGCGGCATCAAGCCCGGGAAATACGCTTCATGCATACAAGGCAAAGTCGTTCTTGACGACTTGTTCCATGAGTGATTGGCCGCTTTCTTTGGCCAATTGCCAAAGCCCCTTTGTTTTGCCGTTTCGGCGAATAGTAGTATCTTTGCAGTGCA
Organism: Lachnospiraceae bacterium; assembly: GCA_963659505.1. GTDB lineage: Bacteria > Bacteroidota > Bacteroidia > Bacteroidales > Bacteroidaceae > Prevotella. Next base: position 2,177 of record CAVKUV010000083.1, read on the forward strand.
AATGGTTCGCACATGGCGATTAATAGGGAACCGCGTGAGAGTCGCGGACAGTCCCGCTGCTGTGAGCCGCCCTTATCTTGGCGATGGCAAACAAGCCACTGGACATTCTTCGGGAAGGCGCCATCACCCACTCGGGCGGCAAGTCAGAAGACCTGCCTTTGCACAGTAAGCTTCCGCCCGTTTCGAGGAAGACGCGCGGAACGAACTTTTACAGCTACTAGATGAAGCGAGTTGCCCTGCTGGCTCTGTTGAGTCAGTCGGCCTTGGGCGTGCTGCAAGCGCAGCCGGCCACAGGCGACACCATAACCACCCGAACCCACCGGCTCAGTGAAGTGACGGTGGTGGAGACCATGAAGAAGCGCACCGTGGCGAGCACCGCGCCGATGCACGTCATCGACAAGGAGGCCATCGCGGCCTATGGCGTCACCGACTTCGCCGACGCGCTCAACCGCATTCCCGGCATCACCCTGCGCGACTATGGCGGTGCGGGCGGCATGAAGACGGTGTCGGTGAGGGGCTTCGGGGCGCAACACACGGGCGTGTGCTACGACGGGGTGATGCTGAGCGAGTGCCAGAGCGGCCAGATAGACGTGGCGCGCTACTCGCTCGACAACGTTGACAACATCGCGCTCGTCATTGGCGACAACGACGACATATTCATTCCGGCCAAGAACGCCAGTTCGGCGGCTGTGCTCAACATCAACACCATGGCCACCCCCACGGGCGACACGAGGCCAAGGCTAACGGCACAGATGCGCCTTGGCTCGTTTGGCTACGCCTGCCCCTTCTTCCGATACGCCCAAAGCCTCAGCACGAGGCTCGCCATCTCGGCCACGGGCGAATACACCTACGCCGAAAACGACTACCCCTTCACCCTGCACAACGGCAACCTGACCACACGCGAGCGGCGCACCAACAGCCGCATGAACTCAGGCCACGGCGAGGTGGGCGTGGCGTGGCGGCCGGGAAGGCACGACCTGCTCACGGCCAAGCTATACTACTACGACAACGACAGGCAACTGCCGGGCCAGGTGCGCTACTACACCGACTTGAGTCTGGAGCAGCTGCGCGACCGCAACTTCTTCGGCCAGCTGCGCTACAAGGCCGTGCTCGGCCACACGGTGTCGCTGCGCGCCGACGCCAAGTTCAACTGGGCCATGTCGAAATATCGCGACGGGGCATACAAAAACGGAGTGAACGACGCCGACTACTGGCAGCGCGAGGCTTACGCGTCGGCCTGCGTGCTGTATGCACCCACCGACCGCTGGGCGCTCGACTACTCGGCCGACTACAGTTTCAACAACCTCAACAGCAGTCTGAAGACCGACACCAAGCCCTATCGCCACACCATCCTGCAAAGCATCACGGCGAAGTACAAGACCAGACGCATCACCATAATAGCGCGGCTGCTCGGTTCGCTATACTTCAACGACGCGCAACTGGGCGCGGCAGCCCACGACTTCAAGAAGCTGTCGCCGTCGCTGTCGGTGTCCTACCGCCCGCTATTGGCCCACGACTTCCACCTGCGCGCGTCTTACAAGAACATATTCCGCACCCCAACGTTCAACGAGTCCTACTTCTTCCACTACGGCAGCACCGACCTGCAGCCCGAAAGCACCGACCAATATAATATAGGTGCAACGTGGAACGGCAAGCCTTGGCACAGGGCCGAGGCGACAGTCACCATTGACGGCTACCTCAACCACGTGCGCGACAAGATAGTGGCCGTGCCATACAACATGTTTGTGTGGACAAACATCAACGTGGGCAAGGTGGAGATGCTTGGCGTCGACGCCACGCTGAGCCTCAGCCACAGGTTCAGCCGCCGGCACTCGCTGGTGGTTTCGGGCAGCTACAGCTACCAGCAGGCCGAGAACAAGACCAACCGCGAGTCGCCCAACTACGGCAAGCAGATAGCCTACGTGCCGCTACATTCGGGCAGCGCGTCGGTGGGCTACCGCAACCCGTGGGTTGACATTGTGCTCCACGCCACGGCCACCAGCATGCGCTACGGCAACAACGAGCACTACACCGGCACCGACATACAGGGCTACCAAGACCTGGGGCTGGCCCTCTCCCACTCGTTCGCCCTGGGCAAGAGCCGCCTCGACCTGCGCCTCGACCTGAAAAACCTGCTCGACAAGCAGTATGAGATAGTGCGCATGTATCCCATGCCGGGCAGAAACTGGCAAGCAACATTGAAATTCACATTATAAACCCTTTAAAATCAAAACGCGAAAATGAAGAAACTACATTCAAGCATCATCATGCTGTCGCTGTGCGCTCTCGCACTGACATCATGCAGCAAGGACGACGACTCACAGACAACGCCCACTCCCTCGCAACCGGACGACTCCACCATAGTGGTGCCCGTACCCGTTGAAATCAGCAACGGCGCATTCGTAATCGGCTCAGGCAACAAGAGCGCCGGCATAAACGGAAGCGTTTCATCCTACGACTACGCCACAGGAGCTACGGTGGTTGACATGTTCAACTCGGCTAATGGCCGCGAGATTGGCCGCACGGCCAACGACGCCGTGGTGTATGGCTCGAAGATGTACATCATGGTTGACAACGAGAACACCGTGGAGGTGGTCGACAAGAACACGATGAAGTCTATCAAGCAAATCAAGACCACCGAACTGATGGGCGAAGACCGAGGCAAGCACCCACGCCACGGCGTGGCTTACAACGGCCATGTGTTTGTGTCTACCTACGACGGCTTCGTCGCCGCCATCGACACTGCCGACTACAGCATGAAGAACATCTACGTCGCCGGTTCCTATCCCGAGGGTCTGGCCATCGTAGACAGCGTGCTCTATGTGGCCAACAGCGACTACGGCTACAATACCGACGCCTCAATATCGGAGATTGACCTTGCCACAGGCAAGTCTACACTCATCAAGGACAGCCTCATCACCAACCCCGTGAAGTTTGCAGTTGTTGGCAGCACGCTCTACTTCCTCGACTATGGCACCTACGACACCTCTTGGAACCAGATTGGCGCCGGCGTGAGGAAGATTGAAGGCGGCGAGGTGGTCAAGGTGGTCGATGCCACGATGATGGCCGCCACTGGCAACAAGCTGTTCGTGTACAACGCTCCCTACGGTTCGGCCAATGCACCCACTTACAGTGTGTATGACACCACCGCAGGCACGCTCACCAACTTCGACTGTCCCGAGGTGTTCTCGCCGGCAGCCATCGCCGCCGACCCAGTTAACGGCTATCTGCTCGTGGCTTCCTACCAGAAGAGCCCCGACACAGGCTATGCCAACTACAAGGGCAACGGCTATGTCGTGGTGTATGGCAGCGACATGACGAAGAAGGCGCAGTTTGAGACCGGCGTTGGCCCCACTGCCATCGTATTCAACACGGGCGTAAAGTATGAATAAGCCCCACAACTTATTATTATTGACAATAGCATTAGTGCTGACCGCCATTTGCTCCTGCAAGGGCGGCAGCACTAATGCCGTTTCTGAGGGCGACACGCTGCGGCTGAAGTATGCCAGCAACCTGACCATAGTGAAGCACCGGGGCTACACCACAGCCTCGATAGCCGACCCTTGGCACAAGGGCAAGACGCTGCACCGCTACATTCTGCTTGCCGACACGACAATCGACCGTGGCAGTCTGCCTGAGGGAACGGTGATACGCACGCCCATGCGCCGGGCGGTGGTGTTCACCACGGTGCATTGCAGCCTGTTTCTCAACCTCGGCGCAAGCGACGTGATAAAGGGCGTGTGCGACCTGCGCTACATCAAACTGCCGTGGATTCAGCAGCAGTGCCGCCAGGGAGCCATCATTGACTGCGGCAGCGGCATGAGCCCCGACATAGAGAAGATCATCGACACCAAGCCCGACGCCATACTGCTCTCGCCATTTGAGAACAGTGGGGGCTACGGCAAGCTCAACGAGGTTGACATCCCCATCGTCGAGTGTGCCGACTATATGGAGTCGTCGCCGCTGGGACGCGCCGAGTGGATGCGCTTCTTCGGCATGCTCACCGGCCACGAGCGCGAGGCCGACTCGCTGTTTGCCATCGTCGAGAAGCAGTATCTCGCGCTGAAGGCCAAGGCCGCGAAGACCAAGAGCCGCCCCTCGGTGGTTATCGACAAGAAGAACGGCAGCGTGTGGTATGTGCCTGGCGGACAGAGCACCATGGGCGTGCTCATTGGCGACGCCGGGGGCGACTACGTGTTTGCCTCCGAGAAGAAGAGCGGCAGCATCGCCATGCCCTTCGAGACGGTGCTCGACCGCGCCGGACAGGCCGACATCTGGATGCTGCGCTACAGTGGCGACCACCAGCTGACGCGCCAAGAACTGCTGTCGGAATATGGCGGCTACGGAGAGCTGAAGGCATACAAGAGCGGACAGACCTACGGGTGCAACACCAAGACTTCGGCGTTCTACGAGGAGTCGCTCTTCCGCCCCGACCTGCTCCTGGCCGACTTCATCGGCATCATCCACCCTGAGGTGGAGGGCATCAGGCCGCCCAAGTATTTCCACCACGTGGAATGACGGTATTGCGCAATAGACTGAAGCACATAGGAGGAACGGCGCCCTCGACGTACCAAAAAGCGCATGCTTTAACCCAAGCTAAGGCATAGACTACGCAGTAAGCCATGTAGTAGGCGCTGCGTCCTCGCTGCGCACATTCTGTAACAAAGACGACACTCGAAAAAGACAACACTATGAGAAGAAGCAACATTGTATTCATAATCCTCACGGCGGCAATAGTAGTATTGTTCGTATTAAACCTGCTTTGGGGCACCGTGAGCATACCTGCCAAGGATGTGGTGGCCATACTCATGGGCAACGAGGGCGAGCGAGCCAGTTGGAGGTTCATCGTCATGCAGTCGCGACTGCCACAGGCCATCACAGCCCTGCTCTGCGGCGGTGCGCTCAGCGTGAGCGGACTGATGCTGCAAACGGCATTCCGCAACCCTCTGGCCGACCCGTTTGTGTTCGGAGTGAACAGTGGCGCCGGTCTGGGTGTGGCTCTCGTCATGCTGGCGTTCAGCGGCACCATCACCGCCGGAGCCTACTCCATGACGGGCTTCGTGGCCGTGTTTGTGGCTGCGTTTGCCGGGGCCATGGCCGTGATGTCGGTCATATTCATGCTGTCGTCGATGGTGCGCAATGGCGTGATGCTGCTCATCGTGGGTCTCATGATTGGCTATCTGGCCTCATCGGCCATATCCATACTCAACTTCCTCGCCACCGAAGAGGGTGTCAAGTCGTATCTCGTGTGGGGACTGGGCAACTTCGGCGGCGTGTCGATGGCGCAGATGCCCTTCTTCGCCACTGTCACCGTGGGCGGTCTTGTGTTGGCCCTGCTGCTCATAAAGCCACTCAACGCCCTGCTGCTTGGCGAGCGTTATGCCGAGAACCTCGGCGTGAGCATACCCCGACTGCGCAACCAGCTGCTTGTCATCACGGGCTTGCTCACCGCCGTGGTCACGGCCTACTGCGGCCCTGTGTCGTTCATCGGCCTGGCCGTGCCCCACATCACCCGCATGATGGTGCGCACCGACAACCACCGCACGCTCCTCCCGGCAGCCATTCTCTGCGGGGCGGCCGTGGCTCTGCTGTGCAACGCACTCTGCATCCTGCCAGGCGACAACGGCATCATCCCCCTCAACGCCGTGACACCGCTCATCGGAGCACCCGTAATAATATATGTAATAATAAAGGGACGACACAGGGAGTAGCCGCCAACGCACGGTTTTGCGATTGGTGCAAATGGTGACTTTTCCCCTATATTCCTCCCGATTTTGCAGCCAAACCAAGGAAAATGCCGCATTTTCGTCAAATTATTTATTAAAAAGTTTTTATTCTCGCTTAATTTTAATACTTTTGGAATGCCGATTGGAGGCTCCGCTTAAATGCGGAGAATAGCCATGAGGCCAAAGAGGCATATTGTTGCTTACTCGTTTGATTGCCAAAGTCTGGAAAACTATAGCATCGGAACAATGAGTTAAGAATGATGTGCCCTTCCTTGTGTATTGTATTGTCTGGTGCAGCCATAACTGCATCATCACATATCGTGCACAGGTGGGGTTATCGTTTTGCTTATTCGTTCCAAAAGGTTTTTCCAGACACCTAGGCTTTCAGGAGTGGGCATTATGATTACTCCACCTTTTTGTGTCTGTCAGTAAAAACCGCCGTGAGTTGTGGAGGGTATCGGCAAAAAATATTGACAAGATGATAATAAGAATTAAGCCTTCCTTTGTCTGTCTCCTGTTTCTTCTAATTTCATGTCCCATTTTTGCCGATGATATTCTTTCTACCACAGCAACTTGGAATTGCGGCGAGTACATGTTGTATTACAACAAGACAACTGGTGATAAGTGGGCAGAAATGAAAAAACATCCTTCAACAAAAGGATGGATACTGGTCTCAAACTATTTTTCATTGAACGATGACAGTCAAGCCATGGGATTGTATTTTAGTCAAGCCGCATCAGCTAATGGTTTCCCTAAAGGCTACTACCATGTAAGAAAATTGCTTAACGGTTCTTTTGAGAATGAATCATACGATGAAATAAGCGCAGTATCTTCGACTTTGAAAGAGGTTGAACCAAATGCCTTTCTCAATACTAAAGTCTCTGTTGTCAGATTTCATAATGTTGGTAACTCAAAATGGCAAGACTCCGAGGATAATATTGTCTTCAATACCATAACTGGCCCCGTGCCTTATCATATCAATGCCGACTATGTGTACATTGCCGATGCGCAGTATGACGCATGGAAACAGGATGAACTATGGGGCAACGACGACCTTATCAGATGTACCAATTACGAATACCTTGCACATACCTATGAACCAATAGAGCTTGATTATTCGCAACAATCTACAGTGAGAGCCGCTAATGAGCCGTCTACACTGTACACCAACAAGGTGGGCAACCAATATTGGGAATACAGCAACGATGGTGGAAACACTTGGGTAAAAGTAGATAGCCACAAAAGCTATTTTGTTGACAGCAATCCACAAAAAGGACAATCCTTTTATAGAGCATTGACCAAAGAAGGAAATTATATAGATTTCAAGATTAACTACTACGATAGGATACCATCTACAGTGAACATACTCGCCAACAAGGAGAATTTTGTCTCCGAAGATACTGTGATCTTGAAACTTGACATGGATGTGGACAGTTGCACATATCAATGGTATAAGGATGGAAAAGCCATTATTGACTATGTGGATGCGACATCAAGCACTTTCACTATCTCCGGTGTCAGTGTGACCAATTCCGGAGCGTATTGCTGTGTCATAACGAATCCTGTGGGGCGTGTGCTCAGTGCGACATACAACCTCAAGGTAAATCGGTGCGAACAAAAACTTCCCCAAATAGAACTGGGCGAGATTACCTATTCTTCAGATGCACGCATCGAATTGCCTTATGCGACAGACAAGGGATTGCCTATAAGCTACTTCAGCGGCAATGACGAAATTGCTACAATTGTAGACAAACGATTTGTGATTGTAAAGAAGGCTGGAACAGTAAGCATTGTCGCTTCGCAAAGTGGCAGTGTAAACTACTTGCCTATAGAAAGCACACCGTACAAGCTCGTTATCCATAAAGCCCAACAAGAGATTACCCCATTCTCGCTCGATGAGGTTGAATATTCTGCATGGGGCTGTTTCACGCTGGAAGACTCGCTAAGTTCTGTTGGCATGCCTCTCACTTACACCAGCAGTAATCCTAATGTGGCGGAAATAGAGTATGCCTATGATAATGGAACAAAAAAACACTATTGGGAATACCATGTCTGTGGTGTAGGAGAAACGACCATTACTGCCACACAAGATGGCAATGACTGCTATCTGCCTGCCGTTCCGGTTTCAAGCAAACTTGTGGTAAGGAAAAGAAGCCAATCGTATGAACCGAATTTTTCTGGAACTTTGGCTTACAAGCAAAAGGCAATCATCAATAGACAAAGTAGTCTATATCGCCAGATGAAGTTGACATCAAACGACAAAAGCGTTGCCATAATTGTTGGTGATACTGTTTACGCCGTGCATCCAGGAGCAACAACCATCCATTATTATGAAGCAGGCGACCAGCACACAGAAGCCGTGGAGGGTGAGCTTGATGTTACGGTTTCCAAGGCAACTGCGGGAATTGATGATGGAGATGTGTATGAGCAATATTCGGAAGAACCTTATAGTCTGAATATTGCGCATTTATTGGAGCAGGACTATACGGTGACCTCATCCAACGAAGATGTCATTATCCCTCTGTATCACGACTACGTCAAGATTAAACGTTCTGGCACTGCCGTCGTCACCGTGGAACTTATGGAGAACGAGTATTATAAGCATAAAAGCGTGAAAATCGATTTTACGATACAACAAGCCCCACAATCAATCTCCATGTCCTGTCCGTCGTTTATAGTATTTTCAGGAGAGGAAATTAGATACAATATTACGGATTTGGCATCGGCAAAGACACCTATAAAGTGCTATAGCCTTGACCCAAACATCATAAGCGTCGAAGATGATGAAATAGTCGTCCACAAGATTGGACGAGTAAAACTCGCCTTTGTCGCGTCTGCCGACAGCAGATATTCCGCAGCAGAAGATGTTGTTGTTGAGGTGAATGTCATTTCTTCTGATGGGTTGGACACAACGAAGACCATTGATATCGACACGGAAAACCACCAAGTTGTGCTTACAAGTATTTCCTACTGCGGCATCTCAAGTGTTACGGAAATGTCACTGAACCAAGATGAAGAAACCGATAAAAGTATTGTGACAGATATTGCCATGCCTGACGGAACAAAAATTGCGTTTGGACAGGACGACGGACAGAATGCCCCAAGATACTATGCCAACACTGGCGGTATACGTGTATATGCCAACAATACCATAAGTTTCTTCCCAAAAGAAGAATTAGGCGACATCGCGCGGATAACCCTATACTGCGACGGAGCGTATCTTGGCAATGGAACAGCCACATTCAAGGACTTGGCTGATGGCTCGTTGGAATATAAAAATTATCTGGAAGGAGGCAATGGAGGCACTCAACTGAGGGTAAAGAAAATAAAAATAGAATACACTAAAGATTTGATTTCAGCCATAGACGAGCATGTTGTCAGTGACGAAAACACCGATATAGAGCGCATCTATTCTATCGACGGATTGAAGAGGGAAAGGGTAGAACATGGTATCAATATCGTAGTGTATAAGAATGGCAGTAGAAAGAAAATATATTGTAAGTAATGTTCAAAAAAAAAATAACTTGAGCATATTTTATATGATAGGTCGAATTTACAGCGATGGGCTGAAAGCCCTATACTACATAGCCCAGGGCAACGCCCTGGGTGTATACGAACATCACCCTTCGCCCTGAAAGGGCAAAAGTGTATAGACTATAACACACAAGGCTATATACTTTTGCCCTTACTCTAAGTTTGCAGAGGATTGCGGCGCAGCCGCATAAACTCAAAAAAAAGGAACG
>CAVKUV010000084.1:0-11633 GCA_963659505.1 Lachnospiraceae bacterium
GATTCCTTCTTTTGGTGGCAAAATCTCCTTACCCCCGACAGTTGCGGATTTGAGGTACAATAAACGAAAGACGGCTTGCGGAGCATGACATCATGCGCGCAAGCCGTCTTTCGTTGCTTATAGGCAGCCTTTTATATGTGTACGGTAGTTGTGATTGCTTTCTATAGCTGCCCTGCCTCGACGAGCAGCACCACGCGCTCCGTCAGGCGGTCGATGCCGTCGGCATCGTAGTCCTTGCGCAGACTGGCGCCGAACAGCGAGGAGAAAGCCTGGTAGAAGCCTGCCTTGAAAGGACCGAGAAAAGCCTTGATGATGTCGTACGACGACGAGTTGCACTCGCGGTAAATAAGCTTGATGAGCAATTTGCCCTGCGAGTAGGTTAGCTTCTTCATACGCGGCTTGTATTCCTGGTAGATGCTCTTCTCCACAATCTTCATGTGCTGGTCCTTCGACTTCTTGTCGGGCAGCGTCTCCAGATACTCGTAGGTCTCCTGCAATATGCGGTTGGCCTCCTTGGCTATGGGCAGCACCTTCTTAACATTGCGCACAAGCCGCATGTAGGCCGCCGCCTGACGCTCGTTGGAGAATGCCAACTGCGGATAGACATACACGTTGTTCATCTCCATGTACTGTATGCTGTCGCCATTGTCGAGCACCTTTCCCACCTTCACCGTAGGCACAAACGTAGGGTCGTCCATGTCAACGGGGCGGTCTTCGGGGTGAGTGTCGTCGCCGGCCACCACTTGTCCGTGGGCGGCAATGGCCGATGCGCAGAGCATGAATGAAAGCAACAGTGGTCTCATAACGGCGGCAAATGTAGGCATATTTTTCCGTTCGTGTCACAAAAGCGGCCACATTTAGCGTAAATTCACTTTATTTGCTTACCTTTGTTTGGTGCGGTAAAAACGACGTAACATAATCATCAACCACCATTTAATAAAACACCATCACCCATCATACATGGCTTCATTGCGGTTTCTGATACTACTCATCCTGTCAACACTGATGTGCGCAGTGGCTGCGGCGCAGAACGAAAGGCCGTGGATGCAATTTTTCCAAGAGGCCATGGCAAGTGACGGTGACGACGACGGCATCGACGAAGAGGCTTACGAGACGCTCTGCGACCTGGAGGCCAACCCCATGAACATCAACACGGCCACATATGCCGACCTGTGCCGCTTGCCTTTCCTCACCGAAAGGCACATCGACGACATACTGGCCTACCGCGACCGCCACGGCTTCCTGATGTCGAAGGGCGAGCTGCAGGCCATACCGTCGCTCGACCACGACCGGATGCGCCTGTTGGCATGCTTCATCGCCGTGGGGCCACCGCCGCAAAAGAAGGTGTCGCTTGGCCGCTTGATCGCGCGCGGCAAAAGCACACTGCTGGCCACAACCACCGTCCCGCTGTATGAACGGCGCGGCTACCGCAACGGCTACCTCGGCTACAAACTGCGCCACTCGCTGCGCTACGACTTCAGCAGCAGCGACAAGCTGCGCTTCGGACTGATTGGGTCGCAAGACAGCGGCGAACCGTTCATGGCCAAGGGCAACACGATGGGCTACGACCACTACTCTTTTTATGTGCAGATGCGCAATCTGGGGCGCGTGAGCAACATCGTCGCCGGCCACTACCGCGTGCAGTTTGGCATGGGACTGGTGGCCAACACGGGCTTCTCGCTTGGCAAGACGGCCATCCTGTCAACGCTTGGGCGGTCGCAAAACACGGTGTCGCCCGTGGCCACGCGCTCAGCGGCAGGCTACTTCCAGGGCGTGGCGGCCACAGTGGCCATCGCCGATGGAATAGACATCACGGCATTCGCATCGTCGCGCCCACACGACGCCACGCTCAACGACGACGGCACCGCGGCCACGATAGTCACGTCGGGCTATCACCGCACACCCACCGAAATGGGAAAGAAGAACAACACATGGGCATACACCACAGGAGCCAACGTGCGGCTACGCCGAAACCATTTCCACATAGGAGCGACGGCCATATACACCCACTACAACCGCGACCTTTGCCCAAGCACCACCCAAACCTACAAGCAATACTACCCTCGGGGCAACGACTTCGCCAACGTGGGCGTTGACTATGGCTACTCCACGCGCTGGCTGTCGCTCATGGGCGAGACGGCCATCGACCGCAAAGGGGCCGTGGCCACGGTGAACACGGCGAGCCTCAGCCTCGGATCGCAACTGTCGCTGGTGGTGCTCCACCGCTACTACTCCCACAAGTACACCTCGCTCTACGCGCGCAGCTTCAGCGACGGCGGACGCGTGGCCAACGAGCACGGGGCGTATGTCGGCATGGAGTGGCGACCCACGCCAAAGTTTGCAATCGACGCATACGCCGACTATGCCCACTATCCATGGGCACGCTACCGCATATCACACTCGTCAGACTCCTACGACGCCATGCTCTCATGCCGCTTGTCGCTGAAACGGTGGACGCTAAGCTCGCGCTACCGACTGCGCATGCGCTACTTCGACAACGCCGACAAGACCATCATGGTGCGCCGCGACACCCACCGCGCCAGACTGAAAGCCGTGTTTGATGGCGGCAACGGTTGGGGAACGACCACGCAAACCGACTTCGCACTCGTGAAAAGCACCAGTTGCGACCGTGGCTTCATGCTCGCACAGCGCATCGACCGACGGTGGCGGTGGCTGCGGATGTCGGTTAGCGGTTGCTTCTTCTGTTCCGACAGCTACGACAGTCGGTTGTATGTGTATGAGCAAGCTCCCTTGCAGTCGTTTTCGTTCCCCTCGCTCTATGGCCGCGGTGTGCGCTATGCCGCCTTGGCCAGAGCCGAACTGGGCGGCAAGGTCACGCTACTGGCCAAGGTGGGAGTTACCAACTACTTCGACCGATCGACCATTGGCACTGGCCTGCAGACCATCGACCACTCGTCGATGGCCGACCTCGACGTGCAACTGCGCTGGAAGTTCTGACAAACGGAAGTGGTTTGTCGTGGCAAAACGGAAGTGGCTTGCCGTGCAAAAGAGCCGTTTTTTGTTCTTTCGAAAAATGCGTAGACAATGAGCATACCCATGACTTAACCTTTCCTCCGTCACTAAAAAAGGAAAAACGGGGCTGCTTATGGAGTTATTTTCATACCTTTGCACCGTAAAGAACTAAACTTGGCAATAGGGAAGAGGGATTTTTTCATTGCTCACGTTTCGCATTACTCACGTTTTGCACAGATTAGTTTCATGCAGCTTGCATTAATTGCCGTTTTACACAGCTTGCACGCTCTGCACCACTCACGCAACAAACGACAACGCGCTGACGCGCGAATTTAACTAACATACTTTAAACGAAAAAGAATTATGGTAAACAGATTCATTCTCAACGAGGTGTCTTATTTTGGCCCTGGTGCCCGTAAGGAACTGCCCACGGTGGTGAAAGGCCGTGGATGGAAGAAGGCACTGGTGGTGACCGACAAGGGACTCATGAAGTTTGGCGTGGCCAAGATGGTGCTCGACGTGCTCGACGAGGCCGGCATCGCCTACGAGGTGTTCGACGACGTGAAGCCCAACCCCACAGTATCCAACGTGACCATGGGCATCGAGGCCTGCAAGAAGGCCGAGGCCGACTTCATAATCGCCATCGGCGGCGGATCGTCGATGGACACCGCCAAGGGCATTGGCGTAGTGGTGACCAACCCTGAGTTTGCCGACATCGTGTCGCTTGAGGGTGTAGCCCCCACAAAGAACAAGTGTCTGCCCATCGTGGCTCTGCCCACAACGGCAGGAACAGCCGCCGAGACAACCATCAACTACGTCATCATCGACGAGAAGCGCCAGCAGAAGATGGTGTGCGTTGACCCCAACGACATACCCGCAGTGGCCATCGTCGACGCCGAACTGATGTACTCGCTGCCAAAGGGTCTGACCGCCGCCACCGGCATGGACGCCATGACCCACGCCATCGAAGGCCTCATCACCAAGGCCGCATGGGAAATGAGCGACATGTTTGAACTGAAGGCCATCGAGATGATCTACAAGTATCTGCCCGTGGCCGTGAACGACCCCAAGAACCCCGAGGGCCGCAACGGCATGGCCGTGGCACAGTATATCGCCGGCATGGCATTCTCCAACGTTGGCCTGGGCGTTGACCACGGCATGGCTCACCCGATGAGCGCCCTGCACGACGTTCCCCACGGTGTGGCTTGCGCCATATTGCTGCCCACAGTGATGCGCTACAACATGGAGGTTAGCGTGCCTAAGTATGTGGAGATTGCCAAGGTTGTTGGCGCATACAAGGACGGCATGACCGACCAAGAGGCTGCCGAGGCTGCCTGCAACGCCATCGAGGAGCTGAGCAAGCTCGTTGGCATTCCGCAGCATCTGTCGGAGCTTGGCATCAGCGAGGCCGACATCCCCGCACTTGCCGAACAGGCCATCACCGACGTCTGCACCCCGGGCAACCCACGCGAGGTGACAAAGGACGACATCATCGCCCTCTACCACAAGATTTTGTAATACGCTATATTATATAGTATATAGGCAAACGCCAATATATTATACAACGGCAAACGCCCCAAGGCCGCAGCTTGCGACTTTGGGGCGTTTTGCCATTTCTTATGTGAGCATTGTACCGGGCACAAAACGAAGCGTATATGTGGCGGTCGGCTGAAAATATTGGAGATAAATACATCTCTATCAGTGCCATTTCTTGATTAATTGTATAGACTTCATTATGCTAAAAAGAGCTTTGCAGGAGGCACGGCGGCTTAGCCACGCCTACTGCAAAGCTCTTTATGTATGCCGTCACTCCACGGGGAAGAGGTAGAACTTGCGGTCGGCCTTGTAGTCAACCATCCACTGGTCCACCACGATGTGGTCGTCGAGAGCCTTGATGGTGAGCGTGTGCTGTCCTGCCTTCAGGTTGTCGAGCTTCATCTCGCGCACGGCCTGTCCGCGCAACACGTTCTTCTTCCACCGCTCCGAGCGGAACGGCTCCTTGAGCGAGAACACCTCAGGCTTTGCGCCATCGACACTCACACTGTAGCGGATGTCGCCCTTGTCGTTGGGCTGGGTGGGGATGAGGGCTGTGCGCAGCACTGCGTCGCCGTCCTTCTCGGCTGTGAAGGCGTATGTCAGTTCGCCGCCCTTGGGCAGAGCCACCGCATTCATGCTGTGGCCGAGCATCTGCACGGGTTGCGCCCCGACCGTGGCCTTTTGGTAGTCGCAGGCATTGCGCGCTATCGTGCCGTCGGTCTTCAGCGGATGGGCCTCGCCCTTGGCGGCCTTTGCCGTCCACTCGTTTACCTCCTTGTCGGTGAGCAGCGTGGGCAGCGACGGCGAGAGGAACACCGGCAGGTCGCGCGGACGCATGTTCATCGACCGCTTCCACTTGCCGTTGGCCATCGTGTTGTTGTAGTATTCGGTGAGCGAGCGCACCTCCTGATAAGCCTTCTGGCTCTTGGCCGTGGCGGTGTATAGGCGGTCGTTGTAGTCGAACATGCCTTTCTGCGTGTTGCTGCCCTGCATGAACGAGCGGGCGCGCTGCGCCTCAAGCAGCTTGCGGGCGTGTGCGTCGGCGGCAAGCACAGGATACTTTATGGCCGCGAAGTAGGCATCCTTCAGTTCGGGGCGCACCAGTTGCTCCACCTCGCCCACCGTCTTGGCCACGGCGGCGTAACGCTCAAGATAGCGGTCAAGCTCGTTGCCAAACTCAGAAGTTGAAAACTCCGTGTCGGCCACGGGACTCAGTCCGCGCGGGTAGGTCTTCTTGTCAAGCTCCACCTGCGACCATCCCATGAACTCAGGGTGACGCTCGCCGCACAGGCGGAAATACTCATGCATGGCCGGATAGAGGCGGTTGCCGGCCTCGTCGCCAAACTGGCGGCAGAGCCAGCGGCGGTAGTGGTCGCCCAGCGTCGATGCGCCCACGCTGTTGATGTCCCAAGCCATGTCGAGAAACAGCTCAAGGTCGTAGCCGGCCACCTTGGGGTCGTGTACGTTGACTATCCACAGCTTGCGCACATTGTGGTCGTAGGCGGCCTTCATCTCGTTGTATATCAGTCCGGGCTGCGTGGTGGCCAGCCACATGTAGTCGTGCGGACGTCCCCAGTAGCTCAGGTGGTAGTACACTCCGCCGCCGCCCTTGCGCTTCTGCTCCTCGGCGTTCGACAGGCGCGTCATGTAGCCATAGTTGTCGTCGCACCACATCAGCGTGACGTAGTCGGGCACCTTCAGTCCCTTCTCGTATATCTGCAGCACTTCCTTGTATGGCACAAACACCTGCATCTGCTTCGACGGGTCGCCCACATACTTGCCAATGAGCTGCTGCTGGTCGTCGATTACCTGTTGCAGGGCGTTGAACTTCTCGTCCATGGTCTTCACGCCCTCCATCGACCCGTCGTGAATGCCGCGCATTCCTATGGTGAACATATTGCCTCCGGTAGACCCCTTCACCTCCTTCAGACGCTCAATCCAGTAGTTCTGCACCGCCTCCTTGTTGGTGATGTAGTTGAACTTGCCGCGCTTGCTCACGTCCCACTCGTCAACGTTGTTGCGCAGCAGCGGCTCGCAGTGCGACGACCCGATGGCTATGCCGCAGCTGTCGGCCATGGCCTTTGCGCCCTTCAGCTTGAAGAAGGCGGTGGTGCCGGTGTGCATGCCAGGCCAGATGGCGTTGGCGCGCAGGCGCATGAGCAGCTGGAACACGCGCTTGTAGGTCTTCGGCCCGATGGTTCCGAAGTCCGACGGGTCGTAGGTGCCGTAGCTCCATGGGCGCAGGCTCCAGTCCTCGTCGTTGATGAATATGCCCCGGTATTCCACCGACGCGCCCTGCACGGTACTGAAGTCGCTGTCGATGACGAGGCGGCCGCGCTTCTCGGGCACCACGTCGCCCCACCATATCCACGGACTGACGCCGGCCATGCGCGACAGCTCAAGCAGTCCGTAGGCCGCGCCGCGCCCGTTGGCGCCCACTATGGTTATCTGCTTGCCCACTACCGACAGACTGAAGCCGTCGGTCTTGGCCATCACGTCGTCAACGGGAACGCCGCTTGCGGCGAGCTTCTTCCTCACGGATGCCGACGCCTTGTCAAGCTCCACTATGCGTATGGCCGCAGAAGCCTCGCTCGCGGCCACGGCCTTCTTGCCCGTCACGGCCTCCATGTCGCCCTTAAACATGCCAATGGCTGTAGCCACCACAGGGTCGGTCTTCGCCTGTACATTATATGTAACGGCCTTGCTCCCGTCATACCACACCACGTCGGCGGCATGCGCGGTCATTGCGCCAAAGGCGAGCAGCAGGGCCGAAGCCGTTGTCGCAATGGCAGTTGTCTTGTTGGTTGCTTTTCTCATATTGTTGTTCATTTAGTAGTTTTTCGTTTTGCAAAAGTAGTCGCGTGGGACTTCCAACTGTCGGTTGTATCGTACAGAAAGTAGTAGAATAGTACGCCAAACGCCCACACTATGCCTGTTTTCATGCAAAGTTAAGGCAAAAAAGACGAAAAACAGAGCATAAAGCACAAAAGGCGCATCGCTTTCCGTCCCATTTGCCATAATCAAAATCATTTTGTAACTTTGCCACAAATCACATAAAACCACCAACACCATGGAGCAGAACAAGATAAAGGAAGTACCGTATGGAGTGTCGGACTTCGACATCGTGAGGCGCGACAACCTCTACTATGTTGACAAGACGATGTATCTGCCAAAGTTGGAGAGCGAGGCGCGCTACCTCTTCTTCATACGTCCGCGCCGCTTCGGCAAGAGCGTGTTCATCAGCATGCTCCGCGCCTACTACGACATCCGCAAGAAGGACAAGTTTCATGAGGTGTTCGGCGACCTTTGGATTGGACAGCACCCCACGCCGCTGCAGGGCAAGTTCCAAGTGCTTTATCTTGATTTCTCGCAGGTGGGAGGAAACATCGAGAAACTGGAGGAGCGGTTCAATCTCTTTCTTGGAATAGAGCTTGACGGGTTTGTCCGCAACTACCACGAGTATTATCCAGAGGAAACCATCAAGAAAGTACGCGAGACAGAAGATGCCGTCGGCAAGTTTGCCCTCATCATGAATGAGGCGAAATACCGTGGCTATCCCCTTTACCTCATCATCGACGAGTATGACAACTTCACCAACACCGTGCTCAACGAGCAGGGCGAGGATGTCTATTGGGCCATCACCCACGCCGAGGGCTTCTACCGCGACATATTCAAGAAGTTCAAGGGCACGTTCGACCGCATCTTCATCACCGGCGTAAGCCCCGTCACGCTCGACGACGTCACCAGCGGCTTCAACATCGGCTGGCACATATCCACCAAGGAGGAGTTCAACCAGATGCTGGGCTTCTCGACGGAGGACGTGCGCGACCTCTTCACATACTACAAGGACAACAACCTTATCCGCCCCGACGCCGACATAGAGGCAATTATCAACGAAATGAAGCCCTGGTACGACAACTATTGCTTTGCCAAAGGAGCGTTGGAAACGCAAAGCCGCGTGTTCAACTGCGACATGGTGCTCTACTACCTACGCAACTACATGAGCAGGGGCGAAGGACCCAAGGAGATGATAGACCCCAACACAAAGACCGACTACGGCAAGATGCGCAAACTCATTCAACTCGACAAACTGGACGGCGACCGCAAGGGCGTAATTCGCACCATCGCCGAGACAGGCCAAATAGTCAGTCATCTGGAGGAGACGTTCCCCGCCCGAAAGATTACCGACCCAAAGATATTTCCCAGTCTGCTGTTCTACTACGGCATGCTCACCATCAAGAGTACTTTCGGCAGCCAGCTGGTTTTGGGCATCCCCAACAACAATGTGCGCAAGCAATACTACGGCTACCTGCTGGAGGAATATCAGGCTGTGAAGTATGTTGACCTGTCCGACTTGGAGTACAAGTTCACGCTGATGGCCTTCGAGGGGCAATGGCGCAATGCGCTGGAGTGCATGGCTACGGCCTATGCCAACGTGTCGTCGGTGCGCGACGGCATCGAGGCGGAGCGCAACCTGCAGGGCTTCTTCATGGCCTACCTCAGTCTGAACAACTATTACTACACCGCCCCCGAACTGGAACTGAGCCACGGCTACTGCGACTTCTTCCTTCTGCCCGACCTCACCCACTACCCCACAAAGCATAGCTACATCCTGGAACTGAAGCTCATGCCGAAGAAGGAGAAGGGCATGTCGAAAGCCACGCATGACGGGCTGATAGCCAAGCAGTGGGACGACGCAGTGGGGCAAATAAAGGCGTACGCCGAGGCTCCACGTGTGGAGGCGTTGCGCCAAGGCACCCAATTGCACCGCATCATCATGCAGTTTGATGGCTGGAAGCTCCACCGAATGGACGAGGTGTGATTGCTTTTGGTGATTGGAGCCAATCTCAAAGAAACGGCCTTGGCAAACACCTTGTGCCTGTAGCTCAGATAATCTTCACGGTCTGTCTTCCCCATGGGAGGCAGACCGTTTTTTGTTAGCCTCAACTACCGATGAGTATCATGGCTTACGCATTGGAAAATCGTGGCGAAGGCACGGAAAATAGTGCTTACTTCAGCTGAAGTAAGAGCTTATTTCAGCTGAAGTAAGAGCTTACACCAATTGGAGTAAGCGTTTACATCGGTTGGGGTAAGCAAACTTTGCGACACTCCCGGCACGACTTGTTTCCATAAGCGCACCGACTTTGCGCGGCTTTTTTGCGCGACCATGCGCCATGACGGGGTGCATCTTTTGTGGGCTGCGACAAAATTTCGGGTTCTTCCGTTAAATGCATGGAAAAGGTCTGCCTTGTATAAAGGTACTGTGCTTGGCATAGCCTCGAAGAGGCTGAAGCTCAGTAACCCCACGTGAAGCGTAGCGGAACGTGGGGACAATAACCTCTGTGTCATATATCGGCTTCGAAGATGCCGCACAAAGGCAGAGATGGCCATATGCAACGCGGTGCGAATACCCCCTTTCCGTTATGTGCGGCATCTTCGAAGCCGATGTTTCCTCCATCCACATCCCCATGTTCCGCTACGCTCCACAAGGGGTTACTGAGATACGGCCTCTTCGAGGCCAAGTGGGCAATGGCATTCATCCACGCATTTAAAAGAAGACCTAAATTTCGGCAAGTGCATACTGTTTGCCCACACAGGACAAATGCAACAGCGAACTGCGTCAATTTATTTCCTTTTTGTTTCTTTTTCAGAAAAATATCAATATCTTTGCAATCGGATAAATCGGCAGACTGCATGCAAATGCATTGTACTAATGGAACGAGATATGCCCCTCTAAAGGTTGTCTTTAACCTTTGGAGGGGACATGTTTCACAAACCAATTATTTTCCGCCGAAGACATTCTTGATGGCATACAAGGGATAGACCCTAATGTCGTCGTAGCGAGAAAAATTTTCCAAGGACGTGCGGATGCCGTAGTCGATGCCTTTCTGCTGTATGAAAAGGCGCATGCTCTGCATCGCCCCTTTCGTCCCCGATTTCACTTCGATGGGGCAGATCTTGTCAGATATCTGCACCACATAGTCAACCTCTGCACTACTGCCGTTTTTCTCTCGATGCCAACAATAGAGCGACCGCGGGTCGTAACAGGGTGAAGACTTGACAATCTCATTGCCAACGAATGTCTCGGCGATGGCTCCACGGTTGACGACTCGCATATCGGCAGAGGCAAGGTACTCGCCCAAGTCAAGGCCGAGCATGCTTTGCAGCATCCCCGTATCAAGGAATATCATACGGCGGTATTTCTCATTGATTTCCGCTCCGAGCGGAATGCCGTTTGCAGAGGTGTGGGTCACAGGATATACCAAGCCCGCCAGTATCAATGTGTCAAGGGCAGCCCTTACCTGCTCGCTGTTGCCCTCACAGTTCACCTTGTTATATACAAACTTTCCCAGTCCCTGTTCGGCAACCGAGCGGAATACGGCATCAATCCTCGTGGTGGGCACTCGATGGCGATATTTTGCAAAGTCGTCACGGAAGGAGCGAATAAGTTCGCGGAGGATGTGTTGGCATTCCAGGATGTTGCCGTCTTCGCAATACCTTGCCATCACGGCAGGCATTCCACCCAACACCATGAACTTGCGCAGTTGGCGGACTGCTTGCTGATGGATAGGTTCGGGGAGTGGAGTGTCGGGCGAAGCGCGATTAATCATATCTGCCAACATCCCATCGCCTGTGGCCCAGAGAAACTCCTCAAAACTGAAGGGATACATGAATATGCTCCTTATCCTGCCCACGCCATACGACGGAAGGGTCTCCAGGGCGAACTCCAGCAACGAGCCTGCCGCTATGAGGTGTTGCTCAGGATATTTCTCATAAAAATACCTTAGGCGGTTGATGGTCTGCGGACATGCCTGTATCTCGTCGAAGAACAGAAGCGTTTTTCCTGCGGCGATGGGGGTATGCAGTTGGATGGAAAGAAGTTGGCAGATTTCTTGTGGGGAATAAGAACCGTCGAACATGTAATGTATGTCTTGTCGCTCGTTGAAGTCTACCTCGGCCAAGTTCTCAAACTGCATAGCCAGTTGTCGCACGGCAGTTGTTTTCCCCACTTGCCTTGCTCCTCGCAGCAGCAATGGCTTTCTTGCTGCGGATTGTGCCCAAAGCTGCAACTCTCGGTCTATATGTCTTTTCAAGTATTTGCTCATGTCCTTTAATTACTTGGT
>CAVKUV010000085.1:0-11363 GCA_963659505.1 Lachnospiraceae bacterium
ACCAACGACTCTAACGCCTCGACTGACTAAATCACTCGCTCTCGACGGCTTTTAAGTCCTCTCTCGACTGAATATGTGAGCAGACTGGCAGGATGCAGTCAGGGGTATTCCGATGACAACCAAGGCTGTGACTCCAGCAAACGACAATGAAACACCGTCATGCACGGGTACTCGCTCATCCCTGCCCTGCTCACGTTTCCACACGAATCCCACAGATTATACTGTCTTTGAGAAGTTTATTCCAAACCAATCCGTGTGCCGTTATTAACCATTAATCCAAAAGAACTACTATGAAAAGAGAAACCTGGAAAACCGTAATCAACCTCGTCGTAACCATCCTCACCGCCATCGCCTCCGCCTTCTGCGTGCAGAGCTGCAAGGGATAGAACACTAATGTATATTTTGAACACGAATTTCACAAATAACACGAATAAGGCTTGCGCCATTGAACACACAACAAAACTCGTATTCAAGAAGCGTTCGTGGAATTTTCTGAACACGAATTTCACGAATTACACGAATAGAGCTTGCGCCATTGAACACACAACAAAACTCGTGTACGAATGGACATTCGTGTTATTCGTGAAATTCGTGTTCAGAAAGCCATTTGTGGTAAAAAAACATTCGTGTTATTCGCGTAATTCGTGTTCAGAAAAAGAACATCAGTGGCCAAATGAACATTCGTTGGAGAATATTGCATATGGAAATTGAAAGTTTATCAGAGGCATGAAATCATCTCATCACCATCCTAAGCAATGAAGCTTTGTCAGCATCCGACAGTCCCGACAAATCAATCACCGGCTCTGCGTCTGAATGAAGCCATTCACCCAATTTGTTGTATTTCCGTTCTTGTTCCATAATATCCTTCCCCTTCAAATAGTCACATGATATACCCCAACAAATCTAGATACATCATTCTTGACTCCAAGTGTTCATCCGCAGGAATGTGATAGGCTTCCCTCTCCAAGTCTTCTGTAGCGTACAGAAAACGAAAGCCATTTTTGCCATAAAAGCGTATCACATCGTCATTGTTGTAAGCATCGACAACAATAAAGCGACACCCAGTCTTGTTGTTTGGGTGAACAAACAAAGCCGCCTTGATGCTATCGTTGGCCAAGGTAAAAGCACACACTATCTTCCGGTCGGCACCTGTTGTGGAAAAATAATACGTCTTTCCCAACAGCTGCCTTGAATAAAGGTAGGCTTCATGATGGAAGAACCCATCAAGTTCATTGTCGCCACAGCTAAATGTGGCCAACTCATCTTGTGTCGTCACAGGATAAGGGAAACCACCACAGCTATTTTGCAAAAGGTCCTTTTCCTCCATGCTCTTTCATGTATTTGCGTGAGCGTTCCATAATGCGGTCAATGTCCTCGAACGAAAAGACCAACTTCCGCGTTGGGGGATTGCGCTCTGTTTCCTCCGCATCGCGCACAAACCGCTCGGCGGCCTCACCCGTAAGAACAGGAATGCCTCTTATTTCTAATGCCATAACATCTTCTCCTTTCAAATCGTAAATCGTGAATAACGGTATATCGTGTGCAAATATACGCCTTTCAGTCCACAACGCCAAAAACAGCGCCCACTGTTTTCAACGCCTTAGGAAGTGCGGCGAGTCGCCGCACCATTCAGCACAAGTGGAGCGAACAAGGCAAATTTAGTGGGGTGCGGTGTCTCACCGCACAAGGTATTCACCTTCAGAGTAATCCGTAAGTCCATCAACTCACAGAATGGCATTTTTCCTCTTTATCCTTATTTGCTTGAAATCAATTTCTTCAAATCATAGCACATCAAACGAGTATGCAAAGTCTTGGTTTGGTCATAACCAAGATTCTCCGCTTCCTGCTGCTCTGAAGAAAACAAAAACAAGAACCCATTCTTCTGATAAAAGCCCAGTGGCACATCATTGTTATAGGCATCTACTATCAAAAAGCGACAACCTGTCTTATTGTCTTCATCAATAAACCATGATTTTATAAAGTCAAGAAGTTCTGTTCCGATACCTTGACTACGGAAATTCTCATTTATTCCCAAACGCCCAATCAACACTCCTGGATACCTGCGCATATGTTTCTCTCTTGGAATGCCTTGCGACAACTTACGTCCTCGATTATTGGGAATAACATCCACCTAATGCTATCGTTAGACAGCGTAAACATGCAAACGATAGTCCTAGGTTCATCTTCCAAAAGAAAACAATAAGTCTTTCCTAACAGCTCTTTCCAATAACGCATTGCGTCATTCTGAAAGAAATCGTCAAGGTCGGCATCGCCACAAGAAAAACGACGACAAGACATCAAAATCTTATCGTCTAATCTCGCAAACTTACATTTTTCCAATAAGAAGCCCATAGTCAAAAGCCAGCCTTTTTCAAAATGGCACGGGCCTCTGCCACCTTTGCAGTAAAATCCACTCGGTTTTTACTATTCATAACCTCTTCGGCCCTCTCTATGAAACGAGCTGCCTCTTCCCCTCGAAGGGTGGGTATCACCTTAATGTCTAATGCCATAACATCTTCTCCTTTCAAATCGTAAATCGTGAATAACGGTATATCATGTGCAAATATACGCCTTTCAGTCCACAACGCCAAAAACCGTGCGCAATAGTTTTCAACGACTTAGGAGGTGCGGCGAGTCGTAAGCACCATTTAACACAAGTGGAGCGAATGAGGCTGATTAAGTGGGGTGCGGTGTCTCACCGCACAGCCATCAGCCGTAAGCCCTTGGCGCGACGTGAACACGTCGCCCACTATGACACGTACAGAGGGAAGCTATGTGAAAGCTACTCAACAACAAATCTTTTCAAGACCTTCGCCGGTACCCTCTACAAGCTCTCTTTCAGATACGCTATCGACCTTCCCCTCTCTTCCGCTATCTTTGCATTCACAGGGGTATAGTCTATCTTCGCATCCATGATTGACGGCAGTTTGCTTACGTCGTTGGCTATACGACCCGATAGTCCGAATTGCTCCAACAAATGGGTGAGTTTGTTGCTGTTCATACCTCGCACGATGGTGCAGAACTGCTTGTTGAACTTTATGGAGAACACCGAACCATGGAACGTGTCGGTAACGATGCAAGTGGCATGCTTGAAATATGCCAACACCTCGAATGGATGGGGAACTATCGTCTTGTCGCACCATGGGAAGTAGTGACCTATGCTCACCAACTGCAAACCTCGGCTCTTGGCATAGGCGCGTATGGCACTAATCTCTTTCTTGTCGGTGATTCGCCCGGGATAGGTGTAGACTATCATATAGTCCTTCAAGTCTACTGCCGTTGGCATGTGTTTGGAATAATCGTAGATGAGCACAGGGTCTACATTCTTGTTTGGTGTTGCCCCAGTCAACTCCTCGACGACTTTCAAACTGTTGGCATCGCGCACAGAAATCTTATCCAGTTTCTTCAGCAGATGGGCAACTGTGGTCTTGATGCCGAGCCGCTCCAGTTTGTCAACCGTTGTCGCTCCAAAGGAAGCGGCGTATGTAATGACCTTATTGGCATTCAGCCCTTCGCCAAACAGTTGCTTCGAAAAGCCGAACCACGTTTTCTGGGCGCAGTTGAACACCTCGTCGCTACCGATTACCACCGTGTCGAAATGATCTGTTGTAACGCCTGGTTTTACCCCCAATTCGGGAAGGAACTCCTTGGCGAAACGGTTTTGAAACTGGTAGATGTACCTAAAGCGTTTGGCAAAGTCCCAACCGCAAAGGCGTTCTGCGAGCAGATGCACCTTGTGTAACTTGCTTATCTTGTAGTCGCCAAGCTGCTGGCCTGGCACTATGTTCACAAACTCACACTGATGCCCCAACGCCTCAATGTTGCTTTTCAGTGAGAATGCCTGGAGGAAAGAACCATAGTTTTTCACCTCCTGCATTGACAATATTCCGATTTTCATTTTTCGTTCAGTACATTATAATGAAGACTTCCATCTTCGTATTTCCAATAAAAGAGCGAGCAGTCGAGGATGCACTATCTGTACTGCCGCCCGAAAACGTTCTTTCTTGTTGACGGGAGAAAAGAATGCCCTAATAGCATACGAGCGCACTTTCTTGAAACACTGGTGATATAGTGCAGGATAGTCACTGGCTACATTTGCCAACACCATCCAGTTGTACATATCCCCTTGTGTGTGCCAATCGGCGAAGTCGCAAGCGTCAAGCAACTTTTTGCTTCGTATCTGCAAGTTGTCACGGATTATCTGTATGGCCTTAATCGCCATTTCAGCCTTAGGCAACTTGAAACTCGTCATGGCACTCGCAGCATTGTCCCTACGGTAGCAATACACTTTCCTGTGTCCTATAGCAACTTTGCTCGCCATGCAGAAAGCTTTCACATTAAAGTTGAAGCCCTCACCTATATACACGTTTGGAAGGAATTGCACCTTGTTGCGGACGAGGAAATCACGCTTGAACATCTTGCAATAGCACCCGATGGGAATGTGATAGTAGAGAATACTTGCCGCAGCATCTTCTCCACTTACCACTTTAACCTTATCTTGTGCCGTTTGCACGCCTCCGAAAGTGGTGAAGAACGATGTAGTGACAGCCACCTCCACATTGTTGTTTATCGCCATCTTCAGGAGATATTCCACATAGTCTTCTCGCAACAAGTCGTCGGAGTCTGCATAGCAAATCCATTCTCCTGTTGCTGCAGACATGCCCACATTGCGAGCCGTGCTCACTCCTTCGTTCTTCTTATGGATTACACTGATGCGACTGTCCTTTGCAGCATATTCATCGCATATCGCTCCACTGGTGTCCTTGCTTCCATCATCAACAAGGATAATCTCCAAACTTTTGTGTGTTTGTTCTAATACGGAGTCCAAACACTGACGCAGATATTTCTCTACCTGATAAACAGGGATTATCACCGAAACCTTGATATCTTCCATACTCTCTGATACTTGCGGTTAAACATTTATGCAGCCATTTGCATGGACTGCACACCAGAGAGAAGAACAGAAGTGCTATCATCAAAGGTCTCAATTACCCCCCCCCGATTAACTTTTGTTAAAATTAAATTATATGCATATTTTACCACTGTAAATAGGTGCCATTGGGTCGCGATGTCTTTTACCACGCCCTTCAAGCTCCTGTCCACTACATGATATTTGGCATCTATCTCATCCAACGACATTCCTGTCAAGAATGCCTTTATCACATTTTCACGCTGCGGATAGAGCGTTGACGGATGCTGGATGTTATGGTTCTCGATGAGGGCTTCGTCCAATGTTCGCTCTTCAACGAATACGCCATCACCAAGCTGCGCCATAAACCTTTGGCCTTTTTCATTGTTTACCAGCACCAGCGAAACGCCTTTCATCACATCGTGTTTGAACGGCTTTCCGTGTCTGCCCAATCCCCAAAAGTCGGCAAGGGTGACATCGCCGACACGAGGCAACTTGGCAAAGGGGCAACTATAACATGAACGTCTGAATGTCATGCCCTTATCGAAAGCTGCCATATAGAGGTTGTCCTTGCCAAACAGCGAGCGGAATTTACCGCCAAGAGAGACGGATGGGGCAAAGCCCCATCCGTCTCTCCGACGAAATTCAAAGCCGTCAACAATACCTTTTCCCGCGAAGCGGGTCGATATTTTTGCGATATAAGCATCAAACACTGCTTGGGAGGGAACGCCATGGCAGGCCAAGTCTACCAACAGGAGTTTGTCGTAGTCTTTCCTCAGGTAGGTTTTCAAGCCTGCTATCTGACAAGGTGTGCCACAATACAAAACGAACCTGTCTTGCCGCAACGCTTCTTTCACTTGCTTGAAAGTGTCTCCAATGAAGCTCTGTACATATTTTGACCCTCGCAACTGTGCAAGCCCCTCTATATTGTCAACGGCTTTGTGCTTGCATTGCAACTTTTCATCAAAGGCTGCTCCAAACACAAGCCCTTGATTTGCCAAAATCAACCGAGAAAAAGCAGAGAATGCACCGCCAGAACTGCTCACCGTTCTGTCTGCATCGCTCCATACGGCAAAGGCTTTTGGCTTGTCTGCATTTTCGTTTGACTTTTCTGATAATACAGGACATGACTTTACGCACAGTCCGCACTCCACGCATTGTTGCTCATCTATTATTGGGAACAGGAATCCCTCCTCGTCCGTCGCCATCGAGATGCAATTTCTGCTACAGGCATTATAGCATGCCGCACATCCCGTACACTTTTCTTTAGAAGCTAACTTTATCATAATGCTACACGTTTATAGGTTATGCAGCATTACATAAAGTAAGCTCGCTATCAGTCAAATGAGAAATTTGTAAATGTTTACAAATTACCCCCCCGATTTTATTTTCAGAGTATCATTCGTCTTAGTAAACTTTCTGATTCTGAAATGGTTGATAACCTTTGCGGCCAAATGGGGAGATATGAAGAAGAGTACGCCTCGCAGTTTTTGTTGCAGTGATACAGGAGCAGACAAAGCGCACAAAGCATCCTTTTTACAGACGTTCTCTATTTGCTGATATAGTTCTTTATACTGGCCTTCAACGCCACAACCTACCATCATATTCAAACAGTCGCAATGTGAATGCCAATTGCTGAAACGCCATGCTTTGCGTGTTTCTGATGAATGTGAGACAAGCTTTTCCTTTATATATTGTTGTGCTTTCACGCAACTATGGATAGAATACTCACGGAATTTGGATGCACCGCTCTCTGGGTCGCCAACCCTATAGTGATATACCTTCCTATGTCCCATAGCAACCTTCGTTGCCCGTTGGAAACATTCAATAGAATAAGCAAAGCCCTCACCATTGAAGAACTCTGGAACAAAACGGATATGATACTTCTCGATAAGTTCACGAGATACCATCTTGTTCCATGGTGCAATAATAATCTTATGGTATAGCATCTCGTTGGCGGTCTGTTCTCCGCCCAACAATGTCACATAGTCATTGTTTGTGTCATCATATCTTACTTGTCCAAAGAACTTGTCAGCCGTAGGCGTAGCTGCTATTTCCGCATTGTAATCTTGGATAAGCTTATAGAAATAGCTTATGTAATCAGGAGAAAGGATGTCATCCTGATCAATGATGCACAGATATGCACCTTTTGCCATGTCTATCCCCACATTGCGTGAGTTGCAAACTCCCGAGTTTTCCTTATGTACCACATGGATACGACTATCCTTTGCGGCGTATTCGTCCAAAATTTGCCCAGAGTTGTCAGGCGAACCATCATCGACCATTATCAACTCAAAGTTCTCGTAGTCTTGGGCAAGAACTGAATCCAAACAGTCTGCCAAGTATTTCTCTCCGTTGTACACGGATGCTACTATTGATATTAATTCCTTGTCTATCATCTTATCTAACATCGGTTAAACCTCTTCCGCCTGATATATACAATGTATCGCCAACGACCATATCTCCGAGACCACTCACCATCATCACAGCATAATCCGCCACCTCGCTGGGCAGAATGTAACGATGATTGTTGTTGTCTTCTGTCCAGATACTGTCTCCATCCTTGAATCCAAGCAATGATGTTGCTGTTGAACCAGGAGCAATGGCGTTGACGATGATGCCGTATTTTTGCAATTGTTGCGCAAAGCCCAATGTCATTCCTTTCACTCCCCATTTTGACAATCTGTAGGGAGACCATGCTGGCTCTAATGCGGTGGAAGAAGAAATGTTCAATATATGTCCATGAATCTTATTGACCACCATATGCTTGGCAACTTGCTGTGTAACGAAATACGTTCCCTTCAAATTGATGTCCATGATGGAATCATAGTCCTCTTCGCTTACTTCAAGCAAATCATTAAACACCTTTGTTGAATGGATACCAGCAGAGTTGACCAAAATATCTATCTTGCCATAACATTCAATAGCCTTCTTAACGCCCTCATTTATACTGGTGTATGAAGACAAATTGATAACGCACGACTTACCCCCCCCATTCAGGTTGGACAGCATCTTTGCCAATTTGTTTTCGTTCGTTCCTGCAATAACGACCTTGCATCCAGCTTTTGTAAAAGCTTGTGCTATGGCGAAACCGATACCACCACTTCCTCCTGTAATGAGGGCAACTTTATCTTTCAAAAGACCATCATTCTGCGAATGGTCTATCGGTACGTAATTCTTCGCTTTCAGAGCTACGACGGTACCTTGTACTATTCTTTTTAGTTTCCTTAATTTTCCCATATCTTACAATCGCTTTATCATGTCAAGATAGGCTCTCTTGAATGTATTAAACGTGAAGTTGTTCTCGTAAATTGAGCGGCTTTTCTTGCTCATTTTATCATATTGCAATGATGAAGTTGTTTCTAACTTGTTCAGGCATTGCGTCAGCCCTTCCCAATCATCCTTGTCAATGACAAATCCACTTTTCCCATTCTCAATTATCTCAGCATTGCCGCCAACGTTGCTGCAAATGGCTGGGCATCCCATCATCGTGGCTTCGATGAGTGTTATCGGCAACCCCTCGTGCCCAGAGAAGAGCATCATGTAGTCGCACTCTTGCAGCAGCTGGTAGATGTCGGAACGGTAGCCAAGGCACTCAAAATGGCTGTCGCCTTTGGTCGCCTTCTGCAATGCCTCAAGATGCGGCCCTGTTCCGGCAAACAGTATCTTGACGTTGTCGCTAAGCTTTCCCTTCAACCTCTCCACAATCTCCAACTGCCGCTTCTGCTCGTTGATTCTTGCCGGGTAGAGTATCCTCACCACACCGCCCTCATACGCCTTGTGCGGCACGGGGTGTATGTCGTCCACACAGTTGTATATCTTGTGGATGTGCGCCATCGGCACACCGAAGAAGTCATGCAGATTTCTCACTCCCTCGTCGGAAATTGCCACCACCGTATTGGGCATAATGGACATTCGGCGGTGGTCGCTGAACACGTTATGGTGGATATACACCAGCTTGATGTTCTGGCAGAACACATGGTTGAGCAGCCAAAAGAACGCCAAGAATTTGCGCTCGTGCAGCACCACAATGCTATTGCGGAACATGAATGGACTACCAAACCTCACATATTCCTCTTGCCGAATACCCAAATCCTTATGGACATCGCCAAACGGAATCGTTCCCACAATCTTCGCGTCATACTCCCCTTGAAGGGCATGATGCACGTCCATCAAGACTTTCTGCACGCCAGTAACCTTATATAGCTGGGCGTTGAAAGAGAAGACTTTGCGTTTCATTCGTAAACTATAGTAATCTATATTTTCAGTCCACCGCGTTGTGTGGACTAATGTTCTTTATAACCTTGGCAGGGCATCCCGCCACTATCGTATAAGGAGGAACATCCTTCGTCACCACACTTCCTGCGGCGACAATGGCATATTCGCCAATCTCCAAAGGACGGGTAATGATGGCACCAGCCCCGATGAAGGCGTGGTTGTGAATGGTGAGTTTGCCTATCACATGAAGCCTGTTGCACGTACCTTCCTTCAGTTTCACACCATGCGTGAGCAACACGCTGTTCATCGTTATCGTCACATGGTCGCCGATGTCAAACATCGAAGGTCGTATGGTGTCAAACGTCACATTACTGCCCACATGGCAATTTTTGCCTATTTTTACCCCCCCATTCTGAGTATCATGGGACGTAAACGTTTCGAATCCAACCATTTGTTCGTTGACAAACGAATGCAGACGAAAGGCAGGAGTCTCTTCAAATAATTCTGAGCCATAAATCTTATTTCGTGAAATAATGTATCAAATACCTATAAAACAGGTGAGCCTTTCGGTATGGGTCGCCCACTTGGCCCGTGCCCTCAAACTCCTTCATGCAGACGATGCTATCGCCCGCCACAGGTCGTGATGAGAAGAATAGCTTGCGCTCAAAGGGAAGGGCATCGAAGGCACGGATGTCTTGCTCCGTACAGAGGTTCTGGTCCATACCGATTATCAATAGTTTGTCGAAAGTAAGCGGTCACTTTAGGCACGTTAAGCCTTCAAGTGAACATTCTTTTATTGTCTTTTAAGAAAAGTCATTTGGTTTTATGCCCATGCTGCAACTGTCGCCGGCGCACTCTCCGCGCAGCATGGCCACAATGCGGGCGTTGTCGTCGAAGTGGTGCTTCCACGACAGTTTGTAGAATGTGGTGTCGCGCTGGCTCATGAAGTCATGCACACTGAAGCCCGCGTCGCCCAAGCGTGGGAGCAACGCAAACACGTCGCGGTCGCCCACAGGCACTCCGTCGATTTGCCCCCCCCAACTCATCGTTGTCAGTGATTACTTGGTCGATGAAGTAGTCAAACATGATATAGTCGGCCACGACATCGTGTTTCCGCCAATACAGATAGTGGCACTTCAGAGTGCGCCGCATTATCTCGTTGCCCTTTTGGGCGAACATCATGAACGTAGTCCACCGCCCGTGCGACGGGTCTTTGGTGTAATTGCCGAAGTGTATGCTGTGGAACGGACGGGCGAAGAGGTCGCTGGAGATGTCGCGGGCGCAGAACACGGTGCTGTCGATCCACGCGCCGCCATAGAGCGACAGCAGATTGAGGCGGATGATGTCGCTGAGGTGGGTGAAGGTCATCTTGCCCTGGCTGACCTTGCTCAGGATGAACTCGGGCAGGTGGATGTAGTCGCCCACGTTGTCCTTGCTTATCACTATCACCGCATGGCCGCAGGCATGCTTGCGCACGCTGTCGATGCACGCCCTGACAAGGCCGGGGGCATTGTCCTCGCCCTGCCACCACATGATGAAGATGCTCTCATCGGGCACGCTGGGGTTAGGCTCGCCAAGGATCTTGGCGAAATCCATGCCGCCGTCGTCGCTCGTCTGCTTGCGCAGGTAGGCGGCCACATTGCGCTCGTTCCAGCGGTTGATGGCCCACGCGAGCTTGGTGTCGCTATTGTAGCACAGGCTCCTCACCGTCTTGGAGAGGAACAGCCACGGACTGACGTCGCGCATATACGCTATTGCTTCTTTTACGTTCATGGTTATGTATTTTTTGTTCTGAACACTAATTTATTTTATACGAACACAGGATGTTATTTTCGTTTTGAACACGGATATTTTTTTATTTGAACACGGATATCTTTTTATTTTCGAACACGGAACGCACGGAATACACGGAAATTCTTGTTTGTCATACGGAGGAGACGACATGGCGTTAGCCTTCCGTAAATTCCGTGAATTCCGTGTTCGTATAAAAACATGGACGAAGAATTATTCGTAGTCGCTTATTTTTGAACACGGAACGCACGGAATACACGGAATTTTTTTGTTTGTCATACAGAGGAGACTACATGGCGTTAGCCTTCCGTAAGTTCCGTGGGTTCCGTGTTCGTATAAAAAACATGGACGAAGAATTATCCGTGGTTGTATTGTTTCGAACACGGAACGCACGGAATACACGGAAAATTTTTGTTTGTCATACAGAGGAGACGACATGGCGTTA
>CAVKUV010000086.1:0-10845 GCA_963659505.1 Lachnospiraceae bacterium
TCTATTCCTAACCAAGAAACACCTTGCCATCAAACCTCTTTTCTGACTAACAACAGGCAATTTCTGATTTGGGTGACGCATTGACGAAGTCAGGACTTGCGCAACTTATTTTTTGAACATTACTAAAAAATCCGGCAAGCGTAATTCATAATTTCTTATTGTCTTTACGGTGGCAATTACTGAACCCACCTAAAGAGTGGTTCTATAAATACCACCATTTATAGAATCACCCTTTACTGAAAAAGCGAAGTAGTTTGTGGCGAAAAATCAGTGCGCCATACTCCTGAACTCGCTTGGCGACACGCCTACGCACCGCTTGAAGTAGCGGTTGAAGTGCTGTGGGTATTGGAACCCCAGTCGGTAGGCTATGTTGGCGATGGAGTCGCGGCTACCCCACAAGTTATCCTTGGCCAGTTCGACAACCTTGTTCTGAATGTATTCGAGCGGCGACCGTCCGGTCTCCTTCTTCACGAGGTCGCCGAAGTAGTTGGGCGAGAGGAAGCACCGCTCGGCGAAGTACTTCACCGACGGCAGACCCTCGTGTGCGGCCTTGTCGTCGCTGAAGTACTTGTTCAGTTCCTCCTCGAAGCGCACCAGCACGTCGATGTTGGCCTCCTTGCGCGTTATGAACTGTCGGTCGTAGAAGCGCATGCAGTAGTCGAGCAGCAGTTCGATGTTGCTGCATATTATGGTCTTACTGTGCTTGTCAATGGGGCGTTCGGTCTCGATGCGTATCTTGTCGAGGCAGTCGCGGAATATCGCCTTCTCCTGTTCCGACAGGTGCAGAGCCTCGTATGACGAGTAGCTGAAGAAGCCATACTTGCCGATGTTGTGGCCGAGCGAGGTGCCTCGTATGAGGTCGGGGTGGAACAGCAGTCCCAGCGAGTTGGGCTTGAAGCCCGGCGCGTGCTTCACGTGTACCACCTGCCCCGGGGCGAAGCTCGTAACCGTACCCTCCTGATAGTCGTAGGTCTGCCGTCCGTAGGTCATGTCGCCGCAGTATGTCTGCTTCAGAAACAGTGCATAAACACCGTAGTGCCATGCCACCTCTTCGGGTATCACCACATTGCTGTTGGCGCCCATGTCAACCACGGTTACGAGAGGGTGGTGGGTCTCGACGCCTATTGACTTATTGTATTTGTCGATGTAGTCTATGTAGATGTTCTCTTCCATGTGTGGTGCTTTTTGTTTGTCCTTGTCAATGTTTGTGCAAAGATACATCCGAAAACGTCATTGGCGCATAGCGCGATTACAGAAAAAGTGATACGGATTACTGAAAAACAAACCGCAAAAACACATTTCCCAAAGTCAGCCGTCACTTATACTCCTGCAATGGCAGAGTGCCGTTGAGTGCGCCGAGGGCGTTGAAGGCAAGCGATTCCATCTCGCCCTCGCCGGGACTTACAAACACGGGGGCCATGTAGCTGGTCTGCCGCTTGATGCCCTCCACGCAGTATTCACTGTGGGCTATGCCTCCCGTGAGGATTATGGCCTCGGCCTGTCCCATCAGAGTCACATACATCGAGCCTATCTGCTTGGCAATGGCATATATCATCGCATCGAGCACTCCCCGATAAGGTTCCTCGCCCTCTTCAGCCTTGCGAGCCACAGTCACCATGTCGTTGGTGCCGAGATAGGCCATCAAGCCTCCCTTTCCACTTAGCATCTGGCACACCTGCTTATGGCTGTATTTGCCGCTGAAGCACAGGTCAACCAATCCGCGCGTAGGCAGTGTGCCTGCCCTTTCAGGCGAGAAAGGTCCATCGCCGTTGAGGGCGTTGTTGACGTCGATTACCTTGCCTTGGCAGTGCGCTCCCACGGATATGCCGCCGCCAAGGTGCGCCACGATCAGGTTCATGTCCTCATAGCGCTTGCCCACCGACGCGGCATACTTGCGCGCCACGGCCTTGCTGTTGAGTGCGTGGAATATCGACTTGCGCTCCAGTCCGGGCAGTCCCGACAGTCGCGCCCGAGGTTGCAGTTCATCGACCACCACGGGGTCGGCTATGAACGCCGGGCATCCGCACTTGGCGGCTATCTCGTCGGCTATCAGTGCGCCGAGGTTGCAGGCGTGCTCCAGTTCGGCGTGCCAAAGGTCGCGCTTCATGGCCTCGTTCACGGGATACACCCCTCCGCCTATTGGCTTGAGCAGTCCGCCCCGGCCTATCACAGCGTCGAAAGTCAGAGGTATGCCGTCGGCGGCCAATCGGTTCAGCACGAAGTCGCGCCGGTAGGCATACTGCTCGTTTATGTGCCTGAACGAGCTTGTCTCTGCTGTTGGGTGGTGGGTTCCAGCCATCCATGCCGCCTTCTCGTCGTGAAACACGGCCACTTTGGTCGACGTGGAGCCAGGGTTGATAACCAAAATTCGCTTCATTTTATCAATTGTGTTTTTTATTGAGGCTCATCGCCACAGCAGTGTGCGCACGGTTGGACGAGCCAAATGGTTTGTGTTGTTTGTTGTATGTCGTGTGTGTGTTGCCGTTACCCTTGCGCCAAGGAATTTTGCGCCAAGGCGCAGGCCACGGCCAGACTGTTGTATTTCGACTCGCCGCTGTCGGCCCGTGAGGCCACCACCACAGGGGCTTTCGTGCCGCAGAGCACTCCGGCCATCTTGGCTTTGAAGAGCGAGATGGTCTTGTAGAAGGTGTTGCCAGCCTCGATGTCGGGAAAAACAAGTGCGTCGGCACAACCAGCCACAGGCGAGCTTATGCCCTTTATGTCGCCGCTGTCGCGGTCGAGAGCCGTCTTCACGTCCATTGGCCCGTCAACCACCACGTTGCCGTAGTCACCATGCTTTGCCCTTTGTTTCAGTTCCTCGTAGCACAGTGTGACGGGAAACTTCTCGCTCACCTTCTCCGTGCAGTGCAGCAGGGCTATGTGGGGTGTGCCGGCTCCGGCAAGGCGCGCCATCGTGGCAAGGTGGCGCACTATGGAGTCAAACTGCCCGATGGTGGGGTTGGGTATCACCGCCGCGTCGCTGAAGGCCAGCAGCCGCGCTATGCCCTCCACCTCGGCCAAGGCCACATGGGTGAGCACCGCCCCGGGTTCAAGCAGTCCGCACTGCTTGTCGAGCACTGCGCGCAGCAGGTTGTCGGTGTTTATCGTGCCTTTCATCAGCAAGTCGGCCTCGCCACGGCGCACCGCAGCCACTGCAGCCCGGGCAGCCTCATCGGGCGAAGCCATCCGCTCCACTGCGATGTGGTCTCCGCCGTTGGTCTCCAAAAGGCTTTCTACCCAGTCGGCCAATGGTCGCCCACAAAACAGGGTGAAGTCGGCAATGCCCTCATTTAGGACGCGCTCCACCACGTATGCCGTGTGACTGTCATCGGGGCATACGAGTGCCACGCGGCGGCGTTTGCCAATGTTCTTCAGTCTCGCCGCTATCGAGGCGAAGCTTGCGGTGTCGTTGTTTGTCTTCATGTGCAGGTTGGTATGTGTTTTAGGGTGTAGCCTTATGGTGTTTTGGCCTTTGCATTACTCTTGCCACGTCTCTTTCCCAGTCGCTTTTCCGTTAGAGAACAGTGGGGTGTGCAACTTTTTGCAAATATAATGCAATCCCATTTAATTGCAAAGTGCTAATTCCCATTTTGTAAGTGCTTTAGGAACTTTGCCACACAAAAAAGGCGGAATGGACAAAGCCGAAGGCGAATGCCTCTTGCATGGACAAGCCGCTGTCAGCACTTTTAGATTGACAGGAAACCGCCACTAAAGTTGTCCATTTGTCACGCTGCACAAACACGCAGGTGGCATTTTGTCGAAATCGTTAGGCCAAGCCATTCATTTTGTCTACCTTTGCAGCGCATTAATGGCCGAAGCTTGCGCTTTTGGATGCAAGCGAGGCTTAGTCTCTTTGGGATTAGAATGGCCACACATAAGAACAAGACATTCCGACATGAAGAAAATCTCCACACATACATTGGCATTGCTTGCCTTGCTGTTTAGCTTGTTTGCCACGGTGGCCAACGCCGCGACGACCGCAACCAACAACGACTCCGACCCGACGGGCAGCACAGGCACGATGGAGATAACGAGCATGGCCATCGACTGCGACTTCGCCAAGGCGGGCGAGCCACGCCAGCTGTATGTAAGAGTAGCCAACCGTGGGGTGGAGGAGCGCAACTGCCCTGCAATATACTACAAGATAGGCGGCGGAGCAACCAAGCGGCTCGACGGACAAACGGCCATAAAGGGCGGCGGCGACCTGCTTGTGACGATTGCCGACACCGTGGCCACCGACGCACCCGTGGGACTTGTCGCGGCAAAGGCATGGCTCGATGGCGACACGTCAGTGGACGACGGCAGCCGCGACTCCGTATTGTTGTACATTTATGAAAATTCTTATCCGCGCAATATTCTGCTTGAGCACTTCACCACACTGGGTTGCATCAACTGTCCCATGGCCAAGAAGTCGCTCGCCATACTGCTCAGCGGAGCCACCGACGTGATACACGTGGCTCACCATGTGGGCTTCGGCACCGACGAGTTCACCATAGGCGCGTCGGAAGACCTCAGCTTGGCGTTCAATATAGACACAGCCCCCGTGGCCATGTTCGACCGCACAATGACACCTCTGTCCACCGAAGCCAACCCCACGGTGAATTTCGTTGGCAACACGCCTTCCAGTGCGGCTGAATACCTGAAGCCGGTTCTCGCCTACATTCGCCAGCAGCCGGCATTCGTGTCGGTGGGCATCGACTGCGACTATGACGAGCAGACACGCACCCTCACCGTCAACACCACTGGCGAGCGTTGCGCGGAGTATGCCGACATGTATGGCGACGGCGGCAACCTCACGGTATATATCGTTGAGGACAAGGTGAAGGCCACGGCTCCGCAGAAGGGCGAGGAAAGCGTCTACACCCACAACCACATAATACGCGCGGCACTCACGCCAAGCGACGGCAACGCCATAGAATGGCGCGGCGACAAATTCTCGCAAACTTTCACCACGACTCTCGACGACAGTTGGAAGCCCGGCGACATAAAGGTTGTGGCATTCGTAAACCAACCGCTATCGAACGACGCCAACGACTACGGCGACATGAGGGTGCTCAACGCCAAGGAGCTTGCCCTGAGCACGACACTGGCCATAGCCACGGCCAAGGCCGATGAGGACACGGGCACGACTGAAGTCTACAACTTGCAGGGGCAGTCCATCGCCAGTGGCACGGCGCAGCGCAAGGGCGTGTATGTGGAGCGCACGCGCACCCAAAGAGGCACAGTGGCCATGAAGCGCATCGTAAAATAAAAGAGGTTGCGCACACTGTTTATGGACACAATAACAATAACATATATATAGGCACAAGCACAAACCAAAATACAACAAACATAACTAAAAAGCATTGAGAATGAAGCACAACTACAAACTAAGCGTGGCTTGCCTGCTCGTGGGAGCGGCTTTGGCCACACCAGCCATCGCCGACAAGGCGGTGAAGACAGTGTCGGTAAACACGTATGGCGACTACATGACCGGCGGCAACGAACTGCAGAGCAGCCTCGTGTCGTATTTCGACGCCAACAACAAGCTCGTGCGCAAGGGCGAGTACGGACTCGACGGCAGTCTGCTCCAGTACTACACCTACCAGTACAACGACAAGGGCCAGCTTGCCCTTAGCTTCTCGCGCCAAGTGACCATACTGAGCAACGGCATGAGCGGCTTCTACGACGCCACCGACAGCGTCACCTACGAGTATGACGAGCTGGGCCGCCTCGTGGCCGAGAACGGTCAGGAGTCGTACAAGTACACTTACGACGCCGACGGCAACCTCACGTCGAAGTCGCTCTACACCGCCGACTGGGACACGGGCGAGCCTGTGTGGTCGCAGACCATCACATACAGCGACTTCATCGCCCCCAACTGTCCGCAGAAGGTATCGTCGAAGGGACAGTACGAAAGCGACACATACGAGAGCGTGCTCACCTACAACAGCGCCAACCAGCTGCTAAAGGAGTCGCGCTACGCCTGTGATTACGGCAGCGACACACTGTCGTTCCAGAGGTCTACCACCAACTACTACGACAACAACGGTCTGCTTGTGGCCACTGTACAGCACCAGGTGGCCTATGTGTACGACTACGACACATGGGAGCAGATAGGCACTCGCATCGACCCCGTTGACAGTATCGTCTACACGCGCGACGGACTCGACACCAAGACCGAGACCTACACCTACGACTCTTACTCCGAGGACGTTGAAGACCGATGGATAAAGAGCATCACCTACACCATCGACACAGAGCGCGAGCTTGACGGCTCACTGGCCAGCGGCATCGCCGTTGAGGCCGTTGAGGGCAAGCGCAACACCAACAAGATAACAGTGGCCGCAGCCAAGGAGGGTTATGTGTATGGCCTGTATCGCGACGGTGCGAAGATTGCCACGCTGTCGGCTGCCGACGGCCTGACCTACACCGACGAGAAGGTGCAGAACGGCCAGCACGACTACTTCGTGCAGACCGTGGATGCCGACTCGCTGGGCTACAACGTGTCAGCCGTGGCCAGCGTTGACAACTACACCAAGCTGCCCGCCCCCACCAACGTGCGCGGCACTGGCAAGAAGAACGAGAGCCTTGAGGGCTATAGTGACGGAACGGCGATGTATGTGGCCTGGGACGCTCCCGAGAACGCAGCCGACTATGGCTTCATGGGCTACAACGTGATGGATCACGGCACATGGTATGACGCTGTGCTCAACGAAGGCCTGACCAACGAGCAGACCATTGGCATCGACATGTTCAACTACTACACCGAGAAGGCCATCTACGTGCAGGCCGTGTATGAACTGGGCATGGCCAACAGCGACACCGTAACCATCAACATCGACGACCTGCCCCTGATAGAGCCTACAGCCATCAGCGGAGCTGTGGCCAGCGCAGCTGGCAAGCTTAGCTATGCCAACGGCATCATCAGTCTCGACGGCGCTGCCAACATCAGCGTGACCGACATGGGCGGACGCAAGGTTGCCGAGGCCAAGAACGCCGCAAGCCTGTCTTTGGCACAGCTGCC
Source organism: Lachnospiraceae bacterium (assembly GCA_963659505.1). Lineage (GTDB taxonomy): Bacteria > Bacteroidota > Bacteroidia > Bacteroidales > Bacteroidaceae > Prevotella. The sequence continues at coordinate 7,007 of CAVKUV010000086.1, forward strand.
CAAGGGCGTGTATGTGGTGGCCGTGGAGTGCGGCGGCAAGCTCTCAATGGCCAAGATACGCAAGTAATAAAGGAAGTTTTGCTTTGAACTTCTTTCTTAGGAAATAGGCAAAAAGGAGGAGCTGGGGCAGTAGTGGCCGAATTGTTTTGGGCTGCGACTTCTCCAGCTCCTCTCCTTTTTCCGCAGAGAAGCATAACCTTATTATATATAGTCACGGCGGTAATATATATCCGCCACATAAAAGCAAGGAAGAAAAAAAGAAACAGATGAAGACAAGAGCAATGGTGGCCATGGCTCTGCTGGCACTTAGCGGCAGCGCAATGGCGCAGGAGATGAAGATGTTTGAAGGCAACGCCTTCAGCCGGTTCTCACCCAACGGCAACTGGCTCGTGGAGAACAACTCGGGCATGATGAGCATACTCAACGACGCCGACGGCAGCATATACACGCTCGCCGACGAGAGCGGGGCTGAGATGTACAGTCCCGGACTGGGACAGAGCGTGGCCAACAGTGGCAAGATATGCGGCTTCACCATGACCAAGGGAGCCTTTCTTTGGGACAACGGACAGTTGCTCAACATCGACGAGCCGTCGGGCATAGGCACGAGCTTCAACGGAGCACAGGCGTTCACGCCCGACGAGACCACCATCGTGGGTGCGCTCGGTTCCAACGGGGCGTCGCTGGGCTACGACGGACTGGCCTGCTACCCCGTGGTGTGGAAGCTCAACGCCGCAGGCGAGTATGTGTGCTCGCCCCTACCCTATCTCGGCAAGGACTTCTCCGGCGGAACGCCGCAGAGCGTGGTGGCGACAGCGGTGTCGGCCGACGGGCGCACCGTGGCCGGGACGCTCACGAGCTGGAACGGCTTCTACATATTCCCCATCGTGTTTAAGCAAGACGACGAGGGCAACTGGACCTACACACTGCTCGGCAAGAACAACGTGTATGACGAGAGCCGACTCTCGGAACTGCCCGAACTGCCCGTGGAACCCACAGAGCCCGACTACAACGACTACATGACCGAGAGCGACAAGGCCAACTATGCCGCAGCCCTCGCGCAGTATGAGTCCGACCTTGAAGACTACTACGACGACCCCACGCTGCCCGAGCCTACCTATCCCACGCCCGACCTCTACATGAGCGACGCCGACCAGAAGGCGCAATACACCGCCGCCGTGACGCAGTATGTGCAGGACCACAAAAACTACATGACGGCGTGGACAAAATACAGCAACGCGCTCGACAAGATAACCACGTCCTACCGTTTCACGCGCAACAACATCTACCTCTCGGCCAACGGACGCTACCTGGCCACGTCGCTCCAGCACAACGGACTGACCACGCCGGGCTACTTCGACCTGACCGAGGCCGACCCGCAGTTTGTGGCTGCCACAGGCAACGGCTACTCCATGCTCACCACCGGAGTGCTCGACGACGGCACCATCTTCGCCGCCTCGCCCGTAGTGGAGCTTACGCGCAGCTCGTTTGCCATAGCCAAGGGCGCAAGCGCGCCGGCCACGTTCCACGACTATCTGGCCACGCGCAGCCCACAGGCCGCAAAGTGGCTCGCCGACAACAACGCCTACGACATCGTTATGTATGACGAGGCTGGCGAGGAGGTGATTGGCACCAAGAACGACAGCATCATCAGCGGCACGGTGGGAGTGAGCTACGACGGCAAGGTGTTCGTTTCTTATTACACCGACTACAACTCGGCCAGTCAGACAACGAAGTCGTTCGTCATAAGGCTCGACGACGCTGCCGGCATAAGCGGCGCGGCCAAGGGCGGCGGCGACTGCCGCATCACCTTGCGTGGCGGTGCGGTTGAGGTGGCCGGCGACGGCGCGACTACCGTGAGCATGTATTCCGCAGCCGGAGCGCTGATCGCCACTGCCAAGGGCAACGGCACTGTGCGTCTGGCCTCGCCTGGCTACAAGGGTGCGGCCATCGTGAAGGCCACAAGCGGCACTACCGTCACGACAAAGACTGTGCTGCTGAAGTAATACATTCATACATAATGGAAAAACCCGAAGAGGGGCTGGAAGGCAAATGCTTTCCAGCCCCTCTTTAGTAACGTTGAAAAAATAACTTGCTCAGATTTGTACATGTACGGGCTGAAAGCCCAACGACTCCATAGCCCAGGGCATCGCCCTGGGTTTTGTTTGTGTGTATCCACGCGCCCTGTAAGGGCAAAAGTATATAGCCTTGTGCATTATAGTCTATGCACTTTTGCCCTTACAGGGCGACGTGTGATGTTCGCATATACCCAGGGCGTTGCCCTGGGCTATGTAGTATAGGGCTTTCAGCCCATCGCTGTAAAACATATCAATCATATAAAATCTGCTCAAGTTATTTTTTTGATCATTACTTAAGACATATTGCGTGGGGAAATCTACCCCTTGCGGACGAACATTTCGATGGTGTTGCCGTCGTATCGGTCGCTCGACAACATACGGAGGTTGCCCAGCGGCAGTGCCGGAGCCTTGGTGCCAGAGCCAACCACTACGGGCGCGGTCTCGCGGCGTATCTCGTCCCACAGCCCGGCGGCGACAAACGAGTTGTGGGTGGCCGCTCCGCCTTCCACAATGAGCGACTGCACGCCACGCTCGTAAAGCTCGTCCACCAGTGCCTTCAGGTCGGTGTGGTGGCCAAGCGCGATGCGCAGTGGGTCGCTGCCGCTCCAGTGGCGCACGTTGAGCTGCGGATTGTCGCGCTCGTCGGTGGTGCGCCCCACGAGTATGGCGTCGCTCTCGGCGCGCAGCTTGTGGCTTAGCATCTGGGTGAATGGCGTTGAGAACATCGTTGGGCGCAAATGGTCGTCGATGAAGCCGTCGGCCGACTGCGCCCACTTCAGTGTTATGTATGGGCGATGCAGCGTGTTGGTCGTGATGAAGCGGCGGTTGAGCCACAGGCACTCCTGCTCCATCACGCCCACGGTCACGCTTATGCCGGCGTCGGTCAGTTTTCTTATGCCGCGCCCGCTCACCTTGCCAAACGGGTCGACGCAGCCCACCACCACGCGCCTCACGCCCTTGCTTATTATCAGGTCGGCGCAGGGCGGGGTCTTGCCGAAGTGAGCGCATGGCTCAAGGCTAACGTACATTGTCGCCTGCGGCAGCAGTGGCGCGTCGGCCTCGGCCACCGAAGCGAAGGCGTTTACCTCGGCGTGGCCCTCGCCGCAGCGCACGTGGTAGCCCTCGCCTATAATCCGCCCGTCGGGGGCCACTATCACCGCGCCCACCATGGGGTTGGGCTTTGCCCCGAGCTGTCCGCCAGCCGCCAGTTGCAGGCAGCGCGCCATGTATGCCCTGTCGGTGGCGGCCTGTGCCGACTCTTGGGCTTTTGTCTCTTCTTGCGTGTCTATTGTCATGTCTGGAATGTCTTTGTCGGGTCAAAATTACGTATAATATTCCAAACAGTACGCCCCACCCCGTGTTTTGTTCCGCACCTGAGGACGGCAGGCCAATTTGTTGCGCCTATTGTTGTGGGTGCAGTGGATAGTGGGCGACGTGTCTCACGTCGCAACTGCCGCATTGCATTTTGTTGTGCGGTGAGACACCGCACCCACTACGCATTAGCCACTTCAAAACAGGAACACCTTACTTTTATATAGCCTCATCAACGGCTATTTACGCATAGACAAAAAACGAGGCCGTGAAAATCGAAAGTAAAACACATTGTTTTGGTTACAGAACGACGATATGTCACGCTTGCATTTTGGATATGTAAGCATTACTACCGATATTACTTTCGAAGTGAAACCGATATGTTTACGACCCGTAAATGGCATACTTATGATGGCTAAATGGCATGGTTACGATAGCTAAGTGGCATAGTTA
>CAVKUV010000087.1:0-10808 GCA_963659505.1 Lachnospiraceae bacterium
AGAAGAAAGTAAAATATGCCGGATAAAATCAAAAAGACACAAAGAGCAACCCGTCAAAAAGTAAAGTTTAATAATGCGTGGAATTTATAGAACACGCCTATAGGCTCCCGTGAAGTTACACAAAGTGTTCTATTTTGTTACAATGTGCAAATAGATAGGTGGCTTGTTGCGCTTTACCGATTTTATTTGTTTATATTTGCAATATAGTAATAGGCTGTCCAATTTGATGTACCCATTGCGGAAGATGCGCAAGTAGTGGGCGACGTGTCTCACGTCGCAACTCCGCATTGCCGCTTGGCGTGCGGTGTGACACCGCACCCACTACAAAGGAACAACAAATTGGACACCCTAATATAGTAATTCACCAAAAACTCTATAGTTATGAAAAAGAAAAAAGGTGGCAAACGAATAGGCAGAAAGGATGTTGCCGAGGCCGTGCAGAAGCTGTTTCTGGCAAATCCGGGCGACACGCTCAACTTCAAGTATATCTTCAAGACGCTCAAACTGGACACGCATCCGCTGAAAATGCTCGCCATCGACACAATGGAGGAGATGGCATGGGACGACTTCCTGACCAAGGTGAGCGAAAACTCATACCGCCTGAACACCAAGACGCAGGTGCAGGAGGGCAAGTTCCGCCGCAAGGCCAACGGCAAGAACAGCTTCATCCCCGCCGACGGCAGTCTGCCGGTGTTCGTGGCCGAGCGCAACAGCATGGCGGCGCTCGACGGCGACACCGTGCAGGTGACCTACCTCGCGCGGCGCCACAACCACATAAAGGAGGCCATGGTGACAGCCATCATCAAGCGCGCCCACGACACAATGGTGGGCAAGCTGCGCGTGGAGGGCGACTTGGCGTTTCTCTTGCCGCAGGCCAACCTTGTGGTGAACGACATCATCATTCCCAAAAACAAGCTGAAGGACGGCAAAACGGGCGACAAGGTGGTGGTGAAGGTGACGCAGTGGCCCGACGCAGACCACCGCAACATAATGGCCGAGGTGATCGACGTGCTCGGAGAGCAGGGCGACAACAACGCCGAGATGCACGCCATACTGGCGCAATACGGACTGCCCTACACCTATCCGGAGGATGTGGAGAAGGCCGCCGACGACATAAAGGCCGAAATAACAAAGCAGGACTTGGAGGAGCGGGAAGACTTCCGCAGCGTGTTCACCTGCACCATCGACCCCCACGACGCCAAGGACTTCGACGACGCACTGTCCATACGACACACCGAGGGTGGCCTTTGGGAGGTGGGAGTTCACATTGCCGACGTGTCGCACTACGTCACCGAGGGGTCGATAATCGACAAGGAGGCTTACAAGCGGGCCACAAGCGTGTATCTCGTTGACCGCACCGTGCCCATGCTGCCCGAGCGTCTGTGCAACTTCATCTGCTCGCTGCGCCCCAACGAGGAGAAGCTGGCCTACAGCGTCATATTCGAAATGGACGACGAGGCCGAGATAAAGCGGTGGCGACTGGTACACACCGTTATCAAGAGCGACCGCAGGTTTGTGTATGAGGAGGTGCAGGACACGCTCGAAAAGAATGGCGTTGTTGACGGGCAGGGCATGCCGGCGCCGGCTCCCGACGCAGATGGCTACGCCGGCGAATACGCCGCCGAACTGATACAGCTCGACCGGCTGGCCAAGAAGCTGCGCGAGAAGCGGTTTGCCAACGGCGCGGTGAAGTTCGACCGCGAGGAGCTGCGCTTCGACATCGACGAGAACGGCAAGCCCACACGCTGCTACTTCAAGAAGTCGAAGGACGCCAACAAGCTCGTCGAGGAGTATATGCTGCTGGCCAACCGCACTGTGGCCGAGAGCATAGGCAAGGTGAAGCGCGGGCAAAAACCCAAGACCTTGCCCTACCGTGTGCACGACCAGCCCGACCCGACAAAGCTGGAGACGCTGCGCGGATTTGTGGTCAAGTTTGGCTACAAGATGAAGACCACCGGCACGAAGGGGGCCATTTCGAAGAGCCTCAACGCTCTCATGGAGCAGTGCGCCGGCAAGAAGGAGCAGAACCTGATAGAGACGGTGGCTCTACGGGCCATGATGAAGGCCAAGTACAGCGTTCACAACATCGGCCACTATGGCCTTGCCTTCGACTATTACACCCACTTCACGTCGCCTATACGCCGCTACCCCGACACGCTGGTCCACCGACTGCTCACTAAATACCAAAATGGCGGACGCTCGGTCAACAAAGACCACTACGAGGAGCTGTGCGAGCATTGCAGCGACATGGAGATTGTGGCGCAGAACGCCGAGCGCGACTCCATAAAATATAAGATGGTGGAGTTCATGGCCGACAAGGTGGGCAACGTCTACGACGCTCACATAAGCGGCATTCAGAGCTATGGCATATACTGCGAAATCGACGAGAACCACTGCGAGGGCATGGTGCCCATGCGCGACCTCGACGACGACTACTACGACTTCGACGAGAAGAACTACCAACTCATTGGCCGTCGCCACCACAACCGCTACCAACTGGGCGACCCTGTGCGCATCCAGGTGGCCAAGGCCGACATTGAGCGCCGCCAACTCGACTTCACCATCGCCCAAGAAGAGGGCGACAAGGGCAACGCAAAGACGAAGAGAAGAAGAGGGAAATAAATGAAGAGTGAAGAATTAAGAATGAAGAATTAAGAATGAAGAATTAAGGAACAATGGCAATACGCTACACACACAAGGAAGAGCTGTGGAACACATGGTCGCACGCCGCCGGAATACTCATTGGAGTGGCCGTCGGCGTGGGCTTCCTCGTGTTTTGCTTCCGCCACGGCAACGGTTGGGCGCGCCTCGGGGTGATGCTCTACCTGTTTGGCATGCTGGGTTCCTACATCGCATCAACCGCCTATCACGCCACGCCGCGCCGTAGCCGGTGGCGCGAGCGGCTGCGGCGGTGGGACCATGCGGCCATATACTGGCACATTGCGGGTTCTTACTCGCCGCTCACGCTCATCGCCCTGCGCCAGGAGGGCGGCTGGGGATGGGGCTTGTTTGGCTTCGTCTGGCTGTGCGCCGTGGTGGGAACGGTGATGAGCTTCACCCGTCTGAAGGAGCACAGCAACCTTGAGACGGGCTGCTTCATTGGCATGGGCCTATCCGTTCTCGTGGCCTTCAAGCCTCTGCTGGCCTGTGTCGATGCGGCGGCGGTGTGGCTGCTCGTGGCCGAGGGCGTGTGCTACATCACGGGGGCGGGCTTCTACACGCTCCGCAAGCGGCGGTATATGCACACGGTGTTCCACTTCTTCGTGCTCGCCGGCAGCCTCTGCCACATTGCAGCCGTGTGGGATGTGCTCATGAGGTATATGGATTGACCCAGCGGGCAACGCATGGCTTGCCCGCCCAAGCAGTCTTATGGATTATCCTTCGCTGCATGGGCGTGGTGGGTAAGCCATTGGCTTTCAGAAAAGAATAATGTTTCTTAGTAATGGTGTCCCATTTGTTGTCCCCTTTGTAGTGGGTGCGGTGTCCCACCGTACACCAAGCGACAATGCGGCAGTTGCGACGTGAGACACGTCGCCCACTACTTGCACACCTTCCACAATAGGTACATCAAATTGGACAGCCTATATTCTTAGTAATGTCCTAACGGAAATATTCCTTTAGGCTTTCGGACATGGCGGCCAGCTCGTCTTGCTCTTTCGAGGCGAAGCGTTGCCACGCTTGGCGGCAGGCTTCGCCCAACACTCCGTCGGGCAAGTGGCGGTTCCTTAGGCAAGGGTCGCACCCTTGGTATGCCTCAAGCACGGCCACCACACTGTCTGCCGGCAATTTCATCAGCCTCGAAAGCTCAACTACTTCGGGTGTCTGCGCGCTCATGGTGAGCGGAGTGAGGCGGAAGTAGAGGTCGAGCACAAGCGTGAGCATCACGGGGGTCAACGTCTCGCCCTCGGCTATTGGCCTGAAGTCTTTCTCAAACGTCTCGTTGGTGTCAACGCCGTGATAGAACTCATCGGCGTTGTTGAAGCCCTTCATGCCCCTAAGCAGCCGTATGGCGCGCGCCAAGCGGCGCGGATTGTCGGCATAGGCGGCCACCATGCGCTCCATGTGCTGACTCCGCGCACGGGCTATGTCGTCCATCTTGGCGGCGAGAACGGTGGGGTCAACGTGCAGCTCCATGGCCAAGTCAACCATTCCCCTGCTATAAAGGGGCTTCTTTCCCACAGGCTTGCTCAGGAAAAGTTGCAGAAGCAGCGGCCAGTAGTCGTCCGACCAGTTGGATGTTCGTGCCATGGAGAGTGTAGTTTTAGGGTGTTATGTGCCGCCAAAAGAACCATTCTCTGGCGGTGGAGTGTTATTGCAAATATACAACTTATTGCCGAAAAGGCGGAAAATACACCCGGAAAATCGGTGGTTCTCACCTTTTTTGCTACCTTTGACACACGTTTTTCACGCACGCCATGCGCCGCATGGATGCGAAAGAGCCTCTCTATTTACCTACTATCAAGAACTGCATGACAAAGAAAGCCAACCGCAACACAACGCTCAGAACACTATCCATGGTGGCCATTGCCCTGTTTTTGGCCGTGGCGACCACCGCACAGACAGTCAAGAAGGAGGTGTTTGCCAACATCCGACTGTCGGGAAGCAACCAGCTCGCCTATCCCAACCCCAACCCCAAGGGACTGACACCAACTCCCAAGGGGCTGCACCCGTTCTACATAAGCCACTACGGACGCCACGGTTCGCGCTACCTGATAAACCGTAGCGACTACGAAAAGCCCTGCCAGACGCTGGCCGAGGCCGACAGCCTGGGCAAACTGACACAGCTGGGACGCGACGTCCTGAGGCGCATCAGGCTGCTGCGCGACGAGGCGAGCGGTCGCCTGGGCGAGCTTACGCCGCTGGGGGCGGAGCAGCACCGCGCCATTGCCCACCGCATGTATGAGCGCTTTCCCGAGGTGTTCAGCGGCAACGCAGTGGTGGACGCCAAGAGTACGGTGGTGATAAGGTGCATCCTGTCGATGGAAAACGAGCTGCAGGAGCTGGCAAGGCTCAACCCACAACTCATCATCCGCCACGACGCGAGCCAAAGGGACATGGACTACATGAACCACAGCGACCGCCGACAGCCGCGCAACCGCCGCAACACAGCCGTAAAGGACGCCCTCGACAAGTTCTATGCCGCCAATGTAGACTGGAAGAGTCCCATGCTGCGACTGTTCAACGACTCTGTCTACGTTAGCCAGAACGTCGACGCGCGCCAGCTCAACGACAAGCTGCTCAAGCTCGCTTCGAGCATACAGAACTGTCCGAGCCGCTCGTCAATCACCCTATACGACGTGTTCACCGACGACGAACTGTATGGCTACTGGCGCGCCGGCAACGCCTCGTGGTATGCCGAATATGGCCACTGCACGCTCAACGGCGGCAAGCAACCCTACTCGCAGAGCCTTCTGCTGCGCCGCATGATAGCCGACGCCGACAGCTGCCTCGCACTTGAACATCCCGGAGCCACGCTACGCTTCGGCCACGAGGTGTGCGTGCTGCCGCTCGTGTGCCTCATGGGCATCAACGGATACGACCTGAAGACCGACGACTTCGGCTCGCTGGAGCGCAAGGGGTGGGTAAACTACCGCATATTCCCCATGGGGTCGAACGTGCAGCTCGTGTTCTTCCGCAAGGACAAGAACGACAAAGACATCCTGCTGAAGGTGCTTCTCAACGAGAACGAGGCCACACTGCCCATAAAGACCGACTGCGCCCCATTCTACCACTGGCGCGACGTGAGGCGCTATCTGCTCGAAAAGCTCGACGGACACGACGAATAAGTTAGAAGATAAAGTATAATATAAATGTCTGTACGACGGTTTATATAGAACTACACATAGCCAAACAACCTAAAGAGGGCCGGCGAAATCCATCGCCGGCCCTCTTCTGTTGTCTTTGCTTTTGCCCCTCGGCTTACTTAGGCTGCTTGCCGATGTAGGCCAGGATGCCGCCGTCAACGTAGAGCACGTGGCCGTTTACGAAGTCGGAAGCGTCGGAGGCGAGGAACACAGCCGGACCCATCAGGTCTTCGGGAGTGCCCCAGCGCGCTGCCGGAGTTTTCGAGATGATGAAGTTGTCAAACGGATGGCGGCTGCCGTCGGGCTGCTTTTCACGCAGCGGAGCGGTCTGCGGCGTGGCTATGTAGCCCGGGCCGATGCCGTTGCACTGTATGTTGTGCTCGCCAAACTCCGAGCAGATGTTGCGCGTGAGCATCTTCAGTCCGCCCTTGGCTGCCGCATAGGCCGACACTGTCTCGCGGCCAAGCTCGCTCATCATCGAGCAAACGTTGATAATCTTGCCGTGTCCCTTCTTGATCATGCCCGGCAGAACGGCCTTCGACACGATGAACGGGGCGTTGAGGTCGATGTCGATCACCTGGCGGAACTCCTCAACCGTCATGTCGGTCATGGGTATGCGCTTGATGATGCCAGCGTTGTTCACGAGAATGTCAATCACACCGATGGTCTTCTCGATGTCTTCCACCATCGCCTTCACGTCGTCTTCCTTGGTAACGTCGCAGATGTAGCCCTTGGCCTCGATGCCCTTGGCCTTGTAGTCGGCCAGTGCCTGGTCGAGATGCTGCTGCGAACGGCAGTTGAAGGCTATCTTAGCGCCGGCCTTGGCGTATGCCTCGGCTATGGCAAAACCTATGCCATAGGCTGCTCCCGTTACGAGAGCCACTTTCCCTTCGAGGGAGAAATTCTTTGAAAATGTGTCCATTGCTTTTCGTTTTTAGTGGGTGGCACGTGCGAAAATGGTGTTCGTCCGTGTCCGCAAGCGCCGCCTTTAGGTTATTTATTTCAAGTCTGTTATCTCGTAGAAGTCCTGGTCGCCATAGTCGAGGTTCTCGCCTCCCATGCCCCAGATGAACGTGTAGTTGTGGGTAGCGGCGGCACTGTGTATGCTCCACTCGGGCGAGAGCACCGCCTGGTCGCCCTTCATCCATATGTGGCGCGTCTCTTGTGGCTGTCCCATCATGTGGCACACGGCCTGGCCGTCGGGCACCTCAAAGTAGAAGTATGCCTCCATGCGGCGGCTGTGAACGTGGGCGGGCATGGTGTTCCACACGCTCCCCGTGGCCAGCTCGGTCATTCCCATCTGCAACTGGCACGTGGGCAATACCTGCGACACTATCATCTTGTTGATGTCGCGCTCGTTGCTCATCTCCAGACTGCCCATGTGGGCCACTATGGCGTCCTGCTTGGTTATCTTGCGGCAGGGATACTCCTTGTGGACGGTGGTGCTGTTGAAGTAGAACTTGGCGGGCTTTTGCGCATCTGCGCTGGCGAACGTTACGTCGCGGTCGCCCCGGCCAATGTAGAGTGCCTCCTTGTAGCCAATGGTGAAAGTCTCGTCGCCCACGGTGACGATGCCTTCTCCGCAGCCCACGTTGAACACTCCCACCTCGCGGCGCTCGGTGAAGTGGGTGGCCTTCAGCGGGTCGATGGCCTCAAGCGCAAGCTTCTCGCCCACGGGCATGGCTCCGCCCACAATCATCCGGTCGTAGAGCGAATATACAAGGTTCACCTCGTCGGGCGCAAACAGCCTTTCCACGAGGAAGTCGCGGCGCAGACGCGCGGTGTCGTAACCCTTGGCGTCGTCGGGGTGTGCCGCATAGCGTATCTCATAGTTTGTCTTCATTTGTCTGTATGGTTTTGTCTTATGCAAATTTAGGCAAAATCCTCGAATTATAAGTAATGTAAAAAAAATAAGTTTCTCAAGTCTGCACTGTATTTTTTAGGGTGGTTTTGCCGCACACTTGCGTACAAAACGACAAGTATATGTACTATATTACCAAGGCAAGCAGTGACATTAGTCCTACTTTTGCATGCATAAGCACCCGCCAGCAAGGCGGAGGCAAACCTAAGACAAACGAACATGCACAGACTACTCACCATCATCTCACTTGCCATGTGTGTGGTTGCCGCAGCGGCACAACAGGACATACATGTGGCAAAATACTATGGCGACCGCAAGGCCGCCGTGAGCTACACCTTCGACGACGGTCTCAAGGAGCACTACACCATGGTGTTCCCCCAGCTAAGGCGGCGCGGACTGAAGGCCACGTTCGGCATTGTGGGCAGCAAGGTGGGGCGCGACATGAAGGGTACGCCCTGCCTCACGTGGGCGGAACTACGGCAGATGGCCGCCGACGGCCAGGAGATAGCGAGCCACGGGTGGGAGCACCGCAACGTGACCACGCTCTCAGCCGAAGCTCTGCGCCACGAGGTGCAGCGCAACGACTCCGCCATACACGACAGCGTGGGCGTGTGGCCGTCTACATACTTCTACCCGGGCAACCGCAAGACACCCGAGACCGTGGCCTTTTGCAGCCAGGGGCGCATAGGCACGCGCACCGCTCAGGTGAGCGTCGGGTCGAAGCGCGACACTGTGTGGCTGCGGTCGTGGGTGGAAGGTCTGCTGGCGAATGGAGAATGGGGCGTTGGCATGACCCACGGCATAACCCGTGGCTACGACGCTTTCGCCAATCCACAAGTGCTTTGGAGCCATCTTGACTATGTGTGTACACTGCGCGACAGCCTTTGGATAGCCCCTATGCGTGACGTGGCGGCCTACATAGCCGAGCGCGACGCTGTGCATTTGAACATAAAACACAGCGGCGACAAGACCTTTGTTTTACCTTCCATGAAGCTCGACCGCACCTTGTTTCACCATCCTCTGACGCTCGTTATACATACATCCGCACCCGTCACAGCCACCCAAGACGGCCATGCGCTAAACGTAGCCATGCATGGAGGCAAGGCCACTATTGACTTCGACCCCAACGGAGGCGAGATTACTATAACCTGTCAATAACCAAAGACCTTTATATATTATGAATAGAAGCTTAATGATGACGGCACTCATGTGCCTCATGGCCACGCTTTCAGCCGATGGCAAGGTGAAGTTGGCCAACGTTTTCAGCGACAATATGGTGCTGCAGCAGGGCAAGACGCTGCACGTGTGGGGCACTGCCGACAGTGGCGAGACCGTGCGTGTGGCCATAGGCTCGCGCTCGGCCAAGACTGTTGCCAACGCCGACGGCCGATGGAGCGTGGAAATAAGTGCGCTGAAGGCTTCGTCGCGCCCGGTGAAGTTCACTGCGAAGGGGCGCGGCAACACCGTCAGCCTCAGCAATGTGCTCGTGGGCGAGGTGTGGGTGGCCAGCGGACAGTCTAACATGGAGTACTCCATGAACAACCACCCCAAGTACTGCAAACCAAAGAAAGGCGACGCCGACCGCCTGCTTCACGAGTTTGAGGCCGCCGACAACCCCATGATACGCATAATGTATGTGCGCAAGGACCTGAAGCAAGACACTCTGCCCACCGCCGGATGGCAGACGCTCGGGCGTGAGTCGCTGCGCCCGTTCTCGGCCGCGGCCTACTTCTTCGCCAAAGCGTTGCAAGACAGTCTGAAAGTGCCCGTGGGCGTGGTGTCCACCGCATGGGGCGGCACCCCCATAGAAGACTGGACTTCCGCCGAGGCATGGGCTGACTTTCCACGCTTGGCAAAGCTCAATACGCGCCGCTTGGGCAACCGCTATAAGCACATGGTCAAGCCCTTGGCGCCAATGACAATCAGAGGCTTGCTATGGTATCAGGGCGAGACCAACTTCGCCAATGGCGACACAGACATATATGCCGACAAGATGGCCGCTATGGTGCAGTCGTGGCGCAAGGAGTGGGGCGACTCGCTCCTGCCGTTCTACTATGTGCAGATTTCGCCCATGACTTACACCGCCCGCCGAAAGGACCTCGTGCCAAAGACATGGCAAGACCTGCCTCGCTTTTGGGCGGCGCAGACGCGCTGCCTCGACCTCATACCACACACGGGCATGGTGGTAACGACCGACATACCCGAAGACCTTACGGACATTCATCCGCCCTACAAGTGGATAGTGGGCGAACGGTTGGCTCGGGTAGCGCTCAACCGCACCTACGGACGCAAGGATGTGGTGGCCATGGGGCCAACGATGCGCAGCGTGAGCGTCGTGGGCGACAACGTTGTGGTGGAGTTTGACAACGCCGAGGGCGGACTGACCACTCGCGACGGCAAAAACCCCGACTGGTTTGTCACAGTGGCCAAGGGCAAATACGCCAAGGTGGAGGCCACTATCGACGGCAACAAGGTAGTCATCAGCCGCTCTGCCGTAGGCTCACCCTTGGTACTCAACTTCGGATGGGACGAGACGGCGCAGCCCAACCTCACCAACAAAGCCGGACTGCCTGCCCTCCAGTTTCACTACAGCGAGAAGCGCAAGTAGCGCCCTGTCTACATTTACAACCTTTTTCGAAAGCCCGTTTGCATCATGCAAGCGGGCTTTTTCCTTATGCCCAATCTGTGTGCAAGCCGTCTCCAACACTGTACTTTGCCGTATTCGTAACCGTGCATTGTCGCGACAACCTGCGCCCGAAGTTGGCTTTCCTCGGTCGATGTAAAAGCTTACTTCAGTTGATGTAAGAGCTTACATCAGTTGGAGTAAGAGCTTACAACGGTTGGAGTAAGCCTACTTTAAACGCAGTTTGCTGCAAGCAGACTTGGCATCCGAGACAATATCCACACATATCCGCTACGACAAAAACCTCTGAAAAGCAAGGCTTTCTTGGCTGAATAAGGAATAAAAGCGTATCTTTGCATAAGTCAGGCTGCACTCGGTCAATCAAGAGCAAGCTCTCCTGACGCTCGTTTTGCACTGACTTTGCATAAGTCAGGCTGCACTCGGACAATCAAGAGCAAGCTCTCTTGACGCTCGTTTGCGCTGACTTTGCATAAGTCATATATATAATTAAGGAGGAAAA
>CAVKUV010000088.1:0-10716 GCA_963659505.1 Lachnospiraceae bacterium
AATCTGCTCGGCTAAAATTCAAAAATCCATCAAAGGCAATTTATAGAACCCGCCTCAAAAATATAAGCCGCAAATCATACCAACTTGTTTTTTTTCTCCGTCATTAAAGTCGGGCGAAATGAATTACGGTGTCTCTGTCGCGCCATGCAAGGCTTGTTGCCGCACCAAGAGCCGTGGTAATTCGTTGTGCCTGTGGTGGTAAGCCGTGCCAAGAGCCATTCAAAGTTTGCTTACTTCAGCCGTAGTAAGCTCTTACACCAACTGAAGTAAGCTCTTACACCAGCTGAAGTAAGCACTTACTCCAACTGGTGTAAGCCAACTTCGCACGGCATTCGCCGCGACATTCCACAGCATCGGGTGCGACATTCCACAGCATCGGGTGCAACTTTCCACGGCGTTCGCCACGTCAATCGAGCTAAAAACAGTGGCAAAGCCTTTGATATTCCGAGGGTTTGGCGTATCTTTGCAAAGAGATATGGCCTTGCTCGGCGATATCTCTTTGCACAATGCAAGCCAAAAGCTTGCGCCACCCAAAGCTTCAAGGCATTGAAACAAGACAGATGGACACTCAAAACTTAACACACACACTCACGCAGACAGTGGAAAAGCTGTCGGACGCGGAGTCGCTTAAAGGTCTTTTCCATCAGCACCAAGAGGGCAACCCACTGCCGTCGGGCAAGGCCCTGAAGGAAATCATTGAACTGTCGAGGGCAATCCTCTTTCCCGGTTATTTCGGCAAGTCGTCGGTAAACGCCCACACCATACACTACCACATTGGCGTGAACACCGAGCGGCTCTTCAAGCTGCTTGCCGACCAGATACGCGCCGGAATGTGCTTTGCCGACTCCGATGGCTGCGAGAACAGCGGCTGCCAGTGCGAGAAGGCCGAGGACATCGCCCTGCGGCTGATAGAGATGCTGCCGCAGATACGCCGCACGCTGGCCACCGACGTGGCCGCCGCATACGACGGCGACCCGGCAGCCGAGAGCCACGGCGAGGTGATATCGTGCTATCCCGTGATAAAGGCGCTGGTGAACTACCGCATAGCCCACGAGCTGTATGCCATGGGAGTGCCGCTGATACCGCGCAAGCTCACCGAGATGGCCCACTCCGAAACCGGCATCGACATACACCCCGGGGCGCAGATAGGCCACCACTTCGCCATCGACCACGGCACGGGAGTGGTGATAGGGGCCACATGCGTCATTGGCAACAACGTGAAGCTCTACCAGGGAGTGACCCTCGGCGCCAAGAGCTTTCCGCTCGACGACGACGGCAACCCCATAAAGGGCATTCCGCGCCACCCCATAATCGAGGACAACGTGGTGGTATACTCCAACGCAACCATACTCGGACGCATCACTATAGGCGAGGGTTCGGTGGTGGGGGCCAACCTGTGGGTGACAGAAGACATCAAACCAAATACGAAGATTCATAAGAAGGGATGACGCGACTGGGCGCCACCCCAACACCAAAAACAACAAATGGAACAGGAATTTGAACTCATAGCCAAGACCTTCATGGGACTGGAACCCGTCTTGGCTAAGGAATTGACACAATTGGGCGCCAACAACGTGCAGATAGGACGGCGCATGGTATCGTTCACAGGCGACAAGGAGATGATGTACCGCGCCAACTTCCAGCTGCATACGGCCATCAGGATACTCAAGCCGATAAGCCACTTCACGGCAAAGTCGGCCGACGACGTCTACGATGCGGTGAAGAACATCGACTGGACAGAGCACCTCGACCTCAACAAGACTTTCTCGGTTGACTCGGTGGTGTTCTCCGAGGAGTTCCGCCACTCTAAGTTCGTGTCGTACAAGGTGAAGGACGCCATCGTCGACCAGTTTAGGGAGCGCACAGGCAAGCGCCCCAACATAAGCGTGGCCAACCCCGACATAAGGCTCAACATGCACATAGCCGAAGACAAGTGTACGCTGTCGCTCGACTCGAGCGGCGAGAGCCTGCACCGCCGTGGCTACCGCCAGGAGAGTGTCGAGGCTCCGCTCAACGAGGTGCTCGCCGCAGGCATGATACTCATGACGGGCTGGCAGGGCGACACCGACTTCATCGACCCCATGTGTGGCTCGGGCACGCTGCTCATCGAGGCCGCGCTGATTGCGCGCAACATGGCTCCGGGCGTGTTCCGCAAGGAGTATGCCTTCGAGAAGTGGCCCGACTACGACCCCGAACTGTTCGACCGCATATACAACGACGACAGTCAGGAGCGCGAGTTCAACCACCACATATATGGCTACGACATCGACATCAAGGCCGTCAACACGGCGCGCATGAACGTGAAGGCCGCCGGACTGACCAAGGACATCACCGTCGAGGAGCAGGACTTCAAAGACTTCACCCAGCCCGCGGAGAAGAGCATCATCGTCACCAACCCACCCTATGGCGAGCGCATATCCACGCCCAACCTGCTGGCCACCTACGACATGATAGGCGAGCGGCTGAAGCACCAGTTCCTCAACAACGACGCGTGGATACTGAGCTACCGCGAGGAGTGCTTCGACAAGATAGGACTGAAGCCATCGATAAAGATACCCGTGTTCAACGGTTCGCTGGAGTGCGAGTTCCGCAAGTACCAGATATTCGACGGCAAGATGCGCGACTTCAAGATTGAGGGAGGCAGCGTGCAGACCGACGAGGAGCGCAGCCAGATGGCCGAGAAGCACCGCTTCAAGCAGAACCGCGAGTTCAAGAGGCGCATAGGCGAGGAGGAAACCCACGAGGAGGACATTCGCTCGTTCCAGTTCCAGACGGTCGATTTCAGCCGCTTCGACGGTCGTCGTGGCCGTCGTGACGACCGCGAGTCGCGCTTTGGGCGTGACCGTGGCGAGCACCGTGGCTTCCGTGGCGAGCGCGACGACGACCGCAGGGATGGCCGCCGCGAGGGATGGCGTGACCGCAATGACGACCGTGGCGAGCGTCGTGGTTTCCGTGACGAGCGCCGTGGCGACCGTTTCGGCCAGCGTGGCGACCGACGTGAAGGCCGTGGCGACCGCGAGGACCGCGAGGAGCGCGGCGGATGGCGCAAGGACGACCGCAAGTTTGGCGGCCAGCGTGGCTCGCACGAGCGTTTCGACCGTCAGGGCGGCGGAAAGCCTTTCGGCCAGCGTGGCGGCGACCGCGACTTCGGAAAACGCGGAAGGAGATTTGACGATGACAAGTAGACTGAAGAAATATGCCTTGGCCGCAATGATGGCCTTGGCCGCAATGCCCATGACAGCCCAACTGAAGCAGTTCACGCTCGAAGACCTCAACTTTGGCGGTGTCAACTACCGCAACTTCGTGCCGAAGAACATCTACCTGACTTGGTGGGGCGACAAACTCATGTACCAGGATGCCGAGGAGTGTGGCGCAATCGACATGAAGACGGGCAAGAAGACACCCGTGGCCACGCTCGACGCGGTGAACAAGGCTTTGGGCGGCAAGGAGATGCACTCGGCCATGAACGCCAAGTTCCCCTATGCCGACAAGAAGCTCGTGCTGCTGACCAACAGCAAGGAGCGCATACTGTATGACTGGGCGAAGCACACCGTGGCCTGGCGCCAGCCATGTGCCGGCGAGACGCACAGCGACTGGACTGCCGCATCGAGGGCGGTGGCCTTTGTCAAGGACTGCCAGCTGTGCGTGACCAACGCCGACGGCAAGACAACGCAGCTCACCACCGACGGCAGCCGCGAGATAGTGTATGGCCAGACCGTACACCGCGACGAGTTTGGCATATACAAAGGCACGTTCTGGAGTCCCGACGGACAGCGCTTGGCCTTCTACCGCATGGACCAAAGCATGGTGGCCGACTATCCGCAGGTGAACACCTTTGAGCGCGAGGCAACATACGAGCCCGACAAGTATCCCATGGCGGGCATGACGAGCCACAAGGTCACTGTGGGCGTGTATGACATGGCCACTGGCAAGACCACCTATCTGAAGGCCGGCGACCCCACCGACCGCTACTTCTTCGGCATTACGTGGAGTCCCGACTCAAAGTCGATATACATGGCCGACCTCAACCGCGACCAGACCGACAGTTACCTGTCGGTATACGACGCAACCACGGGCGACAAACTGCGCACGCTGAAGCATGAGCACAACGACAAGTACACGCACGACGCGCTGAGGCTCACGTTCCTGCCCTGGGACGACAGCAAGTTTCTCGTGCAGAGCGAGCGCGACGGCTACAACCACCTCTATCTGTATGACACCAGCGGCAAACAGCTCAAGCAGCTGACCAGCGGCAAGTGGGTGGTAATCGACTTGGTGGGCTTCAACAAGCGCACCAAGAGTGCCATAATCCTGTCTACCGAGGCCAGTCCGATACAGAACAACCTGTATGCGGTTGACCTGAATACGGGTCGCCGCACTCCGCTCGACAACGGACGTGGCATGCACGCCGCCTACTATTCGCCGTCGGGCCGCCACACCAACATCATCTCGGAGTCGGGCGCATACGTATTTGACCACTACAGCGAGCCTGACGTGCCGCGCAACATCGACATTGCCGACACCAAGACGGGCAAGGCCACACGGCTGCTCACCGCCCCCAACCCATGGGAGGGCTACAACACGCCAGAGTTCACGTGCGGAACGATAAAGGCGGCCGACGGCGCAACCGACCTGTATTACAGAATGGTGAAGCCCATAGGCTTCGACCCAAGCAAGAAGTATCCCACCATTGTATATGTGTATGGTGGCCCCGGCGTGCGCAATGTCGATGCGCGGTGGCACTACGCCAGCCGCTCGTGGGAGACCTACATGGCGCAGAAGGGCTATCTGCTGTTCATTCTCGACAACCGCGGGTCAAGCGAGCGCGGACTGGAGTTTGAGCAGGCCACATTCCGCCACTTGGGACAGGAGGAGATGAAGGACCAGATGCAGGGAGTGGCCTATCTGAAGACGCTGCCCTACGTCGACGCCAACCGCATGGGCGTGCATGGATGGAGCTTCGGCGGCTTTATGACCATATCGCTCATGACCAACTATCCCGACGCATTCAAGGTGGGTGTGGCCGGTGGCCCAGTGATTGACTGGAAATGGTATGAGGTGATGTATGGCGAACGCTATATGGACACGCCCCAGGCCAACCCCGAAGGCTACGAGCAGACGAGCCTGATAAACAAGGCCAAGAACCTGAAGGGCAAGTTGCAGGTGATAATAGGCATGAACGACCCCGTCGTGGTGCCGCAGCACGCCTTGCAGTTTCTCAACGCCTGCACGGAGGCCGGCACGCAGCCCGACTTCTTCGTATATCCGGGCGAAGGCCACAACATGATGGGCCACAAGAGCGTACACCTGCACGAGCGCATCACGCAGTATTTCGAGGACTATCTGAAGTAGGGCGTCCTATGTGATGTACCTATTGTGGTGAGTGTGCAAGTAGTGGGCGACGTGTCTCACGTCGCAACTGTCGCATTGCAGCTTGGCGTGCGGTGTCCCACCGCCACCAAGCTACAATGCGACGGCAATCCTCAACCGAAAAGAACTAAAAGTACACACGCATGAACGAGAATGAAAGCGCCGACTTGCTGGCGCGCCACGGCATAAAGCCAACCGCCAACCGCATCGTGGTGGCCAAAACTCTGGCCAAGGAGGATAGGCCACTGTCGCTTAGCGAGCTGGAGCGCAAGATAATGACCATCGACAAGTCGGGCGTCTTCCGTGCGCTGACGCTTTTCCGTGACCACCATCTTGTACACGCGATAGAGGACGGGGGCGAAGGCGTGCGCTATGAGCTGTGCCGGAGCCACTCCGACACTGACGACGACGACATGCACGTACACTTCTTCTGCGAGCGTTGCCACCAGACTTCATGTCTCGACAACATACACATTCCGCCAGTCTCGCTGCCCGACGGCTACGAGATGACCACCGCCAACTATGTGGTGAAGGGCATTTGCCCCAACTGTGCGGACAAACACTGACACCAGAGCGGGCGGTTTGCAATTGCAAGCCGCCCGTTTCGTTGTCGCTAACGGCGTTTTTTTTTTTACTTATGACGATGCCTACACTTCAACACAACAACACAGCAAAGCGCGCTTGGCTGCCCAAGTTCACGGCCTCTGTGGTAGTGGTCTTGGCAATGTGCCTATCGGCCAATGCACGAAACACCGAGCCGTGGCCCGAAACGACAGCCGAGTGCGACTCAATAGTAGAGCTGCTCGAACGCAACTGCGGATACATCACCACCGACCAGGAGGCGTGGGTTGACCGACTGTATGCCCTGGGGCGCAAAGACGGGCATGGCAAGGCCATAACGTGGCGCGCGGTGTATTGGGACGCGGTCAACAAGAACGACCGCAAGCACAGCGACGAGGCCCTGGAGCTGGTGAGGCGCGCCGAGGCGATGGTCGATAGCTTGCACTACCGATACGACTATATGCGCATAAGGCGCAGCCGAATATTGTTTGAGTGCGCCGCCAGTGGCGACACTTACCGGCTCTACACGTCGCAGCACGCCGACCTTGGATATTTCAGCACGGTTGACGACTACAAGACCATGGCCAGTTGCCACCAAGTGATTGGCAAGGTGTTCATCGACCTCAACGAACCCGTGAGGGCACTCAAGGAGAGCGCTGAGGCTTATCGCCTATATTGCCAGTCAAAAACGCCGGCACTCGAAGCCTCGTCGGAGATGAACATGGCTCTGTGCCATCTGGAGATGGGCAACTACACCAAGGGACTGGAGATACTGAAGCGCATAGAGAGGGGAGAGGCGGCCAAACGGAACATAGCCCTCCACACGCTTGCGCTGTTCAACATGAGCTTCGCCTATAGCCACAGGGACAAGGTGTGTCCCGACGTCTACATACTGCGTATGGCGAAACTGTCGGAAGAGAGCGGCAACCCAAGCCTGAAGGCGTTGTGCAACATCAACATTGGCTCGTGGCACTTTCGCCACCACCGCTACGACGAGGCCATCACCGCCCTGTCGTCGACGCTCGCCGTGGCCAAGCAGCTCGACATAACCGACTGGCTCGTGAAGTGCTACCGTGGTCTGGGCGACATATACATGGCCAAGGGCGACAAGGTCCGGGCGGCCGAGTGCTACAGCCAATATGCCTTGGCCAACGACTCGATGGAGGTGAAGAAGATGCGCACCGCAGTGCTGCGCGCCGAGGAGTCGGAGCGCATAAAGAGCTTCAACGAGGCCATGCTCACGGCCAACGTCAGGCAGATGCAGATTGTGGCTGCTGCGGCCTTGGGCATGCTGCTGCTTGGTGCTCTGTGTGTCTTGATGTGGTATAAGCACAAGCGCGCCGCCATCCGCCTTGGCGAGGAGCAGATGGAGAACCGCCAGCGCAGGAAGGAGCTTGAGGCGCAAAACCGCAAGATAATGGCCAGTACAATAGAGATGGAGGAGAAGGACAAGACCCTGCGGTCGATAGGCGACATGGTGGAGCGTGCCAAGGACAAAAACGAGATTGGCACCGCCACCGCCGTGAAGATTAAGACGCAGATAAAGCTGCATCTCGACTCCGACATGGGCTGGGACGCGTTCAAGAGAACCTTTGAGAAGGTCTACCCTCTGTTTTTTAGCAAACTGACACGCCGCCACCCCACACTCACCGAATATGAAATGAAGCTGAGCGCATACATAATGGCCGGGGTTGACGGCAAGCAGATAGCCCTGCTGTTCAATGTGCTGCCCGACTCGCAGAAGAAGGCGCGCACGCGGCTGCGCAAGAAGATGAACCTGCCGCCCGAGGTTGACTTGGCCGAGTATCTGCGGTCGTTCAACAGGCGCGGATAAGCTTGGTGGCAGATATGTTCGGTGGCATATGTCCGCCCGTTCTTGCGTTTCTTTTATCGAAACACGACAGTTGCTATAGGTGGGTTCTATAAATTAGGGTGTCCAATTTGTTGTACCTATTGTGGAAGGTATACATGTAGTGGGCGACGTGTCTCACGTCGCAACTACCGTATTGCCGCTTGGTGTGCGGTGGGACACCGCACCCACTACAAAGGGTACAACAAATTGGACAGCCTATCTATAAATTGCCACCCTATAGCGAAAAAAGGGGTCGGCTCACGATGAGCCGGCCCCTTTTTCACATATATAAAGTTGCAATACCTAAAGCGGCAGGCTACAGTCGCAGCTTAACCGTCTTCTCTCCATTTGCCGTCTTCACCTTGGCCACATACAGCCCCTGAGCCAGGCCGCGTGCGTCGATGGCCATGCTGCGCTTGCCATAGGCTTCTGCGCCATACAGTTTCGCACCCGACACTGAATACAGTTCAACGCTCTGCATGGGCTGTGCCGCAGTAACCACCACTGCGCCATCGCGAACGGATATGCCAATGCCGCTGCCGTCGGCAGCCAGTGAGCTGATGGAGGCGAGGTTGGTCTTCACCTCAATGTCGTCAACCATCATGCCGACGCTCTGTCCCGAGAGGCTCACATACTGCAAGGCCACATATACGGGCTTGTTGTCGTAGGCCGACAAATCGACGCTAACCTCTGTCCATTCCGTACCGCTCCATGTTCTGTCGCCGCCAATGGCGGTGAAGTTGTCGAAGTTGTCGTCGGTGGTTGACACCAGCACGCGGTAGGTGTTTACCTCGTCGCCATAGCCCAGCGGCGGGAACTTGACAAACATGTTGAGCGACGACCCACTGCCAAGAGCCAGCTTGGGCGAAACGAGCCACACGTCGCTCTGCACGAGGTCCATCTGCGTGTCGGTGCTGAAGGCCATGCCGAAGCGCTTGCCGCCATGGGCGTAGAAGCCGTCAATGCTGAAGTCTGCCGACATGGCGTCGAGGTTCCACACCATGAAGCCCACAGGCTCCTCCTTGTAGGGATAGTCGTAGAACGCCCATGCGTTGGTCAGCGCTCCCACGCGGTCAACCGTCCACCAGCGTGGGTTGAACTGGCGACCGTGGTCGAAGTCGTCGCACGACTCGAAGTCAAGCTTGTATGGGTCGGCCTCTGCCACTGAGGTGACGGTGAGCTGCAATGTGTTGTCGGTTGGGCATTCGTCGCCGTCGAGTTCGGCACTGACGCTTATCTGGTGGTCGCCCTCGGCGGCAAGGTTGACGTTGTGGAACATCACGGTGCGCGTTTCATAGGGCAGTAGCGACACCACCTGTTCGCCCGTGGCCTTGCCGTCTACGGTGCATACCACGCGCATGTCGGCTATGGCGTCGGTGCCGAGGTTGGTCATCGACACGCCAACCGAGTCGGCCGTGCCAAGAAGTCCCTTGGTCTTGACGGGACTCGTGAACTCCTCAAGTGCCACGTTGCGCTTGTATACCTTGCCGTCGTGGCCGAAGTTGGCGCGTACGAGTATCGATCCAGCGCCGGTTATGGTGTATAGCGAGTCGCCGTCGCTCTGGTAGAACACAGCGTCGAGGTCGTTGGCATCATTGCCCACGCCCACGTTGTTGGGCGTTATCTGGTCTACCTCCACGAAGTATCTGCCGGCAGGCAGCAGACGTGCTGGGAAGGAGAACGTGCGCAGTCCGCCAGCCGCGCCGCGCTCTGTTGTGGTGCCCCACAGCTTGCGGTCGATTGTCCGTCCGTCGGTCTTTAGCGAGTACACGTTCACGCCGATGTTGTGCTCTGTGTACCACTCGTCGGCGGCCAGTCCGATGGTTACCGACGTGAGGGTGTCGGCAGTGTTGAGCGTGTAGACATTGCCAAACTTGGCCGTCTGCCAGCTCAGTCCGATGCCGCTCTCAATCTTTGTCATGCTCTCAGTGGCAAATACGTAGTCGGTGAGCAGCACGTCGCCAAAGCCGATGCCATTGTCGGCGGCATACTTCTCGCCGTCGATGGCCGCGTTGAGGCGCGCGCCCTTCACCACGTCGCCCACATTGCCCTTGGGCATTGTTCCGCGTGCGGTAACGAGGGCAGTGTCGCCGGGCAGTATGCTGATGTTGGCCACCGACTCGAAGCACTTGGCGTCGCCCACGCTCATCGACGTGGTTATGCCGTTTATGGCTGCCGTGCCACGGTTCTCGACCAGCAGCGAATAGTCGCCTTCGGCGTTGTATTGCTCCGCAGGGGTCTGGGCGGCGAGGGCCGTCTGCGCCTCTATCGCCCTTAGGTCGTTGTCGAATATGCCGCTCACGGTTATGCTGTATACGGCCAGCGTCACGTCGGTCTCTTCACTGGCGTTGACCACGGCCATGGTGTATAGTCCCGGTTCGATGCTGTCAATGGCAAACTCAGTCTGTCGCCCGTCGCTCGGCGTCTCCATGTCGGAATACACTGTGCGCCATGTCGAGGGGTCGCTGCCCGACGGGCCAAGCACCACCTTCATCGCTCCGGTGCTGTAGAAGCGTCCGCCCGAATAGGCTATCTTCATGCGCACGGGTCCGTCGAGCCTCATGCAGGGCGAGAAGAGCGCGTTGTCGAGTCCTGTGAGGCTGGTGGCTATGCGCGATCCCATCCACTCATACTCCCAACTGCCCTCGTTGTGGCCGTGCCAGTTGTCGCCCATGCCACTGGCGAAGTCGTCGGAGAGCGGAAGCTGCTCCAGCACGTCCTTGTGGTTGAACGCCACCGACGCGCTCGTCGTGGTGTCGCCACAGGCTACGCCCACCGTTAGGGCGTATGCGCCCACGGCCTCCATGTCGGCGCGCTTGGCGAATATGAATGTTGCCGCGCTGTCGGGCTTGATCAGTGCGTTCACGTCTTCTGTCACCTAAATCCGGCAAAACGAAATGTGCTCAATTGGAAAAACGAAACGTATAAAAATC
>CAVKUV010000089.1:0-10347 GCA_963659505.1 Lachnospiraceae bacterium
CATTCTGTGGAACGGAGTATAAGGGACAGTTGCCGATATTGAATTTCTACTATGCGCCATCACACGGGAAGTTCATTTCAGAGCGTTATCGCCTCATGGTCTATGATAAGCAGACCCTCTACCGCTGGCACTCCAACAACCTTGTGGTCGCTAACGAGAAGACAAATGCAGAAGACAAAAAGCCTGTCGGTGACTTCCACTTCTACAATGGTCAGTGGATTCTTATCAACCGCCGTTTGCCAGATCTGTATGATATCACCGAAAACAAACCGATAACAATCGGGCAGTTTGTACCGCTGACAGAAGGCAGACAGATACTGCTCGACAAGAGTCAGGGAGGTAGATTAATAGTTGTTCAACTTGTAAATAATTGATGAGTATCTTCATAAAAAGGAACTATCATTAGTTTCTGAAGCCAAGACTCATATAACAGATAAATAATGATATGGAACAAAAACATCACTATACTGGCTTGACCGATGCCCAAGTGCTCGAAAGCCGTAGAAAGCATGGTGCCAATATCTTGACACCACCCACAGAGGACACCGTATGGGATAAGATCAAGGACTGCATGCACTTCTGGTTGCTGAAAGTCGATTTAGCAATCTTTGTCATCGCAGCCGTTGCAGCTTTTGTTGTGCAACATAATGGAATGTGGATAGCTCCCGTGCTATCGTTTGTCCTGTTTGCCCTCACGTACCTTGTGGCTTACCTTGGAGGTGAGTGGAATGAAGAAGAGAAGTCTTTTGATATTGACTCTCTGTTCACTATTCTTCTCTTTGCATTGATTCTTTCGGGTGGTATCGCTTTCTATAATGGTGTCTTTGGCGGCATTGAAGGATGGGGACCATACCTCGAACTCATAGGTATTGCAGCGGCTGTGCTTTTGGCGACAACCGTTGCGCATATCCTTGAAGCGCAGAACGAAAAGACATTCAAAAGCTTGAATGAAATTAATGATGATACGCTCGTAAAGGTTGTTCGCAATAACAACGTGTGCCAAGTGCCACGCAAGGATATCGTGGTGGGCGACATCATCCTGCTTGAGGCTGGTGAAGAAGTACCTGCTGATGCAGAGGTGCTGAGTTGTATGAACCTTACGATGAATGAGTCTTCGCTTACTGGTGAACCACAGTGTGCCAAGACGACTGACCCTGCACAATTTGACAAGGATGCAACTTATCCTTCAAACCATGTAATGAAAGGTTGTACTGTCATGGAAGGAGACTGCGTTGCCCGAGTGTTTGCCGTGGGCGATGCAACTGCTTGTGGTAAGGTATTCGAAGCTGCACAGGTGAAGGATGGTGAAGCAACTCCTTTAAGTGAAAAACTTGACGAGCTTGCAAGTCTTATTACAAAGACAAGTTATGGTCTTGCCATCTTGATTGTGCTCGGACGTTTGGTGCGCCACGCTGTGATGTTGCCATATCCGAACTATGGTGTTTTGGGTGGTTGCCTGTTAGTATCGCTTGCGTTGGCTGGCATCATCTACCTCATCCTCAACAAAAAGAAGAATGATGACAACGAAGAGAGCATGGAACTCTGGCAGGTTCTCGCCTTTATGGTATTGCCCATCATGGGCATCATCGTTTACTTTGCAGAAGGTACAACGACGGCAACAAACTGGCCGGTACTTATTCAGTATGCGCTTGACTCGATCATGATTGCCGTAACGCTCATCGTAGTAGCAGTGCCTGAAGGCCTTCCAATGGCAGTGACATTGAGCCTCGCATTCAGCATGAAGCGACTGATGAAGCAGAATACCCTGCCTCGTACCATGCATGCTTGCGAAACAATGGGCGCCGTTTCTGTCATCTGCTCAGATAAGACGGGCACATTGACACAGAATCAAATGACAGTTGTGGGTACCGCCTTTGCTGGACTTGACAATCAGAAGCTTGGTGCAGAAAAGGCTTCTTCGCTTTTGAAGGAGTGTATCGCCATCAATACAACCGCCAATCTTGATTTTTCGGACAAGAAATCTGATGGTAAGATTAAGACCATCGGTAATCCTACAGAGGGGGCTTTACTTTTGTGGCTTAATGCTCAAGGCATAAACTATCTCGACTTGCGTGAGTCACTCGAAGTACTTGACCGCATTCAGTTCACTACCCAACTGAAATACATGGCAACTATCGTCAAGTCTGCCGTTACAGGTAAACCTGTCGTTTATGTGAAAGGTGCGCCAGATATTCTTATGGGTATGTGCTCACTGACAGATGCAGAGACGGAATCATACAATGATAAACTTGCCGAGTATCAGAGCCATGCAAACCGCACGCTTGCCTTTGCTTACAAAGAACTTGAAACCGTAGATGGAGCATTCAAGGATGGCAAGTTGGCTATCAATGCCCTCACCATGATGGGTATCGTTGGAATAGAAGATCCTGTTCGTACGGATGTTCCTGCAGCCATTGCCGACTGTCTTAATGCAGGCATTCAAGTGAAGATTGTGACGGGTGATGCTCCGGGCACTGCCAAGGAAATTGGTCGTCAGCTCGGCTTGTGGAAAGAGACTGATACGGATGAAAATATCCTTATCGGAACAGACCTCGCCGCCATGAGTGACGAGGAGCTAAAGAACCGCTTGCCTAAGGTGAAGATTATATCCCGTGCCCGTCCTAACGACAAGGAGCGTGCCGTGCGCATTCTGAAAGGACTTGATTATGTAGTCGCAGTAACTGGCGACGGAACCAACGATGCCCCTGCCCTTAATGCAGCCAACGTCGGTCTTTCTATGGGCGACGGTACTGCCGTGGCGAAGGAAGCCAGCGACATGACAATCCTTGACAACTCGTTCTCGACTATCGCCAACGCCGTGATGTGGGGTCGCTCTCTGTACAAGAACATCAAGCGATTCATCTTGTTCCAGATGACAGTGAATGTAGCCGCTTGTCTCATCGTTGCCATCGGTGCTTTCATCGGTGAGGAGTCTCCGCTTACTGTAACTCAAATGCTTTGGGTGAACCTTATCATGGACACCTTTGCGGCTCTTGCCTTGGCATCCTTGCCACCGACAAAGACGGTTATGGCAGAGAAACCACGTTCTGTCAACGAGCATATCCTGAAAGGTATGGGCGCAGGCATACTTGGCGTGGGCGGTATCTTCACCGTGATATTGCTCGGACTCTGCATCTACTTCCAGCATACTGACATCACTTGTCTCACGGACATCTTTGACGGCACTGCCGTATGGGGCGAGAACAATGGCTTGTCTGCCTACGAACTTGGCTTGTTCTTCACCATCTTCGTGATGCTACAGTTCTGGAATATGTTCAATGCCAAGGCATTCATGACATCTGACTCTGCTTTCAAGGGAATCTCTTGGAAAGACACCAAGTGGTTTATCCTCATTGCACTTGTCATCTTCGTTGGTCAGGTGCTTATGACAGAATGTCCCGGTTTGCAGGAGATGTTCAATGTCGCCGAAGGCGGTGTGAAGTTGGTTGACTGGGTAATCATCACAGTGGCTACATCATTTGTCCTTTGGATTGGAGAGATTATGAGATTATTCAAGAAGTAAACGACTAAAAGAGAGAATGGACAATACAAGAGTCTGTCCTCTCTTAATTATTGAATGAAAAGAGTTTTATCATATGTTTGCTTGAGTTTATTGTGCTGCCTCTCTATGGTAGCACAAACTCGTTATGTAAAGGCCAATCTTAATTTGAGGGAAGGTCCTGGCATATCGTATAGTGTTATAACCGTTCTGCCAAAAGGAACATGCGTTACAATAGAAGATGATTGCGATTGCAAATGGATTCCAGTTAAATATGGTAGTTATATCGGTTATCTTAGGACTTCCTATTTAACCAAACATAGTACTACTCAATCTGCCCATAAAGGAAGTCGGTATCAAAGTCATTATCGTAAACGATATTACACTAACACTTACGGCAAAAGGGTTCAATCCCCTACATACTATAATCGCCGACCAGCAGGAGCAACTGCGCTATGCAGAGATGGAACTTATAGCTTCAGTCAAAGTCGAAGAGGTACGTGCTCTCACCATGGTGGTATAGTAGAATGGTATTAAAAATTTACAAGAAATAATAATTACAAACTAGATGAAGCTCCATGGCTTCACGTAATAATCATGGCAAATGACAACTTTTCTCCATGGCTAAAAGTAATAATGGCAATACTGTTGTTGCTATGCCTTATGGATATGCCTTATGGCTTTTATGTGTTGGTGCGGTTTTGTGCTGCGGCAGCATTCGTATATCTGTCTTACGGTTATTTCAAAACCAAGAGCAACGGATTAGGCTTTGTTTTTGCAGCCCTGGCCTTGCTATTTCAGCCATTCATAAAAATCGCACTTGGACGAGCCATTTGGAATATCGTTGATGTGCTCGTTGCGCTTGGACTTGTTTTCCTGATTATTAAAGCGTTTAAGAGAAAATAAGCACTTTGGTGCAGACGCATGGCGACACCCACCCGGCACAAGTTGTGCGGAGTAGGTGTCGCCATGTTTTTGTGCCGTTAGGGCAAAGTTCTAAAGGCAACAAACAGGGGCCAAAGTGATGCGTTGTGCCATGCGGAGAAAAAGGATTGCGGTTCTGCCGCCATGAAAAATCAGCCATGTTTACACCGGGTGAACTTTGTGTAACGCCTTGCAAAGTGCAAGTGGGGTGTTTGCCATACCTTTGTCGAGACAACAAAAAGACATATGGCGAAACACATCAGCTCCGACACCGCCAGATGCCAAGGCTACAGGAACAGGTCGTCTCGCACACATTGCAGCTGCCAAGGCAAGGCTGGCCAAAGGTTCAACTCGATGGTTTTTCCACCATATTCCGTTGGATTTTATCGCGATTATACCTATTTTTGCATACAAATGTTGCCTGTCAAGGCAAATCTAACAGCAACTTAAAATCAACAATTCTATGGCAAAACCATCACGAAAGGAAGCAAAAGCACTGCTCGCATTGGCTCTTTGCGGCCTTTCCGCGCAGACGATGCTGGCACAGCAGGAGATTTATCCGCAGCATTTCAACTTGGAACAGGTGACGCTGCTGGACGGACCGTTCAAGAAAGCAATGGAGACCAACACCGATTTGCTCTTGAAATACGATGCCGACCGACTGCTGACACCGTTCATCCGCCAAGCCGGACTGTCAGCTGACGCTTCGTCAAAGTATTACAAATGGCAGACAAACCACCCGACATTCTCCAACTGGGGACTGTCCAACTGGTCGCTGGAGGGTCATGTGGGAGGCCATTACCTTACCGCACTTGCCCTGGCCTACGCCGCCGAGCACGATGCGGCCAAACGCAGCGCACTGAAAGAGCGGCTGGACTACATGCTGAACGTGCTCGACGACTGCCAAAAGGCGTTCGACAACGACACGAAAGGCATGAAGGGATTCTTGGGAGGGCAACCAATAAACCAAATATGGACGGGGCTTTACTCCGGCAACCTGACCGAATTCAAGAAGTATGGAGGCTGGGTGCCGCTGTATTGCGAGCACAAAGTGCTGGCCGGATTGCGCGACGCGTGGCTCTACGCCGACAGTGAACTGGCAAAGACACTATACAAGAAGATGTGCGACTGGAGCGTAGATGTCGTAAGCAACCTCTCAACGAGTCAGATGCAGGACATTCTCGGCTGGGAACACGGCGGAATGAACGAGACCTTGGCCGACGCCTACCGTCTGTTTGGCGAGAAGAAGTATTTGGACGCGGCAAAGAAGTACAGCCACCAAACCATGATTGACGGCATGCAGACACTCAACACGTCGTTTCTCGACAGCAAGCACGCCAATACCCAGGTGCCAAAGTACATCGGATTTGAACGTGTCTACCAGGAAGAGTTGCGTGACGGAGGATCAACGACCGAGAGTTATCAGAAAGCCGCCCACAACTTCTGGGACGACGTGGCCGGCAACCGCACCGTCTGCATCGGCGGCAACAGCGTAAGCGAGCATTTCCTGCCCGCAAACAAGTCGGAGCAGTACATATCCAACCTCGACGGACCCGAAAGCTGCAACTCAAACAATATGTTGAAGCTGTCGGAAGACCTCTTCGACGAGACGCACAACGCCAAATATGCCGACTTCTACGAGGCTACAATGTGGAACCACATACTCTCCACCCAAGACCCGGAGACTGGAGGCTACGTTTATTTCACCACATTGCGGCCACAGGGCTACCGCATCTATTCGCAAGTGAACCAGGCTATGTGGTGTTGCGTGGGCACAGGCATGGAGAACCACTCCAAATACGGCCACTTCGTCTATACCCACTCCGAGGACAACAAGACGCTATACGTAAACCTCTTCACTGCATCCAAGCTGGACGACGACCACTTCGCACTGACCCAGGAGACAGAGTTCCCCTACTCGCAGACCACGAAGATAACGATTGACAAGGCCGGAACGTTCGATTTGGCCATACGCCACCCACATTGGGCGGGCGAAGGCTATGCAGTGAAGGTGAACGGCACGGCGGTTGACACTCCCGTAACAGTGGGCAAGGCCAGCTATGTGAACGTGTCGCGCTCGTGGAACGTAGGCGACGTGGTGGAGATAGCCCTGCCCATGCAGCTACGCTATGAGGTCTGCCCCAACTACACCGACTACATTGCATTCAAGTACGGCCCGATACTCCTGGCCGCAAAGACTACTGCGAGCAGCAAAGAGGAGGCTTCGGAGACCGGATTGCAATATGAGGCACTGCAAAACGAGTATGGCTGCGAGGGACGAATGGACCATGCGCCAGGCTCAATGGCCAGCAGCGTGTCGCTATCCTACTCTCCACTGCTAATAGGTAAGCGCGACACTGTGCTGAAACGCATCTCTGCCACCGACGAACCGTGCGCATTCAACATTGACGTGAGCGACAAGCAGAACGAAGGACGATGGAACAAATTGAAGCTCGTGCCATTCTACACCATACACCATGCGCGCTACAGTTGCTACTGGTATCAGCAGACACCCGAGAACTATGCGGAAAGCGACATGGCGCGTGAGGAAGCCAAGAAGGAAGCGCTCGCTTCGCGCACCATGGACTTTGTGGTTCCTGGCGAACAACAGAGCGAAGCCGGTCACGACGTGGCCTACTCTTCTGGCTCAGGCACCGGCAATTACAAGGGCGAAAGCTACCGCGACGCTCCCAAAGGCGGATACATGGAATTCTCACTGGCCAACACAAGCGGCAAGACAGACAGCATTTCCATCATGTGCCGGTTCACTACCGCCGACAAGGGGCGCGTCGGCACCATCACAATCGACGGCAAGGAACTGACAACCGTAACCATTCCGCAGTCGTACAAGACCGCTGACGACAACGGTTTCTTCAACATGGAGATTGGAATACCCGAGGAAATGCTGCGCAACGCAGACAACACCATAAAGGAAAAGATAACCTTCCGCCTGACAGCCAGCGGCAACACGATGGCTCCAGGACTGTATTACCTGCGCTTACTGAACAAGTTTGACGACAAAGCCTATAAGTTTGTGGCTACCGAGTGGACTACCGGCGATGCCGGACGCGTGGCCCAAGACAAGATAAGCTATGACACCGAGGCCAACAAAATCACGGTTAACTGCGGCACAGGCGACAACAACATGTGCTTAACCCTGGACTGGGCGAACACTGACTATAACGTTAAAGGCACGCAGAAGTACCTTGTAGTGAGGGGAACCAACCTCGCTACGGGTACAGGAAAGAGCTATCTATGGTGGCTGAACGGCAAGAACCGAGGCTCACAAGTGTCTCCAGAGGTGGCAAGAACGGTAGGCGACGAGCTTCTTGTTGCATGGGACATAACCAAGTCGAACATTGACGACAACTGCAAGGGCGACATCTGGAGCATATCGCAAGGGGCTACCATCTTCGGCCTTACCTCCACCACCGGGACATCAGTCATCAGCCACATCGGCTTTGCCAGTTCGGTTGAGGAACTGACCGACATAGCCAGCATAAGCACAGGACGCAAGCTACATGGCGGCAACATATACACCATGGAAGGCAAGCCCATTGACCCGTCAAGCGCCAACGGCAACCTGAAGCACGGTGTATATATCACAAATAATGCTAAGGTAATAAGATAAAGACCAGTACTGCCGGCATACGACAGCAAATGGACAAAATGCCACAAATGGCAATTAACAATGACAACGCCCACTCCGACTGTTTGCGGAGTGGGCGTTGACGTTATAATATAGTTGTTGGCTTTCGCCCAGCTTACACGATGCCCTGAGCCATCATGGCCTTGGCAACCTTCATGAAGCCAGCCACGTTGGCACCCTTCACGTAGTTGATGTAGCCGTCGGGGGCAGTGCCATACTTCACGCAGTTGGTGTGTATGTCCTCCATGATGAGCTTCAAGCGGTTGTCCACTTCCTCGGCAGTCCAGCTCAGACGCTCGGAGTTCTGGCTCATCTCCAGGCCCGACACGGCCACGCCGCCGGCGTTGGAAGCCTTGCCAGGAGCGTAGAGCAACTTGGCATCCTGGAATGTCTTTATAGCCTCGGGCATTGATGGCATGTTGGCGCCCTCGGCCACGGCGATTACGCCGTTGGCAACAAGTGCCTTTGCCTCGTCGCCGTCAATCTCGTTCTGCGTAGCGCAAGGCAGAGCGATGTCGGCCTTCTCGCCCCAAGGACGCTGGCCTGCGTGGTAAACGGCAGTGGGATACTCGTCGGCATACTCCTTGATACGTCCGCGCTCAACGTTCTTCAACTCCATAACGTAGTCGAGCTTAGCGCGGTCAATGCCATCGGGATCGTAGATGTAGCCATCAGAGTCAGAGAGAGTGAGCACCTTTGCACCCAACTCAATGCACTTCTCGGCGGCATACTGCGCCACATTGCCCGAACCAGAGATGAGCACGCTCTTGCCCTTCAGTTCGATGCCGCGTGTGGCGAGCATCGAGGTGAGGAAGTAGACAGTGCCGTAGCCAGTGGCCTCAGGACGGATGAGCGATCCGCCAAACTCGCGGCCCTTACCAGTGAGCACACCACTCCACTCGTGGGTGAGCTTCTTATACTGGCCGAACATATAGCCCACCTCGCGTCCGCCAACGCCGATGTCGCCAGCAGGAACGTCAACGTCGGGACCGATGTGGCGGTAAAGTTCGCTCATGAAAGCCTGGCAGAAGCGCATCACCTCGGCGTCGCTCTTGCCACGCGGCGAGAAGTCTGATCCGCCCTTTGCACCACCCATTGGCAATGTGGTGAGCGAATTCTTGAATGTCTGCTCGAAAGCGAGGAACTTGAGAATGCCAAGGTTCACCGACGAGTGAAAACGGATGCCACCCTTGTAGGGGCCAATCACGTTGTTGTGCTGTATGCGGTAGCCCATGTTGGTGTGAACACCGCCCTTGTCGTCAACCCACGTCACGCGGAACTCAACCACGCGATCGGGTATGCACAGACGCTCCACGAGGTTGGCCTTTTCAAACTCGGGGTGCTTGTTGTACTCCTCCTCGATAGTCGGAAGCACCTGGCTCACCGCCTGGATGTACTCCGGCTCATTGGGGAACCTTACTTTCAGTTCCTCCACTACTTTTGCTGCATTCATTTTTCTTTTTCTTCTTTTGGTTGTTGTTTGTATGTGTAGGCGTGTCCTAAAAAAAATCCACGCACCATATTAGGTTTCTCGTTATAGACAATCCGTCTGTAGTCAATCTTGACTTTCAATGTCCATGCTTGCCCCATATCATTCTTTCGGCGGCTCTCCGCCATGATTATCTAACAATCACAAAGGCAAGTTTAAATCTATTTCGCATACAAAGATAGTCGTTTTCCGTCAAGCATCAAACAAAAAGGGTGTTTTTTATGTCAAAACGTAGCATTTGGATAAAAACGGTATGACAATTCCATGGCTGCTGGAGGGAGATGAGATAGATGCAGACTAGGCATACTGGGGGAAATAATGGGCACAATGGGCACAATGGGCACAATAGGCATATTGGGCATAATAGGCATATTAGGCATAATAGGCATATTAGGCATAGTGGGCAGAATAGGCATAGTGGGCAGAATAGGAAAAATAAAAAAAGGCGGCAAAGCCGCCCACACACTGTGGGCAAGCCTCACCGCCTTTTGCCTGTGGCACAAGCCGCCAAACCTCAATCCATGGTATAGGCGAACACCACGGCCACCAGCATTGCAATCGCCACTATTACCAACACTGCATGCAAAAGCCGCACTGTCTTCTTTTTCCTTTTAATGGCATTAAGCTGATGACGCTTAACCCAAGTTTGACCCCTACCAACAAATTTCAATGAATTTTCAAGGGTTGCTTCGGTGTAAATGTTTGATTTTCAATGATGGCGTTCTGGGGAACGCGTTTGTAGTACACAGAAGTCTTGGCGGAAAGTATTATCTTTGCCCCACAATG
>CAVKUV010000090.1:0-10322 GCA_963659505.1 Lachnospiraceae bacterium
GATTCCTTCTTTTGGTGGCAAAATCTCCTTACCCCCGACAGTTGCGGATTTGAGGTTTTCCTAAGGTGATATATAGGGTTGTTTTTCATATCTTTGCGTTTGAAAGTTAGCAAAGCAAAAAGTATGGAAGAAGAGAAGAATATAACAAGCGAAGCCTTGAAGGAAAAGACAATCGAAGGCGACACGCCCACAATAGAGGTGAGGTTCAGCGTTGAGGTTACTGGTGAGGATGAACCGACGAAGTACGAAAAGCGACGGGCGCATTGGGCGATCATTGCCTCGTGGTCTTTGGTCGCCGTAATCCTTTCAGGGCTATTCTTCTGTTTTGTGGACATGAATGTTTATTCTTTTTTCGCTGCCATGATAAGCCTTGCGGTGTTTTTCTTTTCTTTTTTCTGTGCTAACGAAATAGATCCCGACGAGGCGACAGGTTCAATGCCATGGTGGTACGGTGGGCTTTAGCCCGCTCCATCAGCTCCTTCCGACTGCGCTTCGCCTCCATTGCGGCCATGCTCCAATGGGAACGGGAGCAGCGTCTGCGAGCGCAGCTTGTTCTTCACGTGGGGCTGCATCGTCAATGGCAGCAAGCATGCGCATGCGCTGTCTTTGTCAGCTTCAATGCTCGTGTGAAGCTCCCTCGCCAACGTGGTCACCGTTACAAGTTGCCCCTTTCCGTATACAAGAAGCTTAACGTTAAACTTTATTTCTCTTGACTCGTTTTTTCGGAGTAGTTTGACTGCAAACTGTTTTTTTCGTAACTTTGGAACGAAAACTAAAAACAAAAGCATCTATGAATGATAGCAACAAGATGGAAAAATTTAGCCAGACCATCGGTAACGAGGAAAAATCACAACTGGAAGCAATAAAAGTGGAGATCAGCGTCGATGTGACA
Organism: Lachnospiraceae bacterium; assembly: GCA_963659505.1. Taxonomy (GTDB): domain Bacteria; phylum Bacteroidota; class Bacteroidia; order Bacteroidales; family Bacteroidaceae; genus Prevotella. Next base: position 893 of record CAVKUV010000090.1, read on the forward strand.
GACGGTGAGAAGCATATATCCGACAAGCGAAAAGCCTTTATAAAGGCGAGAGACAAGCGGATATGCAAACGCATAGTGTGCGTTTGCGCTTTGGGTACAGTCGGGGCTTGTTTCATCGACAATATCATCTGGGCATGCATCTGTTTTACAGTCTGTCTCGCCTTGACTGTGTCCTTCTACGAGTCATATAAGGATTTCGACAGGAAAGCAGAATATGGATTTACGCCTTGGTGGTATTTTGGTCTGTGACGGCGGATTCAGCACAGCCGCTCCATCAACTTCTTACGCCTGCGCTTCGTCTCCTCGGCGGCAACGCGCTCGGTGGTTTTGAGGCGAACTTATGCCCACGCTTTAACGGGAATACACCTCTGGCACCAATATCGTGCGACTGCGGCACATTCGTCCTTTAGCTCGATATTGGCGAGGTCAACATTTTCGACATTGCACAAACCCCAATGGCAACACAGGGCGAAACTACACAAACGCCAAGGACTCAACCCATGACCGCACAATCGACTAAACCACAAAGGACGACGCCATAAAACCGCCCCGTGTGTTTGCCACTTGGCAAACGCCAAGCGTCGGCCACACATGGCCTTTTACAGACTATGCAGCTCATGTATTGTGCGTTCGGGATTGTCGCTGCCGAACACATAGCTTCCGCTGACAAGCACATCGGCACCGGCACTGACGAGCGGTGTGGCGGTTGCCGCCACTACCCCACCGTCAACCTCAATAAGAGCTTGCGACCCACTCGCGTCAATCAAGCTGCGCAGACGGCGCACCTTGTCAACGGTGTTGGCGATGAACTTCTGTCCGCCAAAGCCAGGGTTGACCCCCATCAGCAACACCATGTCAACGTCGGTTATGATATCTTCAAGCATCGACACCGGTGTACTTGGATTTAGCGTCACGCCAGCCTTCATGCCGGCATTGTGTATCTCCTGCACAGTACGGTGCAGATGCAGGCAAGCCTCATAGTGTACATTCATCATCATGGCCCCCAGCTTGGCCGTACGCTCTACATAGGCTTCGGGGTGCATTGTCATGTAATGCACGTCGAGAGCCTTGGTGCATACCTTGGCCACGGCCTCAATCACGGGAAAGCCAAACGAAATGTTTGGCACAAAAGTGCCGTCCATCACGTCGAGATGAAGCCATTCGGCCTCACTTCGGTTAATCATTTCAACCTCGCCGCCCAAATCAAGGAAGTTGGCCGCGAGCAAAGATGGTGAGACTATTGTCATCGTAGTTAAGGGTGGTCCTTAAATCACCACCATGTTTTTTTATAATTCGAGTGGCTTTCGTCTTTTGCTTGTCTTGCGGTCTCTTTTCTGTACAATCAGCCTGCACTCATTTGTCGTATAGCCACGCCATACTCCTTCATCCACAAACTTATTGTCAACGAAAATAGCCTCGAAATCTGACAAAGCCAAATTACATAACCACCCTTAATTCAGGAACATTTCCATTAGAGTACCATCGTAACCCCTTGCCACTCTATAGGCATAGGCCACCTGACGTATTGTCTCCAGAGTTTTCTCGCTTGGCCGTGCTCCTTCTGTTGTAAAATAATCCATAGGCGTCTCCTTTTTTGTCGTCTATTACAGAAACGGAGACTATACCTTTTTATTATGTGCCGGAAAAAATATTTTTTCACCGTCGCCATATGGTGGTTTCCCAAAAAGCCAACGCCGCAAGCGTCATTTCACCGTGCAATCCTCAACACCTTTCATGCCGTTGAGGAAGTCACCCACGGCCATGCGCCTCTTGCCAGCAAGCTGCAACTCCTCGACGAAAAGCACATTGCCGTCGCCGGCCACAATGCCCAACCGCTTGCCACCAACCACGATGGAACCGCAAGCGTCGCCACTGGCCCTGTCACCAAGAGATGTCTTGAACACCTTGAGCACCGTGGCCTTGCCGTCGGCTGCCACCAGCGAAGTCCAAGCCCCAGGATATGGACTCAGGCCGCGCACGAAGTTGTGTATGGCCTCGGCCGGTTTGCTCCAGTCTATCATGCAAGTCTCCTTGAATATCTTTGGTGCGCTGTGCAGTTCGGTGCCTGTGGCAATCAACTGGCTTTGCGGTATCGTCGCCAGATGTCCGCCGCTTTCCACTATCTTGTCGAGCGTCTTGAGACATATCTCAGCCCCAAGCGTCATCAGCCCGTCGTAGACATCGCCCACATTGTATTCCGGTTTGATGTCGAAAGGCAGTTGCATTATGATGCGCCCAGTGTCAATGTCCTTGTCGAGAAAGAATGTGGTGACACCCGTAAGCGTCTCACCGTTTATCACCGCCCAGTTGATTGGGGCTGCGCCGCGATATTGCGGAAGCAGTGCCGCATGCACGTTGAACGTGCCAAACTCAGGCATATCCCACACCACCTCGGGCAACATGCGGAAAGCCACCACCACCTGCAAGTTGGCGTTGTAGGCTCTAAGGGCATCGACAAACTCCGGGTCCTTCATCTTCACGGGCTGTAGCACAGGCAAACCGTTGGCCTCGGCATACTGCTTCACAGCCGATGCCTGAAGCACACTGCCATGACGCCCCACGGGCTTGTCGGGCTGCGTGACCACGGCCACCACATTATAGCCGTTGTCAACCAACGCCTTCAGAGTGGCCACCGCAAAATCGGGCGTACCCATGAACACTATCCTCAAATCATTCTTTTCCATTTCTCTCGTTTCTTTGTAAGTATTGCGACGGCCAATGTCGCCAAGTGAGCATGGCCGCCAACCACAAAAGCTGCTATTCCTGGCTCATGTCGGCCACCATCTTGCGATACATGCCATACATGCGCTGGCGCGATATGTAGCCCTTGAGGTGGTTGTCGCCATCGAGCACTGGCAGCCAGTCGGCGTGCGTCCTGTCGAAAGCCTTCATCACCTCGGTCATCGGGTCGCCGTCGCGCAGTGTCGCCGCCGGCTGGGTCATCAGTTGGTTGGCCTTGAAATATCGGTAAAGCTCGGTGCGGAACATCACGTGGCGAATCTTCCTTATGTCGATTTCGCCCAAGAGGTTGCCCGCCTGATCAAGCACCGGCAAGAAGCTGTTGCGGCTGCGGCTTATCTTGTTGACAATCTTACCCAGCTCCATGTCGGGAGCCACTGCGGTGTAATCCTTGTCGATCACGCTATCGAGACTCATCAGCGTCAGTATGGCGTTGTCGGTGTGGTGGGTTATCAGTTTGCCCTGCTTGGCCAGTCGCATGCCGTATATGCTATGCGGCTCAAACACAATGATGGTAAGGTAAGAGCACACGCTCACTATCAGCAACGGCATGAGCAGATTGTAGCCACCCGTTATCTCGGCTATAAGGAACACTCCCGTTAGCGGAGCATGCATCACCCCCGACATCACTCCGGCCATGCCAAGCAAGGCAAAGTTCTTCTCCGGCACATACACACCCACCTGATAGATGTTCCACAGGCGTGCGAAGAGGAAGCCGCCGAAACACCCAACAAACAGGCTGGGCGCAAACGTTCCGCCACAGCCTCCGCCTCCATTGGTGGCCGACGTGGCAAACACCTTGGTAAGCAGCACGAGAGCCACATAGAGTATCAGCAGATTGCCATGGCCGGCAAAGAGCGAGTTGTTGAGCATCAAGTCCCAGTCGGCCTGACTCTTTCCGCCAAGCAACAGGTTGACAGCCCCATAGCCCTCGCCAAACAGAGCCGGGAAAAGGAATATCAGCAAACTAAGTATCACGCCACCTATGAGCAGCTTCACATAAGGTTTGTCCTTAAACCTTGCAAACATGTCCTCACACACCGTCATTGTGCGTATGAAGTATAGGCTGATCAAGCCACACGCCACACCGAGCAAGACACTCGCCGGAACACGGTCAACCACCCAGTCGCTGTCGAGATGGAACGTGAATAAGGCCGTGGAGCCACTGAAGATGTAGGTAAAGCAAGTTGCCGTGACGCTCGACACGAGTATTGGCAACAACGAAGCCATGGTAAGGTCGATCATGAGCACCTCAAGCGTGAACACCAATCCGGCTATGGGAGCCTTGAATATGCCGGCTATGGCACCAGCCGCCCCACAGCCAACAAGCAGCATGAGCGTGTTGTTGTCCATCTTGAACAGCTTGCCGAGGTTGGAGCCGATGGCCGAACCCGTAAGCACGATAGGAGCCTCGGCACCCACCGAACCACCAAAGCCGATGGTTATAGCCGAGGCAATGACCGACGACCAGCAGTTGTGCCCGCGCAGCCTGCTGCGCTTGCTACTTATGGCATATAGTATGCGCGTTATTCCGTGGCTGATGTTGTCCTTCACCACATAGCGCACAAACAGCGACGTGAGATAGATGCCCACCACAGGGTAGACCAGATAGAGCCAGTTGGCGTTCTCCGCGCGAAACGAGCTGGTGAGCAGAGCCTCAATCTCGTCGATCAGACTGTGCAGGACAAAGGCGGCCACTGCGGCAAAAAAGCCCACGGCAAAGGCCAGCAACAAGATGAACATCCTGTCGCTGACATGCTCCTTGCGCCACTCCAGCAGCCGCGCAAACTGCGTCTGCCCTTGGTTGTCCTCCACGGTAGCCTTCATTTCCTTATTATTTTCACCTCACCGTTAGGTTTCAGTCGGATTATGCTCGACGGCTTATGGGGCTTGTGCTCCTGCCGGCGGCTCCAGCACACATAGTCAACCGCATCGAGTAGCTCGGGCGATATGTCGCAGTAGTTCTGTGCGGCAGGCTCACCCGATATGTTGGCCGAGGTCGACACGATGGCCTTTTGGAAGCGGTAGCACAGCTCCTTCGAGAACGGCTCGTTGGTTATGCGCAGGGCTATGCTCCCGTCGTCGGCCACGAGGTTGGGCGCAAGGTTCACCGCCCCGTCAAGTATTACGGTGGTTGGCTTGTCAACGCAATCGAGCAAGTCCCACGCCACGTTTGGCACAGTGCGCACGTAGCGTTGCAGCCTTGCGTCGCTGTCAACGAGGCATATCAGAGCCTTCGAGTCCTCGCGCTTCTTTATCTTGTAAACCTTTGCCACGGCCTCGGCATTGGTGGCGTCGCACCCTATGCCCCACACCGTGTCGGTGGGATAGAGTATCACTCCGCCCTTGCGCATGGCCTCAACGGCATTGGCAATGTCTTCCTTCAATGTCATAATATATATAATATGTATGGTTAGTTGTACAGGCAACCAAGCCGTCGTTTAAAACTCGCTTGTGAAATGAAACTTGATGCCCTTGAAGTCTTCCTGCGCCATGCTGAGCACATAGCCACTGTCGGCGAGAAACACGTCGCGTCCGTCCTTGTCCTTGGCCATATACTGGTATTTGCGCTTCTTGAAGTTCTCCAGTTCCGTAGCGTCGTCGGCCTCTATCCAGCACGCCTTGTATAGGTGTACCGGTTCCCAGCGGCACTTGGCGTTGTACTCGTTCTCAAGCCTGTACTGTATCACCTCAAACTGCAACTGCCCCACAGTACCTATTATCTTGCGCCCGTTAAACTGGTTTACGAACAGCTGAGCCACGCCCTCGTCCATAAGCTGGTCGATGCCCTTCTGCAACTGCTTCGACTTCATCGGGTCGGCATTCTCTATATACTTGAACATCTCCGGCGAGAAGCTCGGCAAGCCACGGAAGTGCAGCTGCTCACCCTCGGTCAGAGTGTCGCCTATCTTGAATATGCCATTGTCGGGCAAGCCCACGATGTCGCCAGGATAAGCCTCGTCGATGGTGCTCTTGCGCTGCGCCATAAACTGCGTTGGCGACGAGAAGCGCACTGTCTTGCCCATGCGCACGTGCAGATAGGGCTGGTTGCGCACAAACTTGCCGCTGCACACCTTGCAGAAGGCTATGCACGAGCGGTGGTTGGGGTCGATGTTGGCCGTTATCTTGAATATGAAGCCAGTAAACTTAGGCTCTTCGGGACTCACCTCCCTTTCCTCGGCCTTTGTCGGGCGCGGACTTGGGGCTATCTCAACAAAGCAGTCGAGCAGCTCCTGCACGCCGAAGTTGTTTAGTGCCGAACCGAAGAATACTGGCGCCACCGTGGCATTGCGGTAGTCGTCGACGCTGAACTCCGGATACACGCCGTCCACCAGTTCAAGGTCTTCGCGCAGCTTGGCGGCATCGGCCTCGCCCACGTGGGTGCCAAGCTCGGCACTGTCGATGTCTACCTCAACCTTCTCCGTCACCCTCTGCTTGTCGGGCGTAAACAGGTTTAGCTTCTGCTCATATATGTTGTAAACGCCCTTGAAGCGCGCGCCTTGGTTGATTGGCCAGCTCAGCGGACGCACCTTTATCTCCAGTTCCTGCTCCAGTTCGTCGAGCAGGTCGAAGGGGTCGCGCCCCTCGCGGTCCATCTTGTTGATGAATATTATCACCGGGGTGTTGCGCATGCGGCACACTGCCATCAGCTTTCTTGTCTGCGCCTCAACGCCCTTGGCACCGTCAACCACGATTATGGCCGAGTCGACAGCCGTCAGCGTGCGGTAGGTATCCTCGGCAAAGTCCTGGTGGCCAGGCGTGTCGAGTATGTTCACCTTGTAGCTGTTGTAGTCAAACTCCATCACCGAGGTTGACACCGATATGCCACGCTGCTTCTCAATGTCCATCCAGTCGGACGTGGCCGTCTTTCTTATCTTGTTGCTCTTTACGGCACCTGCCACCTGTATCTGTCCACCGAAGAGCAGAAACTTCTCGGTGAGCGTAGTCTTTCCCGCGTCGGGGTGCGAAATGATGGCAAAGGTGCGTCTTCTCTCTATCTCGTTGTTCATCTATTATGCAAAATCCAAGCCGGGCCGCACAGGTCCAGCCCTCTTATGTTCCTAAAAGGGTGTTATCCCACTCTTTATATGACGCTTCACAGCCTTGTTGCCAAGAATCAGTCGTTGGCCAGCAACTGGCCTATGCACTCGGCAAGCGACTCCTCCCAATAGGGTATCTCCAGTCCGTATGTCTGCTTTATCTTCGTCTTGTCGAGCACGCTGTATGCCGGGCGGTTGGCCGGTGTGGGATACTCGGCTGTGTGCAGCGGCCTCACGTGGCATGTTGTTATGCCGGCTATGCGGTGTATGGCCTTGGTGAAGTCATACCAGCTGATTACGCCCTCGTTTGAGAAGTGGTATGTGCCTGGCACTATGCCCTTGTCGATGGCCGCCATTATGGCCATAGCCAAGTCGCGCGCATAGGTTGGCGTGCCTATTTGGTCGAATATCACGCCCAGCTGGTCCTTCTCCTTGCCCAGGCGCAGCATGGTCTTCACGAAGTTGTTGCCGAATGTGCTGTACAGCCATGCCGTGCGCACCACCATGAGCCGCTTGCAGCACTTGGCTGCCTCTATCTCGCCCTTCAGCTTGGTGCTGCCATACACGCTGTCGGGCTGCGGGGTGTCGGTCTCCACATATGGAGTGTGCTTTGTGCCGTCGAACACATAGTCGGTAGACACCTGCACCATCCATCCGCCGCGCTTCTCAACTGCCGCCGCCAAATAAGTGGGCGCCACGGCGTTGAGTTTGTCGCACAGGTCAACGTTCGACTCTGCCTTGTCAACCGCAGTGTAGGCTGCGCAGTTCACTATGCCGTCAATCTCGTGCTCGGCCACATATTCCTCCACGGCCTTTTGGTCGCAGATGTCGAGTGCCGCCACGTCTGTATTATAATATGTGTGCTGCGGATACTTAGCCTCCAGCAGCTGCATTTCGTTTCCCAGTTGGCCGTTGCAGCCAGTGATAAGAATGTTCATGTCTATATTATTTTTTTATCTTTCCTAATTTTATATTCCTTTGTCGGTTGCGGCGGCAACTCCATTTGCCGCGCTTTGTGACAAACGCTTCTCACGCATGTGGCCGAAGCCTGTCCCCACCCCACATGCCACATCCGCCGACATCGGCGAATGACGGCATTGGCAGTGGTGCGCGTCAGTCAAACTCCAGAGGTTCTTCCTTGTCCTTGTGGTAGTAGTCGCTGAGCATGCCCACGAGCGTTGAAATCTCCTTCACGGCGTGCTGCGTGTCGGGACTTATGTCCTTGCCGCGCAAGCGCAGCATCATCACCCCGTAGAGCGAGTTGAGGCAAGTCTCTATCTCGCCCTCGTCCTTGTTGGCCCCACGGTTGCGAAGCTCCACGATAAACGGCAGCACCTTGTAGTATTCCGACGTGTAGAAGGGAAACTTGGTGCTGTGGGTAAGCTGCGAGTGAAGCTCGCCGAGCTGCTGCAGCGTTATCTTGTTTATCTGCAAGTGCCCCTTCTCGCGACACCCCTCCTGGTTCATCATCCTTATCAGGTTGCCAAACCAGTCGGCCTCCTCATCCTTCTGCTCGTCGGTGTAGTCAAACTTGTCGATATACTCGCGCCTCAGCCTCGACAGAGAGCAGTCGAAGGCGCGTATGGTGTCCTCCACCTGCCACATATAGAGCAGGTATTCGGCTATGTTCTTCTTTCGCAGTTCGCCAGCTATAAACATAATCAGAAAAATCTGTATAGGTTTGTCAACGTTCCAAACAGTATCAGCACCGAGCATATCATCACCACCGCGCCAATCACCTGGTTGATGAGCCTTATGCCGTTGTCGTCAAACTTGCCCCTTATCTTGTCTACCAGCCACGTAAGTCCAAACCACCACAGCAGCGCGCCGGCCACTATGCTAAGGAAGCCCACGAACATCTCGAACGAATGGTTGGGCAGCACAAAGGCAAACTGGGCGTAGAGGGCCAGGAAGAGGAATATTATCAGAGGGTTTGAGAACGTTACGAGAAAGGCCGTCACGCAGTTGTGTACCAGCGACCCTCGGCCACCGCCCGAATTATGTATGTTCTTGGTGGGGTCAGTGCGGTAGGTGTACAGTCCGAAGCCCAGCAGCATCAAGCTTCCGGCTATCTGCAAGTAGAAGCTGTTCTGCTTGTTGTTGATGAAGTCCATCACGTAGCCCATGCCAAAGCCCGCCACGCCGGCGTATATGATGTCGCTCAGCGAGGCTCCAACGCCAGTGACGAAGCCAAACCAGCGCCCTTTGTTGAGCGTGCGCTGCACGCAAAGCACGCCGACGGGACCCATCGGGGCGGACGCTATCATGCCGATAAGCATCCCCTTGAATATGAAATTCAGTATGTCTATTTGTATCGGGAAAGGCATATCAATTGCAAAGTTGCGAAGAAAAAGCGGACTATGCAAGTTTTTGTAGATAATTATTTGGAAGCGTGGGAAGTGGAAACTTTCGCCTCTCCCATAGGTCACACAGCCCACATTGCCCCTTGCTCACTGACGATATGCTCATGAAAATGTACCCATTGTGATGGGTGCGCAAATAGGAACAACAAATTGGACAGCCTATTGTAGAAAAGAAGTTAAGGAGCTTTATTCCGCTCTCTTCCAGCCCAAGAGTCCCTTCCCCTCCTCGTCGAGTTCGATGCCAATACCTACTACCTGCCGTTTGTCGGCCTTGAAGGGTTCCATGTA
>CAVKUV010000091.1:0-10148 GCA_963659505.1 Lachnospiraceae bacterium
AATCTAACGATTAGATGCTATGCGGTTTGTTCTATAACGTCAATTATGATTAATACCAAACAAACCCGCGGAAAAAAGGTCGCAGTCGTAAAGGAAGTCAACATCCCTGCGACGTTAAGACAAATCCCTCACGGCACCACGGTGCGCTTTACGCGTCAGGAACTTGGTGGCGAGTCAACAGTCCGCTCCGCCGTATGGCGCGAGAATGCGAAACACACAGACCCGGAGTACACGCTGGAACTGGCAGACTTCGGATTGTACTACGACATAACAAGAAAATAAAACATAACAACATGAAAAAGACTATCATCATCACTGCAATCATCGCTGCAACATTCGCTTCTTGCACAACGACAAAGCAAATCTCCGCCGCTGACCTCGACCGCATCAGTTGGGCAGCCTTCTGCCACGAATACGGCTACAGCACCAACGCAGACGCCGAGGAGGCCGTCAACGAATATCTCGACTGCTGGCGCGGCTCCGTCGCAGAAGAACAGGCATTAACACAACTCGGCAACAAATAACACATGACCATGAAAGCAATATTCCTTCCCTACACCAATTGGCGCACCTATGTGCTCGCCATCCTCGGCACAGTCGCCCTTCTCCTCATGTGCGGAGAAACAAGCGCCGAAACAAGCCTGCTCGTTGACATCGCACTCAAGGCTGCCGGCTTCGCCGTCGCTTACACCGTCTACCGCCTGGGCAAATACTGGTACGACAAAGGGCAGCTCAAAGAGTTGGCCGCACTCGTTGACGAAGAATGAATCATGTTCACGATTGAATTCCCCGACAAAGTAGTGTCCTACGATACATTCTTGGACGAACTTCCGCTCTCATCGTCCATAAAATGCAGCAGGCAAAGGCCGACCCCGAGACTGTCAGCCAACGTCAAGCCTACGCCATCTTCGGACGTGCCAACGTAGACCGCTGGCGACGTGAAGGCCGTATAATCCCAAGCATACGCCCTGGAAAAGTAGAATATCTGACAGCAGACCTCCGGCTACTCCAGCAAACCCAACAAGATTATTTCAAACGCTAAAACCCTCACCATTATGGATTACGCAATCTTCAAAACCATCGACGGCAAGTTCCCCCACGCCGTTCACAGCTTCTCGCAAGACGAGTGTAACCACCGCGCCAAGCGTGCCGCTCAGACAAAGCTCAACGACATGTGGCTACATCTCATGCAGCACCCGGCACTCGCCAAAAATGCCACCGGCACCAAGGACGACTTCTCCTACGACCATGCCGTCGATGCCTTCTACTTCGAACGCATACGGTTCTACATCGCTCCGATAAAATAAAAGAAGCTCAACCAACATAAGCAAGCCAGCGGAAAGCGTATCCCGCTTGTAAAGGCTATAAACCGATTGCTCCTGCCGGGAGAGACAGCGTACCCGGCACCTCCGCCGCCGACAGCGCACTGGATAGTCGCAAAAAGGATTAAAAGCCTCGGAAACCAGGTGGTTCGACTCCACCCGGCGGCACACAGCAAAACCAACGTATAACATCTTAAAACTGATTAGTATGAGCCAAATCACACTCACCGTCGAGCAGCTCAACAAAATGGACGCTCTCGACATCACACAGTCGCCCATCGTGCGCGACAAGTTCATCAACATCTACGACACCCTTTGGGGAGCAGGCACCGGCGAACAGGCCTACGAGCGCGAAAGCATCTACTTCAACAAGCTCCTGCGCGACACACCCACATTGCAGAAGGCCACACGCTTCTCGCTCTTCACCGCATTCATCGACCTCGCCGTCTGCGGCCTCTCCCTCGAGCAGGGCACACGCGCACTCTGCTACCTCATCGGCCGCAATGTCAATGTCGGCACGCGTGAACACCCGGCATGGGAGGGACGCGTCGTGCTCACTATTTCCGCATACGGCGAACTGGTGCTGCGCGAACGTGCCGGACAGATACGCCACGCCGACAACCCCGTGCTGGTGTATAGCAATGACGAGTTCTCCTTCACCGACACCGACGGACAGAAACGCGTGTCCTACACCTGCCACCTCCCTCACTCCGGCCAGCGCATCATCGCCTGCTACCTTCGCATCACACGCGCCGACGGCACTATCGACTACGCCGTTATGACCGAAGAAGACTGGGTGCGCCTCGCACAGTACAGTGCCCGTCAGGATCGCAAGACCGGACGCGCCAACGCCCTCTACGGCGTCGATCAGAACGGCACCGTCAACATCGACCCAGGCTTCCTCATGGCCAAGTGCGTCAAGCATGCCTTCAAGACCTACCCCAAGGTGCGCATCGGCCGTGGCACCGAGCTGCAGAGCAAGCAGACCGAGGACAAGGAAATCGAAATCAACAACGAGCTCTACGGCGTTGAGGGCGTTGACCCCGACACGGGCGAAATACAACAGCCCGCAGCCGCACCGCAGGCCGCCGCACCGTTCGGGCCTCCCGCACACGACGTCTCAGCAGGTGTAACCGTAGACGCTGGCGACGATGACGGCTTCTAAAAACATGAGGAGCGCGTGCTACGGATGCCGCTTCACACAAAACTGCATCAACGGCCTCTTCTGCTCGCGCCTCCACCGCTATGTGCAATACACCGGCACACAGCCTTGCACCACTATCATCAACCCACAAAACGCACAGCCATGACAACCGAAATCACCATATTCGAGCCGCAGAACTTCGGCGCAATCGTCAAAGCCGCGCCGCAGGCTTACAACGAAAACAGAGTGTCCCACGAGCGTTGCATCGTCTTCGGCCAGCAACTCCTCCATCGCGTGCAGACCGAAGGCATGAGCGATGCGCTCGACCAGGAGATTGCTACCTTCATCGACCGCGCCAAGAAAACCGTCCGCAAGATGAACGGCAAACGATCCGCCGTCACGCAACTCTTCGACAATATCCGCTCCGTCTACACCACTATGGAGAACGAGGTAGACCCGGCCAAGAAAGGCACCGTCCCCGCCCAACTGCAGGACTACCGCAACCAGTATGCCGCCAAGAAACGCGCCGAGTATGAGGCCGAGCAACGCCGCCGCCAACTCGAGCAGGCCAAAGCGTCAGCCAAGACCAGGTATGCCGCCGACATCGAAGAAGACCTCATGCGACAGTTCAACGGCCTTGTCGCACAAACCCTTAACAACCTTGTTGGGCTCGACAAGTCCGTCACCCTCGACAACTACGACACCGTCCTCGCCAGCATCAAGAACACCTCCGACCATCTGCCCGCCGACTGGCTCGCCAATCTCCACGCCTCCGTGCTCCTCCCGTCTGTCCTCTCGCCCGAAGAGGCACGCGCCATTGCCGACGGCGTGAAGCAGAACCTCGCCAAGCGGTTCACCGATCAATACGCCTTCGAGGTGTCCACCAACCGCGACGACATCCTCGACCGTCTGCCCTCCAAACGCAAGGAACTGGAGCACATCGCTCAGGCCAACGCCGAGGAAGCCGAGCGCATCAAGCAAAAAATGGCTGAACGCGAACGCCAAGAGGCCGAACAACGCGAGCGCGAACGCGCCGAACGTGAGACCAAAGAGAAAGCCGCCGCCGAACTCGCCGCGCAGAAACAGGAGATGGACTCGCTCTTCGGCGAAGCGCAGCTGCAGACCAGCCAGTACCAGGCCAAGACCTCCGTCAAGAAACGCATCAACGTCCTCAACCCCGAAGGCTTCATGCAAATCGTCGGCATGTGGTGGGCACAGTACGGCTCCACACTGTCTGTTGCCGAACTCGAAAAAATCTTCTCCAAGCAGCTCACCTTCTGCAACCGCCTGGCCAACGACAAGTCCGGGGCTATATTCATCCAGTCAGAACACATCGAATACATCGACGAAATAAAAGCAAAATAACTATGAGAGAAAGCGGATATTATGCACCGGGCACCGAATTCGACACCCGTGCCCCCTGGAACCAAAAAGACAACGACGAGGCCGTGCGCAACATCGACTACTCGTGCACCATGCACCGCGTAGCCCCCGTTTCAACCGTCAACTATGTGCCCGGCGAATGGGAGAAAGATGAAGACGGCTTCGCCTTCCGTAACGACGACGACTTCTCCGACACCGACTGGGTCGAGGAATTCACCGACCAATACCGCACACCGGCACAACTCATCGCACTGCTGAAGGAGATTGCCACGGAATTTGCCGCCGGCCACACGGTGCAAAAACGTCCCAGCACATGGCAACATATCGCCGACGACTGCGAAGGGTGGGAAATGGACGACGAAAATGCGGAGGAAGCATGAACGCCAATCCCGACAGCTACTACGAGCGGAGTGAGGTCAGCAACTCCGACCTCACCGAGCTCAAAAACCTGCTGCACCCACATGAGCAGTACGGCGACCGCGAAGCAGCCTTCCGGTTCGGATCGCTCGTCGATGCCGTCATCACCGAGCCCGACCGCGTCAACTACTACCGCCTCACCGTCGATGGCGTGCAGTACACCGACGACGAGTTCCGCCACGCCAAGGAGATGTACCGCGCACTGCGCGCCGAAGCACGCCGCGACGCTTTCCTCGCTAAGGTGCTCGACACCGCCGACACACAATGCGTCATGGTCAATCAGGCACAACCGTTCCAGTACGGCGGCTTCTCCTTCGCCCTCGACACGCGCTGCAAGTGGGACTGGTTCCTCTCATCTTTCGGCTTCGGCGGCGACCTCAAAACCACCTTCGCATCCACGCAAAAGGAGTTCGACGAGGCCGTCGATTTCTTCGACTGGGACCGCTCACGAGCATGGTACATGGACATCGCACACTCCGACCGCGACTTCATCTACGCCATTTCCAAAAAGAACAACCGCATCTTCAAGAAGTTCATCCGCCGCGACGACCCCGTCTATCTCCACGGACGCGAAAAGTACGAAGAACTGGCATTCCACTACTGGTGCCTCAACATCTAAACATCATTCGTTAAGGAAGACAACATTACATCCCAAAAGCAATTCATACTGAAGCACCTGCAACGCTTCGGCTCTATCGAACCGCTCACCGCCCTGCGCGAATATGGTTGCTACCGCCTCGGAGCCAGGATTGCCGACCTCCGTGCCGACGGTTACAACATCACCACAGAGCGCATAAAAGCCAAAAGCCAGATTACAGGCCGCCCAGTACAGTTCGCCAAATACATTCTCAACGCATGACTATGACCGCCACACTCAAACATCACCTCCGCGTCGAACCCTATCCCTACCAAAAGGAAGGCATACGCTTCGGCCTCGACAAGCACCGCCTCCTCATCGGCGACGAACCGGGCCTGGGCAAAACGCTCCAGTCTATAGGCATCGTCGATACCGCCGACGCCTACCCCGCGCTCGTCATCTGCCCGTCATCGCTCAAAATCAACTGGCAACGCGAGTTCGAGAAGTTCACCGACAAGCGGGCTCTCGTCCTCGACAACGCCTCGCGCACCGCATGGCCCTACTTCCTGCAAATGGGCATGTTCCACGTCGCCATTGTCAACTACGAGAGCCTCCGCAAGTATTTCGTATGGGACATCAGCAAAAAAACTGGCTTCCGCCTCAAAGACGTGGTGTTCAACGACGCTATCAAGGTCTTCCGCTCAGTCATCATCGACGAGAGCCACCGCGTCAAAGACCCGTCAGCCCAACAGACCATCTTCACACGCGGCATTGCCGACGGCAAGCAGTGGCGCATACTCCTCTCCGGCACACCCGTGGTCAACCGAGCCGAAGACCTCGTCTCGCAGCTCTCCATCATGGGCCGACTGCAGGAGTTCGGCGGACGCGCCAAGTTCCTTGCCGACTACGGCGAGAACGACAACCTCGACAATCTCTCCACCCAGCTCTACGACCGCTGCATGATACGCCGCGAGAAATCCAAGGTGCTCACCCAGCTCCCCGACAAGACACGCACCGACATCATCGTCTCTATCTCCAACCGTGAGGAGTACGACCTCGCACAAGCCGACCTCGCCGAGTATCTCCGCCAGTACACCGAATGCACCGACCGCGACATCCGACGCAAGATGCGTATGGAAGCCCTCGTCAAGTTCATGACACTGCGCTCACTCTCCGCCAAAGGCAAGGTGAAGCAGGCTATCGACTTCACACGCACGTTCCTCGCCAACGGCCGCCCGCTCATCCTCTTCTGCTCCCTGCACGAGATTGTCGATGAACTCTGCCGGGTCTTCCCCGAAGCAGTGCGGGTCACCGGGCGCGACAGTGCCGCCGCCAAGCAGGCCGCCGTCGATGCGTTCCAAAACGGCAACAGCCCGCTCATCATCTGCTCCATTAAGGCTGCCGGTGTCGGGCTCACGCTCACCGCATCTTCCAACGTGGCGTTCCTCGAACTCCCCTGGACCTACGCCGACTGCTGCCAGTGCGAAGACCGCGCCCACCGCATCGGACAACGCGACAACGTCACCTGCTACTACCTCCTCGGACAACACACCATCGACCCAGTACTCTATCGCATCATCCACAAGAAGAAGTCTATCGCCAACCAAATCATGGCCACCGACGACGACATCCCGCAGGATGAAATGTACTTCGACCAGCTTGCCAGTCTCTTCCTCAATCCCAACGACGATGGCTGACATCTGCAAAACCGACCTCAGGCGCATCATCGCCTACCTCGATGCTGCCGCCGCTCTCTACGACAAGCAACCCGGCCTGCGCGCATCATCACGCGCCTGGTGCATTCGCAATCTCATCACCAAACTCAATAAAAAACTCACATCATGCGACAAGTCACAAAACAACGCCTCACCGGACGCTACGCCATAGTCAAGGTGTTCCCGCATCTCCACGCGCTCAAAGTGGAAGTAGAGCAAACCTTCATCGACGAAGACAACGCCCAGACCACCGACACCACTTGGCGCCTCGCCTCCGACAAGGACATCCTCGAACTCAACATCCCGGTGGCCAAGTGCCACTCGGTCAACCAATAATCCACAAATAACAAAACCATTATGACAAAGAACAAAATCATTCAGGAGCTGGTCGCACAAAAAGGCCTCACTCCTTCACAGGCCGCTCACGCCGTTGACGGCATCATCGGCATTCTCGCCGACGCACTTGCCTCGGGCGACCCCGTCACCCTCCGCGGCTTCGCCACAATCAAAACAGTGCAACGAGCCGCAAAGACTGCACGCAATCCCCGCACCGGAGACTTCATCCAACTGCCGCCACGCCGGCAGGTAAAGTTCATCGCCAGCAAACTGCTGCAGGCACGCATCGACGAGTATGAACATCAATGACGTGCTCGCCAAGAGCCGGCGAAACAAGTACCACGCCCAAAAGTCGGGCGGCTACGACTCACGCAAGGAGCACCGGCGAGCCAACGAGCTGCGCCTGCTCCAGCGTGCAGGGGTTATCTCCGGGCTGCGCGAGCAAGTGCGCTACGAACTCATACCGGCACAGCGCAGTGCCGAAGGCCGTGTCGTCGAGCGCGCCTGTTCCTACATCGCCGACTTCGTCTACACCGACCAGCACGGCAACACCATCGTTGAGGACACCAAGGGCATGCGCACCGATGTCTACCGCATCAAGCGCAAACTCATGCTCTACGTCCATGGCATAAAAATCACAGAACGATAAAATCATCATTCATTATGGCTACACAACAAGTCAAAACAACAAACTATTTTCCCCACGACGCAAACGCGCGGCATGACGAGAAAATCATCCGCATGCGCATGAGGCACGGCGCTGCCGGATACGGCGTCTACTTCATGATACTCGAACGGCTTCGCGAGGAAAACAATTACATGAGTGCCAAAGATTACAACATGATAGCCTTTGACCTTCGTGTGGATGCAGCCATGGTCAAGTCAGTTGTAGAAGACTTCGGGCTATTTGTCTTTACCGACGACGGTAAGTACTTCTATTCCGAGAGTTTCAGCCGACGGATGAATGCCAAGGACGCTCAACGCAAGACCCGCGCCGAAGCCGGCAAGGCCGCCGCCCAAAAGCGGTGGAAAGAAAAGGCCGAGACCGAAGACCCGCCAAGCAATCCGCAAACAGAACCGCAAACGCCTGCACCCCGTCCCGCACCTGTGACGCAAGGCCAGGGCAAGGCCGACAACAAAGATTATCTCAAACGCTTCTTCGGACAAGCCAACCAGGCCAACCTCGAAGTGCTGCTGATGAACTTCGGCCTCAAGCCAAACGAGATGACCGTCCTGCGCAATGTAGCCAAAGACGTGGTGGCCGAATGGGAACTGCAAGACCGACCGCACAGCAACTACACCGACTGGTCGCAACATCTCATCTCTCTCATGCGCATCAAGGTGAAAGAGCTGAAAACAAAAGGCGCAACCGCCCAAACACCGCCCACACCGGCCGACTACGACTATGGCGGCGGCTTCGGCAGCAAAGACGTATAAACATTACTACAATGGAAGAAAACAAACAACTCACCCCCGAGCAGCAAAAGGCCGAGCAACAAAAGCGTGAACTCGCCAAGAAGCAAATCCGGAGCCTTAACGAATGCCTGCAAACGCAATGGCGCAAGATGTGGCAGGAAAAAGAAAAGGCGCAAGACCTGTCCGACCACGATGTCTACCATGCCCATTCCAACGCGCTCGTCTGGGTGGCCAACAATGTAGTGCTGGCGCATCAACGCCGCAAGTTCGTCATCGACGACAACAACCGCGATGTGCTACGCTTCCTGCTCTACTACTTCAACGGCTGCCCACTGGCCGAAGAGGTGTTCCCCGGACGCGGATACAAACTCCACAAGCACATCCTGCTGCAAGGCGCAGTCGGGACAGGCAAGACGCTCCTCATGCAGGTCTTCTCCGAATACCTGCGCATCACCGAGAACCCTCGCTTTTTCCACAACCTCTCCGTCACGCAGATGGTCAACTACTACACGCTGCACAACAACCTCGACCGATACACCTTCCACGAGGAGGAAGACCGCGGCTTCAAGTGCACGCCGGTCAACATCTGCCTCAACGACATCGGCGTGCAGTCTGCCAAGTTCTTCGGCATCGACACCGACACGCTCACCAGCGAGTTCCTCCATGCACGCAACGAAATCTGGACACAGTATCACAAAATGGCACATCTCACCACCAACCTCACCAACGAACAACTCCGGCAAAAGTACAAAGACGGCTTCGGCCGACTGCTCGACCGCTTCAAAACCTACAACGTCATCCCGCTCAAAGGTGAGAGCCGACGATAACAAACAGAAGAATAACATGAAACAACTATCAGAGAACCAGTTCAACGAAATAGCCCAAGCCTTTGCTCAGGCCTCGGCGCTCGTCAAAACTACCGTCGGCGTGGGTAACAACGCCGCATGGATGGCATGCCTCGATGCCTTCGACCACATACGCAGGCATCCAGCCTACCGGCACAACGTCAAGGTGGCCTATAAGAAATGCTTTGATGCACTGAAGGCATACGAGAGAGCACTCGTACATGCCCGTTCCAATCGCTTCTTCCATCTCGATGACATGACACCGGCAACAAGAAAGATCTACGGCGACATCACCGACCGCGATTACTACGACTTCTGGGCAGCCTTCGGCTATCAGGCTTATTCGGACAACTACCCGTTTTATACCTGCCTCGTCAACAAACTACGCCTCGCTTACCTCGGTCACGGCGAACAATACCCGGACATTCTCGCTTGGAGCACTGCTGCGGGATTGCGTCTCGACATGGCGGGCGAAATCTACTCCTCTGCCCTCCGGCGATGCGCTGATGCAGAGGAGTGGAAACACATAGGTATACCGAGCAAGGGCTGGGAAGCGGTCTTTTCATCGTTCGACATCTCTCATGTAGCACGTCTGTGGACGGAGGCACACCGGTTACTCTCCGGTAGAGACGAGTTCCAACTCGATCCTACCGAAAAGCGCAACATCGAGATCGGTTACCAGCAACTTATGGAGAAGTGGCTCGACGAAGACACGCTCTTCGGCTCACGCATCAAGGTCGCTGAAGACTACGCCGAAGTGTTCCGTACCAACGGCGAAATGAAAAAAGCGCAACGCGAGTTCGCCGAAATGCGCGACGCCATGCGACAGTACAATTAATAACAATAAAAAACAACGACAATGAAAGCACGATTAGTAAAGAAACTCTGCTCCACGCCCATCGACCGCCTTTCCGACTACTGGTTCGACGCCCTTACGGGGGGGGGGCGAGACGAGCGCATAAACACCGCCATCAGAATATACCGCAAGAAATA
>CAVKUV010000092.1:0-10118 GCA_963659505.1 Lachnospiraceae bacterium
GGGCGCAGCGAGGACGCAGCGCCTACTAATTTGCCATTCTGCGTGCATTTCGGCCCCGGGCCATGCTCGCAGGTTTTCTTTTCGTCGTAGCCAAGTGGGGAGTCGAACCCCACCTGGCCTATCCTTATTCGCTTTGCTCAAGACAACTAAACATGCTTAGCTGTCCAAGCTCGTCGCTTTTCTTTTGCTGAAGCAAACTAAATTGATTAGTTGCCACCTTGTGGTGCTGCACCAACTTTCACAATCTTGTAGTACTTCGTAGATGTAGAATTACCGCCTTCGCCAGTTACAGTCTTCGTGTACTCCACAGCGTATGTTGTGTTGGCACTTGCCGTCCACTTCAGAGCCGAGATGGTGCGATTTGTGCCATCAACATCGGGAACATAGGAACCTTCGCCACTGGTAACTGTGATTTCCCAGTTCGTTGTGGTGCTTTGATCAGAACCTGTTTCAGTTGCATTGATCTTCGTCACCGTGATGTTGCCATTCCAGTTCTCATTTGCTGCCTTCTTAGCGATTGCATCAGCCACCGAAGCCTCGGTAATTGTTGCATTGCCAGATGGAGTCACTGTGTAGAGGGCGATGTTCGTACTATTGTCATCGGCCTTCAATTCCACAGCGGCGTTTCCATCCACCACGCTTGCGTATATCACGTCGTCGCCTTGATACTCATCTCCATCAGTAACGACAGAGGTTACGCCGTTTGTCGTACGAGTTGCGAACGTAGTGATCGACGGTTCGGTGACAGTAGTGATTGTCTCCTGGTTGCCGTTATCGTCGGTCTCCACCACTGCGTCGAAGGTGATGGGATAGAGATTAGACGACTTGTCGCTGATCTTGAAGATGTAAGTGTAGGCATAGTTGCTCTTCCACTGGCAGTAGGCTGCGGGCACCACGGCCTTCTTGTAGTCCACCGAGATCTTCTCGCCCGTATCCTCAGAGTAGAGGTCGTAGCTTATCTCCAGCGTCATGTCGGTAGTGTTCGACGGGTTGGGCAGGATGGTGGTGTAAGTTCCAGCGTTGTTTTCGCCACGGTCGTAGGTAGGCTTGCTGTTCGACTCGGCGATCGTGTTCTTTGGTGTGCTCGTCCACGATGTCGAGAGCCAGTTGGTACCTGTGGTGTTGACGAAGGTAGACTTGTTGCACTTGTCGTTGACAGTCACCTTTGCCTTGTTGTTGCTAGTCTCGTAGGTCACGGTGTACTTCGTATTTTCAGAACCTTCGGTACTGCTCTTGCCGCCCACAGCAACGAAGTTGCCGGTGATGCCGAAGGTAGTTCCGCCTGTTTCAGTTGACGACGATTTATGCTCTACCGTATTAGAGGCATCAGAGGAATACTTTATCCCCGTTATCACCACCTTGTATCCTGGCACGTCTTCCCAGATGCCGAAGCGGATTTTCGACATGAAGTTGCGGAAGGTCAGCTGCGCGATACCACCATAGGCATTGACTGCGGTTGTGTCAACTGATTTGCCGTCTGAAAGCTTTGTGATAGTCTTCCTATCCGACACATATATGCTGTCGGGATGAGAGTTTTCCATCAGCTCGATGGTGTAGCCCTTGTTTTCAGCAGAACCTGTTGCTTCTTCCGTTGCGGCAGGGTCTGATTGTGTCTTCGTTATCTTCACATTTGGTGAGCTAGAGTTGTGCAAGTCATTCCATGCTGCCGACACGGCGGTGAAGGTGTAGCTGCTGGCGTTCAAGTCCCAATACTTGATGGTCTGAGTGGTATTTCCACCGACAGCTGGAGACACGAGGGACTCTGCATACGGCGTGATGCCCACATACTCCCAGTCGCGCCTGTTGCTCGTTGTCTTGTTGGCGGTTGATGCCTTGTACTGCACACGATAGTTCTTGAAGACGAGGTTAGACTCATCGGCACTCTTGCCGTTGGTCTCGTTCTTCTCGCCCCACACGATGAACTCGTAGTGGAGTGCTTCAGCGGCAGTCTTTCCAATTTGACTGGCGCGCGTCTGCCCCACTCCCTGCATGTTGAAGGCGATGGGGGCGGTGCCGTCGGTCAGTCCATTGGCACCGCCATCGCCGGTAAACTTGTCGTCGGCACAGCTGGCAAGCAGGAGTGCAGTTGACGCAAGCATTAAATAAGTGTTCTTCTTCATAATTTTTATGTTGTTGATTGTTGATAAATGTTGCTTGCTTTGTTTATTACTCTTGTATTACTCTTGTTTTGTTCGCTTTGAGTTTTGAGTTTTCGTTTTGAGTGGTGAAGAGGAGTTTGCTATACTCTTTCGCTTCCTTGGGTGGGCGCAGCGAGGACGCAGCGCCTACTACATAGCCTCGTTTGCTTGTTGTGCGGTGAGACACCGCACCCACTACATAGCCCTGTTGGCATATCGCCTGCCCTTGTGACACATACACGCGCCCTGAAAGGGCAGCTACCCATAGCCCAGGGCATCGCCCTGGGGATTGATGTCAACAAGGCTAATGTGCGCCCTGAAAGGGCAACTGCATGAAGTAGTATTGCTCTCCACTCGCCAACACATACATTACTATGGCATTGCAAGCCCCCTTATGCAACTGCGGTTCACGCAGCTGCCCTTTCAGGGCGCAAGTTACCCCCTTATCTCCATACCCAGGGCGTTGCCCTGGGCTATGTGAAGCTGCCCTTTCAGGGCGACCTCGAAGCTTCATCTCGTTGGGCGGACACAGTAGGTCTGGCCTCATTGAGAATGAATTTTTGGAGTCGGCTCATAGCCTTGTTGCCTTCAGCGAGGGGAAGAGTGGTACGGCGAGGCGCCGTACCTACTAAACCCCTTTTGCTTCGTTAGACGGGCGCAGCGAGGACGCAGCGCCTACTAATTTGCCTTATTGCCTTCAGCGAGGGGAAGATTGGTACGGCGAGGCGCCGTACCTCCTATGCCGGCCGTGGCTTGGGGTGCGGTGAGACACCGCACCCACTATAAGCCTCGTTGGCAATTTAATTCTTCACTCTTCGTTCTTCATTCTTCATTCAAGAATGTTCTTCATTCTTCATTCAAGAATGTTCTTCACTCAGAAACTACCACTTTTATCACCTTATATCCATAGGTGGTGCCCACTTGCACGCGCACTACGTAGTAGCCGGCTTTGGTGGGCGTGAGCACGCCCTTGTTGCCGTTGGTGCTGAGAGCAGTCCAAGCGGAGTCGGTTTTGCCATAAGCCTCCTCGGCCTTCTTCTCCGAAATCTCCGACTGGCTGTATAGGTACTGCCATGCTGTAGGACTCATGCCATCCTGCACGGTGAGGTAGATGGTATCGCCCACCTTATACTCGCCGTTTGTGGTGACGTCGCTGCCACTGGCCTTGGCCGTGATGCTCGGTGTAGACACGGTGGTGATGGTCTCCTGAGTGTTCTCCTCGGTGTCAACCACAACGCCATCGAAGGTGATTGGGTAGAGACCTGCAGGGTCGTCGGGATCCGGTTTGTCTGGGTCGGTTGGGTCGGTAGGCGTAGGCACGGGGTTCGACGGGTCGTGCTGGTCGCCCTTGGGTCCCTCG
The DNA here is from genome assembly GCA_963659505.1 of Lachnospiraceae bacterium. Taxonomy (GTDB): domain Bacteria; phylum Bacteroidota; class Bacteroidia; order Bacteroidales; family Bacteroidaceae; genus Prevotella. Next base: position 3,499 of record CAVKUV010000092.1, read on the forward strand.
GGATAGTCGGGGTTAGGCACGAGAGGCACGTCGGGGTTGATTATCGAGTCGCCGGGGTTCTCCGGGTCGGGGATGTACGGGTTAGGATAGTCTGGGTCTGGCACATACGGCGGGATAACCTCGCCATCGGGTTTCACTTCGGGGTTGCTGTCGCCGCCATTGTCGGGGTCCGGCTTGCGTCCGTCGGTGTCGGGGTCAACCACTGTGCTGTCGTTCTTGCCGGTGTAGCCGTTGCTCTTGTCGCTGATCTTGAAGATGTAGGTGTAAGCATAGTTGGGCTTCCACTTCACATACTCAGCAGGCACGCTCACGTAAGCGTCGCGCACATTGATGGAGTCGCCGCTGCCGTCGAGGGCGATGAGGGTGTAGTCAACGCGCAGCTGCATCTTGAGCGAGTTGTTCTCGTTGGGCAGTATTGGCTTGTAGTCAGACACTGTCTGCTGGCCATCGATGGTGTAGGTGCCCTTGGCGAATGTGGGCTGCGCCGACGAGGTGGAGAGGTAGATGTCGAGCGGCGTTGCCGATGGCTTGCCCCAACGGTCGATGTAAGGCTTCGAGCTGTCGCCTGCCTTCGACAGAGCCGAAGTGTAGGCCAACTGGCCGAACTCGCCCGACCATCCCATCTTGTTGGCGCCGCCATTGAACTTCACAGTGGCTGCGTTGTCAGAGTTGTAGGTAACGTTGTACTTGCCCGACTGTGGGAAAGCGCCACCCACACCGAGGGTGTAGCTACCCGACTCGGCACCAACATAATAGAAGCGCAGACGCTTGATGGCATAGCCCGGCACTGTCTCGTAGAAGCCGATGCGCATGCGTGCGCCGAGGCGGCGGAACTTGAAGGTGACGGTCTTGTTGTAGTCGCGCGGAGTGCGGGTGATGCGGTCGGACAGGTAGATGCTGTCCATCGCACTGGCACTGGCCACATTCACCTTGATGCTGTCGGCGTTGGTTATCATCTCGCCGGCGGCAAGGCCGGAAGCGGCCACGAAGTCATACTTGGCAGAGGTGTAGTCCCAGTACTTCACGTCCTGCTCGGCACCCTTGAGCGAGGTGAGGCCCACATACTCCCAGTCGGCCACGTTGGTGGCGGTGGAGCCTTTTGAGCCGGCGGTGTACTGCAAACGGTAGTTGTCGAAGATGGCGTTGGTTGCGCCGCCTTCGCCTGCGGCGGTCTTTGCGCCGTAGAACAGGATTTTGCCTCCGAGCAGCTGTGCCGACTGCTCATGGGTGGCCTCGCGCGTCATGGTGTTGGCGAGGTTGCTGAACAGAATGGCCTGTGGCTTTTCAGCCGTGACATCAGCCACGCCTGCCTCGGCCAAGTCGTCGCTACAGCTGGCGAGGGTTGCGCCCAGAGCCGCTGCGAAAAGGATGTTCTTGCCGTTCAAGAACGCTTTCATTGTCTTGTCCATATCGTTGTTATTATTCAGTGATGTCGTGTGTGTGTGTTGTTGTTGTTAGTGTTTTGGGGTGCTTGGCTTCACGAGGGTGAATGGTACGGCGAGGCGCCGTACCTCCTATGCCCTTCGCTCTGCGCTACATCTCCCAATCTTGTATTTCGATGCCAGGTATTCTGGTTAGGTGTTTGGTGTTATGAGTTACCATGGTCATGCCGTTGTAGAGAGCTGTACTACCTATCAGCAAGTCCATTTCGTCAATTCTGTTGCCTCGGGACTCCAACGTTGCCTTTACATCGCCATAAGTACGCAACGAAGTAAACACTGGCACGACCCGAAAGTAGCGCATGATGTCGCTCACATCCTGAAAATGTTTCTCACGCCCAGACTTGCTGGCTCCGTAGTAGAGTTCAGCTATGGTCATCTCAGAGACATTACAGTTTTCGACACCAACGGAAGAGATTTTCTGCAATATTTGCTTGTTACCTTGCAACACAGCAATGCAGACACACGTGTCAAGTAGATATTGTCCCATAGCCGCCATTACCACACAATTTGTTTATCGGGGTCTGAATAGCTATTGCGACGGTAGTCCTCCACCACATCCACGGGTGATTTTTCGTTTTCCCACTCGCTTCCACTGAAGCGGTTTATGAAGTCCTGCCCAAGCGAGGCTGACGCTGTGGCGTTGCTGTTTTTCTTCGACTTGACATACTCAATGAAGTCATGACAGTAGTCTTTCAGCATTTCGGCAATGCTCACGTTGTTCTGTCGGGCGAAGTCGCTCATCTCTTTATATGTCGTATTGTCAATAGTCACGGTGTTCATATCGTCGTCGTTTTAATGTTTGCCTTGTTGGCTTCATGCTTTAGGGCGCAGCGAGGACGCAGCGCCTACTACATAGCCTCGTTTGCTTGGTGTGCGGTGAGACACCGCACCCACTACATTGCCTCGTTGGCAATTCAATTCTTCACTCTTAATTCTTAATTCTTCATTTAAGAATATTCTTCATTCTTCGTTCTTCACTCTTCATTTCCCTCCTACATGTCAAACTCATGCGTTCCGCCATCCTCAAAGTCCTTGACGGTGGCGTCGAAGCCGGAGCCGCCCTTGCGGGTTGGTATCTTGATGGTGTCGGCGTCAAGCTCGACGGTGAGCACCCCACCCTTGTAGCGGCGGCGCACCTGATTGGTAACGTCGAAGACGAAGGTGGAGTCCATGCCGTTGTTGAACTGCATGTTGACATCCATGTAGTGGCGCACGCCATCGTTGTAGGTGGCGTTGGCGCGGCTGCCGTTGACGTTGCACATGCCAAACGTAACCAGTCGGCCGCCGGCGATGTCAACGTTCTCGCCATTCTTGTCGCACCCCTTCTTGAAGCGCGTGTAGTAGTAAACGGTGACGGGGTCGTCGCCCGTGACGCCGGTGTTGACATTGACGCTGCGCGCCATGCCCGACAGGTTGGCGTTGCCATCGACACCTGTGATGCGACCGTTGTTGTGGTGAACGATCACCTGGGTGAGATAAATGTAGGTGACGGGCGTGAGCAGCATCTGCAACTGCTTTACCCACACGTTGCGGTCGGCGTCGTAGGTGAAGCCTTCGAGGTTCTTGTTGATCTCCACGGCCTGGGTGTAGGCACTGAACAGCTGTTCGGGCTGGTAGAACGAGCGCGTGTACTTGGGCGACTGGTACATGGCCGAACTCATGGTCTGTCCGGTGTAGGCCATAACGTAGTCGAGCGACGACTGCTCGTCGAAGCGCAGACTCTGAATGCCGTCGGAAGTGACGATGTCGTTCCACGCGAGCAAGTCCCAGAAGCCCCAGTCGAACGCCGCCGAATAGGTGTAGCCGCTAATCAGGTCGGAGTAGACACTGGTGTGGGCGGCATAGGCCGCGTCGCCGGTGTAGTAGCGGCGTATCTGAAACGACGACGGCTTGGTGTAGCCGATGTCGCCGAATAGCTGCTGGTCGGCGTCGTCCCAACCATAGTACCACTCGCTTCGCCAGTCGTAGGTGCCCTCGGTGTCGACGTTGTAGTCCCAGAACACGTCAAGCTCAAGCTCCACCATGGGCAGCTCGGTCTCGATCTGGCCGTTGTAGTCGAGGTATAGTTCGGGCTTTCGCTCGCATCCCACGGCCACCATGCCCATTGCGGCCACGAGGGCCACGGGCGCGAGCCGCATGATATTTCGCTTAGTCATGAATGCTTTCATCGCGCCACCTCCCAACTTTTCAGGCTCACGCCCTTCTTGGCGCGGCGGCGGTAGAGCAGGTCGTAGGTGAGCGTTATGCCCACGCGCGTGGGTCCGAACCACGTGAGCTGGTGCTGGCGGCGGCGGAAGAGGTTGCCCCACTTGTCCCACTTATAATAATATAGGTTGTCGTGGCGGTCGGGATAGAGCACGCTCTCATACTGATAGGGGTCGTACTTGGTCCAGAACACGCCCAGCTGCGCGCCCAGCTCCAGTCGCCAGTGGCCGGTCTTGGTGAGAGGCAGCACATAGCCGAAGCCCAGTCCGCCGCCAATGCCCTCGCCCTCCCAGCCACGGTTGGCGGTGAAGCAGATGCCATAGAGGCCGAAGTTGGCGTAGCCCTGCAGATACCATCCCGTGAAGGCGGCGCCACGGCCATAGCCCGTGCGCTCCACACTGCCGTCGCGGAAGTAGTAGCGCGCCTCAAGCTGGTAGTTGCGCACCTGGAAATACTTGTGGTCGGTGTAGTTCTGCCACCATGGGCAGTCGAACGACGCGCCATAGGTGAAGTGGCCGTGCAAGGGGTAATACTCCACGGCGATGTTGGGTATTGGGCAGAAGCGGTTGTAGCCGAAGGGCATATAGGCGAGGTCGAGCAGCAGGTTGGTCTTCACCGACAGCATCTCGCGGCGCGGCAGGCGCAGCGACCCGGCGTCGAGCGCGGGCATGTCGATGGCAGGCAACTGCGGCTCCTCGACCGTAGTGGCCGAGAACGTCGCCGGCTCTATCTTCTTGGCGTTGACATCGACATACTTCTTGAAGAAGAGCACCACGCGGGCGGCGCGCATCTCGGGGAAGTAGTCCTTGAGCAGTCGGCGCCACAGCCGCTTGCCGTCCATGGCCATCAGCTCCTGCTTGAGCCGCTTCTGGTCGGTGTCGATATACTTATTGACCACGGCGGCCACGCGCGAGTAGTCGCGGTCGTGGCGTTCCTTCATGAGCAGAAGCAGGTAGATGTAGTCTTCGGGCACCTCGTTGATCTTGAGCTGACTGTCAACGGGGTGCTTCACGTTGTCGTTGATAAGCTTGAGCAGGGCCTTGCGGCGCAGCTGGCTCAGGGTGCAGTTCCAGCCATAGGGGCCTTCGGGCGATGCCGCTCCACGTATGTACATCGACTCAAGCACATAGTCGCGGTTGTCGAAGTATGGCAGTATCTCGTTGAGCAGCTCGCGGCGGAACTGGGAGTTGTCAGGGATGACGTACTTGTTGACAGGGAATATCACCTTGCGCGAGATGCGATAGAAGAGCGAGTCGCTCATCTCTATCTGGCGCACGCTGTCGTCAAGCACCACCACGTAGGGGTACTTCTTCTCTACCGACACCGCCATGGCGTTGCCGCACAGGAGAAACGAGGTCATCGCAAGGATCAGCTTACGTCTCATCATTTTATCCACACCTCTTTTTACTTATTTAATATGTGTTCCCGAGCGTCAATGTTCCCATCAATGGCGTTCTGCTGAACACGTCTTAACAGACTTAATCCCTTATAGGGTGCAAAGTTAGTCATTTTTCGAAAATTAAAATATGTACAGTATATAAAAATTCAAAGCAAAGCGAACATTGCATGGAATATTATTAAAAATAGTTAAAAGGGGGGGGGTGAAATGAGGAAAAGCGGACAAAAACAACGAAATATGTAATACAAAAGTAAGTGAAGAGTGAAGAGTGAAGAATGAAGAATGAAGAATGAAGAGTGAAGAATGAAGAATGAAGAATGAAGAATGAAGAGTGAAGAATGAAGAATGAAGAATGAAGAGTGAAGAATGAAGAGTGAAGAATTTAATTGCCAAGGGGCAAGGGCTATGTAGTGGGTGCGGTGTCTCACCGCACGACAAGTGAATGAGACTATGTAGTAGGCGCTGCGTCTCGCTGCGCCCCTAATGCATGAAGCAAACAAGGCAAACTTAGTAGGCGCTGCGTCCCCGCTGCGCCCGAGCAAAGAATAAGCACCGTGGTCGCCCTGAAAGGGCAGCTACACATAGCCCAGGGCAACGCCCTGGGTAATTGGGTCAAAAGCAAACCTGCGCCCTGAAAGGGCAGCTGCATGAGGTTACAGTTACTATTTAGTGGTTGGCGATGTTGGTTTCACGCAGTTGCCCTTTCAGGGCGCAAGTTACCTCCTTCACTTGTCCCCAGGGCGTTGCCCTGGGCTATGTGCAATTGCCCTTTCAGGGCGCACAAATGCTTTTTGAGTGAAGAGTGAAGAACGAAGAGTGAAGAATTAAATTGTTGAAGCAAACAAGGCAAACTTAGTAGGCGCTGCGTCCCCACTGCGCCCAACGCGAAGAAACAAATATGAAAAAGGTAGCGAGGCGAGAGCGGGGAGGGCGCAGCGAGGACGCAGCGCCTACTAATTTGCCAACGTGTCGATGGGGTTAAAGCTTACGCTTTTTGGTACGGCGAGGCGCCGTACCTCCTATGCCCTTCGCCACTGCGATTCGTAACTATGCCACTTAGCCATCGTAAATGGCATAGTTACGGGTCGTAAATGGCATAGTTAGCATGCGTAAACGGCATAGTTACGAGTCGTAAACGGCATAGTTACGAAATGGCCTGCATTTGAAGGGTTATCACAGGGTGGTATATATTAGGCTGTCCAATTTGATGTACCTGTTGTGGAAGGTGGGCAAGTAGTGGGCGACGTGTCTCACGTCGCAACTGCCGCAACTGGGCTTGGTGTGCGGTGAGACACCGCACCCACTAACTGGCAAGCTTAGTAACGTTTAAAAAGAACAACTTGTTCAGATTTGCACTTGTACGGGCTGAAAGCCCAACAACTTCATAGCCCAGGGCAACGCCCTGGGTTTGGTTGTGTGTATCCACTCGCCCTGAAAGGGCAAAAGTATATAGCCTTGCGCATTATAGTCTATACACTTTTGCCCTTTCAGGGCGACGGGTGATGACCTGATGTACCCAGGGCGCCAGCCTGGGCTATGTAGTATAGGGCTTTCAGCCCATCGTGGTAAAATCT
>CAVKUV010000093.1:0-10009 GCA_963659505.1 Lachnospiraceae bacterium
ATATTTCACTTTCTTCTTCAGTCGCATAGCCCGCTATGCTCTTTCAGAAAGAAAGATAGTGCAAACCGAATGCAATGAAGCTCGCTTCAATTGCTGAGGTGCAGCCTATCTTATCCAAAGCAAAATCTGCTCGGCTAAAATTCAAAAATCCATCAAAGGCAATTTATAGAACCCGCCTAAAGTGACGATCCTCCGTCACTATGAATTCTGCATTTGCGGCAATTGCACAATCAACGAATTTGTTGTCGTCTGGGTCTGCCTCAATCAAATTGAAATCGTAATACGTGTTTACCAACGATGTGCTTGAACAGTTCAATATCACATTTACGACATCCGATGCTGCATGTTCACCCACAAGGCGCATTAATATTTCCTCATATTCCTCCAATATGGAAGTGGTCACGCACAACACCAATCGTCCCTCCAAAAAGTCCGTCCATATCTTATGGTATGGGCTTGCCGACGGGATGCTTTGAATCAAGCCATTCGTGTCAAGCACAATGCGCCTTGCCATTTATCGCTTCTTTAAATACAAGGCGTGCAAATCCTGGCCACGAAGCTCGTCGAGCTTCTTTTGGTCCAGTATGCCATCGTCCCAAAGTTTGTTGAACGTGGCTTCAACCTTTTTTGCGTAATATTCTGTCAGCACATTCTTCATCTCCAAAAGGGTCTCTTCCGAACTGTTGAGCGAGAACATCCGCAACAAATGCTGCTGGATTGGGTTGAATGTTGTGGTCTCCATCATTGCTGTCCTTTTTATCGGTTATTGGCGGCTACATTCCAGAGTCGTCTGAACTTTTCTGACGAAGATTTATTTGACCTTTTATCTCCTCATAATAAAAGTTTAGACGACTTCAACGGCCACCTGTATAATATATACCGCAAATATAGGATGAAAATATTAAGCCGCCAAACTTATTGTGCTGTTTTACAGCAAGCCCGTTTGCGATTGACAAAACTACGAGGACATTTTGCCTTGAACACGAAGATATTTTTATATTGAACACGAATTTCACAAATTACACGAATAAGGCTTGCGACATTGTAAGCACAACAAATTCCGTTTTCAAGAAACATTCGTGTTATTCGTGATATTCGTGTTCAAGAATTATCCGTGGTACCTAAGAAATGAAATCACGACAATTACCGCAGTGATTCTTGCAGGAAGGCAATCGACTTATCCCGATAGTCTTTCAACGTCTCATGCACCTTGTCATAATCTATATCCCCCGTCACCCTCATGATGTCGCCTTGATATAGCCTATCCTGCAACCCGAACGTACCAAGCAAACTGTCGATGCGCGAATTGCGCGACCCCTTGCTCGACGACTTGAAGCGATAGAACGTCATGAACTTGCGCTTAAACTGGATGGAGAAGGCGGAGCAGTGGAAAGAATCCGTCAGCACGTAAGCCGCACCACTGATGTACTTCAGGAAGTCATTGGGATCGACATCGTATGGAGCCTCGTCGCCAAACAGCTCGTCGCTCGCCACATACTCGTCCATGTGGCGCAGCGTCACTATCTTATAGCCAGTGGCCTGCTTCAACTTGCAAGCGGCCTCGCGAGCCTCCATGTTAGTGCCCAAGAAGTAGCAGAAGATATACGGCTCGGTCGCCCTCACCTTGCTATCCTTGATTTCCTCCATCCACTCGTCTGGCGAGAGGAGCATTGTCGGGTCAGCCACCACCGCCGCCTTCTGGCGAGAGAGACTGTCCACAATCTCCTTGCCCTTCACCTCACGCACGCCGATGCGATAGAACCTGTCAAGATAAGCCCCTGTGGCCTTGCGCTGGAAACCAGGTATCACCGACACCCCGAAGCTCGAAGCGTAGGCCACCTTGCGCACACTGTCGTCGACGAAGAACAGATTGTAGAACTTGGTGGGCAGACTGAGCGGAGTCCACACCTGGTCGCTGCCCACCACTACGGCATCGTAATTCCTTGAACCTTCATGCAAAGCGGCATATCCACGATAGTCCTTGAACAGAGGTATGAACTTCCGTTCCTTGTAAGCCTCGACAGCCTCCGTGCGCACCTTGATGTTGGCGGCATACTCGGCATTGTTCTTCAGGTCGCTCTTGCCCTTAAACCTCTCCAGCAAGATGCCGCCCATGTCGCAACGCATGGCATTGATTACCCAAGCAGCCTTCTCCGGGAGCGACAGCTGCTTGATGTAGTTTATCACCTCCACACTGTAGCCCATCGCCTGCAGCTTCTTGATGAGCGCATAGCCCACCAGCGAGGTGCCGTAGTTGGTGTGTCCCTTGCGGTAGGCAATGACACAACCTATATTTTTGATTGTCATAAAATCCAAACAATTTGATATTAGTCTTGTGGCGGAGTCATCTTCAATGGCTTGACAATCCACCAGAGCCATTTTCTTCTACCAATGAAGCCCTGCGTCATTTGGTTGAAATAGGCGACAACCGACTTCAGGGGATGGTTGTCGGGCAGGGCCACGTCGTAGCATGGCACCTTGTGGCCAAGCAGCCGGTGCAGCTTCAGGTAGGTGGTGGAACGACGCTTCTTGTGGAACGCCACCTTCTGCGAAGCCTTCAGCACCTCGATTTGCAAGTCGTCCATAGTGATTACGCCGTCGCTCTTGGCCTCCTCGAAGAGCTGCGCGAACTTCTCGTTGCGTATCACCCACGAACTGATGCCTATCTTGTCGTCCTTGTAAGGCGCAACGTGTATGTCGCCAAACGACACGTCGGCCAATTCGGCGTAGTGGTCGATGCAAAAATGGCATCTTTGAGGAACGAAGAATGTGCGGAGCGGATGGTAGTAATTCTGATACCTGTCTTTGTAGACTTCGTCTCCACAAAGACAGGTTTCAGAATTACTAGCAATCCTGATACCTGTCGGGCGCTGACGCGCCACCATTGAGCCTAAGCAGCCCTCGTCGCGGTAGGCGAAATAGGTGAGGCGGCTCTTGTCGATGCCACGCTCACGGAAGGCATACTCCGTCAGATAGAACGTTCTGCCGCAGGAACAGTAGATGCCGAAGTAGCCGAATATCTTCTCCTTGAAACGTTTGTCGAGCTGCTCGTATTTGCGTAAGCTCTGCATGTGGCAAGGCAAGCCCACAATGACAAACTTGCCCTCGCGCCGCTTTATCTCCTGTATGGCGGTGTTGAGCGTAACGGGCGAATACTTCGAACTCTTGGCCGCAAGGATTTCCTCCTTGGTCGTTGCCACAAACGACTTGACCAACAACTCGTTGTCGGGGTCAAACTTAGTGACGACCGCCCCTTGGATATATCCCTTTTCCAAGAGCCATATCAGCATCTGACTCACCATGCCGCCCGAGGCGGAGTGGTAGCGAATGTATTCGTCGGTACTGTGGCCGGTGTGGCAACTGATGTAGTTGCCCACAAAGTCGTCGTGCCTGGTATCCTCGAAGAACAGATTTTCCTTTGCTATTTGCGCCAGATTTATTCCCAGTCCGGCACAGGCGTCGTGGCAGCGGTGACACCCCTTGGCGTTCTTGCAAAGGCTGTCGTCGATGCGTGGCACAAAGCGTCCGCCGCTCACCTCCATGCGTATGGCGTGCGACGGGCATGCGCCCTCGCATATGCCACAGCCAGTGCAGAGGCTGTGGGAGAGTGTATAATTGATGTTGGGGATTACTTTTTCCATAAAGTAAGTACTATTTTTCTAAGCCAAGCTATCCTGTATAGCTTAGACTTTATATTTCCTAACGCGCTCTTCTCCACCCAACTGCCGTCGCAATAATGAACGGCCACTGTAGAAGAAGTGGCATTGTAGAAATCGGCAAAGACAGAGGCATCATAGATATGGATACCCTCCGACAGGCTCTGCTCTATATTATGATATTTAAATCCATATTTCTCACCCATCAAGGCAAGCGTTGTCGGGATGGTCAGCCGATTGTCCATCGCATATTGGAAATGGATGGTGTTGTAGTAATTCAGCAGATCTACAAGAAATGGGTGGTTAGCCTCTGCGCCTACAAGAGCCGAAAGCATGCCATTGCCAGGCACCTTCAGTATGCTCTTGTCGCGGCGGTCGTAGTTTTCGTCAACACGAGAACGATATAGCTCCATCTCGTTTCTCGACGTGTTGAACTCATACGAGGTAAACACGCGATGCTTCTGCCTATAAGGCTCCAGCGAACTTAACAGCTTTACGTCGGTGTCCATGTAGATGCCGCCTTCATGAACCAAGGCATACACACGGGCATAGTCGGCCACAAAGGCCAACTTGCCTGCCTCATAGGCTTCACGCGTAAATGCGGTTATGTTGACATCAAAGTTCTTTTCTGACCAGCACTTGAATTCATAGTCTGGCATCAACTTTTTCCAACCTTCTATATAAGCTTGTTGTTCCTTGGGCATCGGCTTGTTGCCGAACCAACAATAATGAATAATCTTGGGTATCATTTAATCTTGTAGTGAATGTTTTCTCACCACGCATATCGCAAGATATTGACACTACAGACGTACCCATTCTGAACATAGACTTATATAGACAACTGGACTCTCACCGTCGGAACTTCGACTTCAGCGTGAAAATCAAGTCTTTGTATATCTGGTATTTGTTCAGCTGCTTGGCTATTCTGCCTTTCAAGGTCTTCTTTGTCCAGCTGCCGGCACACTGGTGTATGGCTACGCTGTCCTTACCCTTTTGGTCATAGTTGCCAATGATGGAAGTGGGGTATAGAAGGATGTCTGAAGCGAGCCTCTGCTCCATGTCCTTATACACAAAACCATACTTCTCGCAGTGGTAGGCGATGACTGTGGGGGCGGTGAGCCTGTTGGTCAATATCTCGTCCAAAGAAGTGTGCTCATAGAAATTCAGAATGTCTGCGAGTAGAGGATGGTGGGCTACCGAGGCCAGCAGTGCCGCCTGAACGCCCGTTCCATACACTTTCATTCCCTCACCTATGCGATGGCCTTCTTTGTCGGTGGTGCGTAATTTTTTGTTTAGTTGTATCTCTTCGTATGAAGGGTGATTTTCAACCGCTGACACGAAATCTGCTTTCAGAAGCGGCTCAAGCGAGCCATAGAGCATGATGTCGGAGTCGAGATATACCCCCCCCATTTTGTCCAAAGCATAGATTCTGATGTAGTCAGCAGCAAAGGCCCATTTCTTGTTTTGGTAGGCTTGCTTGACCAGCGGCACAGAGTCTATGTCAAAGTTCTTGGTTGACCAGCGCACAATCTGCCAGTCGGGCATGAACTTCCTCCAGCTGTCCATGCACCGCTGCAGCTTGTCAGGTATCGGCTCATCGCTGAGCCAACAATAATGAATGATTTTTGGTATCATATAATATCTTTATTTGTTTCGATTGAATTTCAGAGCGGCAAAGAATCCATCAAGTCCTTTACCAACATTGCTCCAGTTTCTTCTTACTATACATTTCATGATGTATAGCAATGTTCTCATACTTATCGTGTATGCAAGTCCGCAGACCAGAACCACTTTCCTTTTCCATCCGCTTGCAGGCTTCCAAAGGAAGCGATACCAGAAGATGGTGATGTTGCGCTGATGAAGGTAATTGTCCTTATAGTCCTTGTTTGTCTTCACATTGCCCGACCTTGCATCCAGATGCCGATAGCAGATGAACGGAGTGAGCAAAATACGAAAGCCATTGAGCCATGCCTTGTAGAAAAACACTTGGTCGTCAGGCCAGGCGTAGCCAGTATCCTCCAACCACATTTCTTCCTCCAAATGCACGCCTAATGCCATTTCTCGCCTAAGGAAAAAACATTGGAAATTTGCGGTCTGACACCAATGTGGCTCATCTGCCGTCATTGATGTGTTGACAATAGTGCCCGCAGTACATCCTATTCGAAGGGAATACGGATTTCGACGTGATGAGTAGCGTTTGCTCCCAATCAAAAAACTCCGTATGTCTTTCAGTCTGTTTTTACCCCCCCCGAATCCTGTTACAGGAAATATGCAGTCGGCTCCAGAAGCCTGTAATTGAGTATATTGCCTCTCTACGAAGTCACTTTCAAAAGCTATGTCATCGTCAACAACAAGCAAATATGGCGACCTTGATTTCTCGAAGCCCACTTGGCGCTGATTAACCATACCTTTGCGTGTCCAAACCACTCGTTCGCAGTCGGTATGAAAAGGCGACTGTTCATAACCATGAGCCATCACTACAATAACTTCACGTGGCTTAACCGTCTGTTTTTCTACGGACTGCAACAGGGAATGGTATTTTTCGCCTGATGTGCCTAAGGTTCTTATTACAACGGAGTAATCAAATAGCTCTGTGTCGGTATTCATTTTATCTTGTATTTCAATATTTTATACTTCAGCCATAGGTAGCTTTGCAGCAACAAACGGTAACACTCTCCCAAATGCATGATGCGCATGACGCGCAGAATGCTCATTTTCTTCGTCTTGGCAATACTGTCCTTATATCGCTCCCCATAAAGTTGTTCGAGCCATTCTATCTTTTTATACTGGCTCAACAACAAGTAGTTGTCATACAGAATAACGTATATATACTTCAGCATAGCCGAACAGCCAAACTTCAAGAAGTCGTCACCAAACCTGTCAAGCATCATCTCGTTGGCGAGTGTTGCCCGCTCGGTCAATGTCTTGTTGCTCCTGACGCAGTCCAGCGTTACGGAGTCGGAACGGCCACGTTCACGTATTGTTACTATGCGGTTGGTGAAAAGCATCTTCTGTGCCTCCTTATAAAAGGACAGGAAGAAGACTCCCTCATGGATGCGCACTTGTTCGTCGAACGGATACTTCCGCATCGTATCCGCAGCGATGCAATGTATAAACCCAGTCTTAACCCAGCCTTTAAGAAAGTCTTCATACGCAAGAACTTTGCTCTGGCAGCCATTGAAGAATGGCACATTGTAGTCAACGTCATCGGGTGCAAACATGAAATGCCTGTATTCGGGATTTGCCTCTATGGTTTGCGCCATATATTCCAACGCATCATCCACGAAATAGTCGTCGCTGTCGAGAATGACAATCCAATCGCCGGTGGCGGCCTTTATCGCTGCATTGCGCGCGGCGTTGGTGCCTGCATTGTGCGGCATCTTCATGAACTTGATACAGCCATTGTTTTTGGCATAGCCCTCGCATATCTTGGCGGTAAGGTCTGTGCTGCCGTCGTCCACTATCACATGCTCTATTCTACCCCCCCCCGATAGGTTTGCTAACAAGCTCTGTCTCAGCACACTCTCTATACAGCGAGAGATGCAGTCCTCACGGTTGTACACAGGTGTTATCACGCTAAACTTCATGGTCTATTGCTTTTTGAATGTTACAACTCGCCGCCTTTGTATGGTAAGGTAGTCAAAGACGACATTTACGTAAAATCTCATGCTCCATTTCATTGCCATGCCAAACAGCTTGTCGTATTCAGCCTTCACCTCACGCAGCTGCTTCAAGCCATGCGTCTGTTGCAAAAACATATATATGCCAAGGTTGACCACATGGTTGGCCTCGTTGGTCAGATGCCTAAATATGCGTTTGTCTGCATTCTGATAGGTGGCGGCTATCTGGTGCAAATGATAGGCGGCAAGGAAATGGTGCTTTGCCTTCCGCACCCCATTCTTGCTCTGGCAAGCCGATGTGGGGTTGATGCGGTATGCGTAGACTGGCACATCCGTATAGGCTATGGTTTGGCAATACTGCGCCAACTGGTATATGAATATGCGGTCTTCGGAATAGGCCAGTCCTTCGACAAACCGAATGCCGTACTGCTTCACGACCTTTGCAGGAATAAGATAGCCCCAAAGGGCAAAATGCTTGATGTGGCATATTGCATTGGGCAAGGTCTCGCAAGAAAGTTTCAGGAAAGGCTTTGTCGTCTTGCCGTCAATGAGCTTTACAGCATTGGCGAGCACCAAATCGGCGGATGTCAGCCTCTCTCTTGCACAAAGAGTGGCCAACGCACCGGGAAGCAACTTGTCGTCGGCATCGACAAACACGAGCCATTCTCCCTGTGCCGCATCCAAGGCTTTGTTGCGTGCCGCACTCACTCCTGCGTTCTCACCAGTCAGCACCTTCATGTTGGCGTGCTTCGACGCATAGTCCTCGCAAATGGCCAATGAGTCGTCGGTGCTGCCGTCGTTGACAGCTATGACCTCATAACCGCCGTCGAACGCCTGCGAAAAGACACTGTCCAGACATTCCCCCAAATATTGCGAGGCGTTGTAGACCGGGATGATTATTGAAAGTTTCATTGTTGTCTAGAATTTGCCAATGGCATAATATGTGATAATAATAAAAATGCCGTAGTAGGCACTATAGAGACTGCAAGAGAAGGGTTTGTGCTGGCTAATACAATAAAAGGCAAAAACAAAAATGTTTTTATGAAAAACGTTGAGCCAGACAATACTCTTTTTATTACAGGCGTATAAAAGAATATAAGCCCAACTATAAACGCAACGCCATACCCAAGCATCCAGTTTAGCCAGAAATTTTCTACGGCAATAAGTCCTAACCTAAACTTCAGCATGGCTGTCTCATGTTGACTAATGCCGAATATGAAATCTGACAAGTTGTAATATTTGAAGATATCCAAAGCCGCAACTCTGACAGCGGCACTGCTATCGTCATAGAGACCCATAGAAGAAAGTCTGCCACCAATCATACCTTGTGAGAATAAGTAATACACACCCCCAATAATGAAGAATAGCGCTATCAACATAGAACTTTTCGTGGCCACTGATATTCGGCCTTTACGCAACCAATAAATGGTATATAAAACAACGGAAAGTGACGACATGACTATGGCTGCTCTTGTATTGAAACACAAGATTGCCAACACCCCAAGTATCGACAGTGCATATTTGTATTTGACTCTCTGCTCAAATACAAGGATAAAAAGGATAAACACTTCGATAACCACAGCGTTTTGCAAGGGATGACCATACAAGCCCCAAGAACGAAACTCTGTCATGTCGAAATCCATTATGTAATCAGCTGTATCTATATCTATATTCCACAGAAATATATGCGTATGCATTATTCGTTCTATTAATGCAACTAAGCATTCATATACATATCCTAAGTATAATACATTCTTATATGCAAGTGCATTCCTGTCCTTTTCCATTACTCTATATGCAACATATATAAAGATTGGCAATATAACCGTTATCCCCATCATAGTGTTTCCGGCTTGTCCTCCTGTTGCAATTTTGAAAATCATATATAAAAAGCAGAACACCAACAGATGTATGACTTGTGGATTTGTCTTGTATATACTTTTTATTCGTGGCAATGAGACTGCACACAGAATACAAAGTATCAATTTGAAGACTGGCAAACTGAAGCCAAACTTATTACACACATTGTCTCCCATAAAAAAAGCCAAGACAATGATCGCCAATACAATCTTGTTCGTTTTGCGTATATTCCTAAACATATAAAGTTTTGCGTATAATAACTATATTCGTTTCAAACGTAATAATATGGCGAAGCACCTCACCACATATCTTATCAATTGGCAATAGTCTGTAATCAATGGATTTACTATTATCCTATTGCACATGCTGCTGGGGTGCGCCTTGTTCCAAGAGTGGATTTTACCGAGATAAAACAGTCTGTCCTGCCGTTTGGCAAGTTTGCGAGGGAAATACAACATCCAGAACATCCATCCCAAGGAGTCGGAGTAGTATTGCTCAAACAACGCCTTCAGTTCGTCGTCCACCCTTAATTGCAAAGCGGCTTGATAAGAGCGATTGTAAACATGCATAAGTTCTTGGGGAGTCCGATACTTCTGCCGCATCAGTGAATTGCTAGTCACTTGGTAGTTGTAGCTATATGTGTCAAGTGCCTTGATGCTATTGATGTATTGGCAATATTCGAAAGTGAAGAGTTCGTCTTCCCTGATGGATACTCGCTCATCAAACCGTATGTGGTATTTCTCGATTATCTCACGGCGGAAAATCTTGTTCCAGGTTGGCCCGAAGAAATTGCCTTCAACCCAAAGTTGTTTTATAACCCTCAAATCCGCAACTGTCGGGGGTAAGGAGATTTTGCCACCAAAAGAAGGAATC
>CAVKUV010000094.1:0-9402 GCA_963659505.1 Lachnospiraceae bacterium
GCAAGTTTGCCCTGTATTTTTAGTCGGTTTTGCCGGCTTCTTTGAAGGAGCATAGCGGGCTATGTGACTGAAAAGAAGTCGCAAAAACGGCAAAAAGACAGGGCTAGACAGACCAAATAACGGATATGGGCATACTCTACAAACTTGCTCAAGTTATTTTTTTTGAACATTACTTAGTGACGGTAACCACAAAAAAACAAGTTGGCATGATTTGATGTCTTATCATGCCAACTTGTTTTCCCTCTATTACGTTTAACGTGTGGATGAGGCTTATGTCGTTTGCTTTGCGTTCATTTCCGCCAGCTTGGCGGCCAACCCCTCGATGAGTGGCATTTTACAGCCGTGGCGGCGGGCCTCCTCTATAGGCTTCTCATAGAGGTAGTGCAGCTCCATTGGCTTGTGGTGGTCGAAGTCGAACTTCATGCTCGACGCAAACTGCGGCATCTTGGCCGTCATGTCCATCATGCGGTCGGCATAGTCCTCGTTCACCCCACTTGCGCCACAGGCGTTGGCGGCCGCCACTATCTCGCTCATCATGGCGCGTATGGTGCGCTTTGTGTCGTCGTCTTGCAGCAGACTTGGTGCCGAGGGCGCGTTGCACGCCACAGTCATGCCGTTGAACGTCATGTTCCACACGGCCTTCTGCCACCTCATGTCATTATACGACTGCGCGAGCTTCACCCTCAAGCCCACCGATACCATCTCGTCCACCATTGCGCCGAGCCTGTCGGTGTCGTGGCATGAGTAGTTTGCCACGCTCAAGCGGCCAAGTCCGAAGTGCTCTATGCGTCCCGGCCCCTGCTTCAGTGTGCATATGTAGGCCACGCCGGCGGCAATCTGCGCGTTTGGCATGGCCGCTTGCAGGTCGGCTTCCACCCCGATGCCGTTTTGTATCAGCAGCACGATGGTGTTGTCGCCCACCACAGGTCGCAGCATCTGCGGCAGCAGGTCGTTGGCGGTGGTCTTCAGGGCCACTATCACCACGTCGCACGTGGGTATCGTCTCCGTTGTCTTGTGGGCGTTCACCACGGGCAGAGTGTACGACCCGTCGCACGAGTCAACTCTCAGTCCGTGTTCCTTGACATACTCATAATCGCTGTGCAGCAGGAAATGCACCTCTTTGCCGGCCTTTGCCAGCAGTCCGCCATAGTATATGCCTATGGCTCCCGATCCAATGATTGCGTATCTCATATCCTTTATGTTTCGTTTATTGACGGTGAAAAAATAAGTTGGTATGATTTTTACTGCCACTTATGCAATGTGTTATCTCCAGTTTGGCGCGTTGCCGTTTGGCGTGGCCAGGTTGCCTATGCACAGTCCTGGATATCCGCCCGTGGCGGTGGCCTCGTTGGTGGCCTCGCCGACGGAACTGTCGTCGAGACCGTCGAGATACGCCTCATATCTTGCGCCGCAAAGCATCGTTGGCTGCGCCTTGCCTGTGGGCGACATGGCCATCGATGTCTTCAACTCAAACTGCTGTCCGTCGCCGTGGGGAATGTAGCGCAGCGAGTCGGCCATGTAGCCACGGGCAACGAGCGTGTCGAACGATGCGCAGTAGCGACCCTCGGCCTTCAAGTAGCACTCCTCGGCTGTGCGTATCTGCATCAGCCTCTGCTTCACGGCATCCTCGCGCGTGGCCTTCTCGCTGTCGAAGTTCAGTGGCGAGGCTATGCTTGCGAAGCACAGTGCGGCCAAAACCACGGCCGCAACAGCAAGAATGGCGTTTGTGGCCTTGTTGCCTATTGTCTTCATAGATTACTTGTCATTACCAAGCGCAAAATTACCGCTTTTCCTGCATAATGCGCTTATCCGCGCGACGGTTTGTTTTGTGCTTGCTGATTAATTGGCGGTTATCAGTCTGCCGCAAAGAGCCTCTGAATTTGACTTTTCCCAGGTAAATATGAAAATATTCAAATACATATGCTTAAAAACATATGATATTAAAGACGAAATAGCGACATAGAAAATATTCTCAAAATCCAACAAAGCTAATTTACATAATTCTCCTTGTATCTTCCTGTAAATGCGTGGGGTAGTTCGCTTTCCTGCACTTTTCAGAATTTCAGAACTTCGAGTCGCCACGGCGCAGCCGTGCCACGAGCGAGAGGATGAGCAGCAAGCTGAGCAGCGCGCCTACGAACATCACCGCCGACGACATCACCTCGATGCGGCCAAGACCCACGATGGGACTGGCCAAGGCTCCGGCCACAAACTGCACTGCGCCAAACATGGCACTGGCCGCTCCGGCGTTGTTGCGCTCGCTGTCGAGGGCAATGGCCGTGAGGGGCGGCTGCATCAGTCCAAAGCTGGTCATGGCATAGATGTAGGCGGCCATGACCACCAGCAGTGGCATGTGCGCCAGCAGACAAAAGGCCAGTACGACGATGGCTATGAACAGGTCGATGGCTCCGCACTTCAGGCATGTTGACTGGCGGCGGAACTGCGTGGCCAAGGCCGCCCCTATGCCTATCATGAAGGCGTTGAGCCCGAAGCAGAGGCTAAACTGGAATGGCGACAGACCATACACCTGTTGCAGGATGAACGGCGACGAGGCTATGTAGCCGAAGAACATGAAGAAGATGCCCATCGACGACAGGCAGCAGAGCGAGAACACCGGGTTGCGGAACACGTGGAACAGGTTGGCATACACCTTGGGTAGGCTCTTGCGTATGCGCTTGTCGGGCACAAGCGTCTCCTTGAGCAGCGTGCTGCACACCATGAGCACCACACCCACCATGAGCAACAGGCAGAACACGCCCTGCCACGAGGCCACTCCGGCCATCACTCCGCCCACCACGGGAGCCACCACTGGGGCGATGCCGTTGATGGAGCCAAGCACGGCCATGAAGTTGGCCAGTTCCTTGCCGCTGTATAGGTCGGTGGCCATGCTCTTCGATATCACTATGCCGCCGGCTCCGGCCAAGCCCTGGAGCACGCGGAAGGCGTTGAACAGGTATATGTCGGGGGCGAAGATGCACAACACCGAGGCAATCACGAAGAGCAGCATCGAACCGACGAGTATGCGCTTGCGCCCAAACTTGTCGGTGAGCGGGCCTATGAACACCTGGCCCACGGCCAAGCCCACCATGCCCGACGTGAGGGTCATCGAGGCCAAGGCTGGCGACGTGTGGAAGAAGTCGGCCATCTCGGGCAGCACAGGTAGGTAGAAGTCGGTTACGAACGGCCCGAAGGCGGTGAGCATTCCCAGCGTGGCTGGGACGAAAATCTTTACTTTCTTTTTCATGTCTATTTTGTTTCCTGAATGCAGCGCGGTCGCATTGTGGCATCGCTGTGCGCATCGACCGAATGCCACCATGCGTGCGTTTTGTTGTGCAAAGGTAGCAACAAAAAGTGCGGCGCAAAACCACCGTGCGTGGTCTTGCGCCGCATTTTCTACAAGTTTAACAAGTGGGCGAAACGGGCATCGACGAAAAGCACCGTCCAATCGACAAAAAATCGGTGCTCGTGCGAAAGCCCTACGCCTTGGCTATCGACTCCAGGGCCATCTCCTCACCCACAATCCACAGTATGTCGCCGTCGGCGAAGCGGTATGAGGGGTCAACCTGCGAGAGCGTCTCCTTGCCCTCTTCCAGTCCCACCACCATGCAGTTGTAGGTGTCGCGTATGCCACTTTCGCGCAGCGTCTTGCCCACGAATGCGCTTTCGGCGGTTATCACCATCTGGCGTAGTTTCATCGACCGCTTCTCCACGTCAACGTCGTCGCCATACAGTTCGGAGTGCAGAGCCGACATCATGGCCGACAGTTCGTTGTCGCTGCCTATCACCTGCAGCTTGTCGCCGGGAAACACCTCGGTGTCGCCGTCGGGGATGTTTATGCGGTGGGTGCTGCGCAGAATGCTGCTCACATGCACGCCAAACCTCTTGCGCAGTGCAAGCTGGCGCAGGGTCTGTCCGCCCCACAGCGAGTCGCGCGGAATTTCGATGTCAACCATGTGTATGTCGCGGTCGAGCAGTCGCCCCTCGTAGAGTGGGCGTCGGCGGCCAACAGCCTCGGCTGCCATGTCGCGCGACCGCAGGTTCTGCACAAACATGCGCTCCATCCTTATGCTGCTGTTCTTCAGTCGGCGCGACACCACCATGAGCACCACAAGTGCCAGGGCGATGGTTATCATGATGGCGTTGGTGAAGCGGCTCAGGTAGTTGCACACGTAGAACACCAGGGCGCAGGCTATGGCCAGTCGCACCAGAATGGTGAGTATCAGTGGTATGTGGTTGGCGCGGCTGCTCTTCCACAGGGCCTTGAACTCCTCGCTGTGGTTCTTCTTCATCATCATGGCGCGCAGGAATGGCGACATGGCCACCACGGTGAGCACGCCGCAGATGGCGTTGGCCGTCCATGGCAGTGCGGGTATGAGACTCTTGATGAATGGCAGCACGAACGTGAGCATCAGTGCTATCACGGCCACCGAGAGTATGGTGTATATCAGGGTGTTCACCGCCATCTGGCGCAGCAGCCGGCTCCACAGTGTGCCGCCCGACGCCGACGGCTGCGGACTGAGCGTGATGTTGTTGAGCACCGAGATGACCTTCTTGGGCAACCGCTTCTCAAGCAGCGTGTAGCAGGGCGTGGCGAAGCGCATCATGTAGGGGGTGAGGAACGTGGTGATTACCGACACCGCCACCACCACCGGATAGAGGAAGTTGTTGACAACCCCCAGCGACAGTCCAAGCGAGGCTATGATGAAGGCAAACTCGCCTATTTGCGCCATGGAGAAGCCACAGCGCATGGCCGTCTTCAGCGACTGTCCGCTCAGCAGGTAGCCCAGTGTGCCAAACAGCGCCTGACCTATGAGTATGGTGAGCACGAGCACCACTATTGGCCATGCGTAATCGACGAGCACCTGCGGCTCTACGAGCATGCCCACCGACACGAAGAATATGGCGCCGAAGAGGTTCTTCACCGGCTCCACCACCTTCTCTATCTTGTCGGCCTCCACCGTCTCGGCCAGTATGCTGCCCATCACGAAAGCCCCGAAGGCACTGCTGAAGCCCACCGCCGTTGACACCTCGGTCATGAGGAAGCACAGGCCCAGGGCCACGATGAGCAGTGTCTCGTCGGTCATCAGACTGCGCACGCGGCGCAGCAACTGCGGAATGAGGAATATGCCCACCACAAACCACAGCACGAGGAAGAAGCCTATGCGCAGCACGTTGCCTATCATCTCGCCGCCGCCGGGGGCGTTTCCGCCGGCTATGGCCGACAGCATCACCATGAGCACTATGGCGAGCACGTCCTCAAGGATGAGCACGCTCATCACCATGCTGGCGAAGTGCTGCTGGCGGAGTCCCAAGTCGTCGAAAGCCTTGTATATGATGGTGGTTGACGACATGGCCAACATGCCGCCGAGGAATATGCAGTCCATGCGGCTCCACCCGAAGCTCTGGCCCACGCCCATGCCGAGAAACATCATGCAGAAGATGATGATGCAGGCGGCCACCACGGGAGCCATGCCCATCTTGAGTATCTTCTTGAACGAGAACTCAAGACCGAGGGAGAACAAGAGGAATGTCACGCCGATGTTTGCCCAAATGTCGACGTTGGCCAAGTCGGCCACCGAGGCGGTGTAGGGAAACTGCGGACTCACGAGAAATCCGGCTACGATGTAGCCCAAGACGAGGGGCTGGCGAAGCCGCTTGAATACAAGCGTCACGACCCCAGCCACGATGAGTATCAGTGCGAGGTCTTTTACAAGTGCAGGAAGTTCAGCCATATATTATAAGGTTTGTGTATGTCGTTGCCTTCACCGCCACTCACCCTCGGGGCGGCAGCGCCAACCCCACAGTACTACACTGCGCGTCAATACCACTGCACGGCGTTGCTGTAGCTGCTGCGCTTGTCATACTTCAGCGCGTCGGTCAGCGTGGCGGCGTTGCAGCGGAACGAGAAGTTGTAGCTCGTGTAGGGGGCGAGCACCACCGAGCACGACATGTTGAAGCAGTGCAGGTCGCGGCTCAGCGAGGCGGTGGTCATTGATATCTTGTGCATGTCGAAGTCGTAGCCCGACGAGAAGCTTATGTTCCACCCGTCGCTTATGCGCACGTTGCCGCTGAAGTTGAGCGTCTGCGAGAACGAGTAGGGATACATCATCTTGTCGTAGTCGAACGACTTCGACTGGTCTTCGCGCATGGTTATGCCATAGCCGAAACTCAGCGACCATGGAATGCTGAACCTCATGTAGCCGTCGTCGTCGGTCTCGGCCTTGCCGGCGTTCTCCTTCTTCGCCCCGTGCTGTGCGTCCTGCAAGCTCTTGTCCTCGTTGGTCTCGCGGTCGTAGTCGTCGTCGCCCTTGTCCTTGTTGTTGTCGCTGCCGCTCTTCTTCACCCTCTCGCCGCTCAGCCACTTGAAGAAGTTGGCCAGCTTCTTGTTGTCGAGCGTGTACGACAGGCTCTGGCTCATGCCCTGGAAGCGTCCGAAGCGTCCTTGGCTGTAGCGCGTCACGTGGTCGCTCACGTATGGCTTGCCATTCTCGTCGAGCACATAGGCGTAGGTGGCGAATGTGGCGTTGAGGCTGAAGGTGTAGCTCTTGGTGAGCTTCAGTCGCAGGCGCGTGCTGAGGTCGCTCCACGGACGTATGTCGGTGGCCATGTTGTACGACATCGACGCGCCCAGCTCGTCGATGAGGCTTATCTTCTTGTAGCCGATGGAGTCGTCGTCGGTGCGCAGCTTCATCTCCAGGTTGTTCGATATGTCAACCGATATGCTTCCCGTCTTGCCCCTGCCCGGCGGACTGAACATGCCGTTGCTGTATGGCGAGTACTCCACGAGCGACACGTTGCCGTTGGCGTCGGTCTTCTGGTAGGTGTCGTAGTAGCCATAGCGGCTTGCGCTGAAGTCGGGGGCGTAGTTGAACGACACGCTGGGCTTGAAGACGTGGCGTATGGCCACGATTTTGTCGCCAAACAGCTTGCGCCAAGGCACGTAGAAGCCGTACAGCGTGGTCTGCGCCGACACCGAGAACTTCCAGTCGTAAACGTTGTAGAAGCCGTCGATGGTGTCGGTGACCTCGCGCTGCGCCTTCTCGTCCCACGACCGCATCACCTTGTTGGTGTACATGCGGTCGGTGATGGTGAGCGACGGTGTCAGGTTGAGGTAGCCCAGCACGGTGAAGTTGCCAGTGATGGGCACGGTGTGCTGCATGCCGTTGCGCCAGTCGCGCGACAGGCTTGAGTGCAGCAGCTTGTCCTCCTTGGTCGATATGCGGTTGCTCAGCTGTCCGGTGTACGATAGTGCTATCTTCTCATACCACCGCTGCTTGCCGGCAGCGTTCTTCCGCTTGAAAGGGTACAGTCGGCTCAGCGATATGTTTACGTCGGGGAAGGTGAGGTCGATGGTCGAGTCGCGCATGTTCTGGCTCACGTTCATGGTGGTGCTCACGGTGAGTCCTATGTTGGAGAACGTGTTGGTCATGCTCACCGACGAAGTCCTGGTGGTCTGCGAGTAGCTCTGCGGGTTGTACATGCTCGTCAGGTTGTTGCGCTCGTAGCTGCTTGTGGCGAAGTTCACGCTGGCCGAGAGCGTGCGGAAGGGGTTGGCCTTGGCGTCCTGCCGGTGGCTCCACTGTATCTTGAAGCTCGTCTGCTTCGAGTAGTCGGGCATGTTCTTCTCGCCGTTGATGGTGTTTTGGAAACTTGCGTAGAAGCTGCCAGAATAGCGGTATCGCTTGCGGTAGTTCGACGCAGCCGACAGTCCCCACGACCCCTTGGTGTAAATCTCGCCTATGAGCTTCAGGTCTACCTTGTCGTTTATGGCGAAGTAGTAGCCGCCGTCGCGCAGGTAGAAGCCGCGCTCGGTCTCGTCGCCATAGGTGGGCATGATGAAGCCGCTCGAATAGCTCTTGGTGAAGGGGAAGAAGCCATAGGGTATGGCGAAGGGCAGCGGCACGTCGGCCACCACGAGATAGGCCGGGCCGAACACCACGTCCTTGCCCGGGCGCACCTTTGCGCGCGACAACGCTATGTAGAAGTCGGGGTGCGGACTGTCGCAGGTGGTGTAGCGGCCATGCTGCAGGAACAGTTCGCCGTTTGAGCTGCGCTTCGACAGCTCGCTGGTGAGGTATCCGTCCTGCTGCTGGGTGTACACCTCGCTTATCAGTCCCTTCTTGGTCTTGAAGTTGAAGGCCATGGTGTCGCTCTCGTAGGTGTCGCTTCCCATCTTGAACACAGGCGTGCCTACAATCGCCCCGGTGGAGTCTTTCGTTCCCGTGGCGTGTACGATGCTGCTGTCAAGGTTCATGTATATGCGGTCGCTGTTGAGGTCCATGTTCTCATACTTCACCGTGGAGTTGCCGTAGAGAAAGGTCATCCCCGAGGCCGCGTCGTAGGTCAGCGAGTCGTTGGCCGTGTAGAACACAGGCGCGTCGATGCCGTTCTTGCGCTTGCGGTTGGCGCTGTCGAGCGCGAGCGAGTCGTCGATGGCCTTGTTGTATTTGTATATGGCAAGCTGCAGCGAGTCCATCTTTGTGGTGTCGGGACCTGCCTTCAGTGTGCTGTCGGCCAGTGTGGCCAATGGCTTGACGCTGTCTGTGGGTATTGTGTCGAGCGGAACTTCGCCGTCGCCGACGGTCCGGATGGAGTCGGCGGCTGGCAATGCGCTTTTGCCGGCCTCTGCAAAATGGAGCGCACGCGGCACTTCCGCCAACGCAAACACGAAGACGGACGACAGCAAAAGTATCATTGCTTTTTTTCTCACGGCTGCAAAATTACTTATAATAAGACGAAAGGCATGCGGCTTTCGATAATTTAACACGTGGTGGAGGCTATGTCGAATTCTCTTAGCCGTGGCTTGCCTGTCCATGTGGGGCATGGTTCTTTCGTCTTCGCCACGCATGAGTGTTGTGATGGACTCTGTGGAAAGTCATGGCGAAACGCCTCATATGTTTGCTTACTTCAGTTGGAGTAAACGTTTACTTCAGTTGGTGTAAGAGCTTACTTCAGTTGGTGTAAGAGCTTACCACGGTCGAAGTAAACCAGCATAGTGCACTGTTTGGTGCGACTTTCATGCCATCTTGGCCTCGAAGAGGCTATGCCAAGCACTGTTTCTTGATATGGTCAGATCTTGTCCACGCATTTAGTGGCGGTTGGAAAGTAAGCTCTTGATTTCCTCAACCTTCTTTCCCATCGCTTGCGCAATGACTTCCATCGACATTCCGCCAGCCAGCATTGCTTGAGCCATGGATTTCAGTTGGTTGTCCTTCTCAGTCAGTTGGTTGTCCTTCTCAGTCAGTTGGTTGTCCTTTTCTGCTAGCTGATCGTCCTTTTCTGCCAACTTCCTGCCCATCTCCTCCAGCCTTTGCGTCTTAGCCATAAGTTCCGTGTCGCGGTGTTCAATGGCCGAGAAGTATTCGTCCTCCACGTTCATGTCCATCCTAAGCTCCGCATTGG
>CAVKUV010000095.1:0-9201 GCA_963659505.1 Lachnospiraceae bacterium
GAAGAATGAAGAGTGAAGAATGAAGAATGAAGAATGAAGAATGAAGAGTGAAGAACGAAGAGTGAAGAATAAAGGATGAAAGGCAATATATTTATCAAACGCCCAGTGATGGCTATATGCGTCGCTGTGCTGATTGTGATGGTGGGATTGATTTCGCTGTTCAACCTGCCAGTAGAGCAATACCCCGACATCGCCCCTCCCACCGTGCGTGTGGAGGCCACATATACAGGTGCCGATGCGGATGCAGTGATGAAGTCGGTCATCATGCCTTTGGAAGAAAGCATCAACGGTGTGGAGAACATGCTATACATCACTTCCACCGCCACCAACTCCGGTACGGCACAAATCAACGTCTACTTCAAGCAGGGCACCGACCCCGACAT
This sequence comes from Lachnospiraceae bacterium, assembly GCA_963659505.1. Lineage (GTDB taxonomy): Bacteria > Bacteroidota > Bacteroidia > Bacteroidales > Bacteroidaceae > Prevotella. Next base: position 384 of record CAVKUV010000095.1, read on the forward strand.
GGCCACTGTGAACGTGCAAAACCGCGTGTCGAAGGCGCAGGGACTGTTGCCGTCGGAAGTGACGAAAATCGGTGTCACCACGCAGAAGCAGCAGAACAGCTTCCTCCAGATTGGCGCGTTGGTGAGCAACGACGGAAAGTATGACGAGACATTCCTCGCCAACTACCTCGACATAAACGTTGTGCCAGAGATAAAGCGCATCAACGGCGTTGGCGAGGTGCTTGAGCTTGGCGACACCTACAGTATGCGCATATGGCTCAAGCCCGACCTCATGGCACAGTACCATCTGCAGCCATCCGACGTCACCCAAGTGCTGGGCGAGCAAAACATCGAAGCCCCGACCGGCGCGCTCGGCGAGGCGTCGCCCAACACATTCCAGTACACGCTGAAATACCATGGCCGCCTAAAGAGCGTTGAGGAGTTCAAGAACATGGCCATACGCAGCAACGACGACGGCACCGTGCTCAGGCTGAAGGATGTGGCCGAGGTGGAACTGGGCCGACTGTCATACAGCTTCCACGGCGAGGTTGACAAGAAGCCCGGCGTGACGTTCATGACCTTCCAGGTGGCCGGAGCCAACGCCACGGAGGTGAACAAGAACATATCGGCCAAGCTCGACGAGATGTCGAAGGTGCTGCCCAAGGGCTGCGAGTTCATCGAGATGCACAGCTCCAACAACTTCCTCTTCGCCTCAATCCACGAGGTGGTCGAGACCCTTGTCATAGCCATCATCCTCGTGATACTTGTGGTGTATTTCTTCCTGCAGGACTTCAAGAGCACCCTCATCCCGTCAATATCCATCATTGTGTCGTTGATAGGCACGTTCGCCTGCCTGACTGTGGCCGGGTTCAGCATCAACATCCTCACGCTGTTTGCCCTTGTGCTTGCCATCGGAACCGTGGTTGACGACGCCATCGTGGTGGTGGAGGCCGTGCAGGCCAAGTTCGACGCCGGCTACAAGTCGTCCTATCTCGCCACACGCGACGCCCTCCACGACGTGAGCATGGCCGTGGTGTCGTGTACGATGGTCTTCATGGCCGTGTTCATCCCCGTGTCGTTCATGGGCGGAACGTCGGGCATCTTCTACACCCAGTTTGGCATCACGATGGCCACGTCGGTGGGCTTGTCGATGATTTCGGCCCTCACGCTCTGCCCTGCGCTATGCGCCATGCTGATGCGCCCCACCGAAGGAGCCACCGACGCCAACGGCAACCTGCTCACCGACGCCAACGGCAATCCCATTGACGGCCACAAGAAAGGCTTCAACGCCCGCATCCGAGCCGCCTACAACGCCTCGTTCAACGCCGTGATGGGCAAGTACAAGCGAGGCGTGATGTTCTTCTTCCACCACCGCTGGCTGGCATGGGGCGGACTTGCCGCCTCTGTGGCTCTGCTCGTGGTGCTGATGACAACCACCAAGACTGGCTTCGTGCCGCAGGAAGACCAGGGCGTTATGATGATCAACGTGAGCACGTCGCCCGGCAACACACTGGCGGAGACCAACAAGACCATCGACAAGATTTCCGACATACTCGCCAAGCAGGACGAAGTGCTCCACTTCAGCACCGTGGCCGGATACGGTCTTCTGTCGGGACAAGGCACATCGTATGGAACAATCGTGGTCAGGCTGAAGAGCTGGGAAGAGCGCAAGGGCAAGGAGCACTCGATAGACAACGTTATGGCGAGGCTCAACGGCGAGTTCGCCAAGCTGAAGGAGGCGCAGGTGTTCTGCTTCCAGCCGGCCATGATTCCCGGCTACGGCTTGGGCAACTCCATAGAGCTGAACATGCAGGACAAGACCGGCGGCGAGAAGAAAGTGTTCTACCAGTATGTGATGAAGTACATCGCCGCCCTCAACCAACGCCCCGAGATAGCCGTGGCCTACACATCCTACGGAATGAACTTCCCCCAGATATCGGTCGACGTGGATGCCGCCAAGTGCAAGCGGGCTGGCATATCGCCCTCCACCATACTCGACGCGCTGGGCAGCTACTGCGGCGGTTCGTACGTGAGCAACTACAACGAGTTCGGAAAGGTGTACCGCGTGATGATAGAGGCGTCGCCGCAGTACAGGCTCGACAAGCACGCGCTCGACAACATGTTTGTGCGCAACGGAACTGAGATGGCCCCACTAAGCGAGTTCGTCACGCTAAAGGACGGCGTTGGCGCGCAGGTGTCCAACCGCTTCAATCTCTACAGCTCAATCCAGGTGAACGTGAACGTTGCCGACGGATACTCCACCGGCGAGGCGCAGAAGGCCATAGCCGAGGTGAAGGAGCAGACACTGCCGTCGGGCTACGGCTACGAGTTTGGCGGCATGGCCCGCGAGGAAGGCAGCAGCAGCGGCGGCAAGACGCTCTTCATCTATGGCATCTGCGTAGTCCTCATATACATCATCATGGCTTGCCTCTACGAGAGTTTCCTCATTCCGTTTGCCGTAATCCTCTCCGTGCCGTTCGGCCTGATGGGCAGCTTCCTCTTCGCCAAGCTCTTCGGGCTTGAGAACAACATATACCTCCAGACGGGCATCATCATGCTCATAGGACTGCTGGCCAAGACGGCCATCCTCATCACCGAGTATGCCGTGGAACGTAGGCGCGCCGGCATGGGCATCATCTCGTCGGCCTTCTCAGCCGCACAAGACCGCTTGCGCCCCATCCTCATGACAGTGCTCTGCATGGTGTTCGGCATGCTGCCGCTGATGTTCTCCACCGGTGCCGGAGCCAACGGCAACAGCTCGCTCGGCACGGGCGTGGTTGGCGGATTGCTCGTTGGCTCGTTGGCTCTCGTCTTCGTGGTCCCCGTGTTCTATGTCGTGTTCGAATGGCTTCAGGAGAAGGTCAGAAAGCCATACGACGAGGAGGGCGACCTGCAAGTGCAGCAGGAACTGTTGCTGAGCATTGAGGAAAAGAACAAGGCGAAGCAAGAGTGAAGAATGAAGAGTGAAGAATGAAGAGTGAAGAATGAAGAATGAAGAGTGAAGAATGAAGAATGAAGAATGAAGAATGAAGAGTGAAGAATGAAGAGTGAAGAGTGAAGAATTTAGATGTCTAAAGTAAAACAAGAATCGACGAATGAGAAAAATCATATATTCAGCCCTGCTGGTCGCCTCGCTTAACAGTTGCGGCATATACTCGAAATACCATCCGGTGACAAGCGTTCCCGACAAGCTCTACGGCGACTCCGTGCTGGGGAAATCCATCACCGAATACCAAGACACGGCATCGCTGGGCTTCATTGAGTGGCGCGAACTGTTTAAAGACCCACTGCTGCAACAGTACATTGAATGTGGGCTTAGCCAAAACACCGACTACCAACAGGCCATGCTGCGCGTGGAAGAGGCCAAGGCCACTCTGAAGGCCGCCAAACTGGCGTTTCTGCCGAGCTTCGCCATATCGCCGCAGGCTGGCGTAAGCAGCTTCGACAACAACAAGGCCACGCAAACCTACTCGGTGCCGCTCAACATGAGTTGGGAGATTGACATCTTCGGACGCATGCGCAACGCCAAGAAGCAGGCCAAAGCCCTCTACGCCAAGAGCGACGACTACCGCCAAGCCGTACGCACGCAAGTGATAGCCAATGTTTCCAACCTTTATTACACCTTAATAGCTCTCGACCAGCAGCTTTCCCTGTCTGAGAAGACAGAGGAGGCGTGGCGAGAGACACTGACAACCGCACGCGCCCTGATGAAGGCCGGACGGTATGACGAGTCGGGCGTGTCGCAGATGGAGGCCACGCTTCAGAGCGTACACACCGCCGTGTTCGACCTGAAGAGCCAGATAGCGCAGACGGAAAACAGCATGGCGGTGATTCTCGGCGAGACGCCGCGCCACTACGAGCGTAACGCCGACCTCAACCTAGCGGGCGACAAGTTTGCAGTGGGCGTTCCCGTGCAGCTGTTGGCGGCGCGCCCCGACGTGAGGCAAGCCCAGCGCACAGTAGAGGCCGCCTTCTATGAAGTCGGCCAAGCGCGCTCGGCCTTCTACCCCTCGCTCACACTGAGCGGCAGCGTAGGCTGGACCAACTCTGCAGGGACGATGATTGTCAACCCCGGCCGTCTTCTCGCCTCGGCGCTTGGCTCGCTCGTGGCTCCGGTGCTGACAAGGGGGCAGAACGAGGCGCAACTCAAGATAGCCAAGGCGCAACAGGAGGAGGCAAAGCTGGCATTCACCCAAACACTGCTCAACGCCGGCAAGGAGGTGAACGACGCGCTGACGGCCTACCAGACATCGGAAGAGAAGGAACAGAGCATAGCCTCGCAGGTAGCCTCGCTGCAAAAGGCGCTCAAGAGCACCACTCTACTGATGGACCACGGCACCAACACATATCTTGAGGTGCTGACGGCACGCCAGTCGCTGTTGTCGGCCCAACTCACCCAAGTGGCCAACCGGCTCGCAAAAACGCAAAACATCATAAATCTCTATCAGGCCTTGGGCGGAGGCCAAGAGCACGAGGCTCAGGAATAGCGTTTCCTAAGTGACGGTTGAGTCAGTCACACCGCCACTGAAGCCCCGACACCGCCATGGTGAATAATTACAGTGGTAAAGACAACATCTTGTCATCAGAGTGATTACTTTTCTTTTTCATATCTATTTATCGTAATCAACTCATGCGGACTGCCTGTGAAGTGATTCACGGGCAGCCCTTTTTGTTTCTCGCTCCACCAAGACGAGCGAAAGCCATGCCGAGAACCACTCTTTGTCACGCCAAATACCACAGATAGTCGTGCCAAACACGGTGGAAAGTCATGCTAAAGGCCACAGAAAGTCATGCCAAACATGTCACTAAGTCACCTCATATCGAACGATGCGCGTGCTCATATCGTTCGATACGAACACTCACATCGTTCGATATGAACACGCGTATCGTTCGATACGAGCCAACTTAACATGGCATTCGGCATGACTTTCCACGATGTTTGGCATGACTTTCCGCCACATTTGGCATCACAAACGATGGCATGCAGACCCTCTTTCCGCCACCCACAGCGCGCCATAGGCCATCGAAACGAGCGTGGCAATAGATGTTTGCCACGCCTACTTGGCACAAACAGGCGCGCAAACCAAACAGTCTCTCAATAATATTCGTCCATTTAATCTATTTTTGTTATCTTTGCCATTCGAAAATAGAGAAAACGCAACAAAGACAAACCGACACGACGACAAGATGAGACAACCGACGGCGATACTGCTGCTGCACTGCCCCGACCAGCCGGGCATAATATCAGAGATAGTGAGGTTCATCACCGACAACCAAGGCAACATCGTCTATCTGGACCAGTATGTGGACAGACAAGACGGCATGTTCTTCATGCGAATAGAATGGGAGCTGGACAAATTCCTCATTCCGCGCGAGAAGATCAAGGAATACATCGACACGCTGTATGCCCAACGCTACAACATGGTGTGCGACCTTTACTTCAACGACGTGAAGCCGCGCATGGCCATATTCGTCAGCAAGATGAGCCACTGCCTGTACGACCTGCTGGCAAGATACAAGGCCGGCGAGTGGGATGTCGAGATACCGTGCATCGTGAGCAACCACCCCGACATGAGGGAGGTGGCCGAGCAATTCGGCATTCCCTACCACGTGTGGTCGATAGCCAAGGACCACTCCAACAAGGCCGAGGTGGAAAAGGCCGAGATGGACCTGCTGCGCAAGGAGCGGGTCACGTTTATCGTGCTGGCGCGCTATATGCAGATTATCAGCGACGAGATGATAAAGCAGTATCCCAACCACATCATAAACATACACCACTCGTTCCTGCCGGCGTTTGTGGGCGCAAAACCCTACCATCAGGCATGGCAGAGGGGAGTAAAGATAATCGGGGCCACGAGCCACTACGTCACGGCGGAGCTTGACGCCGGCCCGATAATAGAGCAGGATGTGGTGAGGATAACCCACAAGGACACCCCAGAGAGCCTGGTGCTCAAGGGACGCGACCTGGAGAAGATAGTGTTGTCGCGCGCGGTGACCAAGCACATAGAGCGCAAAATACTGACATACCACAACAAGACGATAATCTTCAACTAAAGGAAGAGCGCAATGGAGATAGCGATAGTAAAGTACAACGCAGGCAACATCTACTCGGTGGTCAACGCACTGAGGCGGCTCGGCGTAAGCCCAGTGCTCACCGACGACGCCGAGCGGCTGGCCAAGGCCGACCGCGTGTTGTTTCCCGGACAGGGCGAGGCGAGCAACACCATGGCGAGCCTGAAGGCAAAGAGGCTCGACGAGGTGATAAAGGGTCTGCGCCAGCCCGTGCTCGGCATCTGCATAGGCCAACAGCTGCTGTGCCGCCACTCTGAAGAGGGCGACACCGACTGCATAGGCGTGTTCGACGCCGACGTGAAAAGGTTTGTCCCCGAACGCCACGAGGACAAGGTGCCGGCAATGGGATGGAACTCGATACGCGACACACGGTCGGACTTGTTCAGCGGCTTCACGCCAGACAAGGACGAGTATGTCTACTTTGTGCATAGCTACTACGTGCCTGTGTGCCAATACACTATTGCCACGGCCGACTATATCCTGCCATACAGCGCCGCGCTGCACAAGGACAACTTCTACGCCACGCAGTTTCACCCGGAAAAGAGCGGCGGCGTGGGCGAAAGAATACTAAGGAACTTTTTGGAACTATGATAGAGCTTATACCAGCGATTGACATAATCGACGGCAAGTGTGTCAGGCTGTCGGAGGGCGACTACGCCCGCAGCAAGGTTTACGGCGACAGTCCGGCCACGATGGCCAAGCGGTTTGAGGCCATTGGCTTCAAGCGGTTGCACGTGGTTGACCTCGACGGAGCCAAGTCGAAGCACATTGTCAACGAGGCGGCGCTGCGCGAGATAACCGCAAGCACAAGCCTCACGGTGGACTTCGGCGGAGGGATAAAGACCGACGCCGACATCGACAAGGCGTTCGCCGCGGGCGCGGCCATGGTGACCATCGGGTCGGTGGCGGTGACAAACCCCGAACTCATGGACTCGTGGATCGACAAGTATGGAGCCGACAGGCTCATACTCGGAGCCGACGTGCGCGACGGCAAGATAGCCATCAACGGATGGAAGGAAAAGTCGGAGGCCGACCTGCTGCCTTTCCTCTCGCACTATGTGGAGCGGGGCATTGGCAATGTGCTGTGCACCGACATCTCGAAAGACGGCATGCTCGGCGGCACCGCCGTGGCCCTATATAAAAAGGTGATGCAAGCCTACCCCACCCTGCACCTCATAGCCAGCGGAGGGGTGTCGTGCAAGGAAGACATCGAGGAGCTGCAGCGCGAGGGCATTCCCGCGGTGGTGTTCGGCAAGGCCATATATGAAGGAAGAATAGACTTAAAGGAACTATGGGACTGGCAAAACGCATAATACCCTGTCTCGACGTGAAAGACGGCGAGACGGTGAAGGGAGTCAACTTCGTGCAGCTGCGCAAGGCCGGCAATCCTGTGGAGCTGGGCAAGGCATACAGTGAGGCGGGAGCCGACGAACTGGTGTTTCTCGACATAACAGCCAGCCACGAGGGCCGCAAGACATTCACCGACATGGTGACAAGGGTGGCGGCAGAGATAAACATACCGTTCACCGTGGGCGGAGGCATCAACGAACTGGCCGACGTGGAGCGGCTGCTCAATGCCGGAGCCGACAAGGTGAGCGTGAACAGCGCGGCACTGCGCCGCCCGCAGCTCATCGACGAAATCACAGGCCGCTTCGGCAGCCAGGTGTGCGTGTGCGCCATCGACGCGCGGCTCGACGACGACGGTTGGCACTGCTACCTCAACGGAGGGCGCAAGCGCACCGAGCGCGGACTGCTCGAATGGGCAAAGGAGGCGCAAGAGCGCGGCGCGGGCGAGATACTCTTCACCAGCATGAACCACGACGGCGTGAAGACGGGCTACGCCAACGAGGCTTTGGCCATGCTCGCCGACGAACTGTCAATACCAATAATAGCAAGCGGCGGAGCCGGAACGATGGAGCATTTCCGCGACGCGTTTGCCATAGGCCACGCCGACGCCGCCCTGGCCGCAAGCGTGTTCCACTTCGGCGAGATAGCCATACCCGAACTGAAGGCTTACCTGCGCAGCGAAGGCATCGACGTGAGAATTTGAAAACAGGAAACACCAAAAGACAAAAACAAAAAAACACACACATACAGACATGGAAATAGACTTCGGAAAATCAAATGGGCTTGTCCCTGCCATCATACAGGATGCCGACACACAGAAGGTGCTCATGCTCGGATACATGAACAAGGAGGCATACGAGAAGACGATGGCCACAAAACAGGTGACATTCTACAGCCGCTCGCGCAAGTGCCTTTGGACAAAGGGAGAGACGTCGGGCAACTTTCTCGACCTCGTGTCGATAAAGTGCGACTGCGACAACGACACACTGCTCGTGGAGGTGCATCCGCACGGACCAACATGCCACACCGGCACCGACACCTGCTGGGGCGAGACCAACGAGGCCAATCCGCTGCTGTTCCTGACCGAACTGCAAGACTTCATCAACAAGCGCCACGAGGAGATGCCCGAGGGCAGCTACACAACATCGCTATTCAAGGATGGACTTAACAGAATGGCGCAAAAGGTTGGCGAAGAGGCTCTTGAGGCTGTGATAGAAGCCGTCAACGGCACCAACGAGCGCCTTGTCTACGAGGGTGCCGACATGCTCTACCACCTAATAGTGCTGCTCACATCGAAGGGCATGCGCATAGAGGAACTCGCCAAAGAACTGCAAGTGCGCCACGACCCCAACTGGCACAAACACTGAAGGCGGGTTCTATAAATTACCTTTGATGGATTTTTGAATTTTAGCCGAGCAGA
>CAVKUV010000096.1:0-9117 GCA_963659505.1 Lachnospiraceae bacterium
TGGCATACTTATGATGGCTAAATGGCATGGTTACGATAGCTAAGTGGCATAGTTACGATGGCCAAGTGGCATGGTTACTGGGCGCAGCAAGGACTTTAGCAGCCTACTATATACTCCATGCACTTCCATCTTAAAGCTTACGCTTTTTGGTATGGCGAGGCGCCGTACCTCCTATGCCCATCCCCATGTACTTCATAGTCGTGTTTTACCATCGTCCTGTCCGACAGCAGCCATCGGCAATAAAACAGAGGTTTTTTACCGTTCCGTGCGATAAAAGCATTAATTTTGCAGCGCACCAGTCGGAGAAACGGCGCAGAGCCGTTTCTCCGGGGTTGCGTGCGCAAGCAACAAAGGTAAGCAACAAAGGTAAGCAACAATATAACAAAGCATATGGGAAAATTCATGTATTTGTCGTCGGCTCTGTTGGCCATGGCCTCGTGTACTGTCAGCGCGAGCGACGACAACGGCACCGACAAGTACGACAGCCAACTGCTGCAAAAGGGCGAGACCGCACCCGACTTCACCATCGTCAACGACAAGTATCCGCAGGGCGTGGCTCTAAGCTCGTTCCGGGGCAAGATGGTGGCGCTTGAGTTTTGGGCTTCATGGTGTCCCGACTGCCGCAAGATAACCAGTACGATGGTCGATTTGCACAACACCTATGCGCCCAAGGGCGTGGAGTTTGTGGGCGTGTCGTTCGACACCGACAAGACGCAGTGGCAGAGCTACGTGGAGAAGAACGGCATGGACTGGCTGCAATATAGCGAACTGAAGAAGTGGAAGAAGGAGACCACCATCGACTCTCTGTATAAGGTGAACTGGATACCCACGATGTATCTGATAGACAAGGAAGGCCGCATCGTGCTTGGCACGGTTGACATAAACAAGCTGGCAACGGCACTGGAGGCCGCCGAACAATGACGGGCTACACCATAAACGTGCGCGGACGGTTGGTTGACGTGTCGCGCCCACAGGTGATGGGCATACTCAACGTCACGCCCGACTCGTTTTATGCCGGCAGCCGCAAGAACACCGAGCGCGAGATAGCCGACCGCGCCAACGCCATAGTGGCCGAGGGCGGCTCGATGATCGACGTGGGGGCGTTCTCCACGCGTCCGGGTGCGCCGGAGGTGAGCGAGGCCGAGGAGATGGAGCGTTTGCGCCATGGTCTGGCGATAGTGCGCAGGGAGCAGCCCGACGCCATAGTCAGTGTCGACACTTTCCGTCCGGAGGTGGCCCGCATGGCCGTTGAGGAGTATGGGGCCGACATAATCAACGATGTGTCGGAGGGAGGCATAACAGGCCGCGCCAACGTGCCGCTTGAGCACGCCGACGAGCCTACGCCGGCCATATTCCGCATGGTGGCCAAACTGGGCGTGCCCTACATACTGATGTCGGTGAAGCCCGACATAAGCACCATGCTCAAGGCGTTTGCCGCCGAGGTGCAGCAGCTACGCGCCCTTGGCGCCAAGGACATAATACTCGACCCCGGCTTCGGCTTCGGCAAGACGCTCGACGAGAACTACGCCTTGCTGGACAGCATGGACAAGCTCGCCGTGATGGAACTGCCGCTGCTCGTGGGCGTGTCGCGCAAGTCGATGATATTCCGCCTTGTAGGCGGCGGACCCGACGACGCCCTCAATGGCACCACCGCCATAAACATGCTCGCCCTTGAGCGCGGCGCGTCGATACTGCGCGTTCACGACGTGAAGGCCGCCGCCGAGTGTGTGGCCATCTGGCGGCGCACGAAGGGCATGGCCGACTGAACGTCCATCCGGCAATGGCACAAGCAAGATAAAATTATAATTTTTCCGGCTCCGCCATCTTATGGAGCCTAAAAAAAGACAAACGCCCTTATGTTTTTCGAGTTTGGAATAAAGGACATGATAGACATCATCCTCGTGGCTCTGATGCTCTATTACCTGTACCGACTGATGAAGGAGTCGCGGTCGCTCAACATATTCATCGGCATCATGATATTTGTCGTGGTGTGGATTTTCGTGTCGCAGATACTCAACATGCGGCTGCTCGGCTCCATCATGGACAAGCTCGTGAGCGTGGGTGTGGTGGCCTTGATAGTGCTCTTCCAGGAAGACATACGCAAGTTTCTCTACAACCTCGGCGCCCACCAGCGCATACGGGTGTTCGTCAAACTGTTCTCCATGGGCAAGGAGGAGTCGAAGGAGCAGGACAAGGAGACCATCATGTCGATAGTGATGGCCTGCATGAACATGAGCCGCCGCAAGGAGGGCGCACTCATAGTCATGGAGCGCAACACTCCGCTCGACGACATCGTCGACACGGGCGACACCATCGACGCAAACATAAACCAGCGGCTCATAGAAAACATATTCTTCAAGAACTCGCCGCTGCACGACGGAGCGATGGTGGTGGCCAAGAAGCGCATCAAGGCCGCCGGCTGCATACTGCCCGTGTCGCACAACATGGACATCCCCAAGGAGCTTGGCCTGCGCCACCGCGCCGCACTGGGACTGTCGCAGGAATACGACGCCATTGCCATCGTGGTGTCAGAGGAGACGGGCGGCATCTCTGTGGCCATAAACGGCGAGTTCCAGCTGCGCCTGTCGGCCGAGAAGCTCGAAAGCATTCTCACCGCCGAAATGCGGTTCTGATGCAAGCGGTCCAATTTGTTGCTCATATTATTGCGGATGCGCAAGTAGTGGGCGACGTGTCTCACGTCGCAACTGTCGCATTCCACTTGGTGTGCGGTGGGACACCGCACCCACTACACATGAGTCAAAACAAATTGGGCAGTCTAACTCTTTAGTATGATGCCGTGCAGGCTATGCCCATGGCTATCACCCTGTCCCTTATGGCATCAAGCTCGCTCGGCGTGGCCTTCTCCAGTCCTTTGTCGGGTGTCTCGCGGTCGATGGTGTATATCATAACCTCACTTGGGGCTATGTCCTTCACCGCTTCGAGCCATGGGGCGACAAACTCCTCGCCCGTGTTGTCAACGCTCTCGCCGCCGCTTGTGCCTTTCAGAAACATCGTCTGCACAATAAGCCGGCCGCCGAACGCCTTCATCCCCTCTATTATGCTGGCCACCGAATAGAAGCCCACGGGGCGGTCTACGCGGCGTATGAACGGCTCGCACACCGTGTCGAGCTTCAGTATGTTGTTGTCCACCCGCATCAGTGCGTCGTGCACGGCCTTGCGGTGAATGAACGTCGAGTTGCTGAGCACCGACACCTTGGCCTTGGGAAAATACTTGTCGCGCAGGCGTATGGTGTCGTCTATTATCTCGGCAAAGTGCGGATGGCTTGTCGGCTCGCCGTTGCCGGCGAAGGTGAGCACGTCGGGGCATGGGCCGTTGGCCTTCATGTCGAGCAGCTTGGCCTCCAGAGCCGCCGCCACCTCCTCGCGTGTGGGCAGCTTCTGCTTGGGACGGTGGTCTTTGTTGAAGCCGCACTCGCAGTATATGCAGTCGAACGTGCAGCTCTTGCCGTCGGCTGGAAGCAGGTTGATGCCCAGCGAAACGCCGAGCCTACGACTGTGTATCGGGCCGAATATCGGCGATGGATAGATTATTGTGCTCATGTCTCTTGATTGCCTTTCTCTTTTTTACCTATATAATATATGTTGCCGCATGCGCGCTTTCCCGCGCCCACGCCTGTGGCGCAAAGTTAGCTGAAATAACAGACACGGCAAAGAAACGCAATCTTGAAATTCATAAAAGTCTATACGACTTCTTTTTGCAGCCGTCATTCTGTGGCTATGTGGCATAACCACTGCGAATGTTATGCCCAAGGCAATAGTCTTTCTGTTGTCTTCGGCATGGCCACCATGATGCTTCGTCTGTGGCAAAGTTTGAACTGTTGTGCTGAAAAACGGACTTTTGCATATAGTGGAAGAGCCTTTTTATTGGTATATTTGCACACTACCAATAAAGAGAACAGTCTACTAAACAAAAACAAATCAACTATGCACAACCGTTGTTTTGGCCATCTGTTGCTGATGGCCGCTATCATCCTCACCTTCGCCATGCCGGCATCGGCCAAGCAAGCAGCCGACTTCTGCGTGCGCCACGGCGAGGCCATCACCTACTGTGTGAAGGGCGGCGACGCCCAAGTGGTAAACTCCGCCCTCGTCATGCTGGCCGACGACGTGGCCGACGTGCTTGGCGGCAAACTAGAGCGCACCGCCCGAGGCAAGGCCAAGCTGCTCATAAGCACGGCCAACAGTGGCGCGCCCCAGGGCTTCAGCGTCAACGTGGCCGACGGGCGGCTATGTGTCGTGGGCAACGACGCGCAAGGCACAGCCTACGGCATAATGGAACTGTCGCGACTGCTGGGCGTGTCGCCATGGAAGTGGTGGGCCGACAGCAAGCCCGAGGCAAAGGAGGTGTGGACGGTGAAGGCCGACTACGCCACGCGGCAAAGTCCGGCGGTGGAGTTTCGCGGCATATTCATCAACGACGAGGACAACGGCCTCTGCCCGTGGGCGTGGCAGACCCACGACCCGTCGGGCGTGAAAGGACGCATCGGTCCGGCCACCCACGAACGCATATTCCAACTGATGCTGCGCCTACGCGCCAACGTGTTCTGGCCGGCCATGCACTCGTGCTCGCGCCCGTTCTACACCATCGAGGGCAACAAAGCCATGGCCGACAAGTATGGCATAACCATCGGCACGTCGCACTGCGAACCGATGATGTGCTGCGTCAACGGCGAGTGGAACAAGAAGCGGTTCGGCGAATACAACTACGTGACCAACCGCGACAGCGTGCTCGCCTTTTGGGAACGCAGGGTGAGGCAGACGGCAGGGTCGAACTGCTTCTTCACGCTCGGCATGCGCGGCGTACACGACACAGGCATGGAGGGCGTGACGACCGACGCCGAGCGGTTGAAGTATCTGCAAATGGTGATCGACGACCAGCGCCGGCTGATAGAGCGCCACGTAAGCAGCGACGCCACCAAGGTGCCACAGGTGTTCATTCCTTACAAGGAGGTGCTGCCAGTGTATAAGGCCGGACTCCGGGTGCCCGACGACGTAACGCTGATGTGGTGCGACGACAACTACGGCTTTGTGCGCCACCAGCCCACCGAGGCCGAGCGGCGGCGCAAGGGCGGCAACGGACTCTACTACCACTTCTCCTACTGGGGACGGCCACAGAGCCACACGTGGCTGCCGTCGATAGACCCGGCCTTGACGCAGACCGAGCTGATGCGCGCCTACGACAATGGCATAAGGAAGCTGTGGATATTCAACGTGGGCGACATTAAGCCCAACGAGTTCATCACTGAGTATGCCCTCGACATGGCTTGGGACAACACCACGCTGCACAACGCCGACTACGGCAGCTATCTGCAGGCATGGGCCAAGCGCGAGTTTGGCGCAAGTATCGCTCCGCGCGTGGCCGACATCATCAGCCGCTACTACGCTCTGGTCTACCGCTGCCGTGGCGAGATGCTTGGACACACGCGTGTGGAGGAGACCAATGCGGCGTGGAAGAAGGTGAGCGACCTGCCTTGGACCGACAGCGAGGTGCGCCGCCACTTGGAACAGGCCGAGTCCATGGAGTCTGAGGTGCGACGCGTGGCTCCACTTGTGCGCGCCATCGACCGCGACAAGTGGTTTGAGCTTGTCGAGTTCCCCGCGATGTCGTATGCGGCCATGGCACGCAAAATGCTCACCGCACAATTGGCCCGCCACGGCCAGGCTGCGTGGGGCGACGCTGTGGCTGGGCAGAACGCAGTGTTCAGCCTCATCGACCGCTACCACGCCATGCTCGGCGGCAAGTGGAACAGGATGATGGGCGTGTGGCGCGGCCACTCCATGTTCAAGGCCATCGACACCACCAAGACCTGTCAGCCCGTTGGTGGCGATGTGATGGAACTGCCCGTGGCACAGGGCGAATGGGGCGACGGCTCGCGGCTGATACCCCACATGGGCTACACGGGCAGTGTGCTTGCGCTCGCCAAGGGCGACACCTACACGGCCTCTTTGCCGCAAATGGCCGACTCGACCACGCTCACGCTGGCCTTCGTGCCGCTGCATCCCGGCACCGACGGGCGCATAGCCGTGAGCGTGGCGGTGGATGGCGGCTCGCCTACTGTCGTGGAATATCAGACAGAGGGGCGCAGCGAGGAGTGGAAGCAGAACATCGAGCGCAATCAGGCGCGCCGCACCATCGTCCTGCCGCCCTCGCCACGCCGCCGCCCACTCGCCGTGAAGGCTCTCACCGAGGGCGTAATCATCGACGAGGTGAGGATGGAATGAAAGAATAAGATTTTAGTAATGTTCAATTTGACAAGTTTATTTTGTGGCAAAAGAACAAAAGGCCGAAAAAAGCGATATGAGAATCTCTCGTGAAAATTCTCATATCGCTGATATTCAATGCTTTGAGCCTTAATAACCCAATAATAAGCGATTAATACTCGTCCTCGTTGAAGAGGAAGGACGTGGCTGATAACCAAGACGTTACATAACAGTGTCACGATTGTTGATCAACTTATTTCGTGGTGAAAGTCCGTAAAGAGCGAACCTGCGCCTCTATTATGACAAAGAAAATAATGCCATACACTACTCTGTCAATGATGGATTCAAAAGGAAGTCATAGATACTGACTATCTGTATGCCATTCTCGTCACTCCAAGTTTTCGTGTGTTCACCCACAACTATTATCTTTTTGAATGAGTCATCTACAAGTTTCAAAGAACGTTTCTCCTGCTCCATCTTTTCCTCGTCTGGCATTTTGTAGGCAGACTGTATATAGATACGCTCACTGCCCTTATTGCAGACAAAATCGACTTCAAGTGTCACACGTTGTTGTTGCCCTGCTTCATTCCTTATGCGATGAAAGATATTGCCAACATCGACAATCCATCCACGCATACGCATCTCATTGTAGATGACGTTTTCCATAATATGTGTTGTCTCGTTTTGCCTGAACGAAAGAATCGCATTGCGTAGGCCTATGTCTTGATAATAGTATTTGCACAATGCTCCAATATACTTTCTTCCCTTGATGTCGTACCGTTCAGATTTCTCTATCAAGAATGAGTCTTGCATATATCCCAAATACATGGAAATGGTCTTTACACTGATGTCCTGTACCTTACTGACAGACTTGAATGTATTTGCTATATTCTGTGCATTGACAGGTGCACCGATACTTGATGCCACAGTCTTTGATAGTTCTTCAAACTCTGCTTTCATTTCTATAGAATTCCTCTCGTATATGTCCCTAAGATACACTGTGCGATACAGACGACGCAGAAAGTCTGCCTTTTTATCGTCGCCCACTTGCGTAAGAAGTTGTGGCAGCCCACCAAACATTAGATACTCTGCCCACCCCTCTTCCTTCGATTCTTCATAAACAGACATAAACTCTGCAAACGACAAAGGCCATACATGTATCTCGTCACCTCTACCACGGAACTCCGTAACCACATCTGACGAAAGAAAACGAGAGTTTGAGCCAGTGACATAAACGTCAGTACCTTCTGTCACTGATAATGTTGAAAGAACCTCAACAAAGTCATTGACTTCCTGCACTTCATCAATAATAATATAATAAGTGGAGTCGTCCTTCATTTCTTTGTCAACCCAGTCAAGCAAAAAGTCAGGGTCTTTAAAGTTCTTGTTTTTACGACTTTCCATATCAATGATTATGATATGGTCTTCTGCAATCCCATTGTCAAGCAAATGCTGACGAAAGAGTTTTTTTAGCAGGAAAGACTTGCCTGAACGGCGTAGTCCTGTGACTATTTTTATCAGTCCATTCCCTTTTGAACGCACTAATTGGTCTATGTATCTACTTCTGTTTACTATCATATACATCCAAAAACTGTCACTTGTGACAAAATTCGGAAGCAAAGATAATGCTTTTAATCTGAAAATGAGAATGATATGCCGTATTTTTGATGTTATAAATAATCTTTTATCTGCAAAATCCCCACTTCTATTTAGCTCAAAACTTGCAAAATCCCCACTTTTAGTATCTAAAAAGAAAGAAAATACTCTATAAAACAAACTCTGATTTTGGTCATTTCGATGATATTTTGTGCCTTTGAATGATTTGTTTGCATACATTCTCGTAACATACGAGACAAGCAATAAACATTATAGTTCAAATGATTTTAATTCGCAAAAAGACAAAATAATGAATGTACTGTCACCTACTCAACTACAAGTATATTGTGCAAATTACATCAAGTCTCCCAAAGGAAAAGTCTTGATAGCAGTAGCATCCGATGATGAAACAAAACTTTTAGACAATAAGAAAGCACGTCTCATTGTTGACCCTCAGAAAGAATATCTGTTCGTCAATGGGAATCCCCTTTCTGAATTGTCTTCAAACAAAGACGATCATACGGATACAAAAGCCATTATTACAACAAATATTGGTGTTCAAGACTTTGATGCTTTATGGATTGGATTCTATTTGCATCTTATTCTAAAAATAGAAAAGCCAATAATAGTGATTTTAAATCAGGAATTTTACGATTCTGAAAAATGTTGGCCGTCAGAGATGTTTGACATCGTAAAGGTTTCCCTTTAAACTTAACACATATGTGGTAAATATCAAGAGAATGCAAGATGTTCTATTGTCATAGTTCACCTTGCATTCATCTTTTTCTTGTCATTTCAAGATTCTTTCATACAATATCAGTCACTCTTCCAAGAACATCTTATTCTCTGTCTTTTCAAGATAATCTTTCAAGTCCTTGATTGTTTTGATATTCTCTTTTTCTACAAACGTAGAAAGCAACTCATTGGCGTACTCGAATATATTGCTCCAACCTGTGCCCACTTCATAGTTACTCGCTGCATACTTGCTGACATAAAGTTCCACTTCAAACTTGGGACACTTGTTGACAACAAGACAGAATGTGTCTTTGTCTGTTGTTCGACTCCAACCATCACATGGATAGCCTTTCCTATATTCGGGGATTTCTTCAAACTCTTCATCTGTTGTGTCATCATCCATAAATGTAGGGATATACATGAAGTCTTCACCTGTTCTGATGCTTTGTATCTCGTCTGAATCAGAGACAAGAAGTGTCAAGACATCATCCTTGTTCTCATTCTTATCACTTAGCAATTCATCAAGTACCATTTCTTGAAATGGTTCCTCGTCATTCCAAAAAT
>CAVKUV010000097.1:0-8981 GCA_963659505.1 Lachnospiraceae bacterium
TTACCGCGATGGGCTGAAAGCCCTATACTACATAGCCCAGGGCAACGCCCTGGGTATATACGAACATCACCTGCCGCCCTGAAGGGGCAAAAGTATATAGACTATAATGTACAAGCCTATATACTTTTGCCCCTTCAGGGCGCATAGATACACACATTCAAAACCCAGGGACGCCAGCCTGGGCTATGGAGTCGTTGGGCTTTCAGCCCGTACCTGTACAAACCTGAGCAAGTTGTTTTTTTGAACATTATTAAACGGAAGAATCAAAAAAATAGTCTCAAAATCAGATTGAACTAATTTGCCCCCCCTAAAAGTTGGAGAGCTTGCAAAAAAGACGTATCTTTGCGCCCAAATATATGTAGATAAAAGAGTTAGGTGTTTATTTTTTAAGAACTATGATAGAAAAAATGAAGAAAGAGTATTGCCACCCATGTGTGCAGGTGGTGGAGATTGAGTGTGGAAGTTGCCTTCTTGGGGCAAGCACGGAGAGTAATAAAATGGATATTGAGAGAAGCAACATTGAATATGAAGAATGGTAATAAAATCAGCTGCTTCATTGCTGCGATAGCCGCAGTGTTGCTTTCCGCCTGCTCGCAGGACGACGTGCAAGGCGGCCAGTCTTCTTCCTCGCAGGTGCGCCACACCGTCACCGTGAGCGCAAACGCCGGTGAAGGCACGCGAGCCGTGTTTGCCACCAACTTGAGGGCGAACTCGCCGTACTATTGGCAGGACGGCGACGCGATAGGAGTCTTTGCGAGTGGAACTGAGAAGCTGTACCAGCTCGACCTCAAAAGCAGGAGTGCCAATATGCTGAACGCCACTTTCTCGGGCGACATAGAAGGCGAGCTTGGCGACTATGCGGTTTATCCATACAACGAAAACCACAAGATATCGGGCACCCAGCTTACGTATCACCTTCCCTCCAAGTATACGTATGACGGATGGGACACCGACTTCGCGGCCAATTCAGACAAGGTGGACGACCAAAAGATAAGTGCCAGCCCCGCATTGTGGGCGAAGATTGCTGATGGAGCCGATGGCTCTTCTGTGCAATTCAAACACCTCTGCGGTCTTCTGTGCATAAAGATCGACAAGATGCAATCTACCAGTTCCTTCCTGACAATCACTGCCGACAGGCAGATATGCGGTGACTTCAAGGTGGACCTAAGCTCTTATGAGCCAAAAATCGTATCGGACGAGGACAATACGGATGTGCCCGATTCCCTCAAGACGGTCACCATCACGGCAGAGGGAGTATATGGCACATCAGCGGTGTTTTATATTCCCATGCCTGTGGGCGAAGACTACAAAATCAATGTGAAGTTGGGCTTCTATACTGTTAAGAATCTTGAGATGTCTTCCTGCACGTCTGCCAAAACCCTGGAGATAGAACGCGGAAAAATAAAGATTGCGTCACTCACCCAAAGCACGATGCACCAGGGTGGATATAAGGTTGTATATGGGCACAAGTTCATAGACCTTGGATTGTCTAAAATGTGGGCTGATACCAATGTGGGCGCAAGCGTTGCGGCAGATTATGGGGATTATTTTTCATGGGCGGAAACATCTACAAAAGGGGATTGTTCTGAATATAAATATAGCGATTACCATTTGTGGGATAACGACTATACCAATAGCAAATATTACAAAGATTTCGGGTGCGAAAAATACCAAGACGACCCCCAAATGACTTTGAGCAATGATGACGATGCGGCCTATGTTGTGTGGGGACAGTTTTGCAAAATGCCGACCAAGTCGGAAGTGGAGGAATTGATAAACGGCACGACCCAGAAAGAAGCAAGCCGTAAAAATTCAAGCGGAGAAACAGTTAGTGGACTTGAGTTCACAAGCAAAACTAATGGCAACTCTATCTTCTTTCCGTATAATGGTTATAAAGATGGTTGGCCTACACGTGATGGTGGGACATCCGGACGTTATTGGACTTCAACATCGGGTGATACACAATCTAAAATTGGTTACAGTGAAGGGCTTTTTGGTATAATATCTCCAATAACATCTTACAAACACGCTTATACGTTTAAAGTTAGCCAAAGTGGCATCAACATACATGAAGAATGGAGACATTTGGGCCAAGGCATAAGACCAGTGCTAAAGTAAGGAACCCGAAAACAAAGTGTCGATGGACAAGGTGTTTTTTACCTTGCCAAGCAAAACGATTAGCCCCAAGCGCATATGTTTATAGGTGCGTTTGGGGCTAATACATTTTTATATATAGAACAGATGTTATTTCACGACATACTTCTTGCCGTTCACGATGTACACGCCAGTTGGCAGTCTGTCGGTGGTGTTGCCAAGGAATGCGCCGCTCAGGTTGTACACCTTCACGGGCTGCTGGCTACTGATGCTGGCATTGTCGATGGAGCTTGACCCGTCGAAACCCGACGCGTCGTGGTTGGCCGTCTTGGCGCAATACGACGGCTCGTTGTTGACGATCGACACGATGCCCATGCGGAATTTGTACTCCTTTGCGCCGCCCGGCACCGACACCTGCACTGTGCCCAGCTGCGTGGGCGACTGTATGGTGGCGGTCTGCGTCCACTTGTTGCCGCCGTCGGTGGAGTAGTACACGTCGGCCGCGCCGCTGCGTGTTTGCCACAGGTCGTCGTTCATCATGTAGCGCAGTGTCATGTTGAGCGTGTTGGCCGTAGCGTCATACACGCTGTCCTTCACGAGCATGCCACTGAACTCTGGCTTGAACGTCGTCGTGGCCAACGCCACATCGGATGTGTTGGTGCGCTTTATCTGCACGAAGTCGGGGTATGCCTCCGCCACCATGCGCAATTGCAGACTGTCGTAGCCCACTGGCATCTGTACCGTCTCGGTGCCAGAGTATCCCTTCAGGTTGGCCAACGTCTGCCAGTTGTCGCCCGACCCGTATGGGCGGCATTCTATGCGTGTGCTCGCCACGCGGCCATTGAAGTTGTATGGCATGGCCCATGTCACCTTGGCCGAGTATGTGCGCTTGGCGTAGTCGTCGTTGTCGGCATAATTGTCCTTGCCATACGCAATGCTCATCGTGCAGGGTATGTCGGTCATGCACAGGTTGGTTGACGCGAGCACCTCGCTTTCCCAGAATTCGCAGTTGGCCAGATACTTGAAGTTGCTTTTGGGGAATAGCTGTATTTGGTACATCGCCTGTCCGTTGCTGCTCCACGGGAAGCGCACCAGCGTGCTGTCCGACAGTTTGCTTATCCAACGTTCCGATATCCACGACTTTCCGCCGTCGAAGCTTTCCATCAGCACACCGTGGTCGAGCATCTCGTTGGTGATGCCCTCTATGTTCCACTTCACATACTGCGCATAGCGGTTGGCTGACTCGATGTATATAGGCTCGCTCGCCGTGATGCTGATGCGCGGCTCTATGTAGAAGCCGTCGGCGGTGATGGGGTCTGTATTGTGCAGGTCGCGCATCTGTCCAGTATTCTCATCGTAGCACTTGTAGAACAGGAATGTCTGGCCTACCACCTTTACAAGATGTATGTAGTTCGACCCGTCTCTCAAGTTGGCCTTGCGGTCGGAGTGTGCCCATATTATGTCGGAACCAATGTCGCTGCTTCCCAGCAATGTGTCGCCGCTGTTGTCTGTCGATGTTGAGTCTTGGCTGGCGTTGTCTGTCGCAGTCGAATCTTGTGCGGCGTTTGTTGGACGCGGAAGCAGCGGTGGTATTACCGAATGCCCACCTGATTCATGTGTGGTTCTGTCGAAACCCAATGTGAAGCCGTCGTCCACAGATAATACGGAGAAGAAGTGCTTGCCTGTGGTGTTTCGGCAATACCATATCTGGCATTCGTCGCTTGTCTCGCCCAGCAGCTTCATGTTGATGTCAACGCCCGATGCGCCAACGTTCAACACTACCTTGTCGGCCTTGTAGCATACGCCGTGTGACGACTCAGCCACATAGTAATCGTATTGTGCGTTGGCTGTGGCGGCTGCGCAGGTAAGCAGCGCAGTGGCCAGTGTCTTGGTGAAATATGTTCTTCTCATAACGGTCTGATGTTTAAAGTGTGAGTGTTTGTTGCTCAATGTTTGTTGTCACATTCTCAAGGCACTCAGTGTTAGAGTGCGATGTCGTTGGTGTCAAGTTCATATACTATGGTGTTGCCGTCGATGATGGACTCCACCTCAAGTCGCAGCTTGCATTGGCCTTGGACTTTCTCCACGGCTATGGCCTTTGCGCCTTGCCTGCTTGGGCTGAAGCCCTTTGTGCGGTGCCATGTCTGTCCGTCGTCGTAGGAGTACGACAGGTAGGCCATGCCGCGCGTCTGCCACAGGTCGTCGTTCAGCGTGTAGCTCACCTCGACAGTTGCCAGTTTGCCATATTCGTCGGTCTTCACGTCGTCAGAGGCCGCGAAGGCGGTGATGGCCGGGGCGTAGGCCGTTGTCAGAGCTTTCGACTTTGCCGTTGTTTGCAGCAGAGCCATGCTGTCGAGGGCATCGGCGGGGTGCGCCTTTATGCGCATCATGTATCTCGTGTAGCCAATAGGCACCTTCACTGTCTTCTCGCCCTTTGCCGTGGCCACGGTGTCGGTGGTAGTCCATGTGTTGCCGTTGTCGGTGCTGTACTGTATCTCGGCGTGTCCGAACATGTCGCCTGCGCTTTCGTAGGCCGTCCACGCCACGTCGGCGTTGATGGTGCGCTTGGCAATGTCGGCGTTGTCGGCGTAGCTGTCGCGGTGCAGTGCGGTGGCCTTCATCGAGCATTTCGTGCCGTCCACGGCCAGTGTGTAGTCGCCCGACTCGGTTGTCCACCGTCCGTTGTCCACCACAACCTTATACTCGTTCTTGGCGTAGGCCGTCAGTCGGAAGCGTGCCGTTGTGCCTTCGGCAGGTATCCTCACTGCGAGTGTGTCGCCGCACTCCATCCTCTCGCCTTGCAGCGACGCCACAGTGGCGGCCTCGCGCCATGTCTTGCCGCTGTCGCAGCTCACCTCGGCCACAATCCTGTCGATAATCTTCGTGTTGACACCCTTCATGCTCCACGCCACTGTCTGCGTGGCGTTGCCGTCGGCCACGGTGGCGTAGGCGGTGGTGGGGACTATGGCCATTCTTGCCGGCAGGTAGAACATCGTGGGGCGGAACCTCGTGTCGCCTGCCCAGTTGAAGTAGTCGAAGGTCTCCTTGTTGTAGAGCTTGATGAAGTGGAAGTACTGCGAACCGTCGGGCACGTCTCTCAGCGCCGTCCATCCCGTCGATGGCAGCAAGTGGTGGTACAGCACGTTGGAGTACAGGTCGTTGTGGTTGTACAGCTTTGCCCTGTTGCCGTCGATGGTCCAGTGTGTGTACCTGTACTTGCCCGTCGTGTTGTTGCACGCCCATATCTGGCATCCGTCGTTGGCCACGCCGAGCAGCGACATGCTGATGTCCGTGCCCCATACGCCTACCGTCATCGTCACACTGCCCGCGTTGTAGGCTATGCGGCTGGTGTTAGCGATGTTGGTGCTTGCGGTCTGCTCCGACACGTAGCGGTCGTCCTCAATCAGGAGCCGGTATTCGTTGTTGGCGTAGGCCGTGGCGCGGTAGCACACGCTGTCCTTGTTGATTGGCAGCACCACATCGACGCTTCCCGACAACTTGTCGGACGACCCTGAGCGCATCCATGTCCTGCCGCCGTCATAGCTGCGCTCTATCACTATGCTGTCCATCGATGCCTCGCCCAGTCCGGCCACGTTCCACGTTACGGTCTGCTTGAGGCGTTGCATATCGTCGATGTAGCCGACTTTGCCTGTGCCCACGGTCACCACCGGCTCTATGCGGAACTCGTTGAGGAAGTCGGGCGTGTTGGTGCTGTCCCAAGTGAACATGTCGGCGCTGACGCCGCTCTTCACCTTGAGGAAGTACTGGCTGGTGGAGTCGGTTGACACCCGCCTCGTCTTGTTGTAGTATTTGGCGAAGTATGTGTCAAGCTCGTACTTCGTGTTCAGTTCGAACGACTCTGTGGGTGCCGACATCGAGTGCGCGTCGACGCGCCACACAGCTGCCGTGGCTCCCTCGTAGGGATACCTGCCACACCATATCTGGCATCCGTCGGCAGTCTCGCCTATCAGCGCGAACTTCGATTCGTCGGCGTCTTTCAGCAACGTCGACATCACGACGCTCTTCGCTTCATATACCGTGGCGTTGGCCTTCATGCCGCAACCTACGGCGGCTGCCACGAGGAGTAAATTCAATGGAAACTTCATAAAACACCTAAAAATTTAAGAAGGTTAAAACTCTAATGGTTTTGATAATAGCTTTGATTGTCTCGTTTGTGTTGCCCGGCGGACATCCCGTCCTGCGAGGCTCTGCCAGTGTCTGTGTGGCATGTTTGTTGGGAACAAAGTTATTGGGTTTTCACTTTTCACAAAAGAAAATGCAGGAAAAATGCAGCGCGTAGCGAAATTTTAACTTGTGTTTGCTTTAAATGTCATGCAAAGTAGTCAAAACGACGTATTGGAGGGCGGAAAAAGAGATGGCAGAAAAAGGAAAAACGCGTGAAAACCCATTGTAGACAAGCGGTTTTCACGCGTTTTCCCATGTCAGTGTCGTATGTGTTGTTGCAATTTCACCATCACTTATCGCCTTAGCGCCATGCGCAGCGCAAACCACAAGTGCATGGCCACGGTGGGTAGGAAGCCGTAGTGCTCGCACATTACGAGAAACCGCTCGTGGAGCGACTCCTTGTGGTGAAGCGTTGTTTGTCCCTCGCGCATATAGTCGCTAAGCACGTGGTGCACCCTTACCATGGGCATGCGCATGGCCGAAGCCTCCTTCATCACTCGTATGCACCAGTCAACGTCGGCCGAAAAGCGGTATTTCAGGTCGTAGGGCGTGCGCTTGGCGATGTCGGCGCGGGCGTAGAACGACTGGTGGCACACCAGCATGCCACTGCGAAACGACCGCCACGTAAGCCGCTCGGGCGGCGTAAGCCGGCGGTGGGCAATGAAGTTGCCGTCGCCGTCAACGATGTCGGTGTCGCCATAGAGCACCGCCGGCAGTGGGCCGTCGTCGCCCGACATGGCCGCTTGCGCCACCTGTGCCAGTGTGTCGGCTGAGTGGAAGGTGTCGCCGGCGTTCATAAATACCACATAGTCGCCCGTGGCGGCGGCCAGTCCCTTGTTCATAGCGTCGTATAGGCCATGGTCAGGCTCCGAGATGAGCCTTATCTCATGGCCGTTGTCGGCGGCGTTCGACTTCTTTATGTAGTCGCTGGCCACCTTCAGCGTGCTGTCGGTCGATGCCCCGTCAACTATTATGTGCTCCACATTGGCATACTTCTGTCCCTTCACGCTGTCGGCGGTGCGGCGGAGCACCGCGCCCGCATTGTATGTTATGGTCACTACCGAGAACCTTATCATAGCTTGTAGCGTCTGTAGGCCATGGCCTGGTTGTACACCTCTATATATTTGCTTGCCACGCTGTGCTGCGAATAGCACGTGGCCACCTTGCGCACGGCGGCTTCCGACAGGGCCTTGGCGTCGGCCTCGCACAACGCCCAGTGCATGCCGTGGGCAAGGTCGGCCGCGTCGCGCAGTGAGGCCACATAGCCGTTCTTGCCGTTGTCTATCATCTCCGGTATGCCGCCCACCTTGAAGCCCACGCACGGCACTCCGCACGCCAACGACTCCATGATGGTGTTGGGCAGGTTGTCTTCGAGCGACGGCGACACAAACAGGTCGGCGGCGTTGTATATGTCCACTATCTTGCGCTCATCAGACACGTAGCCCAGTGGAAACACGGGCAGCGTGAGCTGTCCCTCAAGTTCCTCGGCGTGGCCTCCGAGTATGGCTATGGCGGTGTCGGCGAGCATTTCGGGGTGCTCGCCGGTCATGGTCTTCACGGCCTCCACCAGATATTCCATGCCCTTGCGCTTGTCGGTCACCCTTTGCGACACGAAGAGCACTATGCGCTTGTCGGCTGGCAGTCCGGCGGCCATGCGGCAGGCTGCCTTGTCCTTGGGGTGGTATATGCGCGTGTCGATGGGGTTGGGTATCGACGTGATGCTCTGTCCCGTGAGCAGCGCGCTGCGCTTGGCCTCGCCGGCGAGCCAGTTGCTGCATGCCACGAAGTGTATGAGCCGCCCTTGCAGCAGCCGTTGCTTCTTCTTCCACACGCGGCTCGCCAGGTCGTGCTCCGAACCTCCGTCGGGCAGCAGCTGGCAGTTGTGGCACCGTGACTTGAACAGTCCGCAGCCGCGCGTGTAGTGGCAGATTGCGGTGGCTGGCCATGCGTCGTGCATGGTCCACACCACGGGTTTGCCGCTGTCGAGTATCTTCCTCAGGTTGCCGATCGACAGGAACCCCTGGTTTATCCAGTGCAGGTGTATCACGTCGGCCTCCTTGAACTCGCGCATGTGGGTTATGTCGTTGCCGCAGTTGGCGATGTCTATCTCAAACAGGTGGCGCCGTGAGAAGTGCAGCCGCGCGAATATGGCGAGCCGCTCAATGAGCCACCCGTGCCTGCGTGGCAGTCCCACCACGTTTATGTTGTCGGTCTCCTTGCTGCGCACGAGCATCTTGGCCTTCACCCCGTTGTTTATCAGAGCCTCGACAAGGCGCCCTGCGGCCACGGCCGCACCGCCCGTCCTCTCGTTTGTGTTCACTATAAGTACTCTCATGGCAGTCTATCTGTGTCGATGTTGGCCGCACGCCGTTGCCCGAATGCAGCCTATACTATGCAAGTATAGTGCAAATGAGTGGCAAGAGAGCTTGCTCTCAGTTGCCCGAGTGCAGCCTATACTATGCAAGTATAGTGCAAATGAGCGCAATGAAAGCTCGCTTTCAAATTGCCGAATGCAGCCTATACTATGCAAAGGTATAAAATACGAATGAAAAAAACAGCGGTTTCGGTGTCGGAAAGCTTTGCGTTTGGGTTAAGTAATGTTCAAAAAAATAAGTTGCGCAAGTTTGCCCCCGTATTTGCGCCGCCTTTTTATGTGTCAGCAGCATTGTCGGTTTGGGGAATAATATTTATATTTGCAAATA
>CAVKUV010000098.1:0-8760 GCA_963659505.1 Lachnospiraceae bacterium
AAAGCAAGTGAAATCTGCTCGGCTAAAATTCAAAAATCCATCAAAGGTAATTTATAGAACCCGCCATATATATGTTATGCCGTATGCCGCAGTGTGGCATACTGTGGCATTACAGTTTGGCCAGCTCTATCACCTTGTCTACGGCTGCCGAAAGGCCATCGGCATTCTTGCCTCCGGCAGTTGCGTAGTGGGGTTGGCCACCGCCGCCACCCTGTATCAGCTTGGCGGCCTCGCGAACCATCTGTCCGGCGTTGAGCGAGTGGTCGGCCACCATGTCGTCGCTCAGCATCACGCTCAGCATTGGCTTGCCGTGCTCAACCGTGCCTATTACGCAAATCAACGCCGAGGGCAGAGCCTGGCGCACCTTGAACACGAGGTCTTTGGCCGACGCAGCCGACATGGGCAGCACCGCCTTCACCACGCTCACGCCACCAATAACGCGGGCCTTGGCCACAAGCTCGTCTTTGGTGCGCTCCACTATCTGCGCCTGGAAGCTGTCAAGCTCCTTCTTCATCGAGTCGTGCTCGTCGATATACTTCTTGATGACGCCCTGCAGGTCCTTCGCGTTGTTGAACAGCGAGCGTATGGCCTTCATGGCGTCCTCAACGCCATACATCAGCTCCTCGCACGTTGCGCCCGTCTTGGCCTCGATGCGGCGTATGCCGGCGGCCACCGAGCTTTCGCTTATTATCTTGAACATGCCTATGCGGCCTGTCGACTTGGCGTGTATGCCACCGCAGAACTCGCAGCTGGGACCGAAGCGCACCACGCGCACCTTGTCGCCATACTTCTCGCCGAAGAGGGCTATTGCGCCCAGCTTCTTGGCCTCCTCAAGCGGAGTGTCGCGGTGCTCGTCGAGCGGCAGGTCCTCGCGTATCATCTTGTTGACCATGCGCTCAACCGCGCGCAGCTCCTCGTCGGTGACCTTCTGGAAGTGGGAGAAGTCGAAGCGCAGCGTGTCGGGGCTTACAAACGAGCCCTTCTGCTCCACGTGGTCGCCGAGCACCTGCTTCAGTGCATAGTCGAGCAAGTGGGTTGCGGTGTGGTTGGCTGCGCTGCCGTTGCGCGCCTCCACATTAACGCTGGCCGTGAACGTAGCCTCCAGGTTCTTCGGCAGAGCCTTCACTATGTGTACGCTCTGGTTGTTCTCGCGCTTGGTGTCAACCACAGCCACCGTCTCGTCGGCGTTCGTCAGCACTCCGGTGTCGCCCACCTGGCCGCCCATCTCGCCATAGAACGGCGTGCAGTCGAGCACAAGCTCATAGAACGAACTCTTCTTCTGCGTGACCTTGCGGTAGCGCAGTATGCGGCACTCGTGCTCGTCGCAGTCGTAGCCCACAAATTTCTGCTCGCCCTGAGCCAGCTCCACCCAGTCGGAGTTCTCCACCTGTGCGGCGTTGCGTGCGCGCTCCTTCTGCTTCTGCATCTCCTCGTCAAACTGCTTCTCGTCTACCGAGAAACCGTTTTCGCGGCATATCAGTTCGGTGAGGTCGAGCGGGAAGCCATAGGTGTCGAACAGGCGGAAGGCTTGTGCGCCGTCGAGAGTGGTCTTTCCGGCGGCCTTCAGCTCGTCCATGGCGGCGGTGAGCAGGTTGATGCCCTTCTCCAGCGTGCGCAGGAACGAGTCTTCCTCCTCCTTCATCACCTTCCCTATTAGCTCGCGCTGAGCCTTCAGCTCGGGGTAAGCCTCGCCCATCTCGCCGATGAACACGGGCAGCAGTCGGTAGATGAACGCCTCCTTCTGTCCGAGGAAGGTGTAGGCGTAGCGCACGGCGCGGCGCAGTATGCGGCGGATTACATATCCGGCCTTGGCGTTGCTGGGCAACTGGCCGTCGGCTATCGAGAAGGCCACGGCGCGCAGGTGGTCGGCCACCACGCGCATGGCCACGTCGGTGTCTTCGTCGGTGCCATACTGCTTGCCTGAGAGGCGCGAAATCTCCTTTATTATAGGCTGGAACACGTCGGTGTCGTAGTTGGAGTGCTTGTCTTGCAGTGCGCGCACCAGTCGCTCAAAGCCCATGCCCGTGTCTATCACGTGCATTGGCAGCGGCTCAAGCGAGCCGTCGGCCTTGCGGTTGAACTGCATGAACACGATGTTCCATATCTCAATCACCTGTGGGTCGTCCTTGTTCACCAGCTCGCGGCCAGGGGTCTTGGCCTTCTCTTCGGGGGTTCGCGAGTCGAGGTGTATCTCCGAGCAGGGGCCGCAGGGACCCGTGTCGCCCATTTCCCAGAAGTTGTCGTGCTTGTTGCCGTTTATTATGTGGTCGGCAGGCACGTGCTTTGCCCAGTAGCCGGCGGCCTCGTCGTCGCGCGACAGACCCTCTTCGGCAGAGCCTTCAAACACGGTGACGTAGAGGTCTTTGGGGTCGAGGTGAAGCACGTCCACCAGATATTCCCATGCATAGTCGATGGCACCCTCCTTGAAATAGTCGCCAAAGCTCCAGTTGCCGAGCATCTCAAACATGGTGTGGTGGTAGGTGTCGTGGCCCACCTCTTCGAGATCGTTGTGCTTGCCGCTCACTCTCAGGCATTTCTGCGAGTCTGCGCGGCGGCGCGGGTCGGGTTCACGTGTGCCGAGGATAATGTCTTTCCACTGGTTCATACCTGCGTTAGTGAACATCAGCGTGGGGTCGTCCTTGATGACCATGGGCGCTGACGGCACGATAGTGTGTCCCTTCGACTCGAAAAACTTCTTGAACGAGTCGCGGATCTCGTTAGCTGTCATCATAAATATCTTAGCTTATAGAATTAAAAATACTTTTAAAAGTGTTGCAAAGGTAGTCCGTTTTTGGTATATTTGCAAATGTTTTATTGATAGAATGGCACAAAACCTGCTATTATGGCACTCAATTACGACAAGAATCTCAAGCTGTATTATTCCATAAAAGAGGTGGCCGAGATGTTCGACCTCAACGAGAGCACCCTGCGCTATTGGGAGAAGGAGTTTCCCTACCTGAAGCCCAAGACCAAGGGACCAAGCCTTGTGCGCCAATACAGCGAGAAGGACATCGAGCAAATCAAGCTGATACACAACCTTGTGAAGGTGCGCGGCTTCAAGCTCGCCGCCGCCAAGAAGATAATAAACAGCAACCGCAACGGTGCCGACCGCACCGCCGAGATCTTGGAGCGGCTGTGCAGCGTCAAGGACGAGCTTACGGCCATGAGGCGGCAGCTCGACATGCTGGTATAGGCAAGCAATCGTGGCGGTGCCGCGCCCATGCGCCAGCCGCAGCCACGCCCGTCTGCCAACGCCATCAAGAATCGTGGCCAGCTCACTTTTCCACATCCAACAAACGCACAAGCATGAAGCACATACTCATTCTTTTTGCAGTCCTCACCATGGCCATTTCCGCCAGCCATGCCGCCGAACCCACTGGCGACAGCCCCACACGGGTGCTGATAGAAACGTCGAAGGGCAACATCACGATTGCCCTGTCCGACCTCACTCCGCTTCACCGCGACAACTTCATAAGTCTCGTCAAGGCCCACTTCTACGACAGTGTGCTGTTTCACCGCGTTATACAGAACTTCATGATACAGGCCGGCGACCCCACAAGCAAGCGCGCCGAGCCGGGCCAGCAGTTGGGCGAGGGCAAGCTCGACTATGAGCTTCCGGCCGAGATACGCCTTCCGCAACTCTACCACAAGCGTGGGGCGGTGGCCATGGCGCGCGAGGGCGACGACGTAAACCCGGAGCACAAGTCTAGTTCGTGCCAGTTCTACATCGTTTGGGGCAAGACTTTCTCCTCGGCCTACATCGAGGAGCAGCGCCAGCGGCTCAAGGAACTGCCTGGCGGGGGCGTTGACATGACAAAGGAGATGGAGACAACCTACCGCAAAGTGGGCGGCACGCCCCACCTCGACGGCGGCTACACCGTATTTGGCGAGGTGGTTGAGGGCTTGGACGTGGTCGAAAGGATACAGTCGGCCTACACCGACGACTACGACCGCCCCGTCGACGACATCCGCATCATCAGGGCAACGATAGTTGGCGAGGTGGAGTAGGGGCAATGCCCTCAATTCTTCGGATTGGTTTTAGGTGGGTTCTATAAATTACCACCGTAACAAACAATAAGACAACATGGGTTACGTTTTGCCGTCTTTTGGACTCTTTTCGGTCCATATCGCCATCTCGCTCGGTCACAATGCTCGCATTGCTCCCTTGCTCGCTGACGATATGTACTCGAAAATAGTCTAAAAAATACAGCAAAGCTAATTTATAGAACCCACCTTTAAAATGTTGGTTTACTACGCTAAGGAGGCGATTTTATGAATACACAAGAAGCAACCTCTCAGGCAGTATTGTCTAATCAAGGCGATATGACTTCATTCAGATATGCCGACTATAACATTCGGTTCCGCACTCCAAGCATACTAAAAAAGTATGTGGAGGTAAAGTCGTGGGACGATGGCTATATAGTCGTTATGGCAGACTATGATGGCATGGGGATGACAGAAGAGTATATCGACTTGGTGCCAATACTCCAAAATCTCTATATCGAGCCAAAGACATTCTTGAAGAACATCAAAACTGTAAAAATCGGTGACTATGAACAATGAAGAATTACTAAAGGTGAGTTCTATGGCCGACATGATAGTTTGCGGCTATGCGTTTACCAAGACGGAAGACTCCAATGTGCGAGTGTTAGACCTTGAAGAACCGCATCACGCATTGCTCATGTCGCCACAAGGCGAAGTGTTGGAAACCACCATGGATGATGTGGAATTGAGCATTGTGGAAGGATATTGGGAAAAGAACCAAAAATATATGGAAAGATCGTATGCCTAAGTATTATGATTTCAAGGTTTCAGGTTATTACCTCTACTATACTTCACATTGCATCATTGAAGCAATGCATGTACATGCCAGTGACAGGAAAC
Source organism: Lachnospiraceae bacterium (assembly GCA_963659505.1). Classification (GTDB taxonomy): domain Bacteria; phylum Bacteroidota; class Bacteroidia; order Bacteroidales; family Bacteroidaceae; genus Prevotella. The sequence goes on from CAVKUV010000098.1 coordinate 4,885, forward strand.
TTACAGAGACAGGTTCTGCTAAACTGTTTGTGAAAGGAAATGGTGATACGGAAGTGAAGGTGCGTGGTACCCTTAGTGATAAGGATATTCGTGTCATACGTGAATTTATCAAGGACAATTACAAGGAAATGTATATTCGTTGGGCAAAGATGAGTCCTAATGGCTTTTATAAGGGATGAGGGCATCGAGATTGTTGGATTTCCATTTGTTTTTATTCCAATTTGTCATAAAAAACGCTACCTTTGCGCATAGATGCGCCGTAACTTTTTCCCGGTCGCAATGATACTAACCTAACATAGAGTAATACATACTATGACTACCAAACGACTGATACTGTTGTCGGCAGGCGCATTGTTGGCGCTGTCGATGCCCACGAATGGAAGCGCGGAAGAGGTGGCGGTGTTCTACATGACCACCACAACTACCGAAAACAATAGTTATATAACCAAGCTCGACGGTTCGTTTCGCCTGCCGAAGGTCTACGTGGCCGATGGCATAATGAAGGTGAACTACCGTAGCATTGCCCTCGCCAACATCGAGGGCATACGTTTTGAAAAGCGCATAGAGACTGTAAACGCGGTCGATGAGGTGAAGGCCAATGACGGAAACGCCATCGACGACGGCCGCATTTTCACGCTTGACGGACGACGCATAGACAACACCAACGGCAGGTTGGGCAAGGGAATATATATAATAGGTAAGAGAAAGGTTGTGGTAAGATGAAGAAGACATTACTTTGCGCCATGCTGGCCATTGCCGGCATGGGCATTCAGGGAAACATCGCCCCTGCATATGGACAGGACGGACTATGGATACGCTACGACAACCGCTTTCAGGCCAACCGAAAACTGCTTGACACGAGCGGTTACGACTCGCTCGAATTCCGCTCAAGCCGCACCATGCCTGTAGTGAGATGCTACACGACGAGTCAGGAAAAGGGCTATTTCGACTACTACCTGTCGGGCATATTGGACAAACAGCCGGGAACGCTGATGTTTCGCGACCCCGGACGCATAGTCTACAAGCCATCGGAGTTTAGTTCCATGGACTTTACGGACGCTGACAGTAAGTGGTCGTTCAAGCGGAGCAAGGAGAGTGAACACTTCATCGTGTTTTGGGCGAAGGAGTTTGGCGACAACCCCAAGTCGGGCAAGGTGCCGTCAAACCTCAGGGTGGACATTGACGACTTGCTCGACAAGGCCGAACGTTTCTATCAGACCAATGTGGAAACACTGCACATGGTGGAGACCGACAGTGGCCGTTCGCAACTTGACCGCTACAAGATGGAGATATACCTGCTGTATCAGACGGAGTGGCTCGCAACCGGTTCCGGCTACGACGACAAGATAGGCGCGCTATGGATAAACCCCTCCACATGCAAACCTGTAGGCTCTACCATCGGCCACGAGATAGGCCACTCATTCCAATACCAGACCTACTGCGACAATGTTTACCGAGGCCGTGCCAACGACCACAAGACGGGATTTCGCTACGGACTGCCCGGCTCAAACGGCGGCAACGGCTTTTGGGAACAGTGCGCCCAGTGGCAGAGCTTCCAGGACTATCCTGAAGAAGCCCTCACCACGTGGCATTTCGCCTATTGGAAAGCCAACCACCACCGTCACTTTGAGAACGAATGGCAGCGTTACGCAAGCTATTGGCTACAATACTACCTCACCGACCGAAGCGGCATGGGCACCATTGGCAAGATATGGAACGGGAGCCAATATCCTGAGGATGCCATCATGGCCTATACACGACTGTTCTGCGACAACGACTACTCCACTGTGCGCAAATTGCTTTTCGACTATGCCCAACGCTGCGTAACGTTTGACTTCAAAGCCATAAAGTCACGGGTTACCAATCAGTATGACACCTACACGACGACGCTGCTTGACGGCGGCGACGGTTGGCATCAGGTCGCTTATGCCAACTGTCCTGCGCCCACAGGATTCAATGTCGTGCCGCTAACCATACCTGCGGCTGGAACAAAGATAACCGCCCACGTGGAGGGACTGCCCGTAGGAAGCTCACTGCTGGCCGCCGACCCTGGCATACAGATTGACGGCGACGGCAAGGCGGTAGACACAGTTGCGGTGTATAACACGACGGACATGAAAGGCAACGAGGGTTGGGCTTGTGGATTTGTGGCTCTGAAGAGCGGCGGAGAGCGCATCTACGGCGATGCCCGCTATATCTCCGCCACGAGCGGCAGTGGCGGTAGCCTCACCGCCGACGTGGAGTTTACCGTTCCGGAAGGTGCCCAGCGCCTGTGGCTTGTAGTGCAAGGCTCACCCACAGTGTATCGCTTCAGTCCTTGGGACGACAAGGAGTCAACCGACGACCAATTGCCCTATCGTTTCAAGCTGGAGGGAACGACTGTCAAGTGACGGTCGCTTCCGCTAAGTGGATAGACATTGCGCTGCATTCATTTGCTCCGTTCAAGCAGTCGTGTGAGTGCCTCGATGTAGTAGTAATCTGCATAGACTATGCTTGCGTCAATCTCCGAACCAGCTGGATGGTGACCCGTGGAGTGAAGAAGGAAAGAGACGTTGGTGTCGCGACTCTGATAACGGGCGGTGCCAAGGTCATGGAGCATGGCTACAGCCAATGTTTCGTAGCCGCAATGAGGTGCGTAGCCGTCGAGTTCCAATAGTGCGCTGGCCACTATGCAAGCGGCGGAGGCATCCTTCACGTCGTCGGGAGCGTCCATATCCCAACGAGGCACCATGTCGTCGCTTGTTTCCTTTAACCTCTTTATATATATGTCGGCCACTTTCTTTGCATGGGCGAGGAAACGCGGGTCGCGTGTGAAGCGATAAACCATGGTGTAACCGTAGATTGCCCATGCCTGTCCGCGACTCCACATCGACGTGTCGCTATATCCTTGGTGAGTAACGCTGCGCAGAAAATCTCCTGTCTGCGGATTATAAACGGCTACGTGGCAGTTGGAGCCGTCAGGGCGGAAATTGTTGCGCATGGTGGTCTCGGCGTGGCGCACGGCTATGTCCTTCAGTTGCTGCGAACCGCCATGACCGGCAGCCCAGAATAGAAGTTCGAGGTTCATGATATTGTCCATGATGGTATTATGTCCTCCGTAGTCCTTCACGTGACGCGGCCAAGAGAGCATCGTGCCTACTGCAGGGTTGAACAGAGTGGCCAGCGAGTCTGCCGCATGCAATGCCGCAGTGCGGTAGGTCTCGTCTTTGCTTGCCTCATAGCCCTTGATAAAGGCGTTTATGGCAATGAAGCCGAGGTCGTGGTCATACACAGGGCGGGCAACGACAGGCAACAGAGCGGCGGTATAACCCATAGCGGCGGCCTTTACCGCCTCGCTTTTGTTGTAGCCGAAGGCCATCCACAGCACTCCCGGCCAGAAACCAGAGCACCACTCTTCGGGCGTAGCCTTGCGAAGGTTCCACTTCCGCTCGCCGTGCAGTATGTTTCGAGGCATCATGGTGAAGTCATAGGGGCGCAAAGTTTCCAAAGCCCGGTTCAGTTGTGATGAACAGTAGTCCAACGACTTGGCTGTCATGGTGTAGTTGGTGTCGGGACTGAATACCAGTCCGTCCACATGTGCGCCAACAAACATCGGCACATAGTCGGCGGTGCTGTACCATCCGGGCTTGCCTTTCATGTTGTCGTGGAGCAGCCGGCCGTTCACTTTCATGCCCTCAAAGGTTATATTTCTGACGCTGCGGACGCTGTCGTAGCCGGAGATTATGGACAGGTTCGGAATAGTGCCGTTGTAGCGTATGTTGCGGAACGTTACATTCTCCACGCCACGTCCCGGAGCTGCGCAGTACTTGCGGTTGTAACCAACTTTCACTTGCAGCAGCGAACCTTGGTTTATTTGTTCCACCCTTACGTTGTCGA
>CAVKUV010000099.1:0-8636 GCA_963659505.1 Lachnospiraceae bacterium
TGCTAAACTGCTGATACTGCAATAAAAACAAGATTAAAGGGGCAAAGTTGGGTTAACCGCAATATATTGATTTTCTGTCGCATTCTCTTTATTTTTGCAACCGAACCTAAGACATTTAAGGCAAGAATAGCCTAACTACTAACTGCTTTTTTATAAGCACTATAACACATTATTAACTTTCTTATTACAACTTTATGAGAAAAACTAACTCGCTATTATTAGCATTTGCCCTGCTCGGAAGTACCGTCGGGGCATTGGCTCAGACGGATGTCACCTCATCCGTCGGGACAGGTAAAGACAACTGGAGCGGATCGGGAACGTATGGCACCGTCACTCTGTCAACAGGCACAAGCACTCCTTTAGTTGAAAAGTACTACAACTCATTCTCATGTGATGAATTTCCGTTGAAACAAACAATCACTGTTGACAACGGAATTTACATGGCCACACTTTATGCCCACTCAAATTTGGCATGGATTTCTTCTTCTTTGGTTGACGGCCAGTCTGACTATGCTTATGTATATGCCAAGAGCGGCGAAAATACGTCCAAGACTTATATCGTGGCAAACAGAGCGACAGGCATAGGTGCGTATAAGAAATATGACGTAGTGGTTGAGGTAAAGGATGGAAGTCTTGAACTTGGATTGGGCTTGGACAACAAGGACTTGTCAAACTGGCATACCATTCAAATCTACAAGCTTACCAAGTACGATAGTTATGACCAACTGCTTGCCCCATTAAAGTCTCCGTTAAAGAGTGCTATCGATGAAGCCAACTCTTATTACACCAACTCTACTGACAACACTGCAGGTACGGCCAAGTCAACTTACAAGTCAGCAATCGACAAAGCCCAAAGCACATACGATGCTGCCGACACGTATGATAAGGCAGTTGCAGCCAAGGAGGACATGGAAACGGCCATCTCCGATCTTCAAAAGGCATACCAAGAATTTGCATTGAGCGGTGCCATGCCTACAGAAGGCCATCCTTTTGACTTGACATTCACACTGACAAACCCGACCTTTGGCAACAACAATGCTGACGGATGGGATTATAGTAAGGTTCCGGGCTTCCAAACTTACGGCAATGCGGAGTATTATCAGACGACCTTCGATATTTCGCAGACTGTAAAGAACCTGCCACAGGCTTACTACCAACTGAAGGTTAAGGCATTCCAACGTCCGGGATTTGCAGATGCCGTAACACCAGCGTATGTAAACGCAACGGACAAGGCTGACGGAACAGCCAATGTAAGCGCAGAGATATATGTGAACAGCGGTTCGCAAAAGATAAAGAACATTGCATCGCCGTTGCTGACATCAGCACTCGGAAAGGGCGGTAATGAAAGCTCTGTCGCCGTTGACGGAACGACATACTACATGCCAAACGACATGAACTCTGCCGACAAGTATTTCAGCAATGGCTATTACGAGAATGAAATCGAGCTTATCTGCACTACAGGAGAAGCCAAGATGGGCTTCCGCTGCACCGAAACAAATAATGGATATTGGACTATCTTCGATGACTTCCGAGTTTATCTTACCAAACCACTCGACTTGGCCGCCTACCAGACTGTCTACCGCAATGCCATTGCCGAGGCTCAGCGCACCATCAGCTTGAATCCTGACGTGAAAGGAAAGGAAAAGGCAGACTTGGACGCTCTGATTGCAGCCGCAGAACCTACGACCATCGACGATTTGAAAGAGGCAACCGAGAAGATTGAGGCCGCCGCCAATGCCTATGCCGCCGCCAACGACAGTTGGAAGCGCTACACTTATGCCACTAAGGCCGCAACTACGGCTTCTGTAGAATACACCGACTTCTCCAACGACAACACCAAGACCGCAAGCGATGCAAAGACGGCGGCAAACGAACTCTTCGTTTCGGCTTTGACAAATGCTTATGCTGAAGTCAATGGATATACTCTTGGTTTTGAAGCAAACGAGTATGCACCTTACAACCTTGTGGCTGTAGAGAGCGTGCTTGGCAACCTGATTGTTGACGGTGCAGTCTCTGCCGACAAGGTGGCAGAAACCAACGAAGAGAACTTGCTCGCAGCCGTTACTGATGCTTACAACTGCACGGCTAACACCGAAGAGGTTAACGCCATATATGACGGTACGCTGAAAAATGCGCCCATACAGGCAACATCTGCGAATGTTGTGCTTCCCGGCTGGAACACCGTTAGCGGAAACACCCGCCAAACATTCCAGGGTAAAGACTCCAAGGCTTGCTTGGAAGGTGCCGACGACGAGACTGGCTTGTTTGTACACCCGGGAACCTACCAATACGGCAACACCGCTGGCTACACCATGCCTCTGAAGGCTGGATATTACAGAGTATCCGCCAAGTACTGCTCATGGGAAGGCACAAGCAACAATGGCTTTGGACTCACCATTCTGAAGAAAGACGGCGATGCTGTGGCAACAAAGGACTTTGCCGCAAACAAGACCGACGTTAGCAGCAGTACTGCTTTCCAAAAGGCAGTTATGGACTTTAAGGTTGAAGAGGCAGGCAACTATGTGCTGAGCGTAACAGCCAAAGGCAACACCTTCATGACTGACTTCTACATCCTCAAGGCTACGGCCACCGACCTTACTCTTGACGAGGACGCGACATACACCCCGGAGGCTGCATACGCCAACGTAACGCTGAAGCGCACGCTCGTTGAAGGATGGAACGGATTGGTTCTGCCGTTCGACATGACTGTTGAGGAGGCAAAGGCCAAGTTCAACGCTTCTGACGTAAAGGCGTTCAGCGGCATCAGCGTTGACGCAACCAATGGAACAATGCTGAAGTTTGAGGATGCAGCAAGCATCGAGGCTGGCGTACCTGTCATGATTAAGGTGAACACAACTTCAACTTCCAATGAGTACCAGATTGACGGAGTGTTCCTGCCCGGCACCGCTTTGGCTCCCAAGGCATACACAGAAAGCGACGTGACATATTCGTTCAAGGGCACATACGCCAACGAAGACTTGACCGGACAGACGTTTGCTCTCATCCAGGGTTCAAGCATCTACAACTACGACGGTACTGAGACATCGGTTAACGCCAAGACCTTCCGCGCTTACTTCCTCAACGAGACTCCCGAAGTGTCGAGCAGCAAGCTGAATGGCTTCGACATCGACGACATACCAACAGGTATCACAGAGGTGAAGCGCAACGCTGACGGCAACGCCGACAAGATGTTTGACCTGCAGGGACGCAGCGTGAAGAACGCAGCCAAGGGTCTCTATATCAAGAACGGCAAGAAGGTGATTGTCAAATAACCCTCACCGTGTGAGAGAAAAGGAATTTAAGTTTCAAACATTAAAGCACACAACAATGAAGAAACAATATAGCAAGCCTCTCACAGAGGAGGTGACATTCAGCTTGGAAACTTTCATAGCCGCATCCAATCCCGTTAGCGGAACTCAAGGACTTGACGACCTGACAATAAGCTCCGAAAGGCCATATAATTTTGCAAAAGGCAACGACAGCCTTTGGGATTTCGACGACGAGGATTAAGTCACGACAAGACTATACTTACAGTAAAGGAGGCAAGCACCCGTGAGCGGTGCTTGCCTCCTTCGTTTGTATGCTCGGCATGAGCATACAAAAAAGCGGAATATAAAAATTCCGCTTCATTATCTTTGTATTACCGACAGGTAACGCTGTCAACTGGTATTGGTGGAACATTCGTTTCTTGAACTTGTTCCATTGTATTTTTCACCTTGTCACGCGTTGAACGGTCAGAAGTTTCGCCCATAAAATAGAACAAACCTGCTATCAAGGCGAACAGAAACGACGAAACGATACCTGCCGCAATACTAAATCCGAATGATTTCCAATTAGACGGAATACAAGCTGAGATTTCACGCTTGTAGTTGTGTAGCATTTCATATTCTGCCCTTTGCAATTCTTCATTGGCGATGTTTCCGACCACCTCAGTCAACATGGCCTCCGCTTGATGGCGGTAGTTTCCAAGCTGACTGTCTGTTGTTGATGCAGCAAAGAACGAGCGAAACTCCTCATCCGACGGCTCGCGCCCTTGTTCGTCCTTTATCTTGGTAATGAACTCAATTTTGTGTTTCTTGTATATGCCATAGGTATGATGCCGACAATGTCATCTTCGGCCGTCACCAACTTGTGTATATAAAGTTGTACTTTATCTCCACGGACTAACCTTTGACAATTCGTCCGAAAGCCTTGTTGGCTTCCTTCACGATTTCTTTTCTAGAAAAATTAAGAGTACCCGAAGCCATGACAGTACGGCAACGGACAGACACACGGTCGCCAACTACCGACACACTGCAACCCTTGCCACTAATCATGGCGGCATTGGCGCGCTGTACACTTTCCCTTGAAACAACAGTTCTCATATACTTATTCGTTCTTTTATGAACGCACTGCAAATATAACAAAAGAAAGGCCGCCTGCAAAATTTTGCGCACAAAAAAGACGCCCGTCAAATACTTCACCAAACATTGCCCTACCTACAAACACAAAAGGTACGACGAAACGCCGTACCTTCTGTATAATAGACCTGCCACACAAGTGGGAGGCAAGCCAAAAGTTCATTTCATTCCGCAAGAGAATTACTTCATTCCGCACTTGGGACACCAAGGCTTGAGCTGCTGGAAGAAGTCGTTGCCCTTGTCGTCCACGAGGATGAACGCGGGGAAATCCTCCACGCGTATCTTCCAGATGGCCTCCATGCCCAGTTCGGGATACTCCACACACTCGATGCTCTTGATGCTGCTCTGCGAGAGCACAGCGGCCACGCCGCCGATGGTGCCGAGATAGAAGCCGCCGTGCTTCTTGCAGGCGTCGGTGACCACCTGGCCACGGTTGCCCTTGGCTATCATCACGAGACTTGCGCCATGGTCTTGGAACTCGTCAACATACGGGTCCATGCGGTTGGCTGTGGTCGGGCCCATCGATCCGCAGGGATAGCCCTCGGGAGTCTTGGCCGGTCCGGCATAGAGTATGGGGTGGTTCTTGAAGTAGTCGGGCATCTCCTCGCCAGCGTCAAGGCGAGCCTTCAGCTTGGCGTGGGCTATGTCGCGAGCCACGATGATGGTGCCCTTCAGGTTTACGCGAGTGCTCACGGGATACTTGGCCAGCTCCTTGCGCACAGCGTCGATGCCGTTGTCGAGGTCAATCTCTATGCCCTTGGCACCCTCGCCCGGCTTGCGCAGCTCTTCGGGAATGAGTTCAGTTGGGTTGGCGTCCATCTTCTCCAGCCAAACGCCGTCCTTGGTTATCTTGGCCTTGATGTTGCGGTCGGCCGAGCAGCTCACGCCCATGCCGATGGGGCAGCTTGCGCCGTGGCGCGGCAGACGGATCACGCGTATGTCGTGGGCGAGATACTTGCCGCCGAACTGTGCTCCAAGACCAATCTTGTGGGCTTCTTCGAGCAGCTTGGCCTCAAGGTCGGTGTCGCGGAATGCGCGTCCGGTCTCGTCGCCCGTGGTGGGCAGGTTGTCGTAGTACTTTATCGAGGCGAGCTTCACCGTGAGCAGGTTCTTCTCGGCGCTCGTTCCGCCGATGACGAAAGCTATGTGGTAAGGCGGACAGGCAGCCGTTCCGAGGCTCTTCATCTTCTCCACGAGGAACGGCAGCAGCGTGCCTTCGTTCTGTATGGTGGCCTTGGTCATGGGATAGAAGTATGTCTTGTTGGCCGAGCCGCCACCCTTGGCCACCATCACGAAGCGATACTCGTCGCCCTCGGTGGCCTCGATGTCAATCTGCGCGGGCAGGTTGCAGCGCGTGTTCACCTCGTCATACATGTTGAGCGGAGCGTTCTGCGAGTAGCGCAGGTTGTCCTGTGTGAATGTGTTGTAGACACCACGGCTCAGAGCCTCCTCGTCCTCAAAGTCGGTCCACACGCGCTGTCCCTTCTCGCCGTGTATTATGGCCGTGCCGGTGTCCTGGCAGAATGGCAGCACGCCCTTGGCGGCCGTCTCGGCGTTGCGCAGAAACTGCAGTGCCACATACTTGTCGTTCTCCGAAGCCTCGGGGTCGGTGAGTATCTTGGCCACTTGCAGGTTGTGCTCTCTGCGGAGCATGAACTCAACGTCGTGGAATGCCTGCTGCGCGAGCAGCGTGAGTGCCTCTTTCGACACCTTTAGGATTGTCTTGCCCTCAAACTCGCCCGTGCTGACGCCTTCCTTTGTCAGCAGGCGGTACTCTGTGTCGTCCTTTCCCACTTGGAACATGGGCGCATACTTGAACTCTGGAGTTGTTGCCATAGTTATTTGTTTGTTTTATGTCTTTTGGTAATGAATAATCATCCTGATGCCTCAACGCAGTACACAGCCGTAGGCCGTGGCATATACTATAAGGTACGCCCCTGCGCGATAGGCACGGCAAAGTTAGCCATTTTAGGTGGGTTCTAAAAATTACCGCCGCAAAAAACATCAAAGATTATTAGTTCGAACCCTACGGTCGAAATGCACTTGTGCATAACGCGTGAACGTCTGCTGCGCAGTGGGTGCGGTGTCTCACCGCACAATCGTAGACGTAAAACTTGTTGCGACGTGAGACACGTTGCCCACTACTTGTGCATCCATTACACCTAAGTGCACCGGTGGAATTTGTTGCACTTTGCCTACGCCAAAACCACATTCATCCCTCATTGAGGGAACTTTTCGCTTAAATTCATCCCTCATTGAGGGAACTTTTTCCGCGATTTCTTCCCTCATTGAGGGATTTCTTGTACATTTGCCGCATAGTATTCATCTTAAAAAGCCCAAATATGGTAGACAACAAGCTATACGAATATATGGCGGAACTGCAGAAGCGCACTCCGCTTGACTTCATCAGATACAAATATGAAGAGATAAACTGGAGCAGCCGACTGGTTGGCATCGTCGGGCCACGAGGTGTGGGAAAGTCCACCATGGTGCTGCAACGCATCAAACAAGCTGCGGAAGGACACCACCTATATGTTTCTGCCGACAACATCTACTTTACCAACCACTCCCTGATAGACTTTGCAGACGAGTTCATCAAGGATGGAGGAACACATCTTTATATTGATGAAATCCACAAGTATGCCGGTTGGAGCAGAGAACTGAAACAGATTTATGACACTCACCCTTCGCTGAACATCGTCTTCACTGGTTCTTCCGTGCTCGACATAAAACGGGGTGAAGCCGACTTGAGCCGCAGAGCCTTGATGTATATGATGCAAGGATTGTCTTTCAGAGAATACTTGCAACTGTTCAAGGGCATCAAGAGCAGGACTTTCTCCTTTGAGGAAATACTCAACCATCAGGTGGAAATTCCCGAACTGGAACACCCGCTGCCTCTTTTCAGGGAATACCTCGACCATGGTTATTACCCCTTTGCCGTCGAGGGCGACTTCATGCAAAGAATGCTGCAGGTGGTTGACCAAACCATGGAAGTGGACATTCCGCAATATGCCGACATGAAAGCCTCAACCGCCCGCAAGCTGAAGCGCATGCTGGTGATACTCTCGGAACTCGCCCCATACAAGCCAAGCACGGAGAACCTCGCCACGGAAATAGGAGTGAGCAAGAACAACGTGCCCGACTATCTCGTCTACCTGCAACGGGCTGGCATGATTGGGCTGCTAAGAGACGACACGTCGGGAATGCGCAACCTCGGAAAAGTGGAAAAGGTGTATGTGGACAACCCTAGCCTGATGTCGGTGCTCACGCCTAACCCAAACATAGGGAACGTAAGGGAAACTTTCTTCTACAACCAGATGAGGGAGAAACAAAACATCACATCTTCAAAAGCATCCGACTTCACCATCGGGGATTACACATTCGAGATTGGCGGACGCAAAAAAGGGAAGAAGCAGATAGAGGACGTGAAGAACGGACGAATCGTGAAGGACGACATCGAGACGGGACACGGCATCGTCATCCCCCTCTGGCACTTCGGAATGAACTACTAAGCCAGGGTGCGTGCTAAGTGACGGTAAAAACGGGTGTTCCGTTAAATGCGTTGATAACACCATTGCTTTCTTGGCCTCGAAGAGGCCGCATCTCAGTAACCCCTTGTGAAGCGTAGCGGAACATGGGGTTGTATGTGGATGAAGGAAACATCGGCTTCGAAGATGCCGCACATAAAGGAAAATGGTGTTCACACCGTGGCATATGGCAATCTCTGCCTGTGCGGCATCTTCGAAGCCGATATATGGCACAGAGGTTATTGTCCCCACGTTTCGCTACGCTTCACGTGGGGTTACTGAGATTCAGCCTCTTCGAGGCTATGCCAAGCACTGTACTTTAAATGGGCAGACCTTGCCCACGCATTTAACGGAAGAACCATAAGTAATGTTAAAAAAACAACTTGTACAGATTTGTACTTGTACGGGCTGAAAGCCCAACAACTTCATAGCCCAGGGCAACGCCCTGGGTTTGGTTGTGTGTATCCACTCGCCCTGAAAGGGCAAAAGTATATAGCCTTGCGCATTATAGTCTATAGGCGTGTTCTATAAATTCCACGCATTGTTAAACTTCACTTTTTAACGGGTTGCTCTTTGTGTCTTTTTGATTTTATCCGGCATCTTTTACTTTCTTCTTCAGTCGCATAGCCCGCTATGCTCTTTCAGATAGAAAGTAAAATCTGCTCGGCTAAAATTCAAAAATCCATCAAAGGTAATTTATAGAACCCGC
>CAVKUV010000100.1:0-8507 GCA_963659505.1 Lachnospiraceae bacterium
ATTGTGGTGGGTGCGGTGGGTAGTGGGCGACGTGTCTCACGTCGCAACTGCCGCATTGCCACTTAGTGTGCGGTGGGACACCGCACCCACTACACACGAGTCTCATCAAAGAGGACAGTCTGCCATAAACAACACTTGCTCACTGTCGCCCGAGTGCAGCTATATCGTATACAAAGTTCGCCATTTGTTGGCATATAGAAGCAACAATGTTCGCGAATATCCCATTTCCATGGAAATTTCACAAACGGCGGAAAGACCAAAAGGCGGTAACTTTGCAGTCGCAAAACAGGATACAACAACACATTAGTCAAACAATAATCGATGAAGAAGACCACTTTATTCTGCTGGCTTCTCGCATGCGCCGCGCCACTTGCGTCGACGGCGCAGACGGCGAGGGAGCTTAGCGTGGGCGAGCTTTTCAGCCTGCTGGAAAACGGCAACCGCACTCTGCGCTCGCTGAAGACCGGCACCGACGTGGCCGAAAAGGCCGTGGCCGAGGCCAAGAGCCAACGCCTGCCCGACATCAGCGCGCAGCTGTCGGCCACATACAACGGCAACGTGCTAATGACCGACCGCGACTTCGGCAACGCCACTGGCATAAGCCAACCACACTTCGGCAACAGCTTTGCCATCGAGGCGCAGCAGACGGTGTATGCCGGAGGCGCGATAAATGCCGGAATACGCCTGGCCGAACTGCAAAGGCAGCAGTCGGACAACGCCGTTGACATGGCACGCAACCAACAGCGGCTGGTTGCGCTCGGCCAATATCTCGACCTATACCGCACAGACAACGGCATCAAGGTGTACAACAGCAACATCGCGCTCACCGAGAAGCTCATAGACGACATCAAGGCAAAGCACACGCAGGGCATGGCGCTGAAAAACGACGTGACGCGCTATGAACTGCAGATGGAAGACCTGAGGCTGGGACTGCGACGACTGCAAGACCAGCGACGCATAACCAACCACCAACTGTGCAACTCGCTCGGACTGGCCACCGACACCTACATCGTGCCCGACACTGCCGTGATAGCCGAGAGCATGGACGGCGGCACCGAGGCGCAGTGGCAGTCGAGGGCTACGGCCTCATCGCCCGTGTTGAAGCAGTCGGCCACGGACATTCTGCTGGCCGAACAGCAGCTCAAGCTGGCCAAGAGCGAACTGCTGCCAAAGGTGGCGGTGTTTGCCGCCGACAACTTCAGCGGCCCGTTCACCTACGACCTGCCCCCAATAGACAAGAACTTCAACATCTGGTATGTGGGCGTGGGCGTGAAATACTCGCTAAGCTCACTGTTCAAGGCCAACAAGGGCGTGCGCCGCGCCAAGGCCAACGTGGCCATGAGCCGCGACAACCACGCCGTGGCGGTGGAGAGCACCGACAATGGCGTGCAGCAAGCCTACACGCTGTATAGGCAGTCGCTGGTTGACCTGCGCACAAAGCAGAAGAGCCGCGAACTGGCAACGCAGAACTACACCGTGGTGAACGAGCGATACCTGAACCAGCTGGCGCTGATAACCGACATGGTTGACGCGTCGAACGTGAAGCTCAACGCCGAACTTCAGGAGGTTGACGCGCGCATAGGCATCGTCTACGCCTACTACAAGATGAAATACATGGCTGGAGAGCTTTGACGACACGCCTCCACACCAAACATAACAACGACACAACAAGACAATGGACATGAACAAAAAGAGACTTGTAAAGAGAATATACAACGCGGTGATAATAGTGTTTCTCATCGCGATAGTGGGCTACGCCGCAATCAGACTGTACCACCCGTTGGGCGTGGAGTATACCGACGACGCACAGGTGCAACGCCACATAACGCCGATAAACACGCGCGTGCAGGGCTTCATCAAGGAAATACGCTTTGAGGAGTATCAGCACGTGAAGCGCGGCGACACGCTCATAATAATAGAAGACGCAGAATACCGGCTGCAACTGGCACAGGCCGAGGCCGCTCTGCGCGGCACGCGCACCGGCTCGTCGGTGATTTCGGCTGGCATAACCACCACCGACAACAACGTGAAGGCGGCGTCGGCAGGCATTGAGGAGGCGCGCGTGAACATGGAGAACGCACGCGGCGACTACGAACGCTACAAGGCTCTGATAAAGAAGGAGGCCGTGACGCAGCAGCAGTTTGACGACGCACGCACCCGATATGAGGCCGCCAAGGCACGCTATGAGCAGGCGTCGGCAAGCCGCAGCGCAACGTCGCAGGTGAAGAACGAGCAGTCGCAGCGGCTCAACCAGAACACAGAGAACGTGAGCATGGCCGAGGCGGCAGTCAATCTGGCACGGCTCAACCTGTCGTACACCGTGATCACGGCCACCGCCGACGGCGTGATGGGGCGCAAGGACATACACGAGGGACAGCTCGTGCAGCCCGGACAGCAGCTGGCGCGCATCGTTGACGACAACCAAGTGTGGGTGATAGCCAACTACCGCGAGACGCAGCTGAAGCGCATTGGCGTGGGATGCGCGGTGAAATTCACCGCCGACGCTATAGACGACGTGGTGTTCAGCGGCACCGTAGAGTCGCTCAGCCCGGCCACAGGGTCGGCCTACTCCACCGTGGCTGCCGACAACGCCACGGGCAACTTCATAAAGGTGGAGCAGCGAGTGCCTGTGCGCATAGCCATAAGCAAGGCCAACAGTGCAGCCGACGTGGCACGGCTGAAGGCCGGACTCAACGTCGAGGTGGAGGTTGACGACACCAAGCGTTGACAACACAAATAGGCTGTCCTATTTGTTGCAGGCGGGCGCGCAAGTAGTGGGCGACGTGTCTCACGTCGCAACCGCCGCATTGCCGCTCGGTGTGCGGTGTGCGGTGGGACACCGCACCCACTACAAAGGGAGCAACAAATTGGACAGCCAATAATACAACATAGAACAAACCTCACAGAAAAGAGACATGCCAGGACCTCCTATGCTCAATGGGCCATTCACGATGCCCATGTTCCGCAGCCTCACGCCACGCAAGGCGCAGCCGTGGATATATCTTTTGTTTGCCTTTCTGTTTCAGCTTTCGGGCGGAATGTATGCCGGGGCGATGGCCCACACCATGGGCGACACGTGCATGATGCGCGAAGACGTGCTCATGATAGTACTGTGCGGTGTGGTGGGGGTCAACATGCCGTTCCCCTTCCTGTTCCGCTTCAAGTTCCGCTTCACCAACCGCACGCTGCTCACCGTGGCTGCCGCCGGCATTGCGGTGTGCAACCTGCTGTGCCTGACGACAGAGTCGGTGCCGCTGCTGTGCGCCATATCCTACGTGGCCGGCTTCCTCAAACTGTGCGGCACGTTTGAGTGCATGTCAACCATACAGTTGTGGATGACGCCCAAACGCGACTTCGCCATATTCTTCCCCCTGCTCTACTGCGTGGTGCTCGGCGACATGAGTCTGTCGCCGTGGATAACGGTGCATCTCACCTACGTGTTTCAGAGCTGGCACACCATGCACCTGTGCATGGCGGCGGTGATGGCCATGGTGGCCATGGCGGTGGTGGCGCTGACGCGCGACTTCCGCTTCATGAAGCCACTGCCGCTGGTAAGCCTCGACTGGCTGGGCTGCCTGCTGTGGTCGGCTCTGATGATTGAGGTGATATTCCTGTTCAACTATGGCGAATACTACAACTGGCTCGACGGCCAACCCATGCGCATGGTGGCATGGACGGTGCCCGTAACGCTATACTTCTGCGTGCAGCGCATGCGCCACATACGCCACCCCTACATCGCGCTTGAGGCGTGGCGATACAAGGGAGTGGTGTCGCTGCTGGGCCTGTTTGCCATTGTCGAACTGATAAGCGCAACCAGCAAGGCTCTGCAGTCGCCATTTACCGCCGCTCTGCTGCACTGGGGCGCACTGCAGACCACACCGCTATATCTCGTGGAGTGGGTAGGCACAGTAATGGGCTGCATGTTCGTGATGTTCTGGATAAAGACGCTCCACCAGAAGTACACCCGCCTGCTGGCCTTGGGCATGGCCTCGCTGCTGGCCTACGAGGTGATGATGTACTTGAGCGTAAGCCCCGGCATCGACCTCGCCACACTCTTCGCCCCAACGTTCATGCGCACGTTTGGCGTGGCCATATTCTTCACCGCGCTCACGATATACCTTGAAGACGTGATGCCATTCCAGCACTTCTTCATGGGACTCACCATGATGGGCATCGTGCGCAACGGAGTGGTCGAGACGGTGTGCTCAGGCATATACGGACACCTGCTGCGCCACCACACAGCCGAAAACCTTGTGCGCTCGCTGCCCTACGACCCTCTGCAGGCATTGCTGATAGGCGTGAAGCAACTGTTTGGAGCAACGTGCATAATAGCCGTCGTGGCACTGGCCGTGCTGCTGCTTTGGGACTTGCAGCCCGTGCGCGCCACACTGAGGCGCATGCCAAGCTGGACCGCCGTAGGCCGCCGGCTACGCATGAGCATGAAGAGATAGGACAAACTTGCACAACTCGTTTTTTTGAACATTACTAATACTCACAAATGCCGTGTTTACAATGCGTAAACGCGGCATTTGCGTGTTGTAAGTGACAGTGAAAAAAATATAAGCCGCAAATCATATAAACTTGTCTTTTCCCCATCTATAAACACGTGGACAATACCCTGACATCTTGGCCTCGAAGAGGCCGCATATCAGTAACCCCATGTGAAGCGTAGCGGAACGTGGGGTAATGTATAGGTTGTAGAAACATCGGCTTCGAAGATGCCGCACATAACGGAATTTTCCCTTCACCGTTTGTAATAACATATAAATTGTTTACCTTTGCCATAGGTTAACTGTTCATATATCACAATATAAAACCTATTAATCTTCAAGATATCCCAACATGACATTGGACTGCATTTACATGTTAAACTTGCTATGAAAGAAACGCCTATGGCCGAAAAAATAAAATTATCAACCCTATTGTCAAAACATCCTCAGATGTCTACCATGAAAGTTTTGAAAATCTTATCCAAACAAGGCTTTCATGCAGCAAGTCCTCGTAATGCAGAAATCACATTAGAGCAAGCTGAATTGCTTGAAAGAATTTTACGCAATTTTCCAACATCCATCATTAAGGAAAAAAAGAAAAAAGCACAATCTTCTGCCTTGCAAACAAGAATTCCACAGACAACTATAACTCATAAACCAAAGAAGCGAACAACAAAGGCACAAATATGTGCTTCTCCAAGCAAAAAAGAGAAAAAGAAAAAGTCTAAACAGGACAAAAACTTTGAACTTGGCGACAACATGTCCCAATACACAACTACAATGATAAACGAATATTTTATTCATAACAAGTCTCATACTGTTGCTAAAATACCTAAGGGAGCCATAAAAAGCAAAAACGACAAAAACACATATGACGAATACATAAAAAAAGCATTAATCGGTGTCACACTCCCATTATCTTCTTTTGATGCAATAAAACAAGCTGTAAAACGAGCTGAGGATATGGTACGCCTTAACTCCGTTCTGCTGTTTAACATATACCACCATTTAGACAACAATACTATTCTCCAGAAATTCTTTGTTGACAATGTTTTAGATCACTATATAAGAACTAACATACTCACGAAAAGAGCAGAGAAAACGAGTGTTCATGACCGCAAACTGCTTGACATATATAATGAAACACACGACAAAGAATCAACATTTGACGTAATAAGACCACAGAATTTCATACTTAACTGGAATGACGTTACTTTCCATAATAAATACATAAGAATAAACCCTCCAAGACTTGGAAATATAAAATTTGCCCCATTAGATGTACCAAATAAAATGAGCAATGCGGCTCTCAACGCAATAAGAGAATTCTTACAAACAAGACTTCCACAAATTCATTGCGTAGCAAAGGAAAACAAGCTCATTGTCATAGACAAAATTGATTTGTCTATTGCTATAAGGTACTTAAAAGTAAAATCAACTAAACCTGCTTTAAATCCTGAAGCAGACGGTGTGAAAAAGAAAGTAACTGCCCATATATTTACTGTGAATAGTTTTGAAGATGCTTTATTACAAGCCGACAAGTTCAATAAAGCAGAACTTTCCAAGCTGAAATCAAAATACATCAACTATCTTGCATTTTTGCAATCCGAGCGATACAAAATCATACCATGCTATGAAAGGATATTGCACGAAAGCAACATTACAAACAAAATGGAACATTCGTTTATTTTCACACTATCCGCCAACACATCGAATAACATTATTTTAGCCGTAGAGAACTTAAACATAGATAGGGCAACGATGCTATTCTCATTTAGGAGGTGCTATTACGAAAGAGCACTTCATGGAATTTTTGATTACCTACAAAGCTCAGAACCAAACAAGCGGAGTACTCTGCGTAGATGGGAAAACTATGGATTAAGTGATATCAACATAGAATATCACGCCGTAAATCATAGAAATACAGAGCAGTTTTCTTGGTATGAAGTAATGAAATATAGAATCAGGACCATGTAATTTCTCATCAGCAAATACACAAACTTTTCAATCTTCGAGATTTAAGGTCTTAGAAAAAATACCAATACATTTGATATCCCTACACCGCCAACATCAAGCCCAGAGCATTTCCAATGACTAAGCTTTGCACCTACGCCAATATTCCGTAACTTTGCATCTGCCGGACGGTGCGCCCACAAGGCCAACAGTCTGGCGGAAAACAGAAAAAGGCAAGGAGACTTATTATGTTTGACTTTTCAGAAGACGAAATACAACGCTACAGCCGCCACATACTGCTCAAGGAGATAGGCGTGGAGGGACAGGAGCGCATAAGGCAAGGGCGCGTGCTCATTGTCGGGGCGGGCGGCCTTGGGTCGCCGGTGCTGATGTATCTGGCCGCAGCCGGCGTGGGCACGATAGGCATAGTGGATGGCGACGTGGTTGACGCGTCGAACCTGCAACGGCAGATAATGCACTTCACCGCCGACATAAGCCAACGAAAGACACAGTCGGCCGAGGCCAAGGCCAAGGCTATCAACCCCAACGTGAGGGTGGAACGCCACGACGCCTTCCTCGATGCCGACAATGCCGCCGACATAATAGCCAGGTACGACTTCGTGATAGACGCCACCGACAACTTCGCATGCAAGTTTCTCATCAACGACGCGTGCGTCATGGCCAGCAAGGCGTTCTCCCACGCGGGGGTGTTGCGCTTCGAGGGACAGGCGTTCACCCACACTCCCGGCACAGCATGCTACCGTTGCCTGTTTAGCGAACCGCCAGAGCAAGGCTCCATTCCCACATGTTCGGAGGCCGGAGTGATGGGTCCGGTGGTGGGAGTAATGGGCAGCGTGCAGGCCACCGAGGCCATAAAGTATCTGACGGGCGCAGGACAGCTGCTCACCAACCGACTGCTCACGTTCAACGCCCTCGACATGCAGTTCCGCACAGTGGCCATACACCGCGACCAGCACTGCGCCATCTGCGGCGACAACCCAACGATAACCACTCTTGAACAATATGACATGCCTGCGTGCATGACGAGAGCCAACGGCCAAGACGACCATTGCCAATGCGGCGCAAAATGAAAACCAACACGACTATGGACGAAAACACCAACACAAAGAAACTGTCGCTGATAGCCTTCAGCGGCGACTTCGACAGGCTGACCGCAGCCTTCACCCTGGCCACAGGCGCAGCCGCAATGGGCTATGAGGTAAACATGTTCTTCACATTTTGGGGTCTCGACGCCATAAAGCAGAAGCGCGGCAGAGCCTTCGTGGGCGGAGGCTTCATGGCGAAGATGTTCGGATGGATGATGGGCGGACTCAGCGTGGCGCCCACAAGCCGCTTCAACTTCCTCGGCATCGGTCCCCGACTGTTTCGCCACATGATGCGCAAGAACAATGTGGCCACTCTTGAGGAGCTTGTGGAGGCCGCCCACCAGTTGGGCATCAACATGTATGCCTGCGAAATGGCCATGCACGTGCTCGGACTGAAGCAGAGCGACTTCATCAGCGAGGTGAAGGACACGCTCGGCGTGGCCACCTTCCTGCAATTATCCGAAGACGGACGCACTATGTTCATATAACTCTGCGGCGAGCTAACACCACGCTGTACCCTTATCATATAGCGATACGACCTTCATCATATTGCCATATACCTTTATTATATAGTACACCAACGACAACGTAACACACACGACAATGCAATACACACTTGACATAACCAACGAGCACTGCCCAATGACACTCGTAAGGACAAAACTGCAACTGGCCAAAATGGGCAAGGGCGACACCCTGGAAGTGATGCTGCTAGACGGCGAACCACTGCGCAACATTCCGCGAAGCGTGGAGGAACAGGGCTTCAAGGTGCTCGCCATAGAGCACGTAAGCGGCGACACGCACAAGGTGGTGATAGAGAAATAAGGGTGGTTATGTGAAATTTGTCAGCGAAAGATTTGCGCAAGACACATTTTTTGACTACTTTTGCATCCGCAAACGAGCAATAGGGGCGTAGCCCAGTTGGTTTAGAGCGCTGCAGTCACATTGCAGAGGTCAT
>CAVKUV010000101.1:0-8250 GCA_963659505.1 Lachnospiraceae bacterium
GGGTTACTGAGATACGGCCTCTTCGAGGCCAAGAAGGCAAGGGCATTATCAACGCATTTAACGGAACACCAAAGAGTATCGCAAATGGACTTTTTAACGGTCGAAAGGAGGATGTCTCGGTAAAAACAGTATGCTTTATGTTTATTTTGCGAATATTTAGACTATCTTTGCGGCGACATATCATTATTAACGAAAGGTGCGGTCTGTTTATTCTTAGGGATTGTTGTGCCGCGCTGAAAACAGAAATTTTTTATGAGTAGGAAAACTACCTTGCTGGCATTGGCGTTGCCTCTTTTGGCGATGTCGTATGCCCGTGCCGACAGTCAGTTGGTTGTCAGTGGCACGACGGGAGTCCAGAAGTTCAATCTGGGCAGTGTAGGCTCGCTCAAGTTTGCCGATGGCAAGCTGTTGGTGTATGCCAACGGAGCCGAGCAACCTGCGGCGTTTGCCATCGCCGATTTGACAAGCATCAAGTTTGGCGAAGACGAGACCACGTCGATAGCCGCAGTGAAGAAGAGTGGTAAAGCGTCGCTGCGCTATGCCGACGGCCAGTTGTCTATGGCAGGGGCCAATGCCGCCAACGCCGCTCTCTACAGCGTGAGCGGCCAGTGCGTGTTTAGCGTTAGTGGCTGGGACGGCTCGCCCATAAGCACGTCGTCGCTGCAAAGCGGAATGTACATATTCAAAGTAGACAACCAAACAATTAAATTCATAAAGAGATGAAAAAGACATTTACCATACTGGCACTCGCATTGGCCTCACTCACAGCCAACGCACAGACTGAGACAACCCCCAACCGCATGCTCGTTACCTCAACGTCGGGCAACAGGACTGCATACGCCATCGACAAGGTTGACAGCATAGGCTTTGCCACAGTCGAAGGCGACGTGAAGGCCGAGGTCACTTTCCAAAGATACGCCACAGGCGATGCCGACACTTTGTGGGTCTCGGTGAAGCGCACGGCGGCTGCCAAGGCATTCAGCATAGCAGTGTTGCCCACAAACACGGCCAACCGCTACAACACCGACGACATCATCGCACGCTACATGGAGATGCAGAACAGTGCGAAATACTATGAGGACTTTGCCTCAGGCCAGATGACGGGTTTCGACAGCCGCTTTGCCGACAACACGTCATACACCGTGGTAACGATGGCCTACGACGCATATGGCGTGGCTTGCCAGGCTTCGCGCGCCGAGTTCACCACACCCAAGAAGGCTACCGTGGGCAATCCTACAGTGACCTACACCATCGACAGCATCGGGGCCATGGCCGTGAAGATGACCATCACGCCAAATGCCGACACCAAGGAGTTCTACTGGTGCCAGTTCAAGAAGGGCGATGCGCAGTCGCAGTTCGAGCAGTTTGGTCCCATGTATGGTTTCAACAACATCGAAGAGATGGTGAAGATGTTTAGCTGGTATGGCTATTCCACTGAGCAGGTGAAGGTTTGGGACGAGCTTGCCCCCAACACCGACTATGAGATATATGTGGTGCCAGTCGACGTGAACGGCACTTTCGGCGACATCGTGGTCATACCTTTCACCACGGCCAAACTTGGTGGTGAGGGTGTGGCCAACGTGGATGTGACCATCGGCGCTTTCGGAGGCGATGCCACTACTGGATACTACCAGTATGTTACGTTCACTCCCAACGACCAGACGAGCCTTTACCGTGCAATAATAATTGAAAAGGGACCTTTCGAAGCCAGCTATACCGACGAGTCCATTGCCGACATGCTGAAGTCTGACACCAATCCGTACAACCCATATGACTCGTATTGGAACTTGTATGGCGTCAGCAGCAACGCTTGGGGCATCAGCCCGTCAACCACCTACTATGCCATGGCTATGGCAAAGAACATCAACGACGAGTGGAGTCCATTGATAAAGAAGGAATTCACCACTCCGGCTTCGGCCACACGTGCCGCAGTTTCGGCTAAGGCTCCCGCCGTTGCCCAACGCCTGGCTGCCGCCAAGGCCAATGTGCCGGGCGTGGCTCCGCTGGTTAAGGCTGCAGGAATGAAGCTCGTGGGCGTGAAATAAACGAACAGGGTGTGACACGCCATAAAAAGGGAGTGGGGGACGTAATGGTCTTCCGCTCTTTTTTTTGTATAGCAAATGTTGCAAAATGCCTGTTTCTTGTTGCTTTTCCATTAAAAAAACGACAAAAAACATTGTTTTTCCTTTAAGCTATGCGCAATTTGTGTAAATTTGCACCACAATATTCCATTGCCCCATGCAATGGCTTGAAAGGACTTGTTCATTATAACACACATAACTTATTATCTATGACAAATGTAATAAAATTGCGCGGTGGACTTGACATAAGGCTCAAGGGCAAAGCCTCACGACAGGACTTCGCCCTCAAGCCGTCGGACAAGTACGCCTTGCAGCCTGGCGACTTCCATGGCCTAACGCCAAAGGTTGTCGTGAAGGAGGGCGACCACGTGCGCATTGGCGATGCCTTGTTTGTCGACAAGAACCACCCCGAGGTTGGCTTTGCCTCGCCCGTCAGTGGCACGGTGGAGTCGATAGTGCGCGGTGAAAGGCGCAAGGTGCTTTCGGTGGTTGTCGCCGCCGACGGCAAGCAAGAGGCGGTTGATTTTGGAGTGAAGGATGTTGCAAGCATGACTGGCGACGACGTGGTGGCGGCTCTGCTCAAGGCCGGACTGTTTGGCTTTGTCATGCAGCTGCCCTATGCAGTGTCGGCCAACCCCACGGTGAGGCCAAAAGGCATATACGTGTCGGCGCTTAGGGACAAGCCGCTTGCCGCCGACTTTGAGTATGAGCTTGAGGGACAGGAGCGGACGTTCCAGACGGGGCTTACCGCCTTGTCGAAAATTGCGCGCACTTGTCTTGGCATAGGCGTGCGGCAAACGGCTCAGTCGTTGGTCGGCGCACGCGATGTCGATGTCTATGTGTTCGACGGGCATTGCCCGGCAGGCAATGTCGGTGTTCAGATAAACCACATAGACCCTGTCAACAAGGGTGAGGTCGTGTGGACGGTAGACCCCACGGTGGTGATCTTCATCGGACGGCTGTTCCTTACCGGACGTGTAGACATGCGCCGCAAGGTGGCTTTTGTTGGCAGCGAGGTGAAACAGCCCGCCTACACCGAGATGGTTGTGGGGCAGGGCCTGTCAACATTGCTTGACCATGGCATACGCCGCGACTGCGAGGTGAGGGTGATTGATGGCAACGTGCTCACGGGAAAGCCAACGACTGGCGACGGATATCTTGGAGCTTACAGTTCAGAGATAACCGTGATACCAGAAGGCAGCGACGCCAACGAGTTTGCCGGATGGATAATGCCGCGCCTGAAGCAGTTCTCGGTTAGCCGGAGCTACTTCTCTTGGTTGAGGCGTGGGCGCGAGTATGCGCTCGACGCTCGCGTGAAAGGTGGTGAGCGCCACATCATAATGAGCGGCGAGTACGACCGCATGTTGCCCATGGACATCTATGCGGAGTTTCTCGTCAAGGCGATAATTGCCGGCGACATCGACAAGATGGAGCAACTGGGCATATATGAGGTGTCGCCCGAGGACTTTGCTCTTGCGGAGTTCGTCGATAGCTCTAAGCTGGAGCTGCAACGCATTGTTCGCGAGGGACTTGACTTGGTGCGTAAGGAGAATGGATAAACAAAGGAGATTGATGATATGAGTGCATTGAAAAACTATTTGGACAAGATAAGGCCAAACTTCGAGAAGGGTGGAAAGCTACATTCGCTGCACAGCCTTTACGATGGTTTTGCCACATTCCTTTATGTGCCTAACACCACTTCGACCACTGGCACCAACATACACGATGCCATCGACGCCAAGCGCATCATGAGCATGGTGGTCATCGCGCTTGTGCCGGCCATGCTCTTTGGCATGTATAATGTGGGCTACCAAAACAGTCTGGCTGCTGGCACGCTTGCCGAGACTGGCTTCTTCGAACTTTTCCTCTACGGCTTTCTTGCCGTTCTGCCAAAGATAGTGGTTAGCTATGTGGTGGGCTTGGGCATAGAGTTCGCTTGGGCGCAGTGGAAGGGCGAGGAGATACAAGAGGGTTTCCTCGTTTCTGGCATCATCATTCCGCTCATCGTGCCTGTGGGCTGTCCGTTGTGGATGCTTGCCTTGGCCGTGGCTTTTGCCGTTGTCTTCGCCAAGGAGATATTCGGCGGCACGGGAATGAACATCTTCAATGTGGCCCTTGTGGCGCGTGCGTTCCTCTTCTTCTCTTATCCGACGAAGATGAGCGGCGACGGTGTGTGGGTAGCCACTGATAGCATATTTGGCTTGGGCAGCAGTCTGCCCGACGCTTTCACCTGTGCCACGCCCTTGGGCGAGATAGGGCAGGGCGTGCCTGTGTCATATGGCATGGCCGACATGGTGCTTGGCTTCATCCCCGGCAGTATTGGCGAGACGAGTGTTGTGGCTATTGCCATCGGTGCCGCAGTGCTGCTGTGGACGGGCATCGCCAGTTGGAAGACTATGCTCAGCGTGTTTGTCGGCGGAGCGCTTACCGCCGCTGTGTTCGGTTCGTTGGGGCTTACCCCAATACCATGGTATGAGCATCTGCTGCTTGGCGGTTTCGCCTTTGGTGCGGTGTTCATGGCCACCGACCCCGTGACGAGTGCGCGTACAGAAACGGGAAAATACATATTCGGCTTGCTCATTGGCTTTATGGCGGTGCTCGTGAGGGTGAAGAACCCAGGCTATCCAGAGGGCATGATGCTTGCCATACTGCTTGCCAATATGTTTGCTCCACTGATTGACTATTGTGTGGTGCAGGCTAATATATCAAAGCGAATGAAACGTTTAACACAAAAAGGCAAATGACAATGGCAGAGGTAAATAAGAAAAAGGCATTGGACACCAATTCCAATGCGTACATTATTGCGTATAGTGTGGTTCTTGTGGTTGTCGTGGCCTTTGTGCTCGCCTTCGTGTCGCAGACGCTAAAGCCCACGCAGGACGTTAATGTGGCTCTCGACAAGAAGAAGCAGATCCTCGCGTCGCTTAACGTGCGCGACCTTGACGATGAGGCTTCTGCCGCTAAGTATGCTGAGGTGGTTGAGGCCGACATGGTGATCGACGCCAAAGGCAACGTGGTGGAGCAAGGCGCCAAGGGCGGCGAGAAAGCTGGCTTCACTTTGGGCAGCTCCGACTACAAGACTGGGCGTTTGGCCCTTTTCGTGTGCCGCATCGACGGCAGCGAGAAGTATGTGGTGCCTGTCTACGGCATGGGCTTGTGGGGACCAATTTGGGGTTATGTGGCCATCGATGCCGACAAGAACACCGTCTATGGTGCCTACTTCAACCACGAGAGCGAGACGGCAGGACTTGGAGCCGAGATAAAGGACAACCGCAAGTGGCAGGAGCAGTTTGCGGGCAAGAGGGTGTTCGACGGTGCAACAGGCAAGGTTGCCTTGGCCGTGGTGAAGAAGAGCGAGGTGAAGAACCCCGCCTCCGAATGCGACGCCATCACAGGAGCCACGCTCACTTCGGTGGGTGTGAGCGACATGCTGCGCGACTGCCTTGGGGCATATGCGGCTTTTTTCAATGCCGGCAAATGATGTGTAATTTATAATTAGACAAAACTATATGGGCAAAATATTATCAAACGAGAATAAGGAGGTTTTTGTCAAGCCGCTCAATCTTGACAACCCCATCCTTGTGCAGGTGCTGGGCATTTGCTCGGCTTTGGCCGTAACTTCGCAGTTGAAGCCAGCCATAGTGATGGGACTCGCCGTAACTGTTATAACGGGTTTCTCAAATGTCATTATATCGCTGATGCGCAATACTATACCCAACCGCATTCGCATAATAGTGCAACTTGTGGTGGTGGCCGCGCTTGTCACGGTTGTGAGTCAGGTGCTGAAGGCTTTCGCCTATGATGTCAGCGTGCAGCTTTCGGTATATGTGGGACTGATCATCACCAACTGCATCCTCATGGGGCGCCTTGAGGCTTTTGCAATGATGAACCGCCCGTGGCCGAGTTTCCTCGACGGAATAAGCAATGGTCTTGGATATGCGGCCATATTGGTCGTGGTGGGCTTCGTGCGCGAGCTGGTCGGACGCGGCAGCGTGCTCGGCTTTCAGGTTGTTCCGCAGGGACTTTACGACATGGGTTATGTTAACAATGGCATGATGTCGATGCCGGCCATGGCCTTGATATTGCTCGGGTGTGTCATATGGGTTCACCGGGCTTGGTTTTATAAGGAGAAATGACTATGGATAATACGTTGAATTTATTTATCAGGTCGATATTTGTCGACAACATGATATTTGCGTTTTTCCTTGGAATGTGCTCTTTTTTGGCCGTTTCAAAGAATGTGAAAACTTCCCTTGGGCTTGGACTTGCCGTCACGTTTGTGCTCGTGGTCACCGTTCCGGTTGACTATCTGCTGCAAACCAAGGTGCTTGGCGACGGATGCCTCGTCGAGGGCGTTGACCTGTCGTATCTCAGTTTCATACTTTTCATAGCCATCATAGCTGGCATGACGCAGCTCGTGGAGATGGCCGTGGAGCGCTATTCGCCAACTCTCTATTCGGCCTTGGGCATCTTCCTGCCGCTGATAGCCGTGAACTGCGCCATAATGGGAGCGTCGCTCTTCATGCAGCAGCGCGTCAACCTCGACCCCTCAAGCAGTCAATACATAGGCAGCGTGCTCGATGCTGTGGTCTATGCCTTTGGCAGTGGACTTGGATGGACGCTCGCCATAGTGTCGATGGGTGCCATACGGGAGAAGATGCAGTATGGCGACGTGCCACAGCCGTTGCGCGGACTTGGCATCACGTTTATCACCGTGGGACTTATGGCCTTGGCCATGATGTGCTTCTCTGGACTTAAAATTTGAGCCGCACGGAGAGTTTCAGCAAATGACATGTAAAACGAACAAACAGAATATATGGGACAATTCATATTGATAAGCATAGCCGTGTTTCTGGCAACGATACTGCTCTTGGTGGTTGTGCTGCTGGCGGCCAAAAGCTATCTGTCGCCCAGTGGCGACGTGAAGCTCACAATCAATGGCGACAAGACGCTGACCGTACCGCAGGGTGGCAGCTTGATGTCCACACTCAACGAGAATGGCATATACTTGTCGTCGGCGTGTGGCGGAAAGGCGTCGTGCGGACAGTGCAAGGTGCAGGTGGTCGATGGTGGCGGCGAGATACTCGATTCGGAGAAGCCGCACTTCACACGCCGGCAGATAAAGGACCACTGGCGCTTGGGGTGTCAGTGCAAGGTGCGTGGCGACATGGCCATCAAGTTGCCGGAGAGCGTACTTGGCGTGAAGGAGTGGGAGTGTACCGTGATTTCAAACAAGAACGTGTCGTCGTTCATCAAGGAGTTTATCGTGGCCTTGCCGCCGGGCGAGCACATGGACTTCCTGCCTGGCTCGTATGCCGAGATAAAGATACCGGCCTACGAATGCATCGACTACGACAAGGACTTCGATAAGGCCGACATTGGCGACGAGTATCTGCCGGCGTGGAACAAGTTCAACATATTCTCGCTCAAGGCTCACAACCCTAAGCCTACGATGAGGGCTTACTCCATGGCCAACTATCCGGCAGAGGGCGACCGCATAATGCTTACGGTGCGTATCGCCACCACGCCGTTCAAGCCGAGGCCGCAGGTTGGTTTCCAGGATGTGCCCACGGGAATAGCCTCGTCATACATCTTCAGTCGCAAGCCTGGCGACAAGGTAATCATGAGTGGACCTTATGGCGACTTCCATCCCATATTCGACTCCAAGAAAGAGATGATATGGGTGGGCGGTGGCGCAGGCATGGCTCCGCTGCGCGCGCAAATCATGCACATGACACGCACACTCAACACGCGCGACCGCGCCATGCACTATTTCTATGGCGCACGCTCGCTCAGCGAGGTGTTCTACCTTGACGATTTCCTGCAACTGGAAAAGGACTTCCCCAACTTCCACTTCCATCTTGCGCTCGACCGTCCAGACCCTGCGGCCGACAAGGCTGGGGTCAAATATACGGCTGGCTTTGTTCATCAGGTGATGTATGAAACCTACCTTAAAGACCACGAGGCACCAGAAGATGTCGAGTACTACATGTGTGGCCCTGGCCCCATGTCAAAGGCGGTGGTCGGTATGCTTGATAGTCTTGGCGTGGATGCCGAGTCGATTATGTACGACAATTTTGGAGGGTGACGAGCATACCCTAACAAAACTGCAACAAACATTAACAAAGTCGCTGGTCTCCAGCGGCTTTGTTGCGTTTAGCGGAGTAGG
>CAVKUV010000102.1:0-7774 GCA_963659505.1 Lachnospiraceae bacterium
TCCGCAAGAAGATTGAGGGCGTATGGCGCATCTACGACATGCAGTACAACTTCGAATACACCAACCTCAACAAGCAGAATCTCATCGGACTGGAGGCCATCATGCGCTGGCACTTCCTGAAGCATTTCACCGCCAACGCCACCTACAGCTATGTGAACGTGAGCAAGAACGACGGTGTGCAGGTGAACACCACATCGCCCCACGCCGCCACGGCGAGCCTCGACTACAAGTACACGAAGAAGAACTACCGCCTGGGGGCAACCTTCTCGGCCAGCTACATGGGTACGAAGAAGTTTGACGTGCAGGATCGCCTATCTGTAGACGGAGTGAGCCACGACGCCTACTTCCGTTGCGAGTTGCCACAATACGTGCTGTGCAATCTCTCCGTCATCCAAACGTTCTACAACAAGGTGAAGGTGACTGTGGGTGTGGACAACATATTCAACTACGTGCCAAAGACCTTAGGCTCGGGCATCACCATGTTCAACGTGCCAGCCACGGCAGGAGCCAGAGGACATGTGCAGCTGGAGATACTGGTGGATGAATTGGTTAAATGTTTTAGAAAGAAGAAGAATTAAGTGAAGAGTGAAGAACGAAGAGTGAAGAATTCAATAGCTTTTCTTAATTATTACCATTATGAATATACTAAATAAGAGAAATAAGAGTTTTATTTGTGGGGCGGTTCTCTGCCTGATGGCTCTTTCAAGCTGCGTGTCCTACGAGGCGGAGCCTTTCACTGGCCACACCTTACCTCGCAAGACAGGCTACAGCACAGGCGTAACCAACGACTGGCTCTACTTCGACCTGAAGACGGGCAACCGCTTCAATGTGCTCAACCCAAACCAGAGCATCATCGTGAGCATCGACGACGTGCCCGTGAAAGACTATTACCATGCGGAGAGCGACACGCTCATATACTGGCATGAGGGAGCGCAGAAGGACACCCGACTGAAGGCGAAGGAAGACCGCTATGCATCTGACGACCAGGCGCACGCCACCACTGAGTGGGACCTGGCCTTCAACGGCTACCGCCTGCGCACCAACGGCGGGACGAGCGGTGTCGGCAAGGGTGCCGCCGCCGACCTCGGCTACGGCGAATACGACAAATGGACGAGCAAGGCGCAGGTGGACGCCTACCTCGCAGAGAACAACATTGCATGGACGGTGGACGACTCGGCGAGCGTATATGTCACCATGTCGCAGAACGACTGGAACAAGTATTGCATCAAGAACCACCTCAACATGAACGAGAACCCGTGGTTCGACCCCAACAAAGGTCCTGCCACGCAGTTGGTGAGCGCCAACCCCGTGCTCGCCAATGCGATGAGCTTCTCGGGTCCGCCTCCAGTGTATTCGCCCTCGTTCCACACCTACGTGATACGTTCGTATGACGGTGAGCGATACTACAAGCTGAACATCATATCCTGGTATGACGCCAACGTGGAGATTGGCGACGAGGGAGGAAAAATAAGTTATTACTTGGACGAACTAAAATAGCAGTGACAATCATGAAACAATTGAATTGGTGGAAATCAATCGCATCGTTTCTCGTGGTGCTCTTTACCATGCCCTTGGGACATGCGCTGATGATGATAATGGACAAGACGATGACACCCGAGGCTGTGCATTACTCGGCCTTCCTCATGGGATTGGCCGGTCTTGTCATGGTAGTAATAGGTGTCTTCGTGAAGGGCGACACCAAGCAAACACTTTGGGGACTCTTTGGCGGTCTGCTCTTTTGGACTGGTTGGATTGAGTTTCTCTTCCAGTATTACGCCACACGTTGGGGTACGCAACCTGAGATGGAGAATGGCGAGGTGGTCACTCGCCCTGAGTACCTCATACTTCCTGCCACATTCGGCATGTGGATGATGGTGATGATGCTCTACATCTTCTCCACGAAGAACGGCTGCAACTTCATCAACTGGTGGCAGCGCGTGCTCTTCCGTTCGCGCAAGAACGAGATTGCCGCCCGCCCCATGACCCACCACACGAGCATCGTAACCTTCATGGAACTGAACATGATACTCTGGACCAGCTATCTCCTGCTCATGTTCTGCTACGACAAGAATTTCCTTGGCGACCATCACCCCGTCACCTCGATCGTGGCGGCAGCATGCCTGATAGGCAGTTTCTTCATCTTCAAGAAGCAACTGCGCTTGAGCGCATGGGGAGCCAACATCCGCATGGCCATCGCCACGGTTGTCGTGTTTTGGGTGCCGGTGGAAGTGCTCGGCCGCCTCAACTTCTTCAAGGAGATTTGGATTGAGCCTGAGAAGTATGCCACACAGATGATCAGCATCCTTGTGGCTTTCGTGGCATTGCTCATCTACATCATGATGGCGGCGAGGAAGAAGAAAGCCCATGAGTAACAAGAAACTGTATTGGTGGAAATCCATCGTGTCGATGGGCGTGATATTGGGAAGCATGCCCTTCGTTCACTTGGTGGCACGTGTGCTGAAGGACAACTACGACGGCACGCAGTTGCTCGGCGCCGGCATGGCTGTGGGATTTGTGGGCATGGTGATGGTGGTGGCCGGTGTCTTCGTCAAGGGACAGACGCGCCAAACCCTGCTCGGACTCATCGGCGGCATGTTCTACTGGACAGGTTGGGTGGATTTCCTCTTCATGTACTACGCCCATCGTTGGGGCACACATGCGGAGATCGACCCCGCTACGGGCCAGCTGCTTAGCCGCCCCGAATACCTGCTGCTCCCTGCCACATTCGGCCTGTGGGCAATGGTGATGTTGCTCTATATATTCTGCTCGCGCAACGCCTGCAACTTCATCAACTGGTGGCAGACGCTCTTCTTGGGGAAGAACAAACGGCTGATTGCCGCACGCCCCATGACACGGCACACGAGCATCGTCACCTTCATGGAAATCAACACCATGCTATGGACTTGCTATATCCTGCTGATGAACCTCTACGACCCACAGTTGTTTGGGCGCGAAAGTCCTGTCACCTTTGGTGTGGCATTCGGCAGTTTGCTCTCTGCCCCTTACGTGTTCCGCAAGCAACTGCACTTGCCGTCGTGGGGAGCCAACATCAGAATGGGAACGGCCACGGTCATCGTGTTTTGGATAGCCGTCGAGGCTTTCAACCGCACTGGCATTATCTGCAAGTTGATTGACAACCCTTCAGCCTACCCTTGGCATTGGATTGTGATGGCGGTGGAACTATGCTTCTTGGCTGGCAAGATTGCCAAGGACATGAAGGCAAGGAAGATTAAGCAATAGATTAAGGAGTCAGAAAGGAAGCCAATGAAGAAAGGATCTTGGAGAAAACAGCACAAGTGGCTTGGCATGGGCATGGGCTTCTTCATGCTCATGTTCTGCGTGTCGGGCATTCTGCTCAACCACCGTTCGCTCATCAAGACGGAAAACGTCAGCAGGAAGTATCTGCCAAGCCGCTACGAGTTTCGCAACTGGAATGGTGGTTTGCTAAGGGGAACGCTCGACCTTGACAAGGATTTGGAGGCAGACTCGCTGTCAGTGCCGGACACTTGCCACCATCTGTTGCTTTATGGCAATGGCGGCATTTGGCTTACCGACTCCAAGGCTTCCTTCTTCAAGGACTTCAACAGTGGTTTGCCTACAGGCGCCGACTACCGACAGATAAGGAATGTGATAAGGACAGACGAAGGAAGACTCTTTGCTGTATCCCCTTTTGGACTGTACCGTTATGGTGTGCACGCGACGTGGCATGAGGTGAAAATGCCTTTGGAGGACGGCGAGAAGCTGACGGACATTGCTTCGCATGGCGACACACTTGTGGTGCTTAGCCGTTCGTTTGCCTATGTCTCACTCCCTCCTTATACGGTCTTCAAGCGCACGCAGCTCAATGCACCAAAAGACTACGACGGCAAGGTGACGGCATTCCGTACTGTTTGGCTGCTGCACAGCGGTGAACTCTTCGGCATTGCAGGGAAACTGATTGTTGACGCCATTGCTTTAATCCTTGTAATCCTCTGTATTACAGGGCTTGTATTTTGGCTGAAGCCAAAGAGAAAAATATGGTTGCAGGCATCGCTCCGTCTGCACGACAGGATAGGTAGATACACCATTGTGCTCACGCTCTTGATTGCCTTGACAGGCTGGTGTCTTCGTCCACCTGTCATGATTGCGTTGGTGTTTGGCAAAATCCCTGCCCTTCCAGGCACAACGCTCAAAAGCGAGAATCCTTGGAACGACAAGCTACGCATGGTTCGCCATGATGACTGTTGTCACGACTGGCTATTGTCAACATCAGAGGGTTTCTATTCACTAAATCTCGAAAAAGGCACTGTGGAACTGATTACTTCTGCGCCACCGGTCAGCGTAATGGGGTTGAATGTGTTGCAGAAAGACAAGAAAGGCAGATGGCTTTGCGGCTCTTTTAGTGGTTTGTTCGTTTGGGATAGGCAACGAGGTACGGCCATCGACTACTTCACTGGCAAGGCAGCACCGAAGAACACTGGTGCGCCATTCGGGAATAAAGCCATTGCCGGCATGAGTCAGGACTTCAGCACTCCCGTCATTGCTGAATATTACGAGGGAACATCCTTCGCCCCACAACCAGCGAGCATGAACCAACTCCCGATGTCGCTATGGAATGTGGCACTGGAGGTGCATAGTGGCAGAATATTCATCGGAAGCATCGCCACCTACATCTTTATATTCGTGATGGGTATTCTTGCCCTTTGGTGCTTGTGGTCTGGCTATCGGATCAGATTGAACAAGACAACCACACTCCTCATGCGCAAACAACAAAACGGAAATCTTTTGCACCTTTTCCGTACAAAATGATTATTTTTGCACGGAATTTAATAACGAAACACATCAAACAACTACAAAAAAAGAATGGGAAAGATTAGAGCAGCCGTAGTGGGTTACGGCAACATAGGACGCTACACCGTGCAGGCCCTTGAGGCAGCCGACGACTTCGAGATAGCAGGCATCGTGCGCCGCAACGGCGCGCAGGACAAGCCAGCTGAGCTGGAAGCCTACAAGGTGGTGAAGGACATAACCGAGCTTGAGGGCGTTGACGTGGCCATACTCGCCACCCCCACGCGCAGCTGCGAGGAATATGCAAAGAAGATATTGCCGCTGGGCATCAACACCGTTGACAGTTTCGACATCCACACAAGCATCTGCCAATACCGCGCAAGCCTAATGCCTGTATGCAAGGCCAACAACGCCGTGTCGGTGATTGCCGCCGGATGGGATCCAGGGTCAGACTCCATCGTGCGCACGTTGATGCAGAGCCTCGCCCCCAAGGGACTAAGCTACACCAACTTCGGCCCTGGCATGTCGATGGGTCACTCCGTGTGCGTGAGGTCAAAGGCCGGAGTGAAGAACGCCCTGTCGGTGACTATACCTCTAGGCGAGGGCATACACCGCCGCATGGTGTATGTTGAGCTTGAGGACGGCGCAAGCCTCGACGAGGTGACCAAGGCCATAAAGGCCGACCCCTACTTCGCAAGCGACGAGACCCACGTGTTTGCCGTGGAGTCGGTCGATGACGTGCGCGACATGGGTCATGGCGTGAACCTTGTGCGCAAGGGCGTGAGCGGAAAGACTCAAAACCAGCGTCTGGAGTTCAACATGAGCATCAACAACCCCGCGCTCACAGGTCAGGTGCTCGTCAACGTGGCGCGCGCATCAATGCGCCTGCAGCCCGGATGCTACACGATGATTGAGATTCCCGTTATCGACATGCTGCCCGGAAACCGCGAGGACTTGATCAGCCATCTCGTATAAACAACGGCAACGAAGCTCTATTGACAAACGAGAACATCCACGCGCCAAACTGAAGCAACCTCTTTTTGCAAGGAAACATAGATAAAGGAAACGCCATGAAAGGTAGATGGAGTCTACATTTCATGGCGTTTTTCTTGCATTGAAAGCGGATTTCCAATCACAAATAAAAGAACGACAATCATGGTTGGTGGAGGCTTTAGACATCCTCCACCAACCATTTCAAAGCATTGACTCGCTTGATGCCATCGTAATCTGCCGTCGGGTCTTCGTCAAGCGTCAAGATATATTTGGGATATTGGTCCTTTATCTGCTGCAACGAAGCCAATTCTCGCTTCAATGTATTCTCGTCCCTCACTGTTGCCGCCACTTGATAATATGTGACGTTTTCCTCGTCGATAGCCACGAAATCAATCTCCAAGCTATCCACCTTGCCAATATACACCTTCTTCTGCCTCCGCAAGAGTTCGAGATAGACTATATTCTCCAAAATTCGCCCTGCGTCAAAAGAGCGAGAACCTAGCAACATACGCCTCAGCCCAATATCCACCAGATAGTATTTTCCTAAGGTTTTGAGCAATTGCCTGCCCTTGATATTATATCTCTTCGCCTCATACAGAAAGAAAGACTCACAAAGGGCCGACAAGTACTTTTCCACTGTCTTTTGGTCTATCTTTCGCCCATCAGCCGTCATCATGTCAGCAATACGTTTCGTGGAAAGTATATTGCCAATATTATCCGCAGTAAAACGGATTACGCTCTCCAACATCATCACATCCGAAAGTTTGTTGCGACTCATTATATCCTTCACGACAATCGTATTGTAAACGGCATTCAAGTAATCGCCAATCTCATTTGCCGTAGATAAATCCAACGTATACGGGAAACTGCTCTTGCTCACATATTCCATATAAGCTTGAGGGAGATTGTCCATGCGGCCAACACCTTCCACATACTCCTTGAAAGACAATGGGAGCATTGCGACCTCCACATACCTGCCAGACAAAAGCGTTGCTATCTCGCTCGAAAGCATATAGGCGTTCGAACCTGTAACATAAAGGTCAACCGTTGGTTTCAAGTTGAGACTATTGACAACATCAGGAAAATCATTGACATGTTGTATCTCGTCAAAAAAGACATAAGTCATCTTGTCTTGACGTATCAATGGCTTGATATAGGCATATAGCTTTCTGGGGTCTCGCAATTCGTAGAAGTCATAGTCCTCAAAATTGAGATATACTATTTGCTCTTGCATGACCCCATGAGCCATCAGCCAATCACGATAAATCTCCATGATGGTTGATTTTCCACAACGGCGGATGCCTGTTATTACCTTGATTAGCTTTTTATCCTTAAAGGATATTAGCTTCTGCAGATATGACTGCCGCTCTATTCTCTTCATTTTTTTTGCCGTTTTATGTGCCGCTCTGCGAATATACATATTTTTTAGGAATCCACACCCATAAAGTGTTTGTTTTTGAAGAGTTTTAGGAATCCATTCCTAAAACTTTCCTTCCCCTTAATTTTCCTAACCAAGTAATTTTGTCGCAAATTAGAACTATCTTTGCATAAGATAGGCTGCACTCGGCAAATTGGAAGCAAGCTTCCTTTGCACTCGTTTGCACTATCTTTGCATAAGATAGGCTACACTCGGCAAATTGGAAGCAAGCTTCCTTTGCGTTCGTTTGCACTATCTCTTCGGATGGGGAAAACAAGAATTTCCCACTTGCATTTCAACACCTCATACCATTCACCCTGCATGGCAATTCAGTAGGCGCTGCGTCCTCGCAGCGCCCGTGCAAAGAAAGCGAACATAGCAAACGATGCAGGGGCGCAGCGAGGACGCAGCGCCTACTATGTTTGCCTTGCGTGCTCCATGTTGGTTAAGTGACGGTGAAAAAAAATAACTTGGTACGATTTGAACCATGACAAACATATGCTACGTCAGACTTTTCGGCTCATCTTTTTGGCTGTTTTCGTCTCTCTCATCGGTCACATAGCCCGCTATGCTCCCTCTTCGAGAAACGAAAACATC
>CAVKUV010000103.1:0-7641 GCA_963659505.1 Lachnospiraceae bacterium
TTCTGACTCTCAGATTCCGTTTGATAAATTCTCAAACCATTTCTTTTTGACTATATATATGTGCATATGTGTCTTTCCGGGCAATCCCCGTTGGGCTTGCCATGGCCAAGGCACACGCAAAACCAATACGAAAAAACCTAAGATACAACCATGGAAATAATAATAGGACTACTTATAATAGCCATAGGCGCATTCTGCCAGTCGAGCTGCTATGTGCCAATCAACAAGATAAAGGACTGGAGTTGGGAGAGCTACTGGATAGTGCAGGGCGTGTTTGCCTGGCTCGTGCTGCCGCTGCTCGGCGCGCTATTGGCCGTGCCCAGCGGTCATGGCCTATGCGAGATGTTCGCGCAAAGCAGCTCGTTCAACATCTGGATGACCATACTCTTCGGAGTGCTGTGGGGCGTGGGCGGACTCACGTTCGGCCTCTCCATGCGCTACCTCGGCGTGGCTCTGGGCCAGAGCATCGCCCTCGGCACCTGCGCCGGACTGGGCACCATAATGGGTCCGGTGCTCCTCAATGTGTTCTTCCCCGAGGCCAACGCCCTTAGCAGCCTCACCTTCGCCGTAATACTCGGCGTGGTGGTAACGCTTGTGGGCATCGCCATCATTGGAGTGGCCGGATCGATGAAGGCCGCATCGCTGTCGGAAGAGGAGAAGAAGGCGGCCGTCAAGGACTTCAACTTCCCCAAGGGACTGCTCATCGCCCTGCTCGCAGGCTTCATGAGCGGCTGCTTCAACGTGGGACTTGAGTTTGGCAAGGACATAAACTTCGGCGAACTCACACCCGACATGTACAAGACACTGCCGGCAACGTTCCTCGTGACGCTCGGCGGATTTGTGACCAACGCTGTGTACTGCTTCATGCAAAACAGCAAGAACAACACGTGGGGCGACTACAAGAAGGGCAGCGTGTGGGGCAACAACCTGCTGTTCTGCCTCTTGGCCGGCGCTCTGTGGTACAGCCAGTTCTTCGGACTGTCGCTCGGCAAAGGCTTCCTCACCAGCTCGCCCACGCTGATGACGCTCTCGTTCTGCGTGCTCATGGCTCTCAACGTGGTGTTCTCCAACGTGTGGGGCATCATCCTCAAGGAGTGGAAGGGCTGCTCACCGAAGACCATCGCAGTGCTCATCGTGGGCATCATCGTGCTCATCATATCGTCGTTCCTGCCACAGCTGGTGTAAGGCGGCACGACTTTCTATATACACAAAATGCCCGGCAGCTTGTTGAACAGGCTGTCGGGCATTTCTTTTCAGCGGCTTCGCCGCCTTTGCCATATAATATTAAAGTGCGAATCAATAAAGATGGGCAACGCCCATCGGGCTTATCTACGACCCTCAACCTTGATGTCGATGTAGATACCCAACGTTGCTGCCACTGCAAATGCGGCCACCGTGATGGCCATAAATCCAAACATTGTCATAGTCTTAATACCTTTCTTCTATTTGTTATCCTTTGTTCTTTTTACACTGCAAAGGTAGCAACAAGCAGCCCACAACAAGCCTAATGCTTGGCTTTTCCACCAAAGCCAAGCGTTTTGTTGACCTGCGTCAATTAATCGCTGTGTGCGCACACACAACGAGGCTCGCTCACTGACAAAAGGGCAGTGAAAGCTGCGACAATGGCAGAACGATGGCTGAAACGCGCCAATAG
Source organism: Lachnospiraceae bacterium (assembly GCA_963659505.1). GTDB lineage: Bacteria > Bacteroidota > Bacteroidia > Bacteroidales > Bacteroidaceae > Prevotella. The sequence goes on from CAVKUV010000103.1 coordinate 1,655, forward strand.
GAAAGTGGCAATGCAAACGACAAGCTCCCACACTTGCAACTTGCCTGTTGCGCAGTGTGGGAGCTTGCCGTTATCGCAAAGCCGCAAAAGCGGCGTGTTTCATCGAGATTGGCGCCAATCAACGTTGGCCTTGGCCCCGCGGTTTATATCAGCGTGAGCGTGTAGAGATAGACCACCACCGCAGGGAATGCGAGCAGCGAGGAGTCGAAGCGGTCGAGCATACCGCCGTGGCCGGGCAGGATGTTGCCACTGTCCTTTATGCCGAGAGTGCGCTTGAAGAGGCTCTCAACCAAGTCGCCCCAGGTGCCAAACACCACGACGACAAGTCCCAAGCCTATCCATTGCACAAGACTAAGCTGCAAGTCGTTTACGCCATGGCTGTCGGACAGATGCCACACAAGAGCCGCAGCGGCGGCCACAAACACAGCTCCACCAATCGACCCTTCCCAACTCTTGCCCGGACTGACGCGCGGAAAGAGCTTGTGGCGACCCAAGAGCGAGCCGCAGCAATATGCCCCGGAGTCGTTTATCCAAAGGAAGACAAACACGCTGAGCGGCATCAGGTAGGCATAGGCCACACCCTCGGGGGTTGACCTGAAGGCGAGCACGCTTATCATCGACAGCGGAACGGCGATGTAGAGTTGGCTCATCATGGTGTAGGCCCACGTCTGCACAGGGTCGGGGTTCTTGGCGTAAAGCTCGGCCACAAGCAGATAGATAATCGTTATCAGATAGGGGATGAACACCGTTGACGGCGTTTGGCCACTCGTAAATCCCGTTATGGCGAGAAACAAATAGACACCGGCCACGGTGCAGATGAACCTGTTGGTGTCGACGCCCTCGCGGTTGTTCACCAGTCCGGTGAACTCCCACAGCGTAAGGCCCGTCACCACGGCAAAGAGGAACGCCATGGCCAAGGGGTTGAGAAAGCACACCACGATGGCCGCAACGAACAAGACGCCCGTTATGCTACGCACTATCAAGTTTTTCATTCGCCCTTTTCCCCGTCGTTTTCGTCAGTTGCGCCCTCGGCAGCGTCGGCCTTGCCTTCGGCCTCTTTGGCGGCCTGCGCCTCCAGCTCCTTGCCTCTGCGCTCGGCCATAGCCTCGGCCTCAGCCTTCTGCTGCGCCTCAAGCAGCTCCTCGGAGCGGCTTGCCCACGGACGCTTGCCGAATATGTTCTCGACATCCTCGGCGAATATCACCTCGCGATCCACAAGAAGCTGCGCCAAACGGGCGTGGCCTTCCTTGTGCTCGCTCAGTATGGCCTTGGCACGCTCATACTGCTCGTTTATCATCTTCAGCACCTCGTCGTCCATAATCTTGGCCGTGGTCTCCGAATACGGGCGCTGGAACGAGTACTCATTGTTATTGTAATAGCAGATGTTGGGCAACTTCTCGCCCATTCCTGCATAGGCTATCATGCCGTAGGCACTCTTGGTGACACGCTCAAGGTCGTTCATGGCACCCGTTGACACGGCTCCGATGAACAGTTCCTCGGCTGCGCGCCCACCCAATGTGGCGCACATCTCGTCGAGCATCTCCTCTTTGGTGGTGATGGCGCGCTCCTCGGGCAGATACCAAGCCGCGCCAAGCGAACGGCCGCGCGGCACGATGCTCACCTTCACGAGAGGGTTGGCGTGCTCGGTAAACCACGAAATGGTGGCGTGGCCAGCCTCATGGATGGCGATGGAACGCTTCTCGGCGTCGGTCATTATCTTCGTCTTCTTCTCCAAGCCACCGATTATGCGGTCAACGGCATCGAGAAAATCCTGCTTGCCCACCGTCTTGCTGTTGTGGCGAGCAGCGATGAGGGCGGCCTCGTTGCACACGTTGGCAATGTCGGCGCCAGAGAAGCCCGGCGTTTGGCGCGCCAGGAAGTCGATGTCAACGCTCTTGTCGATCTTCACCGGTTTGAGATGCACCTTGAATATTTCCTTGCGCTCGCTCAGGTCGGGCAAGTCCACGTGTATCTGCCTGTCGAAACGCCCTGCGCGGAGCAGTGCCGAGTCGAGCATGTCGGCGCGGTTGGTGGCGGCGAGTATGATGACTCCGCTGTTGGTGCCGAAGCCGTCCATCTCGGTGAGCAGTGCGTTGAGCGTGTTCTCACGCTCGTCGTTGCCCCCCATCGAGGGGTTCTTGCTGCGCGCGCGTCCCACGGCGTCGATCTCGTCGATGAATATGATGCACGGCGACTTCTCCTTTGCCTGGCGGAACAAGTCGCGCACGCGGCTTGCGCCCACGCCCACGAACATCTCGACAAAGTCGGATCCGCTCATTGAGAAGAATGGCACTCCTGCCTCGCCAGCCACAGCCTTGGCGAGCAGCGTCTTTCCCGTGCCCGGAGGGCCCACGAGCAGTGCGCCCTTGGGTATCTTGCCGCCAAGGTCGGTGTATTTCGAGGGGTTCTTCAGGAAGTCAACAATCTCCTGAACCTCCTGCTTCGCCCCAGCCTGTCCGGCCACGTCCTTGAAGGTGATGTTCAGGTCGTTGCCCTTCTCATACATCTTGGCCTTGCTCTTGCCCACGTTGAACACGCCGCCGCCCGACATTCCCGAGCCGCCGCCCATCCTGCGCATGAAGAACAGCCACACGGCCACAAGCGCGACGATGGGCAGGAAGTTGAACAAAATCATGTTGAACAGGTCGTTCTCCTTGCGGTTGTCGTAGCTGTAGTCGCCCTTGAACACGCCTTTCTGCCTCATCTGGTTGACAAACTGCTCCACTTGGTCAACCGAGCCGAACTCCACCTCGACCGAGGGGTCCTTGCCCGTCTTGTCGACACCCTGGCCGAACACCTCGCGTATGTGGTCGGGCTTCACCGACATCCACAGTTTGTTGCGCTCCTTGTTTACTACTATCTTTGTGGCATAGCCCTTCTGCACCATCAGCTTGAACTGCGAGTACGACGTCGAGGTGGTTACGCTCGACGAGCTTGTCCCACTGCCGAAGTACAGCGCCACAAGGGCTACGATGACAAACATGTAAATCCAACTCATGTTGAACTTGGGCATGTTCATCTTAGGGTTTTGGTCTTTCTGGTTCATAAAGTATTGCTTAGTCTAAGTTGGGTATGCGCACCAGCGATGCGTCGTCCCACAGATGTTCCAAATCGTAATACTCGCGCACGTCGGGCAGGAAGATGTGTACAAGCACGTCGCTGTAGTCCATGGCCACCCACTGTGCATTGTTCAGTCCGGCCACGTGTACGGGCTTCTCGCCCATCTCCAGCCTCACCATGTCGCCCACCGACTCTGTTATGGCCTCGACCTGCGACGGCGACGACCCTTGGCAGATTACAAAATAGCGGCATATGGCTCCGTCGATGCCGCTCATGTCGGCCACGACGATGTCCTCGCCCTTCTTTTCCTGTATACCTTTTGTGATTGTCTCTACCAGTTGCTTTGTCTGTTCCATTGTTTGTTTAATTGTGAATAATGCGGCCACCCCGCGCCTCTGCCACTATTGCCCCTTATTTGCCGCCACGACAGCGGCAAAAGGCAAGTGCGAAAAGCGTTGAAAAAGGGGTATGACCATGTTGTGCAAAGGTAATGCAAATGGGAGTAACGGCAAAAAAAATTGGGATTTATTAGTATTTGGGCGGTTATGGCACACTATGCCCTTTTAAAGCTGCAACACATTGTCGTTGTTGCTATGCCAAAACGGCAGACGCGCGACGACAGAGAACGGAGAAACAATGACTGCATGAAGGGCACTACGGCAAGGAAACAAGGCACAACGCTAACAAAAAAAACGGAGGCAAAAGGAGCACGACAAAAGAAGAGCGGCAAAGAATCGCGCCCGACAACCGTTGTGTGCCGCATGCGATTCTTTGCCGCGCAATATGTTTGCCGCTATGTTTCCATCCGTCACGCCAATGCGACGTTGCGATGGAAAGTGGCTTATTATCCGTAGATTATCTTTCCGTCCTCGTCCTTATAAGCATCCATGTCCTTGGTGTACTGGTTCATGGCACGCAGGCTCATGCCCATCGACGAGAAACCTCCGTCGTGGTATAGCGTCTGCATGGTTACCTTGCGGGTGAAGTCGGAGAACATCATAACGCAATAGTCGGCGCAGTCGTCGGCCAAGGCATTGCCAAGCGGCGACATCTTGTCGGCGAAGTCCATCAAGTTCTCCATGTCTTTTATGCCCTTTCCGGCAGTGGTGGCCGTCGGCGACTGGGAGATGGTGTTGATGCGCACGTGCTTCTCGCGGCCATAGATGTAGCCGAAGCTGCGCGCTATGCTCTCAAGCATGCTCTTTGCGTCGGCCATGTCGTTGTAGCCGAAGAAGGTGCGCTGCGAAGCCACATACGTGAGGGCCACCACCGAACCGTATTCGGCTATGGCATCCTGCTTCTTGGCCACCTGCAGCATCTTGTGGAATGATATTGCAGATATGTCGAGCGTCTTTTGCAGGAAGTTGTAGTCGAGGTCGTCGTATGTGCGGTGCTTGCGCACGTTGGGGCTCATGCCAATGGAGTGCAGCACGAAGTCGATTTTGCCGCCGAGCAGTCTGACCGACTCGCTGAACACGTTCTCAAGGTCTTCAACGCTTGTTGCGTCGGCAGGTATCACGGGAGCGTTGAGCTGCTTGCCAAGTTCGTCGATGCCGCCCATGCGCAATGCCATCGCGGTGTTGCTGAGCGTTATCTGCGCACCCTCTTCAACGGCCTTCACGGCCACTTTCCATGCTATCGACTCTTCGTTCAAGGCACCGAAGATTATGCCTCGCTTGCCTTTCAATAAATTGTGGGTCATTGTTTCCAAATTCTTTGTTTCGTGAATTTCGGCACAAAATTACAACTTTTGTGCAATACTGACAAATCTTTCCGTTTGTTTCTCCACGCCTTGCGGCCACCGGATGCGTGCGCCACCTGTAGATAGAGGCAGTAAGAGGAAGAGATTATGGAAGTGGCGTGAGGTCGTAGTCGATGGGGCCGTCTTCGGGACGGTGGATGACGACGAGTGTCTGGTAGGTGTCGAACTCCTCGTCAACGTCGTCATACTTCATGGGCAGCTTGTCGAGGTCGAAGTAGCCGTCGCCCTTGCCGTTGAAGCCATAGTTCACGTGTACGCGCCCCTCGCGGTCGTAACCGTCGAGGATGAACGAGTGGGAGTAGTAGCGGTCCTGCCCATGCTTGTATGATGTGCCGCCGTAGAGCACAGGCCGTCCGGCGCTAAGTTCGCGGTAGATTACCTCCTTCCATTTCGCCTCGTCGTAGTTGGGACTTTTGGGGTAGTCGCGATAACCGTAGTCCTTGACGATGTAGCCAAATTCACGCACCACGCCGTCGGCGGTCTCCTTGGGATATGTGAGGCTCACGCCTACGCCATAGTTCATCTTGACGGCTTTGCCGCAGCGTGCCATAAGTTGGGCCACGGCTTCGCCCTGCCGCCTCTTGTAGTCGCCATGATAGGCTGGGCGCATGCGTCTCCAGTGCATGCGGGTGCCGTCGGCCATGCGCTTGGGGTAGCGGTAGTAGTTCATTATCTGCGCGAGCGACGTGGCCACGCATCCGGTGCGGCAGTGGGTGCCGGCAGAGTCGGTGGGTGTCTGGTCGTAGTATGGCTCGCCCTGGTCCCACGTGGTGTGTATGAAGTGGGGCACTTCGGGGCGGCAGCCTTCGGGTATGGGCGACTTGCGTGGAGACGTGGCGGTGTCGCCGGGTGCGCAGCAAAAAGAATCTGCTTCTTTTGCAGTTTCTCCATGGCCTTGGGCGGCCACGTTGACTGACAAAAGAAGCAGACTTGTGAATATTGTGAGAGTCTTGCTCATGTCACACTGTCTTATGGGCGGTTCTATAAATTACCGCCGTACTGACATTAATATATTATGAGTTACTTTTTGCCATCTTGCGGTCTCTTTTCGGTACAATCTGTCTGTTCGTTCAGTCGTATAGCCCGCTATACTCTTTCACTCACAAACACATTGTCCGCGAAAATAGCCTCGCAATCCGGCAAAGCTAATTTATAGAACCACCCT
>CAVKUV010000104.1:0-7611 GCA_963659505.1 Lachnospiraceae bacterium
AACCAAAACGCTTAAGAAAGTGAGCTAAAATTGGTACAACGAACTGGACACCCTACCTATTTTGTGGCTTAATGTATGTTGCATCGTCATCATTATTTATGTTTTTGTTTTATGCGAATGTATGATGTTTGTCGTTATGTTTTGCGACGTTGCTCGGGGCGTTGTCGCTTGTCTTGTTTGGGCTTGACTTGCTATGTAGTAGGCGCTGCGTCCTCGCTGCGCCCTAGCAACGTGGCATGTCTTGCTTGTAGTGGGCGACGTGTCCCACGTCGCAACAGCCGCATTGTCGCTTGGTGTGCGGTGAGACACCGCACCCACTACAAATGAGTCTCAATAAATTGGACTCTTCTTTTTTTGGGGGCGCAGCGAGGACGCAGCGCCTACTAATTTGCCTCGTTGGCTTTCGCCCTTTGGGGCGATTGGTACGGCGAGGCGCCGTACCTCCTACGTGCTTCCCGTTGCGCAAACCTTCCCCCTTTACTTCCTATACATCTGTATCCTCGTGGCAATGGTTGGGCCGCTTGACCCTATCTTTATTGTCAGCTCATGCAGTGCGCTGCCTTTGGTGCTGCCTATTTCCCCCTCGATCATCTTTGTTGTCGAGTCCCACGCCGGGACGATGTTGTATATACCATCGTTGCTCACGGTAGACCAGCTGTCGAAGCTCCAGTCGCTGACGGTGTTGCCATCCTTGTCCTTCACCTCGGGAATGATGTGAAACTCGCAGTTGTTGTAGGCGTTGCACGTAAGCTGCGCATCCTCGTTCTGGTAAGTCACAGGCGTCAGGCCGATGGCCGTGAAGCTCACAACCTTGAAGTCCACCTTATAACTGCTTATGTTGATGGGGATGGTGCGGTAGTCGTTGCGGCAGATGTCGCTCCACTCCGTCATGGCATGTCGCTCCACGGCAGTAGTCCCGTCGGCCTTGGTGTACTTCACGCTCACCACGAAGCACGACGGCACCCTCGCTTTGCTCTCGTTCAAGTATATCGTGGGCGAGGCCACGTCCTTCGCTTTGTCAGCCACTTGCAAGGCTGTAGTCCAAGTGTATGTGCGGTCGGCGCATCGGGCGTTGGTGCCTATCGACGGAGTCAGGCTTTGCCCGTTGTAATTCGGCAGTAGCGAGATGCTGGAGGCGTTGTCGGTGATGTCCTGGTCAATCTGCACACTGTTTATGCTGATGTCCTCGCCCGTCTCGTTGGTGAATTTGAAGTCCATCTTCGCCACCATGCGCACCAGCTGGAGTGATACCTTGCCGCTGCTCATCACGCTTATGCTTTGCTTGTTGCTCATGGGGATGCCATTGGCGAAGTCGCTCACCTGGTCCTTGTTGCCGGCAGGGGTATACTCCTTCGTGTTGAAGTCGGTGGGCAGGGTGGTTGATGTATTGGTAAGGCCAATGTCAGCGAGAGCGATGTTTGCAAAAGAATAGAAATCATAATTCCCGGTGGTAATCTCTATGCCGTCCTTCGTGTCATTTTCCCGTTCTCCGGAGGCATAGTCGCTCTCGATGATGGCCTTTATGTCGTCGCCTTGCGCCACCACCACAAACCAGTTTTTCATCATCTCGCCGTCTACTGCTTTGGTGTCTTCCCAAACGCCGCGAGTGGCATTGCCCAGTGCGCGCGTGGCGTTGCCTTGCGGGGCGATGCTCAGGCTTATGGTGACGGGCTTGCCCTGCCAGTCGCCAGCGTCGTCGGCATCGTCGCCCGAGCACGAGGCCATGGCCAGGGGCAGCATGGCCGCAAGGGCGAGTCCAGCAATGAAGTTTATCAGTTTATGTGTGCGCATATATTGCATTTGTTATTTCGTTTTCTTGTTGTTTTTTGCTTGCCGTGCTATGTAGTAGGCGTGTTATGGCTTGCCTTGCTATGTAGTAGGCGCTGCGTCCTCGCTGCGCCCACCCAACGTGGCTATTTTTTTTCTTCTTTTTTGGGGCGCAGCGGGGACGCAGCGCCTACTAATTAGCCTCGTTGGATTCGCCCGTTATGGCTTGCCTTGCTATGTAGTAGGCGCTGCGTCCTCGCTGCGCCCACCCAACGTGGCTATTTTTTTTCTTCTTTTTTGGGGCGCAGCGGGGACGCAGCGCCTACTAATTAGCCTCGTTGGATTCGCCCGTTATGGCTTGCCTTGCTATGTAGTAGGCGCTGCGTCCTCGCTGCGCCCACCCAACGTGGCTATTTTTTTTCTTCTTTTTTGGGGCGCAGCGGGGACGCAGCGCCTACTAATTTGCCTCGTTGGATTCGCTCCGTGGCTTGCCATTACATATACAACGTCTTGTGCGTATATGTCTTCCAAGGCTTCACCTTGAGTTCGAACATGAGGCCGTCGCCCACCACCTTGTCAATCTTCACGCGATAGATGTTGTTGCGCACAACGCCGTAGTACATCTTGTCGGCCTGAGTGCCCGTGCCTGAGGGGTCGCTGTGGCGCAGATAATACACGTATTCCTTGTCCGTGCCCTTGCCCGTGGCGCCGCTCATCGGCTTGAGGTTGGTAGCGTCCCAGTCGGCGGCGTCATAAATCTTGCCCTTGAATATCAGTCCCGTGGCGCGCTCATCGTCGTTGTCATACGACGTGTTCTCCTCAACGTAGGCCAGGGTGTAATAGCCGTCGGAGCCAGTCACGCTCTGCATCTCATATCCCGTGGTTGGCCAAGAGAAGTCATCGTATGCGTTGGTGAATGTCAGTCCCGTTGCCGATGTCTCCATCCACGGACACACCACATAATATTTCGTTGCATCCTCGTCGAGAAGGTAAGTCTCCGTGGTCGAACTGCTGCTGCCGTCGGTAAGCCGCTTCAGCATGTAAGCCCCACTGCTAAGGCAGTTTATCGGGGCAACTTTTTCCAATACGAAGCCGCCAATCACGAATGTGCCGGCCTTCTTGTTATATACGTTGTAGCCGTAGGTATGGCTTGTTGCGTCCCACGCCGTACTGTTGGGCACGATGTCGATGCGCGCCGCCAGCCTTTCTATCTTCGCCTCCACCACTACAGGGTCGGCCTGCGTGCCCGAGCCTTTGGCTCCGCTTGTGCTTGCCACGCTCTCCGACGACATCAGGAAGTTTGTGGCAGTGGATACGTCAGTGCCGTCCCACTGACTGGTGGCTATCTCGTCGGCAATCTCCTTCAGCGTCTTGTTGTTGTAGTAGGTGTCGGGGTTGGTGTGTCGGTCGTTGGCTATCACAATCAGTTGGCACTTGTTGTCGCCAATCAGTTCCAGGTCGCACTTGCGTGCCGCCGTGGTGGCCGTGTTGTCGGTGGGCTGTGCCGTGCCGAGCTGGGTGGTGAATTCGCCACTGGTGAAGTGCAGCGTCTTCTCCACCTTCACGTCAGCGTTTATCGCGTCGGTCAGCGTGCCGCCGCTTGTGGTGTTGCGGTAAAGCAACACAGTGATGTTGTTCACCTTGCACTCCTGCGCCGTGGCCAGCTCGCGCCCGTCGCCGTCCTCGTCGCCCTCGGGTCCGGCTGTGCGCGTCGCTCCGGCGGCAGTGCCGTCAACGGTCACTCGCACCGACACGTAGCCCATGCGCATGTCCGTGTCGTCAGAGCCGTCGTCCGAGCTGCACGAGGCGGAGCCCATTGTCATGGCCGCCAGTGCCGTCATCAGCGATATGCTATGCTTGGTGAAGTTCATCTTGCTTGTATTTTGTCTCTCTCTGTTCCTATTGTGGTGGATGCGCTTGGTGTAGTGGGCGACGTGTCTCACGTCGCAACTATCACTTTGTCGCTTGGTGTGCGGTGAGACACCGCACCCACTACAACTATCTCTTTGTTGCTTGGTGTGCGGTGAGACACCGCACCCACTACACATGGGTCACACCAAATTGGACAGTCACTTTTTTTTATTTGCCCAGTTCCTCAAACTGCCGCCTCACGTTCCAGCTCAGCTGGTTTATGCTCACCGTGATGTAGCAATACTGTATCTTGCCATTCTTCAGGAAGAACTGAAGGCCGTAGTCGTAGCCACGGTCGAGATACTCCTGCGCGCCATACGTGCGGTCGAGATGCGTGCGCACCTGCATGAGATAGTCCACCAGGTTTATCCTCGCCACCTCGCGCCCCGTGGGTTTGAAGTCTATTATGAGCTGGGCGTCGTCGCCGCGGTCGGCGTGCCAGACGAGGCGCGACGTCATGAAGTCGGCCCTCGCCGTGCGCCCCTCCACTATTGTTGGCGTGTCGTCGCCGCCGTCGGCGCGCGTCTCGCTGTCGAGCGGAGCCTTGTCGGTGGCGTTCCATGTGGCGTAGGGCGTGTACACCACGGTGTCGGTCTCGTCGATGCTGTTGTCGTGGCGAATGGCCGCGTTGCGGTCGACGATGCGCATCTGGTAGTCGGCAATGTCCATCCCGCTTGGTTCGTCGATGTCGCGCAGCGACACCGATATGTGCTTAGTGTCGCGCACGAGCGACAGCGTGTCATACGTAGGCCGCGTGTTGGTTATGTATATCGGCGTGGCCTGCATGCCGTGCCACAGCGTGTCGAGCGGCAGGTTGTGGTTGTCTATTGTGTATAGGTGGTCGCTGCCCGTGGCGGTCTTCTCCAGGTTTATGCTTAGTGCGGTGGTGTCGCCGCCGGCTGTCGGTTCGGTGCGGATGAACTTGGCTCGCTGGCTCTGCATCTGCTCACTGTAGGCTGTTTGTCCGGCCAGGGCGATGAACATGTATTTGCCCGGCTGCAGGTCGGCAATGTGCATGGTGTACGACGGCGACTTCAGCGGCTTGTTGCCGGCGGTGTTGGCCTCGTCGTAGCGAGCGATGTAGCGTCCCTGCTCGTCGAACACATACAGACTAACCGCCCCCACATGGTCGCTGAACATGTTTGCGCGCTGCAGGTTGTAGTCGTACTTAAACGTGAGATACAACCCCGTGGGACAGTAGTCGGTGTCGTCGTGCATCATGTCGCACGACGCCAGCGTGGCTGCCGTGAGGGCCGTAAGGCCGAAAAGCTTCAACTGTTTCATCTTGTTGACCATGGTCATCGCTGTCTTACATTATTAATATATGTATATGTCGTGTGGGGGATGTGGTTTGCGCTCGATTATGCCTTGTTTGGCATTGAGCATTGTGCCTATGTCCCCATCGTTTCTTTCGAGTTTTAGAAAAGCTGCGGATGCGGGTCCCGTCCCCTTTCGAGGGCGGGAACCCTTTTCCGTTTGTATCCTCCGCAGCGTGGATACCCACATTTTTCAGTGGTGTGTGTTGATGATGAGATGTGTGATTGCTGTGTAGTAGGCGCTGCGTCCTCGCTGCGCCCAGACGACGTCGCAATGTCTTGCTTTGTAGTGGGCGACGTGTCTCACGTCGCAACTGGCGCACCAGCCGCTTGGTGTGCGGTGAGACACCGCACCCACTACACATGGGTCATGTCAAATTTGACTCTTTCTTTGTTGGGGCGCAGCGTCCTCGCTGCGCCCGGGCAACATGGTTGCCAAGGGGGGGTGTCGTTGGTAGGGGGTACGGCGCCCTCGCCGTACCTCCTACATGCGCTCAATTAATTGCCGAGCACTGTGCTCTGTGTGCGCTTAGCCCACGAGAGAACGTTGATGCGGCAAGAGATGAAGCTTGTGGTCTTGTCGTCCTTGGTAGGATCGTTGTTCACGTCGAGGTCGCCGGGAGTGGCGTCGCCGAGACCGCTCACGCCAGTAACGCTGATGTCATACCAGTTGTTGCGCAACACACCATAACGACCGAGGAAATCAGCAGGGGTTGTCGTTGTGTTTGACACGTTGTTCCAAGGAGTAAGTTCGTCGCCGAAGTGCTTGATGAGCACCTTATAGTAAGCGTAGCAGTCCTTATACTTCGAGATCTTGATGTTCGTCTTGAGGGTCTCAAGCACGTTCTTGCCGCCAATCTCGTCTGTAGCACCTACATTTGCGTCAGTAGTAGTTCCGTCCCCCTTTGTGAATGTGAGCTTAACGCTGTAGTTCTGCGTTCCAGCCTCAGAGGGTGTTGTGGAAGTTCCAGTGTAGAACGATATAGCTGCAGTGATTGTTCCTGCGTCAGAGATTGAACTGAAGTACTTAGTCTTCAAGTCCGCTGCCGTGAAGTCAGAGAGCAGCTGCTTGGCTACGAGCTTCTGAGCGTCGTCTTCGCTGTAGATGACATTCTTGTTGCCGTCCTTGGTGTAGAAGTCTGTTGCCGTCCAGCTCTCGGGAGTAATCTTCATCTTCACCAAAGCCACGGTGGTGTTCTTCACGGTCTGCTGAGCCACGTCGAACGTGTTCTCATAGCAGTAAGTGCTCTCGCCACTTGTGAGCGGAGTGGTCATTACGAGTTCGGTGAGGCTCGATGGGTGGTCGGTGAAGCTGGCGTCAGAGTTGTAGTTGGCATCCTTGCCGAAGTAAGTGCGGTAGTAGTTGCCGCTCGGGTTGCCGTTCTCAGCCTTGATGAGGGTGGTGCCGGCGAAGCGGTATTCATTTGCGTTCAGTTCAGGGTGAAACGCTACTCCGTCGCCGCTCGACTTGTAGCTGTTCCAAGAGACATCCCACTGGCGAGAGATGTACGACTTGGAGTTCGTGTTGGCCAGCTCCCAGCCTGTGAGGGCGAAAGTGAATTCTTTCGTTACGCCACCTCCTGTTATTGTTCCGGTGGAAGTGTGTTTGGTGCTTGCGTCAGTGAGCGTCACCTTTGCTGCCATGCGCTCAACGAAGATGTCGGCGGCGGGGTTGGCCTCTGCCTCAGCCTGGGTGGGGTAGACGTTGGTAGTCACGTTGGCAAGACAGGTGGGAGAGGTCAGTGTGGCAGTACCAGGGGTTGTCGTCACCAAGGCATTGGTCATCATGATGCCCTTGCTAGTCAAGTCGATGGTCTTGTCGATGGACTTTTTCGAGAAATCGGAGAAGTTCTCTGTGGTGCTGATTTCTGTTCCATTAACCTTCAGGCCATTCGTAGTTGTAACATCAAACGCATCATTGCTGTTGAGCACAACGAAAGCGTAGATGTTTTTTGCGCCGCTAACGGATTTCACCTCCTGCGTCACGGTGTACTGCGACGTGATCTGGTCGTTGTCTATATCCTCCTTTACACTTCCCGTCAAGTCATACGCCGACTGGAACGTGGCGTCAGCCTCGCTATTGCCAGCGAAGATGATGAGGATAGCGTTGTTCACCTTGTACTCGTCAGAAGTGCCGTCGGCGGTGGCGTCGTTTACGCCACGCGTGGAGCTTGCCGAGCGTGTGGGCAGGTTGAGCGACACCTTAACGTAGCCGGTGCCGTCCTCTGCGAAACCGTGGGTGCCAGTGGTGGCGATGTCGTCGCTGCTGCTGCAGCTTGCCAGCATCATGCCTGCGAGGGCATAGCTGAATAAGAAACTCTTCTTCATAACTAAAAAACTTTGTTAAATTAATATTTTGGTTTTTATCTCTTTTTCGTTCTCTTGTTAGGGCTTGCTCGTCGCGTTGGGGTTGCCCTTGTGATGCTGCTTGCCCTTGCGCTTGCCCATGCGACTCTACTCGCCCTTGTGCTGCTATGTAGTAGGCGCTGCGTCCTCGCTGCGCCCAGACGACGTTGCAATGTCTTGCTTTGTAGTGGGCGACGTGTCTCACGTCGCAACTGGCGCATTTCCGCTTGGTGTGCGGTGAGACACCGCACCCACTACACGTGAGCCATAT
>CAVKUV010000105.1:0-7600 GCA_963659505.1 Lachnospiraceae bacterium
GCGGCATGCGCCGAAGCGGTAGTATAAGGAGAACTGACCACAAAAAAGAGGAACATCAAATTGGACAACCTACCAAATTAGATACTAAGTAGAAGCCCCCTTTCCCGTGTCAAGTAAGCATCTTGGACACAGAAAGGGGGCTTCTATTTTTTTGTAATCTATAAAAATGGAGGAATGTGACAACACAACTTGTGGCCGTTGATATTTGACATAAAGCATTGGTATTTGGCACGCATGGCGGCTTATTGGTAGTTTTTAGTACTTTTGTATTATTATAAATCGTTTATTAACTATCAAACCATAACAAAAATGAAAACCAAAACAACCAGAATGTTATTGCTGGGAGCTATGCTTGCGAGCGCAAACCTTGGTGTTGGCGCACAGCAGTTGGCTTTTCCAGAGGCACAAGGCTGGGGTCGCTATGCAACAGGAGGCCGCACCGGAAGCGTCTATCACGTAACCAACCTCAACGACAGTGGCACCGGATCATTCCGTGACGCCGTGAGCCAACCCAACCGCATTGTCATTTTCGACGTGTCGGGAGTTATTAAAATCAACTCACGCATCGTTTTCTCCAAAAACCTTTACGTGGCAGGACAGACAGCCCCAGGCGAAGGCATCGTTGTGTATGGCGACGGCGTGTCGTTCTCCGGAGCCGACAACATCATCGTGCGCCACATACGTTTCCGCATGGGCCACAGTGGGTCGTCGGGCAAGGACGCCGCAGGAATTGCCAATGGCAAGAACATGATATTCGACCACTGCTCGTTCTCGTGGGGACTCGACGAGGTGTTCTCCATCAACCCCGACGGCAAGGGAACCACGCCACAACTAATAACCATATCCAACAGCATCGTTGGCCAGGGACTGCTGCCGCACTCGGCTGGCGGACTGATGCAGAGCGACTCCATAACGCTCTACCGCAACCTGTATTGCGACAACAGCACCCGCAACAACAAGATGAAGGGATGTCTGCAATACGTAAACAACATTGTGTACAACTGGAGTAGCGGATGCTTGCTCATGGGTGGCGACTCGTCGGGCAAGTCTTGGGTGAACGCCACAAACAACCTGTTCATCAATGGTCCGTCGGGCAGTGGCAACGCCATAACCAGCGGCAACAGCGACTTCAACATCTACGCCGAAGACAACTGGCAGGACAAGAACCGCAACGGTGTGTTCGACCCCTATGAGATACCGCAAAGCGAATATGGCGGAGGCCCCACATTCGCTTCCGCGCCGTTCAACTACCCTACCCTGGCCACATGGAAGGCCACGGAACTCATCGACAGCTTGCTGCCATCGGTGGGCGCAAGCCTGCCCTACCGCGACATGGCCGACTTCTATATGGTACACCAGGTGAAGTCGTTTGGCAAGGAGGGCGCACTGTTGTCAACCGAAGAGCAGTTGCCTTTTGGCGCTCCGTCGTCATGGCAGACCAAATCGTTCGACAAGCCTGTTGACACCGACGGCGACGGCATGCCCGACGAGTGGGAGAAGGCCAACGGCACCGACCCCGCTAAAAACGACGCCATGACCATTGCCGCCAATGGCTACACCAACATTGAGAACTACATAAACAGTCTCACCGCAGGCAACCGTCCCGTGTTCCTGCGCACTCCGTTGTTCCTTACAACCACCGCATCGACCGACAAGACCATAACCCTGGGCTGGTCTAACTACACCGAGGGTGCCGACGGCTTCATTCTTGAGCAGAAAGACGGCGACGGATATAAAGAGGTGGCGCGCGCAGCCGCCGACGCAGAGAGCTGCACCGTGGACGGCTTGACCGCCGGTACGGCCTACAGCTTCAGGCTCCGCGCCTACAAGGGCGACACCTACTCGGAGTATGCCGAGCTTGACACCAAGACACAACCCGAAAAGGTTGACATGGTAGACTGCGACAGCTTCGTTGGCGACGACAACAACTGGCTCATAGCCCCCGTCGCCGACTCAACGGTGACGCTTACGGGTTCTGTAGAGAAGGAAGCCGTGGTGGTGCGCACCGACGCCGACGTAACCATTGCCGGCAGCGGCTCGCTCGACGGCAAGGCTTCGCTCAACAAGACTGGCGCCGGCACACTCAAGGTTGACACCGAGAACGGATATACCGGCGCAACCGTGCTGCACGACGGCGTGTTCTCGTTTGCCACGCTCAAGAACGGCGGCGAGAAGAGTGCTCTTGGCGCATCGGTTGAATATGCGCAGAACTGGATATGGGACGGCGGCGTATGGAACTACACCGGCGCATCGACCGCGACCAACCGCGACGCTAAAATCTATCGCGACACGGAGTTCAACATCGAGAACGCATCGACCGTGACCATGAACGGCGCAATCGAAGGCGACGGCAAGGTCGTGATAAGCGGCAAGGGCACCGTTGTTCCTTCGGCTCCTTCGTTCTTCAAGTATGGCGACACCGAACTGAAGGACGGCGGCACGCTGAAGCTCACCTACGTGAAGACACTGGCCGACAAGAAAGTGTATCTCGACGAGGCTGAGACAAGCAACAAGCTCATCATGTCGGGCGGCAACTTCACTGTGGAGAACGGCAACGGTTTGTCGCTCACATACTGGTTCCCGATAGAGGTTACCGAAGGCACCTACTCTACCTTCGCCATCAACAAGAACGCCTATCTGCGCAACAACGTGACCGGATCGGGCACACTGGAATACAAGGTGCCATACGTGCGCGAATATCTGGAGGGCGACTGGACCAAGTTCTACGGCACGCTCGTGGCCAACGGCGTAGGCTCCGACAAGGACGGTTCGCAGCTGATGTTCCAGAAGGGATTCAAGGGAATGCCCAACACCAAGATCTACCTGAAGGGCAACACCCGCATCGTGTGCTGGAACACCAACGACGAGCAGTACATCGGTGGACTTAGCGGCGACAAGGGAACATACCTTAGCGCATCGTCGAAGAACACCACCAACGCGCAGATGATATGGCACGTGGGCGGAGCCAACACCGACGAGACGTTCAACGGAACCATCGACAACAAGACATCAGCTATCAAGGATGCCAACACATATATAGTGAAGGAAGGCTCAGGCGTTTGGCGACTGACAGGCACTAACACCTTCAAAGGCTCGACCAAGGTGAACAAGGGAACGCTCGTTGTCAACGGAACCAACTCTGGCACTGGCGCGGTTACGGTGAACAACGACGCCACGCTGCGCGGCGAAGGCACTGTGGCCGGCAAGGTGACGGTGGTGAGCGGTGGCACGGTGGCCGCCGGCGACACCGTGGTCAACGCCAAGGTGCTGAAGCTTACTGGCGGCTGCACGGTGAACGCTGGCGGCATCGTCGAGGCCGCACTGCTGTCTAACGGCACAAAGGCCGTGGCCAACAGAATAAAGGTGACGGGCGCATTCGCCATCACCGACGCTGTGCTCAACCTCGACGTCACAAACGCCACGACATTCAACAACGGCGATTCGTTCTACGTGCTCGACCTCAGTGCAGCCACAGTGAGCGGCACGGGCTTTACCACGATAGAGCCGGAGCGTCCGTCGGCCACACAAGAGTGGGACACCTCCGAACTGCTCACCAAGGGTGTCATATATGTGCGCGAGGCTTCCACTGGCATCAACAGCGCCAAGGCCGCCAAGGCCGACGCTCCCAAGTATGGCATCGACGGCCTCCGCGTCAACGGCAAGGCCAAGGGTCTGTACATACAGAACGGCAAGAAGTATGTAGCCCACTGATTGCGATGAAAGAGAGGGGGCAACGCTCCCCCTCTTTCACACTTACTAATACGCGAAGAACCGCCGATTGCTGTTGACAATCGGCGGTTCTTCGCGTATTATATATATTGGTATATCTTGCCCATGGCTTGCGCAGCGTGCGTCACTCCGCCTTGGCCTTGCTTGCCTCGATGTCCTTTCTCGACTTCGACTTGGTGACGAGCCACACTCCGGCAAACACGAATATGGCCGCAAGGGCTTGGCTCCACTGCAACACTCCGATGCCCGTGAGCACGCTCACCGTGACGGCCACCACAGGCTGCATATAGTTGTATATGCTCACCACGGTGGGGCGCAGCGTGTGCTGGCCCACCATCATCAGCAGATAGGCCACATAGGTGGCGACCACCACCACGAAGCCCGTTTCGAGCCATGTCCTCGTGGACACTGCTGCCCAGTCTGTGGCGACCATGTGGCCCGACGTGAAGGGCAGCACTATCACCGCAGCCCACAGAAACATCCACTTGCTCACGGTGATGGGGCTATACTTCTTGGTCATCTTGTTGTATAGCGACAGGTATAGCGCAAACGAGAACTGTGCGCCGCAGCACAACAGGTCGCCACGAATGTCGCCCACCTTGGCGTTGTCCGACGTCGCGCTCGTCATTATCAGCATCACCGCGCCGCAGCATCCCGTCAGCACGCCTATGGCCTTCTTGCCCGTGATAGGCTCCTTCAGTATCAGTGCGGCCAGTATCATGGCGAATATTGGCATCGAGGTGGTCACTATGCTCGCATTGACGGGCGACGTGATGCCCAGTCCGATGATGAAGGCGCACTGGTTGCACACCAGTCCAAACAGTCCCGCGCCAATGAAGAGGAAGCGGTCGCGCACTGGCACGTGCTCTTTTGGCGCAAAGAGCGACGTTATCCAAAACAACACCGTTCCGCCGATTATGCGGAGCGAAACCATGTCGATGCTGTCAACACCGTGACCCATGGCATCCTTGCCTATGGGCGACATCAATCCCCAGCAAACACAGGCCAATAGCATGCAGATGTGGGCTGTAAGAGGTCTTTTGTTATCCATATGATATTTAAATGTGTTAAGTCTATCCTTATAAATGCGGTGCAAAAGTACTCCGCTTTGGGCTCATGGCCAAGCGTTGCGCCGTTTTTCTCGCCTTTTATGTCTGGCATGGTCACCCGAACAGCGACCGCTGCATGGGCAGCATGCCTTCCAGTTCCAGCAACCGCCTTTTCATGTCCAGTCCGCCGGCAAAGCCAGTGAGCGACCCGTCGGAGCCTACGACGCGGTGGCATGGTATGATGATGCCTATGCCGTTGGCCCCGATGGCTTGCGCCACAGCCCTCACGCCCTTGGGGTTGCCCACCCTCTGGGCCATGTCCTTGTATGTAAGCGTCTGCCCAAACGGTATTTCGAGCAAGGCTTGCCATACCCTAAGTTGAAAACTGGTGCCTACGGGACGCAGCGGCAAGTCGAAAACGGTGCGCGCCCCACTGAAGTATTCGTCAATCTGCTCCGTCGCCCGCCGCATCACGCTTGACGGCTCCTCGTGCAGGTCGGCGTTTAGTGCCCTTTCAAGTCTGCGAATGTTGCGCTCGGCGCAGGGTTTCCCTTGCCAGTCGCACAGACACAGCTCGTCGCCCACCGAGGCCAGCACAAGCGTGCCGCACGGCGTGTCGTGGAGTTGCATGCTCACTTGTTGCTTCATGCTGTCATCATCAATAGAAGAGAATAGACCGTGTCGTCGGTCATTGTTGGGTTGCCGGCTATCTTGCTGCCAAGTGTCTTCAAGTCCATTTCGTTACTTTTCGGGTGCAAAATTATCAACTTTTTTCCATTTCGCTTTGCCGTTACATTTATTGTGGCTAACTTTCGAGTGAAAAAGACGAATATTTGCATCAATTCCAACAACCCACATAAACACACGCACCATGCAGAATAACGACTCCGTAAAGATTAACCGTCGCTTCTTCAAGGCGTTGCGGCTGCTGAAGGCACACCGCGCCATACGCGGCATCAAGACGTTCACCGACCGCTACGGCATCAACCGCCGCAACATGGCCACGTGCGAGAAAGAGCCTCACCGTGGCCTCTTCCAGCTCGCCTGGCTCACCTACATCGTGCGCGACTATGGCGTGTCGGCCCGTTGGCTCGTGCTTGGCGAGGGCGACATTTTCACCAACGGCAAACCTATGGTTAGGGAAGCCACGCCCAAGACTAAACCCCAGCCCCAACCCGCCGACGGACAGGAGGCGGAAACCATGCAATCCTGACGCAAACCAACGCCCCTGCCAATGTTAGCCAGTCTGCTTATCGCCTCGCTGCTCACATTCGTCGAACTCAACTGCGAGAACCTGTTCGACTGCCGCCACGACAGTCTGAAGAACGACACCGAATACTTGCCCGAGGCCACGCGCCATTGGAACAAGCGCAAGTATTGGCGCAAGCTCGACGCCATCGGGCGCGCCATCGTCTCCTGCTGCGACGACTCCACGGGCTTTGGCATACCCGACATCGTGGTGCTGTGCGAGGTGGAAAACGACACGGTGATGCGCGACCTGACGCGGCGGTCGCTGCTGCGCAGTCTGCACTACGACTACGTCATGACCGACTCGCCCGACCCGCGTGGCATCGACGTGGCCATAATGTTCCACAAATTCTCGTTCGCCCCCATACGTCATGCTTCCTTGGCCGTGAAGCCGGCGGGCGGACACATCATGCGCGACATACTCTATGTGGCTGGCCGCACCGCCCTTGGCGACACCCTGCACTTGCTGGCCGTACACGCCCCGAGCCGCTATGGCGGCGAAGCCTATTCGCGCCCGTTCCGCTTGGCCATGGCCAACAGGCTCTGCGAGGTTGTCGATTCGGTGAGCGCCGCACAGCCCGGCGCAAAGATAATTGTGGCTGGCGACTTCAACGACTATGTGGGCGACGCGCCACACAGACTCATCACCAGCAGTGGACTTGTCGATGTCAGCGCAACGGCCACGGGCAGCCATGGGGCGCAAGGCACCTACAGCTACCAGGGCTGGTGGGGAAGCCTCGACCACATATTCTTCAACGACTATATGCTTCCGTTCTTCCATTCGTCATACGTCAACGATGCGCCTTTCTTGCTTGAGAAAGACGCCAAGTATGGCGGCTTGAAGCCGTATCGCACATACAACGGCATGCGCTACCAACCTGGAGGAACGAGCGACCACCTGCCTTTGGTCGTAAGGTTTTGGAGCGGCAAGGACAAGCCGTAGTAGACCATATATGCCATAGATAGTCATGCCAAACACCGTGGAAAGTCGTGCTATCCGTGGTGGAAAGTCATGCTAAATGCCATGTTAAGTTGGCTCGTATCGAACGATACGCGTGCTCATATCGTTCGAAATGAACACTCACATCGTTCGATATGAGCACGCGCATCGTTCGATGTGAGGTGACTTAGTGCCATGTTTGGCATGACTTTCCATTGTGTTTGTCATGACTTTCCGCTATATTTGTCATGACTATCCACCATTGCGAAGGAGGTTGTAGGCACGGTCTAATATTGAGAACAAATCATTATTTTGCCAATCTACCATAAACATTAGGCTCACTCTGAACACTTTCGGAATATTTTAAGTACTTTTGCCAATTGGTAAAGTTGGAAGAGTTTTTTACACAAATCAGAATGAAAAAAGAAGAAATACAAGAATTGTTCTCTCAGTTCGAACAAGTGTCATGCATTACGAATGGCATCGAATGTTGGAGCGCAAGAGAAATATGTTCTTTATTAGGATATACCCAATGGCGTAATTTTATAAACGTCATTGAGAAGGCAAGAGAATCATGCAAAAATGCAGGTCACGAGACTAAAGACCATTTTGCTGACGTCAGCAAAATGGTTGT
>CAVKUV010000106.1:0-7284 GCA_963659505.1 Lachnospiraceae bacterium
GGTGCGGAAGTGTTGCTGTTCTTTCATTGGCGTTATCCTTTTTGTCTTGTCTTTTAATAAATGGATTCGTATTCATTTCCGTTTCCCATACAACACGGGAAATCTACTGAACGTGAACTTTATTACAACAAAATACACAACAACAATAGCAAGAGTGATTGCCATTTTCAAGTCAAAAGGAATATTACAGCCAGCGGGAAGAAACCTAACGAGAACTTTCAGCAAGATATAATGAGTTCCGACAATTAGCATCGTACCTCTTGAGATTGTCCTGATGAAGTCATGTGCTGCCGATGGTATCTTGCTGAACACTTGCTTACATATCAATAGCACTGTTGTACTTGTTAATAGTGATGACGCAAAATAGACTATAGGATTATATGTGTCAGCCAAATACATGTCAAACCGACCGTAATTCAAACACACATATAGGTCTATCGCCAATGTGGCAATATAGATTGCGCATCGTTTTTTTTCACTAGAAAGAGCCTCTAAATTTCCATACACAAGTCTTCCCATCATAAAGAACAAGAAGCCGTATACAAACGCATTGATGCAAAGGAAACGTGGCATGTCAATACCCACGTAATGTAGGGCAATAACGATGGTTAACAGCACTCCACAAACGATATGGGGGTGGGGGGGGGGAAATGACCATCCATTTTATCCGCAACTATCTTAACGCCAAACAATACCGGGAAGAACCATGTCGGGGAGTTTGTCAGACTCAATGCATCCAGCGTTATTATTGGAATGAAATCCAACTGAACTATGGATATGACATTGTATACCAAATAGGGAATCAGCAAGGAATACGCCAGCTTCTTAATGGCACTCGGCTTTGAAAGCATTCCCGAAACCATAAAGAAGATAGGCATATGAAAAAGATAGATGATTTGTCTGCCAATTCTGTCCGTCTCACTCACAAATGGATGAAAATGTCCCAATACCACTGCATAGATGGCTACGAAGCGGACTAAATCAATATAGTTTGCCTTGTATTTGTTCACGTCTTTCCTTCTCCCTTTAGTTAGCTGATTTTAGTTTTATAGAAAAGCAAGTTGTCAAGCAACAAAAAGTTGTCCAGCACTTGCGTATGTCGGAAAATTCACCACCTTGGTGTTGCTAAAAAACCAATAAGGAATATCTGACATATTGCAAAGGTAAGCATAATATGGCAAAGGTAGCATAAAATGCGAAAAGTTCACCCCTCCAAGTATCCCTCTTGGTCGTATCCACGGCGACAGCTGTTGATGAGGTCTATCAGCCGCTGCACCGATGGGATATCCGACGAGAGCCTCTTGAATTTTTGATATTGCACACGATACCTCTCTGCCGATCCTCGCCGCAAGCGTTCCTCTATGTCCAAAGGTACAAGAAGCGACGAGCGGCAGCCCAAATACCGGCGGAACTCGGTGAGGAAAATGTTGACCCCTGCAAGGTCGAAGTCGCCAAAGTGGACATAGCGATTGGCGACGGCAAGCAACCACGACCGCAAATCGGACGACTGCGGATAGCGCGACACAAACAGCAGCCGCTCTCCGGGCAACAACGACGAGAACAACGCCCTTTGCCGGCGAATGAGACGAAAATTCTCCATGTTCTCAATGCCAACGACAATAACATCGCCGGGGACGGAGAACCGCTGCCAGTCGGCAACAAACACAAAGGCGCCCTCACTTGGACAAAGAGTCATTGGCTGGCCGTTAAGCAGACAGGGTATAGGCTCGTAGGAATTGACGGGGAAGCCAGGGCAAGAACGCACAGGCACGAGCTTGGAATTGCCCGTCTCCAGAGCCTGTTCAGAGCGAGAGATGTCGGCATCGAGCATCACCTTTTTCATTCTTTCCAATCCCCCCAGCCGCTCGTCTATCAGTTCAAGCGCCTGTTCCAACTTCTCTGGGGCCGAGGCCACGATGGTTCTCCTGCTGCCCTGCGAGCGACTCACCAGCACCCCGTCGCGCAGCAAGTCCTCGACCCATTCGCCATGCAAGGCACTTGCCGCAAGCGACCCGCCCGAACGAAGTTGAAGCAGCTTGTTGATGAGCGAAAGCGTTATCTTCATATCCAAACACGATTATGTTGCTGTTTTATTTCCAATTCACCCTATGGATATATTTCCACATGACTACTGCCAGAGCCGTTCTTGATGATGCGTATTTGGGTGGTGATGCGCTCCGACATGGTGTCGGTATGGCTTATTACGCCCACCTTCTTGCCTTGCGACGACTGGAGCATAGCGAGCGAGTCGATGACAGTGGCAAGCGTGTCGGGGTCGAGCGTGCCAAAGCCCTCGTCAATGAATAGGTTTTCAAACGAGATGCTGCGCGACGACAGAGCCGACAGCCCCAAGGCGAGACCAAGACTGACGATGAACGTCTCGCCGCCTGAGAGCGACGTGGTGTCGCGCACGTCGTCGGCGCGGTCGTGGTCGATGACGCGTATGCCGAGCGAGTTGTTCACCTGCTGCAACTCATAGCGCGTGTTAAACCTCCTTATCTCCACGTTGGCGTGCTCTATGAGGAAGCGCAGCGTGTAGCACTGGGCAATCTTGCGGAGCTGGTTGCCGTCGCCGCCAATGGCCTTGGCTATCTCTTCCCACTCCCTCTTCAAGGTCTCGGCCGCGACCATTTGCCCATACATGCCACCCATCTTTTCCTTTGCGTCATTGTGGTTTTTCAACCGAGCCTTGGCGCTTACGAGTTCGTCGTTTGACAAACCGTCAAGTTCCGCCTTTCGCAAGACGAGCGACACCCTATCCGCCTCCGGCCTCGTTTGCTGATGGTCGGCGTGAGCCTTCACTTCGTTTTGCAGTGTGGTCTGAG
Organism: Lachnospiraceae bacterium; assembly: GCA_963659505.1. GTDB lineage: Bacteria > Bacteroidota > Bacteroidia > Bacteroidales > Bacteroidaceae > Prevotella. The sequence goes on from CAVKUV010000106.1 coordinate 2,826, forward strand.
CCGAGGTAAACGCGGCGTTGCACGCTTTCTGCCTGGCGCGGATGTCGGTCCAATCGTCAGTGGAAGAATAAAGCCGTGCAATGTCATCGACAGAAAGACGCAGCTCATGCCGTTCCGCATCATTGTATGAATCGAGCCAAGCGGCGAGGGCTTGCTTCTTGTCCTTCAGTGCGGTCTCCTCACCCTGCTTAGTCTGCCTTGTGGTATCCATCCGGCCACGCAGTCCCTGCAAGTCGCCCTGCATCTTGAGTATCGCCTCCGCCTTCTCCTTAACCTTACTGTCGGCTTTCTCCTTGGCCTTGGCCAACCGCAGCTCCACGTCGTCGGGGTCAGCGTCGCCAATCTCGTCATTGAGAGCCTTTTTAAGTTCGAGTATTTCTTTGTTCTTCCTGTCCAGTTCTTCAGTCGCCGTGTCCACGAGAGAGTTTTTCTCCACCACCTGCGCCGAGAGTCCCTCCGTCTTTGCCTTTTCCGCAGTCAGAAAGGTGCTGGCGTCGTTACACTTCCTTTCAGCCTCTTCCTTCTGCTTGACAGAAGCCTCGGCATAGTCAGCCACTTTCCGCTCTGCGGTTTCCTTTGCCCTGCGAAGCCTTTCAACGGTTTTGCCAAGAGCGACATATGCCTCAAAATCACTTGTGGCTCGCTCTATGTCCTTCTCCGCCACCGCTTGAAGCGTGCGGAGCGCACCGGCATCTTCCGGCCAGTCGGGATGACTTTCGTGCAGAGCCGCCCACTCCCTGCCCAGCAGTTCCACCTCCTTTGCGATAGTGGCCTGTGCACTTTCCAACGACTTCAACACACCGTTATTCTCACTCTGTTCCCTCTGAAGACGCTTCTGCTCCGTGGTCTTCTCCTTTAGCGTGCGTCGCTTAGCGTCAATGAGCGTCTTCATCCTGCTGACCACCGGCTGCACGTCTTCCTCAGAACGATAGCTGTGCACCGTGGCTCCGCAGAGCGGACACGGCTGGCCATCCTTGAGCTTGGCACGGTGTTGCTGCCAATTCTCGCTCGTCATCAGCGTGTAGGTGGCATTGAGCGTGGAGAGTTCCTCGTCGAGAGCCTCAACATTTATAGTTTCGAGCAGTTTGCCTATTTCCGTGTTGCGGTATTCCAACCGACACTGCTTCTCCTCGTTTTCCTTCCTGCTTTCAAGTTTCGCCTTGATGTCGGTCTGTATGCGTATGCCGTTTTTCAGGTCGTTGTTTCTTTTCTCCGCCGAAGTCTTGGCCTCTTGCAGTTGTGCGAGGTCGCGGCCCTCCATTTTTTTGCTTTCAGCGTCAAGAAGCTCCGTGGCCTCCATCACCCTGTCCTGCAACAGTTTGTTGTCGGCGTTGATTTTCGCCGTGAGCGCATCAAGTCCCTCCTTGGCCTTGGACAGTTCCTCTTCGGCCTTTCGTATCGCTTCTATGTTCTTGCTGGCCGATGCCCGTGCCTGCCCCAGAGCCTTGGCCGCCTTCTCCCTCGCGTCGGCCTTCTCAAGGGCAGCCTTGGCCGACACTTGCAGTTGCGCCTTAATCTTGCGGGCGTTGTTGATGTGTGGCCTTTGCCTTTCCAGTTCGCCAGTCGCCCCTGTGGCCTGTTCTTGCAGCGTGGCAAGACGCTGCCGCTCATCGGCTATGGCCTGCTCTTCCTTTGCTGCATCCTGCTCCAATCGCCTCAGAGAGGCTTCTTGCTTGGCGATGTTCACTTCGCATACCTTGGCTTCCTTGTATAGGTTGACTGCCTCAAGCGTGGCGTCGTGCAGACTGAGCCTGTCGGTCATGGGCTTCATGTCGTCAACACGTTGCCTTGCCGCATCGAAATCGTCTTGGTATTTGGTTATATTGGCCACAAACTTTTCTTCTGCGGCATACCAGCCAAGAGCCTCGCTTACCCTTGTCAGCTCCTCCTTGGCCTTCCTTTCAGCCGCCTCAAGCCTCGCAATGCTCTCGTTCACCGCGGCCAACTCCTCGTCGGGCAGTATGTTTTCCCTCATGGCGGAGCACTTATCAGCCATCTGCCTGTAAGCCTCAACAGCCTCGTCCCTACTACACTTTATCCGGTTGGCGATGTCTTTATACACGTCTTCGCAGCCCACAAGCTTCTCAAGCAACTGGCATCTCTCTTCCTCCTTCGCCGTGAGGAAATTGGCAAACGACCCTTGGGCAATGAGCACTGTGCGCAGAAACTGGTCGTAGTCGAGACCTATAATCTGTGGCAAATCGTCCCAATTGGCCTCTTCCTCCACAGGAGCGCCATCCTTTAAGCCTATCACGTAGAGGTGGGTCTCGGCATTGCCATATTTCTTCGTCAGAAACCTGACGTGCCACTCCGCCCTATACACATTACCGTTGTTGGCAAGAAACGTCAGTTTGCTGTAGCCGGCCTTCTTGCCACGGGTGAGAATGTTGCGCGCGTCGGTAGGCGCCAGCCTGTTCCGCTCGCCCTCTTGCAGTTCACCATATATCTCAATGCTCTGGTTGCGGTCGCCTCGCTTCTTGGGATAGCGCGGCGCACGGTTGTAGAGAGCCAGGCAGATGGCGTCGAGCAGGGTTGACTTGCCGCTGCCCGTAGGGCCAACGATGCTGAAGATGGTGCTGTTGCCCAGTGCCCCCTCTTCGAAGTTGATTGTCTCGCCGTCTTGGCGGTCGAGCGAAGCGAGGTTGAGTATTTCGAGTTTTATGAATTTCATACGCGTCTATTTTTATGGTAAGGTGTCCATATTGTTGTCCATATTGTAGTGGGTTGCACGTAGTGGGCGACGTGTCTCACGTCGCAACTGCCGCATTGCCGCTTGGCGTGCGGTGGGACACCGCTCCCACTACACTTTAGGCGTGTTCTATAAATTCCATCAAAGGCAATTTATAGAACCCGCCTTTAGTCACAACAAATTGGGCACCCTATTTCTATGGTGTTCTTAACAATCCGGCAAAGCTAACTTACAGCATCGTCCTTTATGCCATCCAGCAATTCCCTGAGCATCTGCTCCTGGTGATCGCTCATCGCCACCTTATGCTCAATGAGAAACGACTCTTTGATTGCGTCGAGAGGGTCGCGGTTCAGGATGTCGTCAACGCTCTGTATCTTCTTGCCGCCGTCGAGTGTGGCAATGCCAAGCGAGGGTATTATCTTCTGTATCTTGCAGAGCACGGCGTTTTTCGTGCCAACGAGATTTTCCAGTTCCTTCACCTGGTCGTTGTTCACCCTTTCCTGCCTTATCCTTATTGTGAGGTAGACGAAGTTGTCGTCGAGCTTGCCGTCGATGCGGTCGTCGAGGGCGTTGTCCATGTTCTTCAATATCTTTTTGAACGTAAGGCTCTCATCGTCGTACGACAAGACGCAAAGCTTGTGTTGTGGGGTGTATTCGATGAACTCAGTGCTTATCTTGTCGCCAATGTCAATAAGGTCTACGCCGTGGCGGTAGTCAGTCTCGGCAAACGACATCGGCAACACGCTGCCCGTGTAGCGCGCCCAGTCGGTGTTCCATATGTGTTGGCGCTTGTGTATGTGGCCGCAAGTCATGTAGTCGGGATGGCCGGTCCACCCCTCCATGCAGACTTCCTCTTGCCCGCCTATCACTATTCGCTCACTGGCGTCATTCGTGGCAATGTCGGCCCCCTTGGCATACATGTGGGCCATCATCACGAGTCGGCAGTCGGGGTATCTCTCCCTTGCCTTGGCTGTCAGCGTTCTGAGAAAGTCGTTTACCCCCTCGGAGTAGTTGGCGTTCTGCAGCACGTCGCTTCGCAGATAAGGCACGGCCAACACCACCACTTGCATGCCGTCGCGTCCCGCCAATGGAATCATCAAGTCGTTGTAGTCCATCTCCCAACCGCCATCTTCACCATGCTGCACCCATTCGCGGTGAACGTTGCCCCTCACTTCTATCTTGTGGCGCGAGAGCAAGGCGCGCGGAGCCTCAAGCCTATTGGCGGAGTCGTGGTTGCCGGCCGTTATGATTACACTGACGTGCTTGCACGCCTGCATGGCGTTGTCAAGAAACTCATAATATACAGACTGCGCTGCCGCCGACGGGTTGCCATTGTCAAACACGTCGCCTGCCACGAGCAACGCGTCTGGTTGCAGGACTTCAATCTGCCGAAGAAGCCAGTCGAGAAAGTGGCGGTGCTCAGCCAGCCGTTCGTTGCCATGAAACAGGTTGCCAAGGTGCCAGTCGCTTGTTGCGAGTATCTTCATAAATATTTATTTAGACAAATGATCGTTATTGTTCATCGCTGCGCCACCAACTGATGCACCACGGTCTGCGACTTGCCGTCCTTGCTCAGGAGGTAGGTATAGCGATAGTCAGAGACATTGTAGGTGGTGGGCGAGGAGTTGATGAGGAGGATGTTGCGTGCGTTGGCGAAGTCGAGAATGCCCTTCACGTTCTGCGGATGCAACTTGCCTATCTCGTCCATCATGCAATGGATGCGGAAATCGCCGAAACGGCGGCTCACCTTCTCCTTGAACACGTTGATGA
>CAVKUV010000107.1:0-7214 GCA_963659505.1 Lachnospiraceae bacterium
CATATACCCAGGGCGTTGCCCTGGGCTATGTAGTATAGGGCTTTCAGCCCATCGCGATACAATCAGCCAATCATGTCCGCAAAGAAGCCAACAATGCAAACTTAGTAGGCGCTGCGTCCTCGCTGCGCCCGAAAAAATATGTTTTTGGAGAAAGATATTATAAGCGTGACACATAGAATGATTTGGACTTTTAGTTGGGCGCAGCGGGGACGCAGCGCCTACTAATTACTCCATGCACTCCATGTGGCCGAATGGTACGGCGAGGCGCCGTACCTCCTATGGGCAGACTCTGCGCATACGGAGCATAGAGGGATTTTCCCGTGAAGCCACGTGGTGCATAGGAGGTACGGCGCCTCGCCGTACCAATCGCTCGGCAGAGCGAAAATACACATCCGCAAAGAAGCCAACAAGGCAAACTTAGTAGGCGCTGCGTCCTCGCTGCGCCCCCAAAATATGATTTTGAAGAAAGATATTATAAGCGTGACACATATAATGATTTGGACTTTTTGGTGTGGCGCAGCGAGGACGCAGCGCCTACTAATTACTCCATGTGCTCCATGTGGCTGAATGGTACGGCGAGGCGCCGTACCTCCTATGGGTTGACACTGCGCATACGGAGCATAGAGGAAATACAAAAATTCCAGCGTTTCCATCTTGACAAGAAGGACAGATGGAAACGCTGGAAGAAATGAATAACGCACAAGTAATGTGCTAATAATGCACGAATAACATGCAAATGTTGCTTATTCCACCCACTCAAACACCGAGCCGTTGGTGCGCGCGGGGTCGGGACCACGGAAGTCGCAACTGTAGCTGCTGCCCGTGGTGGTGCTCATGCCCACATAGCGGTTGTTGCTGAGCGAGAGCAGCATGAACTGGTGGTTGAGATAGTCCTGATAGAGGAACTCGGTGGCCGCCGCCTCGTCGGTGGTGAAGCGCACGTCGCCAGGCAAACCCTCGCCGGCGATAAACACATAACGCCCGTCGGTGCATTGCAGCAGCACCTTGCCTTGGCCACGATCGACAAAGCGGAAGCGCGCCGTGGCGGCGTTGCGGTTTCTTGTGCTGTGCATCAGTCCATGGCCGATAGCGTCCATATAGTCGCCACGCCCCAGGTTCTTTATGGCAAACGTCTTGCCCAGCGGAATGTTCTGGCTGCGGTCGGCCTCGGTCTCCACCACGGTGAAGTTGTCGAAGTCGGCATATCCACCCTCTGTATCCTTGGTGTTGTAGGCGAAGAGAGCCGCCCTCGACCCCTGGAACGTGGTGAGCTGGTAGCCCAGCTTCACCTGCGCGCCAATGGTCGTGAACGCCTTGCCGTCGGTAGAGTAGCTGTATTGCATCACGTTGTCGTCATACTTTCCGTCGATGCGCAGCCATATGCGTCCGCCCTTCAGCGTCAGCGGCGTTTGCTGCCGCGTGTTGGTGTTCTGGTCATACCACTTCAGCGTGAGCGTCTTGCCCTCCTTGGCCACGCCCAGCCAGCTGCACGGTTTGTTGATGTTGCCCAGTCCGGCCACGTCGCCGTCCTTCAGTCCCTTCACTCCAAGTTCCACCGTGGCCGACGAACTGGGACCGATTACCCTTTGCGTGAGCGTGTTGCGCGCCCACATCATCTCCTTTGCCGGCATGGTGTGCAGTCGCAGCACACCCTTCTTCTCCGTCAGGCTCCACTTGCCCTCCTCCGGGTTGTGGTTCCACTGCCATATGCGGTTCATCTTGCCACCGTCGAAGTTGTCCGACCGCACGTAAGGAGCATGGGGTGCAGAGCAGGTCTGCGCCGTCTGCGGCTTAAACCACGTGCGCGGCGCGCGACCGAGGTTGCCCTCAAGTCCCACCATTGGCCACCCATCCTTCCACGTCATGGGCATGAGGCACACCGTGCGGCCAATGCTGTGGAAGTCTTGCATGAGCAGTGCCCACCACTTGCCGTCAGGGGTCTGCACAATGCCACCCTGATGGGCGTTGGCGCAGCCCGTGGCGTTGACGTCAGGGTCAGACACATCCACGGCGGTGTTCTCGTCGGGAATGCGCTGCTTGGTGTTCTTTGTCCAGTAGCCGTTGTGGTAGCCGTAGGTCTCGTCGGCCTCGATGACGCGCGTCTCATAAGGCCCCCATATGCTCTTCGACCGCGAGCAGAGCGTGCGCCCGTTGGGTTTGTAGTCGGTGGATATCAGATAGTACATCCCGTCGATCTTATACATGTGGTGACCCTCACCCACACCGTTGCCCTCGGGAATTATGGTGCGCGTGGTGCTGTTGATAGGTTCGCTCATGTCGGGCTTCAGCTCCGTACACTGCACGTTGCCGTAGCCATGGATGGCATACACTTTGCCATCGTCGTCGAAGAGCACCGACAGGTCGTATATCCTGCCCTTCATGTTGGAGTGGGTCCACGGCCCCTCGGGTTTGTCGGCCATGAAGCACTGCAAGCCCTTGCCGTTGACGTTGGTGAACACGTAGAACTTGCCGTTGCTGTAGCGTATGCACGGTGCCCACACGCCCTGGCCGTATATCTCCTGATTGTTCTTCAGAGCAAAGCGGTCGTCGCCGAAGTCGAAGCGCGGCATGCAGTAGCTTATGTTCTCCCAGTTGACGAGGTCTTTGGAGTGCAGTATCACCACCCCCGGCACAGAGTGCATCGTTGTTCCGGCCAGATAGTAGTCGTCGCCCACGCGCAGTATGTCGGGGTCGGAAAACTCGTCGTAGAACAGAGGGTTGGTAAACGTGCCGTTGCCGTTGTCGGCTGTCCACGACGTCTTTCCGTCGGGCAGCGTCTGCGCAAGTGCAAGTGGCGAGTAGTGCGAGGCAAGGGCGAAGGTCAATGCCAAGCCAAAGAGGCGATGTCTTATCATAAATTATCTTAGTTAGAAAATGATTGTAGCTTTTAGGTTATTAAGTAGACTGTCCAATTTGTCGTTCCTACTTGTGGTAGGCGTGCAAGTAGTGGGCGACGTGTCTCACGTCGCAACAGTCGCATTGCCGCTTGGTGTGCGGTGGGACACCGCACCCACTACGTATGAGTCACAACAAATTGGACACCCTAGTTCTTATTAAGTTATGCAAAGTTAAGCTTATTTTGCGACAAACTCGCCTTTGCATATAGATAAAAAGATGTGAAAAATAGGCTTACACCAGTTGGAGTAAGAGCTTACACCAGCTGAAGTAAGAGCTTACACCAGCTGAAGTAAGAGCTTACACCAATTGGAGTAAGCCCATTTTCCACGGTCTTAGGCGCGGCCATAGGCCATGACTGACGCCATTAGATAGTGCAAGCGTGACGTTTCCACCGCCACGCCGCCATTGCCGCGCCAATGTCGTTAGGGTATGCGCAAGTAGTGGGCGACGTGTCTCACGTCGCAACAGCCGCATTGCGCTTGGCATGCGGTGGGACACCGCACCCACTACACATGAGCCACATCAAAAACAGGATGCCCTGATTATTTAATGTTTCATAAATGTTGTGTGCGCAGCGACAGTGTGTAGTCTAATATTGATAACTTTGCAGCAAAAACAAGCGCGATTGTCTGCCTTTGCGGCAATGGGCAAAGGACAACGGGCGACGCGGAAAAAGAACTCTTTCTACTTTTGTATATGAAAAGACAGATTGCGCTGTTGGCGATAGCCGCGATGATAGCGTGCGGAACAGCGGCCAACGCACAGCAAACCACAAAGACAGACTCAACCGAAACAGTGGCCAAGGACAGCTCGGCGGCACAGGCCGCCGCCACCGACAGCGTGGACGACACCATGCTCGACGCTGCCGACGGAGTCACGCCCGAGGCCGACGACGCACTGATAGGCGAGGGCGGAGCAGGGTTTCACAAAGAACTGAAGACGAAATTCATCGAGGGCAACGCCGGGTTCATGTCGCTCGTGGCCCTGGCCCTCGTGATAGGACTGGCGTTCTGCATAGAGCGCATAATATACCTGACGCTGTCGGAGATAAACGCCAAGAAGTTCATGGCCGACATATCGGCGCGCGTGGAGGCCGACGACATCGACGGCGCCAAGCAGCTGTGCCGCGAGACGCGCGGACCCGTGGCCTCGATATGCTACCAGGGACTGGAGCGCATGGGCGAGAGCATGGACAACATAGAGCGTTCGATAGTGTCGTACGGGTCGGTGCAGTCGGCCAACCTTGAGCGCGGCTGCTCGTGGATAACGCTCTTCATCACCATGGCGCCGTCGCTCGGATTTCTCGGCACGGTGATTGGCATGGTGATGGCCTTCGAGCAGATACGCACCGCCGGCGACATCAGTCCTACCATCGTGGCGGCCGGCATGAAGGTGGCGCTGATAACCACCATCTTCGGCATCATCGTGGCCCTGGTGCTCCAGGTGTTCTACAACTACATAGTGTCGAAGATAGAGCACATAACATCGCAGATGGAAGAGTCGGCCATAGCCATACTCGACACCATAATGAGGTATAAGCTGACGCACAATGGATAAGCCAAACTTCAGAAGCCTGCGCAACCTTCCGGCCGACAAGCTGGCGCGCCGGGTGCTGATAGCCACCACGGGCGTGTCGGCGCTGCTCTTTGCGGCCTTCTATCTGGTGGGCTTCGACACGCCGTTCATCGACGACGCCAACTTCAACGCCCCCATCCTCACCGACCTGCTGCTGGGCTACATGTATCTGCTGTTGGCCGTGGCCGTGGCCGTGGCCATAGTGTCGGTGGCGAGAGGACTGCGCATGAGCAACAAGACAGAGAGGGTGGTAAACGGAGTGCCCGCCGCCAAGATAGCGCGCGGTGCGGTGGTGCTGCTCTTCGGGTCGCTCGCCGTGACGCTCGCCACAGGTTCGGCCGAGCCTATGGGCATCAACGGCACGCAATATGCCGACACGCTGTGGCTGAAGGTGTCCGACATGTTCATCAACACGTCGGCCATACTACTCGTTGTGGCTGTGTTGGCCGTGGCCTATGGCCTGTCGGGACTCAACCGCCGCGCCACACTGCGCCGCTCGGCAAAGGAAAACAAAGGGGAGGACTAACCACATGTTCAACAGACGAAGGCGGCGCGGATTTCCGCAACTCAACACCACATCGACGGCAGACATATCGTTCATGCTGCTCACGTTCTTCCTCGTCACCACGTCGATGGACACAGACAAGGGCTTGCAACGCCAGTTGCCGCCCATGCCCGAACAGCAGGAGGAGCGCGAGGTGAGTGTCAAGGAGCGCAACGTGATGAACGTGAGCATCGACGACAACGACATACTGCGCTGCGACGGCAAGGTGGTGGGCTTGAAGGAGCTTACGGCCAAGGTTGAGGCGTTTGTGGCCAACAAGTCGAACAGTGCGACCATGCCCGAGAAGAGCGTGCGCGACATACAGCTGCTTGGCCGTTGCCAAGTGGCCGACAAGCACGTCATATCGGTGAAGGCATCGGCCAACGCGAGCTACGACGCCTATTTCCACATGCAAAACGCCATAGTGGCCGCCTACAACCACCTGCGCAACCAGTTGGCGCAGTCGCGCTTCGGCCACAGCTACGGCGAGTGCTCGCCCGAAGAGCGCGCCGCCATAGCCAAGTGCTACCCGCAACGAATATCTGAGGCCGAACCAGACGGTGGCCGGGAGGGCGACAATGGATAGCCGCATGTTCAGGCGACGCGACCACGAGGTGCCGGGACTGAACACGGCGTCGCTGCCCGACTTGATATTCACGGTGCTGTTCTTCTTCATGATTGTCACCCACATGCGCGAGGTGCAGGTGCTCGTGAAGTATAAGACACCGCACGGAACGGAGCTGGAGAAGCTCACGAAGAAGTCGGCCGTGTCATACATATATATAGGTGAACCCATCGACGGCCACGCCCCCACGGCCATGCAGCTCAACGACAAGCTGGCCGACACCGACGACATTGCCGCCTACATATCGGCCGAGCGCGCGCGCATGGCTCCCGACGACCTGAAGAAGATGACAGTGAGCATAAGGGCCGACAGGCACACCCGCATGGGCGTGATAACCGACGTGAAGCAGACGCTGCGCAAAGTGGGCGCGCTCAAAATCAATTATTCCGCCGAACAGGACAAATAATTCTTCAGCGAAGACAACAAAATGAACGATATCCGAGACGATGAGACATACCGCCGAGTACATTTCGCAGTCATGGCGATAGAGAATGGTGCGAAGAATCTGGGCATCAGTGGCAAAGACATGCATGATCGCTTGCAGAAACAGGGGTTGATACATAACCGTCTCTTTAAGCGATATGAAGAGCTGCACACGCAGAGTCTGCAATGGGTAGCAGAAGACATCTGCGAAACACTATTAAATTGGGAGGCTGAGCAATGACAACATTATTCCACGGCTCCTATACGGAGGTATCATCTCCGCTCGTCAAGTTGGGCAGAGCCAAGGTTGACTTTGGCCAAGGCTTCTATCTCACCATGTTGCAAACGCAAGCCGAAGCGTGGGCAAAGACTATATCTGAAAGAAGGAAGACTGGAACGCAAGCTGTAGTTTCTGTATTCTCCTTGGATTTGGAGGGAGTCAAGGCTGACAACTATCGCATTAAGACTTTCGAGGCATATAACCTTGAATGGTTGGAGTATGTGATAGACTGCCGCAAAGGTGGAGCACTGCAGAACCAATACGACTTGGTGGAAGGCGGCGTGGCCAACGATAATGGCGGGTTCTATAAATTGCCTTTGATGGATTTTTGAATTTTAGCCGAGCAGATTTTGCTTTGGATAAGATAGGCTGCACCTCAGCAATTGAAGCGAGCTTCATTGCATTCGGTTTGCACTATCTTTCTTTCTGAAAGAGCATAGCGGGCTATGCGACTGAAGAAGAAAGTAAAATATGCCGGATAAAATCAAAAAGACACAAAGAGCAACCCGTCTAAAATGAATTTTAACAATGCGTGGAATTTATAGAACACGCCTAATGTCATCGACACGGTGGAGGACTATGAAAAAGGTGTCATCACCGCCGAACAGGCTTTGGGACAGTTGAAGTATAAAGCGGTAAACCATCAGCTTTGCATCCTCAACCAAACCATCGTTGACAAATACTTGACATTCATTTCGTCAACCATTGTAAAGGGTGGTTCTATAAATTAGCTTTGCCGGATTGCGAGGCTATTTTCGTGGACAATGTGTTTGCGAATGAAGGAGTATAGTGGGCTATACGACTGAATGAACAAACAGATTGTACCGAAAAGAGACCGCAAGATGGCAAAACGAAAGCCACTCAAAGAA
>CAVKUV010000108.1:0-6706 GCA_963659505.1 Lachnospiraceae bacterium
AACCAAAACGCTTAAGAAAGTGAGCTAAAATTGGTACAACGAACTGGACACCCTAGTTACTAAAGTTAGACTGTGCAATTTGCCGTTCCTATTGTGGTAGGTGTGCCAGTAGTGGGCGACGTGTCTCGCGTCGCAATTTACACATTGCCGCTTGGTGTGCGGTGAGACACCGCACCCACTACACATGAGTCGCAACAAATTGGACACCAAATTATTAAGTTTGCCTTGTTGGCTTCTTGTGTTGGGGCGCAGCGAGACGCAGCGCCTACTACATAGTCCATGCGCTTGACACTTAAAGCTTACGCTTTTTGGTACGGCGAGGCACCGTACCTCCTAGTGGCTGACTCTGCGCAAGTGCATTGCTTCATTCGTGAAATTACCTCCCGTTGGTCAGTGGGTCTTCGACAAATCTCGAGTGATTCGTGTTCAGAAAAGTATCAGTGTTCGAAACAGGAGTATCAGTGTTCGAAACAACATTCGTGTAATTCGTGAAATTCGTGTTCAGAAAAAACATCCGTGTTCAGAACCGCATCCGTGAGATATTCGCCGATTAGGCGACAATCCGTGTTATTCATGCCATACGTGTTTAAGATGAAAAGATCTGTGTTATCTGTGGGAGACTTGTTCCTATCCGCAGAACCCAGATGTAAGATATACGGAGACATATCCATGAGATTAGTATTGGACTTATTCATGGTTGCGAAGGTAGGAATAAAACATTGAAGCACAATGGAAAGCGCGCCCGACATAGTGGGGCGCAAAAAGAATGAAACTTAACCTTTCCATATATAAACACAAATTTTAATTTCAAAAAACGACATGAAAAGATCCATGAAGACTCCATCTGTTTTGGCCTTTGCCAAAGAGTTGATTGACGGCAGCAGATGCCACACCACAAGAAGTTTGCGTCACGGACATTTCGGCCGCGACGCCCAAAGGAAAGTCTAAAGCGGACAAAATCTCAGCGTATGCCAGCTATACACGCTGCTGCGCCACATGCTCGGCCTCAAGCAGTCGCCCTGGGAGAAGATGCTCCTCGCGGCTCGGTTTCTTGACAAGCTGGAGCAGGACTTCAGGGATGTTTATCCCGACATGGATTTACCAATGCAAGGTGGATATGAGACTACGCTGAGAAGTATGTTTGAGGATAAATATAAGTATAAGGAATAGAAAGATGAAGATATTAAATGACCAATTGGAATTAGTGGAACTTGATGGAGGAAAAGCTACTTTGTCCCATTCAGACACTTTTATAATTACGCGTTTTAATCTTCGTTTGTGGACGAAGGACAAACACAATCGCACTACCCAGTCTGACGAATGGTTGAAGCAACGTTTCGAGTTGTTCGAGACATTTTGTTTTCCGTCTGTAAAAAATCAGACGGAAAATGATTTTGTGTGGTTGTGCCTGTTTGACGACCATACACCAGAAAAATACCTGAGTAAAATAGGGGAATATACAAAGGAAATGAAGAATTTTCTCGCAGTATTCCTTGACGAGGAAGATTCCAAGGATGTGTCTAAATGTATTTCCGACCTTATACACAAGTATAAAAATGGTAGTTGCCGTTTGATAACAATTCGTTTGGATAATGACGATGCGTTAAATGTGCAGTTTGTTGATAAAGTGAATGGATTTGCGTCAACAATGAAAGGAACAAACATATTGTCATACAAGTATGGAATACAATATTTTGTGGCGCAAAAATTGGCAGTGCATATACCATTCTATAACAATCATTTCCTTGTGATGGTAAACAATGAATATGACTATGGTGAATGGAAAAATAGAAACGTCCAGCATGTTTTGCAATTTAATCATTTCGACACAGAGAAATATCCATATCCATTTGTTTGCAACACAGAAGAAAAAGATATGTGGGCAGAAGTTATCCATGCAACAAATGTCAGCAATGACTGCAAGATGACATTGCACCAGAGTCCTGTTCAAGAAACTTCATTCTTGAAGGCAAATTATAATTGGGGGGGGCAAATGGCTATATTGCCGTATGTTAGTAAATCCAAGTTTTGGAGATTTATGGTTGCTCGCTTCTTAAAACATATTGCAATGAAAATATCTTTAAAGTTTTAGCAGTAAACATTTCATGCAAGAATACATTATAAACAAAGAATTGTCTGCTAAAGTGTTGATGGCTGGCAATTATTACAAGCATCATCACCCAGGAGGCATATCTGCGGTAGTGCAGTATTGGAGCCAATATATAGAAGACTTACAGTATTATCCAACTTATAAACTTTCTAATATTTTTGTTAGGGTTGGATGGTTTGCTTGGTCTTATGCAAGGTTGGCTCTCAAAATGGCTACAGACAAGAATGTGAAGATTTTACATCTTCATACTGCCGCAGATGGCTCTTTCTATAGAAAGTCATTGCTTGTAAAACTTGGACATCGGATGGGACGAAAAGTTGTGCTTCATGTTCATGCAAGCCGTTTTAAGGATTTTTACAATGAGGCATCCATAAAGAAAAAACAGCGAATATTGAAAACTCTTAATAGCGTTGATGTTCTGATAGTCCTTTCTGTTTCTTGGAAAGAATGGTTCACATCTTTAGGTGTTTCCCAAAGCAAAATAGTGGTCCTTCATAATATAACATCTTATCCGGTAAAGATAGACTCCGCAAGAGTTAATGACGGAAAGGTTCACTTTTTATTTATGGGCGAAATAGGACAACGCAAAGGCGTGTTCGACATTTTGCGTGCTTTAGTGAAACATCGAAAAGAACTCGAAGGCAAACTTGAATTGCGGATAGGAGGAAATAAAAATGAGGAAGAACTGAAGAAAGCTATTCAAGACGGATGTCTCCAAAACATGGTGAAGTTTGAAGGATGGGTTGGTGGAGACAAGAAGCTACAACTACTTAATTGGGCAGATGTGTTCATTTTGCCTTCTTTCAATGAGGGTTTGCCAATTTCCATCCTTGAAGCAATGAGTTACGGTCATCCTGTCATATCAACTCCTGTTGGCGGAATCCCAGAAGTTGTGGAAAATGGACGTAATGGCATTCTCGTTACACCTGGCAATGAAAATGAGATTTTTGACGCAATGTATTATTACATCAGTAATCAAGGCGGAATTGCCATTGAAGGTGAAAAGAGCAAAGAAGTTGCACAAACTTATTTGCCCGACTATGTGTTAAATCATTTGAGGAAAATTTATGAAAATCTAATTTCTGATTGACATGAAAAAAGTATTGGCAGTTGCATCCATTGGTGGCCATTGGGTGCAGCTATTGAGAATAGCCTCCAGTTTGGAGGCAACGCATGAGGTGGCTTATATGTCAACCCACGACAAGTGTGCCACGATGGTAGAAGGGCATCGCTTCTACAAGATAAAGGATTTCAGCCGTTGGGATGCCTACAAGGTGATTCCTGCTTTCTTCTCGGCAATGAATACCGTGAGAAAAGAAAGTCCAAACGTGGTGATTACCACAGGCGCAGCCCCCGGCCTTATCGTCCTCTTCGCAGCATTCTGCTTAGGCAAGAAGACAGTGTGGATAGATAGTATCGCCAATGTGAACCACCTGTCGCTTTGTGGAAGAATCGCCAAGAAGTTTGCGAGTCGTTTCTATACCCAATGGGAAGAATTGGCGACGGATGGCGTTCATTTCGCAGGTAATGTAATAGGATAAAAAAACAGCTTATGATATTTGCAACCATAGGAACACAAGCACCGTTCGATAGGTTTGTGAAGATGCTTGACGAATTGTGTGAGGGAATAGACGAGGAAGTCATCGTGCAGACCATCAAATCAGAGTATACGCCTAAGAATGTGAAGTGCGTTGATTTCCTTCCGCCCGATGTCTTTGCTGAGTATTTCAACAAGGCAAGGATGGTGATTGCACACGCAGGTATGGGTACGATACTCTCGGCCTTGAAGCAAGACAAACCTATCATCGTGGTGCCACGACTTGCCTCGCTGAAGGAGCACCGCAACGACCACCAGATGGCCACAGCCATGCGCATGGACGAGCTGGGCTATGTGTATGTGGCTTACGACAAGAAGCAACTCCGCGACTTGATGATGCAGAAGGACTTGAAACCGCTGAAGCATATAGGCAATCAAGCATCAGAGGGTTTGGAACAATCATTAAAAGAATTTATCGACAACAAATAAAATCGGAATACAATGAGAACATTTAAGGACATTAAGGTAGCCGTGGCTGGCACAGGCTACGTTGGATTGAGTATTGCAACCTTGCTGTCGCAGCACCACCATGTAACGGCAGTGGATGTCATACCCGAAAAGGTGGAAAAACTTAACAACAAGATATCTCCCATACAGGATGATTACATAGAGAAATATTTGGCAGAGAAGCCGTTGAACCTTGTTGCCACATTGGATGGAAAGAAGGCTTATGCCGATGCAGACTTCGTGGTCATTGCCGCCCCGACCAATTACGACCCTGTGAAGAACTACTTCGACACCACACATGTGGAGGAAGTAATCGACTTGGTGTTGGAGGTGAACCCAGATGCCGTGATGGTCATAAAGAGTACCATTCCTGTGGGCTATACCCGCAGCCTCTACTTGAAGTATGCCAAGAAGGGCGTGAAGAAGTTCAATCTGCTCTTCTCGCCAGAGTTTCTTCGTGAGAGCAAGGCTCTCTACGACAACCTCTATCCCAGTCGCATCATCGTTGGCTATCCGAAGATAATCGACCGCCCCGAATTTGCCGAGGAGAATGAGGCTATTCAGAAGGTGACAAATGTCGAACAGATGAAGGAAGCGGCCAAGACCTTTGCTTCATTATTGCAGGAAGGGGCTATCAAGGAAAACATCGACACACTCTTCATGGGCATGAAGGAAGCTGAGGCGGTGAAGCTCTTTGCCAACACATACCTTGCCCTGCGAGTAAGCTACTTCAACGAGCTGGACACTTACGCAGAGGTGAAAGGACTTGACACAAAGGCCATCATCGATGGCGTTGGTCTTGACCCACGTATCGGTACGCATTACAACAACCCCTCGTTTGGCTATGGCGGCTATTGTTTGCCAAAGGACACCAAGCAGCTCTTGGCAAACTATGCCGATGTGCCAGAGAATCTTATAGAGGCCATCGTGGAGAGTAATCGCACTCGCAAGGACTATATCGCAGATGCGGTACTTCAAAAGGCCGGCTATTACAGTTATGCAGATGACAATAGCTTCGATGCTACCAAAGAACACAACTGCGTGATAGGTGTCTATCGCCTCACAATGAAGTCGAATAGCGACAACTTCCGCCAGAGTGCCATCCAAGGCATCATGAAACGTATCAAGGCGAAGGGTGCTGAGGTGATTATCTATGAGCCAACGCTCGAAGACGGGACGACTTTCTTTGGAAGTAAGGTGGTGAATGACATGGATGCTTTCAAGGCGCAGAGCCATGCGATTATTGCCAATCGTTATGATGCTTGTCTGGATGACGTGAAAGATAAAGTGTATACACGTGATATATTCAGAAGAGACTAAACCAATAGATGACTCAACAGAAATTATATTTTGAGTTTATCCAATACGCCTTGGGCATCAAGGGCGCATTTCCTGCATCGACTGCAAATATAGACTGGGCAGACTTCTATCAGTTTGCCAAGAAGCAGTCGTTGCTGGGAGTGGTGTTTGACGGCATCCAAAGGTTGCCCAAGGAGCTGGCTCCCGGCAGCGGATTGCTGATGAAGTGGATGGGGAGCAGCATGGCCATACAGAAGCGCAACGCATTGATGTATAAGGCTTCGGAAGAGGTGTTTGCGGAAATACGCAAGGTGGGTTGCCGCTGCTGCATACTGAAAGGGCAGGGCAACGCCATAGCTTATCCCAACAGGTATGCACGGACGGCAGGCGACGTTGACGTGTGGGTGCTGGCCGACAGAAACAGGCTGCGGAGGCTTGCCCTCGACCTGGCTGGTGCGGATGGACGAGTGGAGAGGGAGATAGTACACCACATCGAGTTGGAGAGGAAGGGCGTATCCGTGGAGCTTCACCCTACGCCGATGATATTCAACAACCCCGTGTTGAACCGCAGGATGCAGCGGTGGTTCAGGAGGAACGCTGACTTGCAGTGCAGCAATCTCGTTGATTTGCCTGATGGCTTGGGGCGGATTGCCATACCCACGGCGGCGTTCAACGCCGTATACCAGTTGAGCCACTTGCAGCACCACTTCTTCTATGAGGGGGTGGGAATGAGGCAGGTGGTGGATTACTACTTTGTAGTGAAGAGTGAAGAACGAAGAGTGAAGAATTCAAATGTCTTGCAAGAGGAGTTGAAAAGGCTTGGCCTGTGGACGTTTGCCGGGGCTGTGATGTGGGTGCTGCATGTGACGCTGGGATTGCCGGAGGCCATGATGATCGCTCCGATGGACGAGAAGCGGGGTAGGCTGCTGCTCGACGAGATATTGGAGGGCGGCAACTTCGGGCAGTATGGCCGTCGCCACCATTATGGGCGAGGCACGTTGGGGCATAATGTCCAGCGTATCGTGCGTGATGTGCAACTGGTGAGGTATTACCCTGCGGAGGCTTTGGCGGAGCCGTTCTTCAGAGCATGGCACTTCTTCTGGCGACTCTCCCACAGATAACATACTCTTTTTTTGACCACGAATATCACGAATAACACGAATAGTCGCCTGCTCGGCGGATAATAATATTCAATCCGCGGAACTTAAACGGACGGTCTTCAACAGACAACACGGATATTCTTTTCTGAACAC
>CAVKUV010000109.1:0-6703 GCA_963659505.1 Lachnospiraceae bacterium
CACAGTAACGCAACCGATAATTGCTAAACTGCTGATACTGCAATAAAAACAAGATCAAAGGGGCAAAGTTGGGTTAATATGGAGAGGTTATACAAATCAACAAGGCAAACTTGTGGGACTTGCTATTCCAAACCGCCAAGTCCCTCAAATTTGCCTTGTATATATTATATAAAGTGGTTCTATAAATTAGCTTTGTTATAGAACCACCCCATATATGCGCCTTGCCTACGGCACTGCGCCATCCGACCGACGGTTAAGAGTTCAACGCCCCAATTATCTCCGTCACCGACTTGCACCCGTGCGAGTCGAGCCACGAGTTTATCCCGTCGCGTATCTTAATGGTCACCGCCGGGTCGAGGAAGTTGGCCGTGCCAACCTCTATGGCCGTAGCGCCAGCCATGAGAAACTCTATCGCATCGTTTGCCGTGGCTATTCCGCCAAGACCAATCACAGGTATGCCCACTGCACGAGCCACCTGCCACACCATGCGCAGGGCCACTGGCTTTACGCAAGGGCCGCTAAGGCCGCCTGTGTTGATGCTGAGCAGCGGCTTGCGCTTCTCTATGTCGATGGCCATGCCCATGAGCGTGTTTATGAGCGACACGCAGTCGGCACCCTCGGCCTCGCACGCACGCGCTATTTCCGTTATGTCGGTCACATTGGGCGATAGCTTCACGATGAGCGTCTTGTGATAACGCTTGCGCACGGCCTTGACCACCGCCGACGCTCCGGCACAAGTTACGCCAAAGGCCATGCCTCCATCCTTCACATTGGGACAAGAGATGTTAAGCTCTATGGCAGGGATGCGGTCGAGAGCGTCGATGCGCGCGGCACACTCGGCATAGTCGTCGGGCGACGAACCGCTCACGTTGACAATCATGTTGGTGTCGATGTCCTTTATCTGCGGATAGATGTGCTCGCAGAAGTAGTCAACTCCCTTGTTCTGCAAGCCCACGCAGTTGAGCATTCCGCTGGCCGTCTCGGCCATGCGCGGATAGTCGTTGCCTTGGCGCGGATGAAGCGTCGTGCCCTTCACAATGATGCCGCCAATGCCATCGAGCGGCATGAAGTCGGCAAACTCAAGTCCATAGCCAAAAGTTCCTGAAGCGGTCATGACTGGGTTCTTCAAGTCAAGACCATTTATTTTTACATTTAGAGCTGCCATAATAGTTTCTTAATATTAAACACTGGTCCTTCCTTGCACACGCACAAATTACCCTCAATGGTCTTCTCGACACAACAAAGACACGCCCCAAGCCCACAGGCCATCATGTTTTCGAGAGAAGCCTCGCAGTCGATGCCGGCCTTGGCGGCATAGCGTGCCACAGCCACCATCATCGGCTTGGGCCCACAGGTGGATATGCGGTCGAAACGCTCGCTCGCAAGTATCGAGTGGTTGGTAACAAAACCCTTCTCGCCAGCCGACCCGTCTTCTGTAGTAATGTACACGCGCCCGTACTTATTGAACAAGTCAAGCTGCAAAAGGTCGCTGGCGCTTCTCGCTCCAAGCAGGAACACAGGCTCGGCACCCATGCGGTGCATTGCCGCGCCCATATATAGCAACGGAGCCACACCAACTCCACCGCCAACAAGCAGTATGCGCTCCGATGGCGACTGGGGCATGGTGAAGCCATTGCCAAGAGGCAAGACACAGTTTAGCGTCTGGCCAGGAGCCAACTGCGCCAATTGGCGTGTGCCGTCGCCCACAAGGGCCACAAGAAGCCACAACTCATTGGCTTCGTAATCGACAAAATGAATGGATATGGGACGGCGAAGGAACGTTGACGCCGATCCGTCAACGCGAACTTCGACAAACTGCCCAGGCTGCATCTTAGGCAGAGGACTGCTGTCGGTTAGCCGCAGCAGCACGTGCTTGTCGCTGACGCGCTCCACCGACCTTACCGTCAGGTCAAGGATAAACTTCTTCATTTTAAAAACTCTGATATTGCTTTTCTGATAGGTTACAATGCACATTACCACGCCGAGATTACGGCCTCCGCACTGCCTGCATGGAGGCCAGTCCACGGCACGACATGACTACAATGGGCATACGCCCACCTTTGCAAAGGTACAAATAATCAAGCACAGAAGCACAACTAGCAACACAAAAACGCCATCCGCACACTTGCGAAGTGCAAACATTCGGACGGCGGAAGATGAAAAAAGACTCCTATGTGGATTATATATTTTGTGGTAGAATAGTGGGCATTCGACCTACCGATTTTGTGCTAACGCCAAGCACAAGCGGAAGCGGACAAGACGCTCCGACATGGCCACTACATTAGCCTGCAGACTACTTCTTCGAGGGGACGAAACTCTCGAATGTAAGGTCATCATAATACACCCGTATCTCCATCACCTTACGTTGCGGTTTGTCAATATATTTAACCCCTCCACGGCCGGCCTCTTTGTGGTTAGTACGCCCGTCACCGCCACCTGTCAACAACGAGGATCCTGCCTGTGGGGTAGGCGACAGCGGAGTGTCGAAATCGAGCGACGCCTCAAGACCAACAATATGCCCCCGGCCATCTTCATCACCCTTGCTTGCAGTCGATTCGCCGTCGGCTGACGACTCATACATACTGCCAGAACCAAACATAAGCCAATCGGTGCTTATGTTGTGGAACTTCCTTTTTATGGCTTCCACTATTTTTAGGGTAGGCTGGGTGCGCCCATTGAAGATACTACTCAGTGAAGCAGGCGACATGTCTATGTATTGGGCGAACTCCTGTTGGCTCATGTGCTTCGACTCCATCACCTCTCTAATTCTGTCTTTCATTACCTCGTAAAGTGTTTAATGGGCGATTTTCGCCCGTTTCCATTGACTTTACAAAGGTAAAACATTAATTTGGTTTGCACAACATTTCTATATAATTGTTTTAAAGCGTAAATTCAGAATTGTAAAGCATGAAATTCACAGAACTAAACACCGTCTTTTAGGTTTGCCACATTTTAGTTTGCAAATGTAAATCATGTGGGATTTTACGCCAAGAACCTATGGTTTAGGCTTTTAAAGCAATAAAATGGGTTATAAACGATTATTTTGCCGACACAAGAGGAATATACGATATGAAATGTCTCTTTTGGGGCTATGCATTGGTATTTTCATTGAGCTTTCCATAATACATTACAGTAAAATATTGGGTTACACTTGTTTACGCACAACAAAAAGCATACGTATGAATATTCATTCAATAAGACAAATGTAAAATTTGTGCTTTTGATACTCATAATTTAGGTTGTTAAATCGCAACAACAACGCATTTGATATTGTAAATCACATCAACACTGCTTTATTTTGATTTTGCTTTATGTTTGTAAATCAATAAAACCAAACCTTAAATTTGGTAAAACCCAAATTCAGCGCAAGCGAAAACAGCATCCCCGCGAAATACTCGCATATTCTGAACGAGGGGACGAGAAGTTCAAAAAACGCGAGTTTTGAGGAGGGTAAAATGGGCTAAAGTAGTTGAGCGTGGGGATTTTAAGCCTAAAAAAACGTTTCCTGAGAAACGTTGAAATAGAAAAAAACGGCTCAAAAAAGAGGTCTTTGAGCCGTTTTCCAGTGTCTTTTCAGTGCAGAATGAAGAAGATTAGCTCCCTCATCAGCTCTCCAGAAGGCGTATTTGGGTTGTCTATGCCCTTACTTTTAGCGTCAGCCTCCCTTATTTTGGCCACAATCTGCATCACCTTCCTTCCTGTGTAGTTTCTCATTCCAGTCATATAGTCCTTCGCCGCCCACGAGTTGCGCAGCTCAAGCCACTTGGCCACAGCGTCGGGACTGTTCCTCTGCGGACAGTAGTAGGCTATCATCAGGTTCTGGAAATAGTTGAAGAGCATCGGGATGAAGCTGTAGATGCTTCCAGCCTTTGGGTTTTCGTTAAAATATTTGATTATCTGATTTGCCTTGAAAACGTTGCGGTTTACTATGGCGTCGCGCAGCTCAAAGGCATTGAAATCCTTGCTCACGCCTATCTGCTCCTCCACCACCTGAGGCGTAACCCGCTTGTCGTTTTCGGGCAGGGCGATGAGCAGTTTGTCAAGCTCACCCACCAGTCGGCTGAGGTCAGCCCCCACCGCGTCGGCAATCAGTTGCTGCGACTTTGGGTCAATGCTCGCCCCCTTTGTCCTAAGGTATTTTTCGATGAAAGACGGAAGGTCACGCTCGCGCAATTTCTTGCTCTCAAACAGCACACCCACCTTATCTACAATCGAGGCCAACTTCTTGCGGCGGTCGAGCACGCCGTTCTTGTGGCACATCACGAGTATAGTCGAGGCGAGAGGCGACTTCAGGTAGAAGTCAAGAGCCTCGGTGTTTCTTATGTTCTGCGCCTCCTTCACTATCAGCACCTGGTGGTCCGACATCATCGGATACCTCTTGGCCGCATCGGCAATCTGCGCCGCCGTCACGTCCGACCCAAACATCACAGTTTGGTTGAAGTCGCGCTCCTCAGGGCGCAACACCGTTTCGGCGATATAGTCGGATATCTTGTCTATGTAATAAGGTTCGTCGCCCATGAGATAGTAAACGGGGGCGAACTTGCGCTCCTTAAGGTCGCGCATGATGCCTTCGTAAGTGGCCATTTTACCTTCCGCCATTCCTTTTTGTGATTAGATTTAGCTAACTTTGCCAAGGCGACGCACACGAAAGCGGCCAAAACAAACCTGTTTTTGCCGCTTTCCGGCTCTGCCCAGCACAAAAGTTCACTATGCAAAAGTAGTAAAATGTACCGATTAAACCTACCACAATACTCCATAAAAATAGGCGGCACAAAGGAAAAGCCCACCATATTCGACATTCTGCGCCGCAAGTTTGTGGCACTGTCTCCAGAGGAATGGGTGCGCCAACACTTCATTCACTATCTGATAGAACACAAGGGCTACCCACAAGCCTACTTGGCCAACGAGACAGAGCTGCGCATTGGGGCGAAGAAGCTGCGGTGCGACAGCGTATTATATAATAATGTATTGCAACCACGCATGATCATCGAATACAAAGCCCCTTCGGTCGCCATCACGCAAAAGGTTTTCGACCAGATTTCGGTCTACAACATGCTGCTCCACGTTGACTATCTCGTAGTGAGCAACGGCCTTTGTCACTACTGCTGCAAGATGGACTATACCAATCAAAAATATTTATTTCTTGACGATATTCCAGACTACAATATTTTATGACATTTTTTCGCGATGCAAACAAACATACACACCAACTTAGATGCCATGGATACCAACATAGACACTTAACTTAGACACTTCAAGGAAGGAAGAACGATGAATACAACCACAAAAGGGAAGGCACCAACTTCAGAAGCCATCGCTGATAGCAAGCCACGTTGCCATTGGTGCAATCTGAACAATCCCCTGTACGTTGCCTATCACGACAAGGAATGGGGCGTGCCGGTGCATGATGACCGCAAGTTGTTTGAGATGCTCATTCTCGAATGTTTCCAAGCTGGTCTGTCGTGGGAGTGTATCCTCAATAAGCGTGAGGCATTCCGCCAGGCGTTTGATTGCTTTGACTATCGGTCAGTGGCGGAATATGACGCCGACAAAATAGAGGCTTTGCGCCATGATGAAGGCATCGTCAGAAACAGATTGAAGATTGCAGCTGCCGTCAGCAACGCAAAGGCGTTCATTAAGATTCAGGCTGAATTCGGCTCGTTCAATGAGTTCATCTGGAGTTTTACCGACGGAATGGTCATCCATGAGTGGGAAAGGACATCGTCTCCTCTGTCCGACACCATATCCAAGGAACTGAAGAGACGTGGCATGAAGTTCGTCGGAACAACAATCATATATTCATATCTGCAAGCCATCGGCATCATCAATTCACATGAGGAAGGATGCTGGCTGCATAAAAGAGCCATTCTGACTGAGAAACAACAGAGTACGAACAAACTATCAAAACAATAACATTATGAAGATATTACTGATAAACGGAAGCCCGAAACGTGAGGGCAACACATTCATCGCTTTGGGCGAAGTGGCAAAAACACTTGAAAGCGAGGGCATTGAAACGGAAATGATTCATGTGGGGCACAAAGACATTCATGGATGCATTGCTTGCGGCAAATGCAAAGAGCAAGGCAAATGCGTGTTTGACGACCTTGTGAACGAGGTGAACAAGAAATTTGAGACAGCCGACGGCCTTGTGGTTGGTTCGCCCGTCTATTACGCGTCGCCAGCAGGAACATTGATTTCGTTCCTCGACCGACTGTTCTACTCTGCATCGTTCGACAAGAGCATGAAGGTGGGCGCGGCAGTTGCCGTGGCACGTCGTGGTGGAACTACCGCCACATTCGATGTGCTCAACAAGTATTTCACCATCTCAAATATGCCTGTCGTTTCCTCACAATACTGGAACAACGTGCATGGCCGGATGCCTGGCGAAGCCATGCAGGATGCAGAAGGACTGCAGACAATGCGTCAGTTGGCTCGCAACATGGCTTTCCTTGTGAAAAGCATTCAACTCGGCAAGGAGAAATACGGACTGCCGGAGCACGAGGAGTGGAATCCTACTCATTTCATTAGATAAGGAGACCAATACAAATGCAGATACTTTTAGAAAATGCGAAATTATGTCATTTATGAAGCATCAATCCTCTAATATCGCCATTGTCACAGGAGCCTCGTCTGGCCTTGGCGTATGCTATGTGGATGCAGTGACCAAACTGTTCCCGGAAATAGAAGAACTATGGCTGAT
>CAVKUV010000110.1:0-6539 GCA_963659505.1 Lachnospiraceae bacterium
GTCGCTCGATGTATGATGTTGCTCGTCCATATTGTTCATGCAATTTTGTGTTGACTTTATAGTTCTATCTTTGTATTGGCCGTATCATGAAAATATGCAGGGCTTAATCCTCCTGCTACAACAGGAATGTTCCCTACTTTCGCATTGCCTTTTGTGATAGTATTCCCTCTTTCGAATGTTTCCACATCACCTGGCTTTTTCTTCTCCCACCCCTCGGGCACACCATCTGTCACCTTTACGTTTTCGTGTCCGTGGAAATGGAGGTCAACGAACCATTCCTTGTAGAGACGCTGCGCCTCCTCCAACAACTTTATCTGACGCTGGTAGTTCGCTATCAATGCATCGTAACGGCTTAGGGTCGTCGCAAAGGAGTCTTGGATGGAGCGTGTGGGCAAGGCAATAAACTTCATCCCTCGCCCTCCTTATCCTCGCCTTCGAGTCTTTCTTTGGCTTCAGCCAATGACTTCCGAATTTGTTGCATAAGCAGTTTGCGGGGAGGTAGCTCTGTCAGATATTTAGCCACCTTTATGCCAGCCTTGTCCAACTGCAAGAGTTCTATCTGTTCTTCGCTACCTTCCGTGCAGAGCAAAAGCCCCAAAGGACTTTCTTCTCCCGGCTCCATTTCATTGGCTTCAAGCCACCGAAGGTATAACTCCATCTGACCTTTGTATTGAGCCTTGAAGCGACCAAGTTTCAGGTCAATCGCCACAAGCCGGTGCAGTTTGCGATGATAGAACAACAGGTCAAGATAGAAATCCTCACCGTCGATAATCATGCGCTTTTGCCGTTCCATGAAGCAAAAGCCATTACCCAACTCCAGCATGAACTGCTCCAAGTGGGCAACAAGGCTATCCTCCAAGTCCTTCTCGCTATACATGCCCTTCAGTCCGGCAAACTCAAGGAAGTATGGACTCTTGAAAACAATGTCGGGCGACATTTTGTTGTCGTCTCGCAATTCAGCAAGCTCTTGCTTGATAAGTTCATCTGGCTTTTGGGCGATGGCAGTGCGCTCGAAGAGCATGGAGTCTATCTTAGACTGAAGCATTCTTTTGCTCCAATGCTCCGAGGCAGCCATTGTGAGATAGAAGTCACGCTGAAGTTCGTCTTTAATCGGCATAACCATCAGAAAATGAGACCATGACAATTGTGTCACCAGTGGTGTCACAATTTGAATGTCGGGAAACAATGTGGCAAACTGCATCATTCTTCTTATGTTCCTTTACTCAAACCCTTTCGACCCATATATGGCTTGTAATTGTGTCGACACTGTTGACACAATTACAAGCCATACGCAGCGCGCTCGTTCCCGAGTATATCACGATTGATGCGCTCGCCAATGTGCCAGTACATCATGGTCAGTTCGTAATTGATTGTGGCTGCCACATGGTTTCTCGCTTCGTCAATAATTCGGCGAAGGTCGGTAATCAAAGCGGCAACCGAACTGTCGCCCGAAGTTATGATATTTGTATCTTTTGTCATACAGTTAGTCCATTTTGATGTTGTTCCAACCCTTCAGTATCTCGCCCATCAGCAGGTTTGCCTCTGCGTTAAGCCGCGACAACTCGGCGTGAAACTCCTTCATTCATTCGTGGAAGTCCACACCGTCGTCGCTCGCCACTGCACACCAAGCAACAACGCGATAGTTGCGACGTGAGACACGTTGCCCACTATCCACCGCAATAGATACGTCAAATAGGACACCCAAGTTCGGTTGTGGGTTGTTTTGAAAAGAAAGCCTGAAGGCGGTGGCTGCAATGAAAGCCACAGCCCTCAGGCTTTTCGCTGGCGGCGCAAAGGTCGCCGTGGTGGGCGAGGGGCGACAGTCAGACGCTTTGTTCCTGGAAGTCCATGTCGGCCTGCACCACGAAGAACACCTCCGAGGGGTCAAGCTCCAGGTGGTGCTCGCCGGCGGCAGTCTTGCACACGTGGTCGGCCACGGCCTGCATGTCGATGTCGATGTAGCCGTCGTCGTCGGGTTGCGCCTCGAGTATTCCGCTCTCGAAGTAGTAGTCTACTATGGTGTCGAGCATGAACAGCAGGTCGGTGTCGCTGAATTTGTCCTTCAGCTCCGTGGGCAGCTGCTCGCGTATGAACGCAATCTCGCGTGCGTCCTCCTCGGCGTCCATGCGCATTTCTTCGTCAAGGCTGGCCATAGGCTTACAGAAGGGCTTTGAATTTCTCCTCAATCTTGGCCTTCGACAGTGCGCCGACGGTCTTGTCAACCACCTGTCCGCCCTTGAAGAAGAGTATTGTGGGGATGTTGCGGATGCCGAACTCGGCGGCTATGTCGTCGCACTCCTCCACGTCGCACTTGCCCACGGTGATCTGTCCGTCATATTCCTTGGCCAGTTCCTCGATGTAGGGCGCAATCAGTCGGCAGGGGCCGCACCATGTGGCCCAGAAGTCAACTACCAGCGGCTGGTCGCCGTTTTTCAGTGTCTCAAAGTTTTCGGTTGTGATTTTTACTTCCATTGTTTTTTGTTGTTTTGTATGGTTGTTGTAATGATGTTGTATGCGTGTTTGGCGGTGGGTGGGGCGGCCCGGCGCAGCTATCGTCCATGTTAGTTTATGCGGTAGTCGAGCGAGTCTTCCCTTTCGATGAAGGCTATCAGCTCGCGCTTCACGTTGATGCTCGCCTTGGTGCTCTTCAGCAGCACGTTCTTCTTGCTCGACGTGTCGTGCAGCTGGAAGAAGAGCTTCGTCGTTCCGGGGTTGTTGGTTATCAGTTCGTTGAGTTCCACCACCATCTGGTCGTCGAGCAAGTCGGTGTTCATCGATATGGTGAAGCGCTCTATGGCCTTCTCCTTTACCGTTTGCAGCATCTCCACCGACTGAATTTTCAGCTCATACTTGTTGCTGTTGGCGAAGCGTGGGCGGTATTGGGCGGTGATGTACACCGAGTTGCCCTTGGTGAGCCGTCCGCGGTTGTCGTTCCAGTCGTTGTCAAACAGGGCCAGCTCATACGACCCGCTGAAGTCTTCGATGGTTATTATGCCGAAGCCCGTGTTCTTCTTGGTGAAGCCCGTGCGCTCGTTGGTCACCAGTCCGCCCATGGTTATCGTCTCGCGGCTTTTCAGTGCTTCGTTGTTGTCGGCGTCCTTCAGTTCGTCGCACGTGGTGTTGCACAGGTTGTCGAGTATCACCTTGTATTCGTCGAGGGGGTGGGCCGAGAGGTAAATGCCCACGAGGTCGCGCTCCTTGTTGAGGCGCTCTATGTCGCTCCATTCCTCACCTTTTATTATAGGCGGCGTGGTTATCTCCACCTCGTTGTCGCCCCCGAAGAGCGAGTTCTTCAAGAGGTCTTTCTGCGCCTTGTAGGTCTGTCCGTAGCGTATGAGCGTGTCGAGAAACGAGTCGCCCTTGGCGTTTTTGGCGAAGAAGTCTTCGCGCCGCTGCTTCTTGAAGCCGTCGAAGCCGCCGCTGAGCACGAGCACCTCGATGCTCTTGCGGTTGACGGCCATCAGGTTGACGCGCTGGATGAAGTCGAATATGTCGTTGAAGGGGCCGTTCTTGTCGCGCTCCTCGACGATGGCGTCGGCCGCGCCCGCGCCAACGCCCTTGATGGCGCCAATGCCGAAGCGTATCTCGCCCTTCTTGTTGGCGCCGAACTTCTGCCGGCTCTCGTTGACGTCGGGGCCGAGCGTGGGTATGCCCATGGCCTTGCACTCGTCCATGAGCTTGGTGATTTCTGAGGGGTTGTCCTTGTTGCGGCTCATCACGGCGGCCATGTATTCCGACGGGTAGTGGGCCTTCAGGTAGGCCGTCTGGTAGGCCACCCACGAGTAGCACGTGGCGTGGCTCTTGTTGAAGGCGTAGGAGGCGAACTTCTCCCAGTCGCCCCATATCTTCTCAAGCACCTTCGGGTCGTGGCCGTTGGCCTTTCCGCCCTCGATGAACTTTGGCTTCATGGCGTCTACGATGGCCTTCTTCTTCTTTCCCATGGCCTTGCGCAGGGCGTCGCTCTCGCCTCGGGTGAAGTTGGCGAGCTGTCGCGACAGCAGCATGACCTGCTCCTGGTAGACGGTGATGCCGTAGGTGTCCTTCAGGTACTTCTCCATGCAGGGTATGTCGTACTTGATTTCCTCGCGCCCGTTCTTTCGGGCGATGAACGAGGGTATGTAGTCCATAGGTCCCGGACGGTAGAGGGCGTTCATGGCGATGATGTCCTCAAACACCGTGGGCTGCAGCTCGCGCAGGTACTTCTGCATTCCCGGCGACTCAAACTGGAAGGTTCCGATGGTGCGCCCCTCGGCATATAGCTTATAGGTGGCCTCGTCGTCGATAGGAATGTTGTCGAGGTCAATCTCGTGGCCGGTGGTTATGCGTATGTTCTCGACGGCCTCCTTCAGTATCGACAGCGTCTTCAGGCCGAGGAAGTCCATCTTTATCAGTCCGGTTGACTCGATCACGTGGCCGTCATACTGCGTGCAGTGCAGTTTGTGGCCGGGGTTTTCCTTGTCGTCGGCGGTCGACACGGGCACCCAGTCGCTGATGGGGTCGCGGCAGATGATGAAGCCGCAGGCGTGTATGCCCGTTCCGCGCACGGTGCCCTCAAGCATCTTGGCATACGATATGGTGTTGCGCAGCTTGGGGTCGGCGCTGGCCTCGGCGTTGCGCAGCTCGGGTATGCACTTGATGGCGTTGGGCAGGTTCATCTTCAGCCCGTCGGGCAGCTTGTCGGGAATGGCCTTGCACAGGTTGTTCGACGTTTCGAGGGGCAGCTTCTCCACGCGCGCCACGTCCTTTATCGAGTTTTTCGTGGCCATGGTGGCGTAGGTTATGATGTGGGCGCAGTTCTCGTGGCCATACTTGTCCTCCACCCATTCGAGCACGCGTCCGCGCCCGTCGTCGTCGAAGTCGGTGTCGATATCGGGCAGTGAGATGCGGTCGGGGTTGAGGAAACGCTCAAACAGGAGGTCGTACTTGATGGGGTCGATCTTGGTTATGCCGAGACAGTAGGCCACAACGGAGCCTGCCGCCGACCCACGCCCCGGTCCGACCATCACGCCGAGCGTGTCGCGCGCCGAGTTGATGAAGTCTTGCACTATCAGGAAGTAGCCCGGAAAACCCATGGTCTTCATTATGTGAAGCTCGAAGTTGATGCGCTCCTTCACCTCGTCCGACAGTGGGGTGGGGTATCGCTTGCTGGCTCCCTCGTAGGCGAGCGTGGCAAGGTAGTCGGCCTCAAACTTTATGCGGTAGAGCTTGTCGTAGCCGCCAAGCTTCTTTATCTTCTTCTCGCCCTCTTCGCGCGGTATCTGGTTCTCGCCGTTCTCGTCGCTGGTGAACTCCTTGAACAGCTGCTCCTCGGTGAACTTCTCGCGCCACTGCTCTTCGGTGCCAAACGACTCGGGAATGGGGAAGAAGGGCATGATGGGGGCGTGCTCGATGTCGTAGAACTCCACCTTGTCGAGCACTTCGAGGGTGTTGCTCAGTGCGTCGGGGTGGTCGGCAAACACCTCGTTCATCTCCTCCCGGGTCTTAAACCACTCTTGCTTAGAGTAGAGCATGCGGGTGGGGTCGTCGAGGTCTTTGCCCGTGGAGAGGCACAGCAGGTGGTCGTGGGCCTCGGCGTTCTCCTGGTCGACAAAGTGGGCGTCGTTGGTGCACACCAGCTTTATGCCGTATTCCTCGGCCAGCTTCACCAGTTCGCGGTTGGCCTCCTGCTGCAGCGGGAATGTCTCGCGGTTGGCTCTTATGGTGGGGTCTTTCACCTCGTGGCGCTGAAGCTCAAGGTAGTAGTCGTCGCCAAACAGGTTCTTGTACCACTCCACGGCCTCGCGCGCCCCTGCCATGTCGCCCTTCAGTATCTTGGCCGGCACCTCGCCGGCTATGCACGCCGAGCACACTATCAGGTCTTCGTGGTATCGCTCCAGGTCGGCGCGGTCGGTGCGCGGCTTGCCGTAGAAACCGTCGATCCATGCGTTCGACACCAGCTTGATGAGGTTCTTGTAGCCGTGGTAGTTCTTGGCGAGCACTATCAGGTGGTAGCCGCCAAGGTCGCCGCTCTCCTTCGACTTGTTCTCCTTCTTGTGGTGGGCCACATACATCTCGCAGCCGAATATGGGCTTGAAGGGCTCTTTGCCCTCGGCTTTCAGCTTGCCGTTCACCTTGTTGCAGTAGTCGAACAGCTCCTTCACGCCAAACATGTCGCCGTGGTCGGTTATGGCCATGCCTTTCATGCCGTTGGCTATGGCCTTGTCAACGAGTTTTGGTATGCTCGACTGGCCGTCGAGTATGGAGTAGTAAGTATGTACGTGGAGATGTATGAAGTCTTGCATGATATTGCGTACTGAAGCGTTTTTGAGGTGTAAAGTTACGCTTAATCCACGAAACGGCCAAGCAAAAGGAGGGAAAAGCTTATAACTGTATGGTTGGCCGCTGTGGTATGCAGCGTAGTGGGCGACGTGTCTCACGTCGCAATTTGCGTCTTACTCCATCGGTTTGTCGCCACGCACGGGCGATAAAGCCATGCCAAAGCCAGTGCAAAGTTGGCTTACTTCAACCGTTGTAAGCTCTTACACCAACTGAAGTAAGCT
>CAVKUV010000111.1:0-6028 GCA_963659505.1 Lachnospiraceae bacterium
GCGATGTGATTGGCGTGTCGGTAACGAGCGAACCTGTAGAGGAAGTGGAACTGCACGTTACAGACAAGGCTTTCGGCTATATCGTGACTAAGCCGCTGCATGAGTCGCAGTGCACTCGCCCAGAACGGCTGGACAACGGCAAATGGAAGATAACACTCAAAGTACAGCCCAACTATGAATTATTCTCTCTCATCCGCTCGTTTGGTGACGGCATCGAGATAGTAAAGCCGGCATCGATGAGAATGAAGATGAAGGAAATGGCGGAGAAGATAGCTGCTATGTATCAATGAGACGAAAAAAGTATCTTACGATACATCGCCAAGTAAGTTATAGTCAAAAGGAATTGGTTTGGGAAAATCCTCCAAATTTTAGTATCTTTGCATCATGAACCTCAAGTTATCCGACATACAATACGCAGAGCTTCGCAAGCTCCAACGCAATATGGCTGGCACGCCCAGCTACGTAAGGATAACTTGCATCCTTATGCTTCACAATGGCCGCAGCCCTCAAACTGTCTCGGAGGACTTGGGGATAAGCCTGTCATGTGTGTATCGGTATGTCAACCAATACCAGGGAGCCGGCGTCGAAGAGTTGCTCAATGACAGCTACAAGGGATATGTCGGACGTTTGGACCATACCCAGATAGCCGCTCTGCGCAAGGAGCTAAAAGAGCACATCTGGTAGTCTGTAAAGTCTAAAAGTTGAGTATAACATCCTTCATCCTTATTGATTATCAAACGTTTGCAGAATGTTCAAAATACACTTTTAGTCTTTACAGACCACTAGTCCTCCATCAAAAAGGTCTGCGGCCACCGCATAGGAGCCTTCGCTGACTCCTATGTGGTGGCCGCAGACCTTTTTGATGGAAGACTAAGTAGTTAAATATTCGTAAAAGTTCAGTTGTAGCACCGTGCTTCTACATAATATAAAAATGAAAAGCACTACCTTTGCAGTCCGATTATTAAGGGGAGAAACTTAGAATCCCCATGGATGGAGTGTTAATAGTTGTGTCTTTGGCCGGGCATGATGGTTAGTGAATCGCCGTCCAAGCGTGGGGCTTGCGCCCCATGTGACAATAACAAGAAAAAGTTTTTTAGTAGTAAAAATCAAAAAGTTAAAATGAACACTTTAAGTTACAAGACAGTTTCCGCCAACAAGGAGACTGCCAAGAAAGAGTGGGTGGTTTTCGACGCAAGCGGTCAGGTAGTAGGCCGTATGTGCTCTAAGGTGGCCAAGCTGCTGCGCGGAAAGTACAAGCCCAACTTCACTCCCCACGTGGATTGCGGAGACAACGTTATCATCATCAACGCCGACAAGGTGGTGTTCTCCGGCAAGAAGGAGACCGACAAGGTCTACACACGCTACACTGGTTATCCCGGCGGACAGCGCTTCTGCACTCCCGCAGAACTGCGCAAGCGCCCCAATGGCGTTGACCGCATGATCCGCCACGCAGTTAAGGGTATGCTTCCCAAAGGCCCGCTCGGCCGCAGCCTCATGAACAACCTTTATATATATGAGGGAACGGAGCACAACCACGAGGCCCAGAAGCCAAAGACAATAGATATTAACCAGTACAAATAATCGAAGGAAATGGAAGTAATCAACGCAATAGGCCGCCGCAAGAGTTCCGTTGCACGCGTATATCTCAGCGAAGGCACAGGCAAAATCACCATAAACAAGAAGGACATCTCCGTATATTTCCCCTCTGCCATACTCCAGTATGTGGTTAAGCAGCCCCTGCAGCTGCTCGAGGCAGCCGAGAAGTACGACATCAAGGCCAACCTCGACGGTGGCGGCTTCACTGGCCAGAGCCAGGCTCTGCGTCTCGCCATCGCCCGCGCACTGGTTAAGGTGAACGAAGAGGACAAGAAGAGCCTGAAGGACCATGGTTTCCTCACACGCGACGCACGCGAGGTGGAGCGCAAGAAGCCGGGCCAGCCAAAGGCACGCCGCCGCTTCCAGTTCAGCAAGCGTTAATCCTGCTGGCGCATACACAACACTGTGCATGGCCGCATGAGGCTGGACATTGTTTAGCATCTAAACCGTCAGGACCCGCACCGCAGGGCACGCCATGCCCGCAACATGCCCATCACGTTTGGGCGCGATTACCTGAAGGCTGATTCTAACAAAGAATAAAAAAGAAAGTAAACAACATTTTAAAGCATCAAGAGAAATGTCAAGAACAAATTTTGATATGCTGCTGCAGGCCGGCTGCCACTTTGGCCACCTGCGCCGCAAGTGGAACCCCGCAATGGCTCCCTACATCTACACAGAGCGCAACGGAATCCACATCATAGACCTTCACAAGACTGTAGTCAAGATTGACGAGGCAGCCGAGGCCCTCAAGCAAATAGCAAAGTCGGGCAAGAAGGTGCTGTTTGTAGCTACTAAAAAACAAACCAAGGACGTGGTTGCCGAGAAGGCCGCCAGCGTCAACATGCCATACGTGGTTGAGCGTTGGCCGGGCGGTATGCTCACCAACTTCCCCACAATCCGCAAGGCCGTGAAGAAGATGAGCAACATCGACAAGCTCATGGCCGACGGAACATACTCTAACCTGTCGAAGCGCGAGCTGCTCCAGATTTCGCGCCAGCGCGCAAAGTTGGAGAAGAACCTCGGCTCAATCGCCGACCTTACCCGTCTGCCGTCGGCTCTCTTCGTGGTTGACGTGCTGAAGGAGGCCATTGCCGTCAAGGAAGCCAACCGCTTGGGCATACCCGTGTTCGGCATCGTTGACACAAACTCCGACCCCCGTGGCATCGACTTCGTAATCCCTGCCAACGACGACGCCACAGACAGCGTTGACGTGATACTCAACGCAGTGTGCTCGGCCATCGCCGAAGGACTGGAGGAGCGCAAGGTGGAGAAGGCCGATGAGGCTGCCGCTGCCGCTCAGACCGCCGCTGAGGATGGCGAGGGCAAGGCAAAGCGCGCACGCAAGGCTCGCAAGGACGCTCCCAAAGAGGCTGCCGCAGTAGAGGCCGCTCCTGCCGAGGAGGCTGCTCCCGCAGCTGAAGAGGCTCCCGCCGAGGCTTAAGGCATAATTAGGAATTACGAATGACGGCTTTGGGACTGTCGCACCCCACAGGAGCGGTGTGTGTGCCGAACGGCGCGCGCGAGGCTTGTTAGGGCGGTGGCTCCGCGAAATCCGACATTCGTAATTCCACATTTTTATATATACCGACATTCACAAACAAACATTCTAAAAAACAATAAAGAAGATATGGCTGTATCAATAGCTGACATCCAGAAGCTGCGCAAAATGACTGGCGCAGGTCTTTCTGACTGCAAGAAAGCCCTTACCGACTCTGAGGGCGATTTCGACAAGGCAATGGAGATAATCCGCGAGAAGGGACAGGCCATCGCAGCCAAGCGCAGCGACCGCGAGACTTCCAATGGTTGCGTGCTCGTGAAGGCCGTTCCCGGATTTGCCGCCATCGTTGCCCTGAAGTGCGAAACCGACTTCGTTGCCAATGGTGCCGACTATATAAAGCTCACCCAGGACATCCTCGATGCTGCTGTTGCCGCAAAGGCTCAGAGCCTCGATGCTGTTAAGGAGCTGGCTCTCGCCGACGGAACAAAGGTTCAGGACGCTGTGGTTGCTCGCTCGGGCATCACCGGTGAGAAGATGGAACTCGATGGCTACAACTTCATCGAGGGCGACAATGTTTCTGTTTACGACCACATGGGCAAGCACACCCTCTGCACAATGGTTCAGACCAACAAGCCCGCTGAGGAGCAGGCTCACGCCGTGGCCATGCAGGTGGCTGCCATGAAGCCCGTTGCCCTCAACAAGGAGTCTGTTCCCCAGTCGGTTATCGACGAGGAAATCAAGGTGGCTGTCGAGAAGACCAAGCAGGAGCAGGTGAGCAAGGCTGTTGAGGCCGCTCTGAAGAAGGCTGGCATCAATCCTGCACACGTTGACTCTGAGGAGCACATGGAGTCTAATATGACTAAGGGTTGGATCACCGCCGAGGACGTTGCCAAGGCTAAGGAAATCATCGCTGCAACATCGGCAGAGAAGGCCGCCAACCTCAACGAGCAGATGATCCAGAACATCGCCAAGGGTCGTCTGAACAAGTTCTTCAAGGAGTCTTGCCTCCTCGACCAGGAGTTCATCCAGGACGCCAAGCTGAGCGTGTCTGACTACCTCAAGGCTGCCGACAAGGAGCTGACAGTGGTTGACTTCAAGCGTTTCTCTCTCCGCGCAGAGTAATATCGGGTGTCACACCCGTTCAAGCATAGAAGCCGCCAAGCTGCCGTTTGTGGATGATGTATTCCACGCTGGCGCTTGGCGGCTTCATCGTTTTTGTTGGCACAGAGGGTGTGGGCATTGCGCCCGTTTTTTTTTTACCGTCACTAAATATCATTACCAACCAATCAAACAATAGCAACCTGATGAAACGAATACTGCTAAGCCTAATCGCATTGGCCGGAATGTGCGTCGCTGCATCGGCGCAGCAGCCCGTGCCGGAGCGTCCGCGCATACTCATAAGCACCGACATAGGCGGAACCGACCCCGACGACAACCAGTCGATGATGCACTTCCTGCTGTATTGCAACGAGTTTGATACCGAGGGACTGGTGTCGTCGCCGTCGTATGGCGATGGAAGCAAGAGCGAGATACACCGCATGATAGACATCTACAAGCGGGACTTGCCCCGGCTGAAGAAGCATGCCAAGAATTATCCCAAGCCTGCCTACCTTCATTCCATCACCAAGCAGGGCAGAAAGGGAGCGGCTCCCTATGCAGGCTACTCCACGCCCACCGAAGGTTCGCAGTGGATAGTGAAGTGCGCCAAGCGCCAGGACAAGCGTCCGCTGTATGTGTTGGTGTGGGGTGGACTCGACGATCTGGCGCAAGCTCTGCACGACGCACCCGAGATAAAGGACAGGATACGCGTGTATTGGATTGGCGGTCCCAACAAGAAGTGGAGCCTTAACTCTTATGCCTATATTGCAGACAACTTTCCCGACTTGTGGTTCATCGAGAACAATTCGACATACCGTAGCTTCATAGCCAAATACAAGCAGAACGACGAGTACAACGGTGGTTTCTACGACTACTTTGTGAAGGGGTGTGGCCATCTGGGAGCCGACTTCTACAACTATCTGAAGGGCATGCCCAAGTTGGGCGACACTCCGGCACTGCTATATATGATGGACGGTGACCCGGCAAACCCTACACGCGAGTCGTGGGGCGGCAGTTTCGAACTTTGTCCGCGTACGCCACGTGTGGTCTACAACAGAGCTACTACCGCCCAGGACACCGCGCAGATTTACTCCGTGATAGAATGGCGCATGAAGGGGCCTGTGCTCACCGACGCAGAGGTGGGCAAACCGTGCGTAACCCTCAGCATAGCCAAGCAAGACTGGGACGGCTACTACTTGGGCGACGGCGAGTATATGGTGCGCTACAGCACATATAAGACTGGAACGCAGACTTACAGCATCACGTCTGATGTGTTGGGCTTTCCTTCGCAGAGCGGATACATCACCATTCAGAATGTCTTTCCCGGACAGAGTCGCCCTACTGACTATGTGATGGGGCGGCAATGGTATAGCGACAAGACCGACCCCAGCCTGTTTTGGGAAGGCCATCAAGGTGCGGCCACCATATACAAATGGCGCAAGGCCGTTTTCGATGACTGGGGAAAACGGTGCGGATGGCTCAAGGACAGTAACGGAAAATAAGGAAGACGGTCGCCTATATCCGAATCAAGTCCCACCAGCTATCTTACTGACATTCAAAGGGCGCGCAATGAAACCAACATTGCGCGCCCCTTGTCTCTCGCCCCACCTTCTTTTATTGTGAGATTTTGCGGCCGTGAGAATATTTATCGGTGGCTTTATTTCAACATTGCGGCCACTTCGTTTTCATCGACACCTGTTATTTTGACAATCTGCAAGACGGTCAATCCGTTGTCGAATAGAGCCTTTATCGTGTTTTTCAGTTGCACGTCGCGCTGCTGAAGTTGCTCGTTCTTTTCCTTCAGTTCTTTGTCACGCTGCTTTATCTCCTTGTTGC
>CAVKUV010000112.1:0-5909 GCA_963659505.1 Lachnospiraceae bacterium
TGCTTCCGCGACGAGGACTTGCGTGCCGACCGCCAGCCGGAGTTCACGCAGATTGACTGCGAGATGAGCTTCGTCGACCAAGAGGATGTGATAAGCCTGTTTGAGGACATGGCCCGCCATCTGTTTAAGGAGGTGCGCGGCGTTGACCTGCCGGCAAAGCTGCGCCAAATGACATGGCATGAGGCCATGCGCCTGTATGGAAGCGACAAGCCCGACCTGCGCTTCGGCATGGAGTTTGTCGAACTGATGGACGTGCTGAAGGGCACTGGCTCATTCCCCGTTTTCGACAGTGCCGAATACATTGGCGGCATCTGCGTTCCGGGATGCGCCAACTACACGCGCAAGCAGCTCGACCAGCTCACCGAATTTGTGAAGAAGCCGCAAATCGGGGCAAAGGGACTCGTATATGTGAAATTCAACGCCGACGGAACGGTGAAGTCGAGCATCGACAAGTTCTACTCGCCTGACACATTCGCCAAGCTGAAAGAGGCCACCAACGCCAAAGACGGCGACCTCGTGCTGATACTCAGCGGCGACAACGCCAACAAAACCCGCATACAGCTGTGCTCGCTGCGACTGGAGATGGGCGAACGCCTCGGCCTGCGCGACAAGAACAAGT
Organism: Lachnospiraceae bacterium; assembly: GCA_963659505.1. GTDB lineage: Bacteria > Bacteroidota > Bacteroidia > Bacteroidales > Bacteroidaceae > Prevotella. The sequence continues at coordinate 620 of CAVKUV010000112.1, forward strand.
TTGAGTGCCTGTGGATTGTAGACTTCCCTCTGTTTGAATGGAGCGACGAGGAACAACGCCTCATGGCCACACACCACCCCTTCACCATGCCCAATCCCGACGACATACCCCTGCTCGACGAGCACCCAGAGCGCGTCAGGGCTAAGGCTTACGACTTCGTGTGCAACGGCATTGAGGTGGGCGGCGGCAGTCTGCGCATCCACGACGGCAAGCTGCAGGAGAAGATGTTCGAGATACTCGGCTTCACGCCCGAGAGCGCAATGGCGCAATTCGGCTTCCTCATCAACGCATTCAAGTATGGCGCACCACCCCACGCAGGACTGGCTTTCGGCCTCGACCGCTTCGTGAGCATCATGGCCGGACTCGACTCCATACGCGACTGCATAGCGTTCCCCAAGAACAACAGCGGACGCGACGTGATGCTCGACGCGCCAAGCACGTTAGCACCCAAACAGTTGGAGGAGCTGCACCTGAAAGTTGATTTAAATCAAGAATAAGGGACGTTTGCGGCCAATTGTGCTGAAAACCACTGTTTTAACCATTGAAAATCTTTGTCATTAGAAAAAAACGGACTATATTTGCAGCGTTGGTCAAGTTTTACGACAAAAGCATGGCCAGCAAAACAAAAGAAACATAAATAGGAAAACAATGGTAGAAAAGAAAACCACAAAGACAGCGGCTGCAGCAAAGGCTACGGAAGCAAAGAAGCCAGCTACAAGAAAAACGACAACGGCGAAGAAAGAGGCCATAGTACTCAACGCAGAGAATGTCGGCTTCAAGGCTGGTGATGTATACCAGGCTTTGGCTGCCGCAGAATCTCCACTGTCGGTGAAGGAAATCGCAAAGGCTGCAAACATCAGCGAAAGCGAAGCTCTGCTTGGCATGGGATGGCTCTTCAAGGAAGGAAAGATCACCGCTGCCGACAACAAAATCGCATTGGCTTAAATTCCAAAAGGAAAACATGATGAAGTCGTCTAAACCTTTATGAATTCAAGATTTGCCTTTATTTTTGAGGCGATTTTTGGCATTGAAGAGGAAGTGTAGCGAGCTACACGACCAATGAAAGGTCAAAAAAGCGGCCAAAAAGAAAGGTGAAGATTGAAATTAGAAGAGATAAAAGACAAATAAATCTTCACCAGAAAGGTTTAAACGACTTCAATAAAAAAGCCGGTAAGCACTATTTGTATTACCGGCTTTTTTATGGCTCTTCATTTAAGGGTGGGTTTCATGCGAAAAGCCGTACCTACATCCACAAGAAAAGACTCAAACAGACATAGTGACGATGACCCGGATTTACGACAAGCACATCCTCAAGGTTCTCACGGAAGTTGGGCAAGCTGGCATCAGCGTGAAAAAGCTGTCGATGCACGTGTTCAACATGAGCTGCACGCTGTTTGAGTCGCCCGACATTGAGGACGTGCGCTACAACGTGAGGCTCTTCATCGCACGAAACTCGAAACCTCCCAAACCACTGGTGGAAAAGACAGGCCGATGGGGATGCTACCGGCTGAACAGCAAGTGCGAGGCCGCAATGCGGCAACTGATGCTCGACTTCGCTGACAAAGCAACCAAGGAAAAACCACAAGCCACAACCGCATGCGAAGACAAGTCGCTAAATCTTTTTGAATAGAGGACGGTTTCATTATTTTGCAGAAAAACCGAATGAAAGACAAAAGAACTACATACACCACAAACGGCAACCCGTCGGACAACTACAAGCATTTCACAGTGAAGGAGGCAGCCGGACTGCTCGACTTCCTATTGCAGAACATGGGCGAAAGCCGCTCGAAGGTGAAGGCTACGCTGCAAGGACGCGGCGTCAAGGTGAACGGTAAGACCACCACGCAGTTTGACCAGCAATTGCAACCTGGCATGAAGGTGGCGGTGAGCAAGAGCAAGCGCGCCCAATGCACGCTGAAGAGCAGATATGTGAAGGTCGTGTATGAAGACCGCTGGCTTGTTGTCGTCGAAAAGAACGTTGGCATACTGTCGATGGCGGCCGGCCACTCGTCGCTGAACGTGAAAGCCGTGCTTGACGACTACTTCGACAAGTCGCGCCAGAAATGCCGCGCCCACGTGGTTCACCGCCTTGACCGCGACACCAGCGGACTGATGGTGTATGCCAAGGACATCGACACAGAGCAGACTCTGGAGCACAATTGGCACGACATTGTCTATGACCGCCGATATGTGGCCGTGGTGAGCGGCGAGATGGAAGAAGAGGGCGGAACGGTGGAGAACTGGCTGAAGGACAACAAGGCATACATAACCTACTCCTCGCCTGTGGACAATGGCGGCAAATATGCCGTGACGCACTATCACGTGCTCGACCGCACCACCGAGCACACGCTGGTGGAATTCAAGCTCGAGACTGGCCGGAAAAACCAAATACGCGTACACACCGCCGACCTTGGGCATCCCGTTTGCGGTGACATCAAGTATGGCAACGGCGACGACCCTCTGCACCGACTTTGCCTGCACGCCTACAAGCTGTGCTTCTGGCACCCGGTGACGCGCCAGCGCATGGAGTTTGAGACTCCCATACCATCACAATTCCGCCATTTGTTCAAATAACCCACACCTCTCCCTAAAGGAACACACAAACCAATATGGACAACTTCATGTACTACGCCATAGCCCTGCTAATGGTCGTCATAGGCATCGTCATATGCAAGAAAGTGGCCGGCTGCATCATAAAGTCGGTCATCACGCTCGTGCTTGTGGCCATACTCACAGCGCTTTACTACTACTTCTTCCGCAAATAGCCACAAGAGGAAGCCACTTGCCGTGCGGCCTTCCAAGACACGCCACGCAAGAAGCACGGCCTGAAAACGGTCACTAAAACAAGAAAAAAGCGGCGCAACGCTTGGAGCATTGTGACAATAGATGTATCTTTGCATTGAAATAAGGCAAGAACAGACATACAGGGTCGTATCGGTTCGACTGGGATACTCATCAATTTAAAAACGAAAACCGAGATGACTTCTTTTGCCAATGGCGGGCCACAGACCTTCGGGTAGCAGGAATGCCGGTGGATTACAAAGGCAAAGAGCTCTCAAATCTTATGCTATAAGGAGTTTTCATCACATCACCGGTACGACCCTTATTTTTTATATCCACGTTTATTAATACACAATGTTTTCTGGAATAATCGAAGAGTTTGCCACAGTCGTGGCCATTAGGCACGACCGCGACAACATAGACCTCACACTAAAGTGCTCGTTCACTAGCGAGCTAAAGATAGACCAAAGCGTGGCGCACAACGGAGTGTGCCTCACGGTGGTGGCCATCGATGGCGACACTTACACCGTGACGGCCATGAAGGAAACGCTTGAGCGCAGCAACATAGGGCTGCTGAAAGAGGGCGACAAGGTGAATGTGGAGCGTTCGATGATGATGAACGGACGGCTCGACGGCCACATCGTGCAGGGACACGTTGACGAGACGGCACGGTGCATAAACAAGGAGGACGCCAACGGCAGCACATACTTCACCTTTGAGTACAAAAGCGACAAGACCATGGCGCGCAACGGCTATTTCACCGTTGACAAAGGTAGTGTCACCGTCAATGGCGTGTCGCTGACAGTGTGCAACCCCACAACCAACACGTTTCAAGTGGCAATAATTCCATACACACTGGAGCATACCAACTTCTGCGACATTGGCGTCGGCACGGTGGTAAACATTGAATTCGACATACTCGGCAAATACATCGCACGACTGTCGCAACTTTAAAAACCATTAAAAAAGCCCGATTCGATTAGAAGAATCGGGCTTTTATCTCTACTAACTGTCTACAAACGTCTATATTTTTTTTGTGCGAACCTTTTAATCCCTACTTTTGCAACGAACAAATAGACAAGACTATCATGAACAAAGGTTTAATGATGTTTGTGGCCGCACTGTTTGCCGGCACCATCAGCTCCATGGCCCAAGACACAAAGGGTTGGACTCTGAAGGAGTGCATCGACTATGCCGTGGCCAACAACATTTCACTAAAAAAGAACAGCCTTACACGGCAGTCGTCGGCCGAAGACCTAAAGCAAGCCAAGGCCAACCTCCTGCCCTCGCTGTCGGCATCGACAAACCAGTCGGTTGGCTACCGCCCATGGGTGAACGAGGGCATCAGCACGGTGAACAACGGAACTGTATCGACAGGCGTCAACAAAACCTACTACAACGGCAGTTATGCAGTGAACGCCAACTGGACGGTGTGGAATGGCAACAAGAACCGCAACAACGTGAAGTTAAGCAAACTGGCCGAACAGAAGGCCGAGCTTGACTCTGCCGCCACCGCCAACACGATACAAGAGAAAATCGTGCAGCTATATGTGCAGATACTCTACACCGCCGAGGCCGTGAAGGTGAGCAAGGAAAGCTACGACATCAGTGCAAAGAACGAGCAACGCGGCAAAGACATGGTTGCCGCAGGAAAGATGTCGAATGCCGACCTCGCACGACTCACTGCACAAACGGCGCAAGACCAATACAGCATCGTGGAGGCCGAAAGCAACCTCACGAAGTATAAAACACAACTGAAGCAATTGCTCGAAATAACGGGCAACACAGCATTTGACGTTGCCGTACCTGAAACGACCGACGAACAGGCGTTGGCCACTCTGCCATCATTGCAGTCGGTTTACCAAACCGCACTCGCCGACCGCCCCGAGATGGAGAGCTGCCGCCTCGCCATAAAAAGCGGTGAACTGAACATCGCCGTGGCAAAAGCCGGGAAAATGCCCACCATCGGACTGACCGGAGGCGTGGGAACAAGCAACTCGTCGATGAACGACAAGGCATGGGGCAAGCAGATAAAGACCAACTTCGACGCGTCGATAGGCGCATCGCTGAGCATCCCACTGTTTGACAACCGCAGCACACGCACCGCCGTGAACAAGGCCAAGATACAGCAAGAGCAAAACCTGCTTGACCTGCAAGACAAGCAAAAGGAGCTGTACAGCACAATAGAGGGCTATTGGATTGACGCCAACACAAACCAGCAGAAGTTCAAGGCAGCAAAGGCCAACGTGGAAAGCGCACAGGCCAGCTACGACTTGCTGAGCGAGCAGTTCAAACTTGGACTGAAGAACATAACAGAACTTATGAAAGGGCAAAACGACCTGCTCACCGCACGACAAAACATGCTGCAATCGAAATACATGGCCATACTCGACAGGCAGCTGCTCAAATTCTATGAGGGCAAGGGCATGGAAATCTAAAGTGTGCGGAAATCACATATGGCGGGTTCTATAAATTGCCTTTGATGGATTTTTGAATTTTAGCCGAGCAG
>CAVKUV010000113.1:0-5641 GCA_963659505.1 Lachnospiraceae bacterium
TTAGAGAGGAAAAACCGTATTAGAAAGGAACAACCGTATGAACGAATCGACAGTTAGACTGCACCAGTATGGCTATGCCGATGCCAAGACATATCTCTTGGCGGTGGCTTTCGTGGCCGGCAACGTCGTGATGCCGCAACTTTTCCACGCCATCCCGCAAGGTGGGGCGACGTGGCTGCCCATATACTTCTTCACCCTGATAGGAGCATTCAAGTATGGCTGGAGGGTGGGCATGGTTGTCGCCATGGCCTCGCCCATAGCAAACCATCTGCTCTTCGGTATGCCGCCGATTGCCGCCTTGCCGGCCATACTCACCAAGTCGGCGCTGCTTGCCGCTGGCGCAGGTGTCACGGCCCGTCGCTGGCAGAGGGTGAGCCTGTTGGCCATGGCCGGAGTGGTGGCTTTCTACCAATTGTTTGGCTCGCTTGCGGAGTGGGCATACACTGGCAGTCTGGCCGCCGCTCTGCAGGACGTGCGCCTTGGCTTGCCCGGCATGGCTCTGCAAGTGGTGGGCGGCTACATCTTTGTAAGGCACATTCTCAAGTGGTAGTTTATAGAACCACCCTTTACCGATAAACAAATCACGTACAATACCATCAACAATCATCAAGGTTATGTTAGGAACACAGGAAATATTGCTCATCGCCCTCGTCGTGCTGCTGCTTTTCGGCGGCAAGAAAATCCCGGAATTGATGAAGGGACTTGGAAAAGGCGTAAAGAGCTTCAAGGACGGCATGAACGGAACCGACATTGACAGTTCGGCTTCAGAGAAGGAAGCCGAAGGGAAAAAGGAAAGCTCCGAAAAATAGATGGACGGGGAACAGATGTCCTTTTGGGAGCACCTTGACGTGCTGCGAGGCACCATTTGGAGAATTGTGCTCGCAAGCGTGGCGTGTGGAGTGGGGGCCTTCTTGTTCAAGGACGAGGTGTTTGCCGTGATACTCGCCCCCAAGGACAGCCATTTCGTCACTTACAGGCTTTTCCGTTTTCTTGGAAGTTGGACACCTGGCGGTGATGGCATCGAGCCATTCGCCGTCGGGCTGGTCAACACGGGCTTGGCCGGCCAATTCGCCATACACATGAAGGTCGCTCTTTACGCTGGCCTTGCCGTAGCCTCGCCCTACACCATATATCTAATGCTGCGCTTTGTCGGTCCGGCCCTCTACGACCGCGAGCGTCACTATGCCTACCGCATGGTGGTTGGCGGCTATGCAATGTTTGTGCTCGGCGTGTTGCTCAACTACTTTCTCGTGTTCCCATTTACATTCCGTTTCCTTGGCACATACCAAGTGAGCACCGAAGTGGCCAACATGATAACGTTGGAGTCGTATATGGACACGCTGCTGATGCTCAGCTTGATGATGGGCATACTATTCGAGTTGCCCGTAGTGTGCTGGATGCTTGGCAAGTTGGGGCTGCTCACCCGTGGTTTCATGCGCCGCTATCGCCGCCATGCCATAGTGGCTATATTGGTGGTGGCCGCCGTAATCACCCCGACGAGCGACGTGTTCACGCTAACCATCGTCTCTCTGCCCATCTGGCTGCTCTACGAGGTGGGCATACTCTTTGTGCCTAAGGAGGACGACGCACATGCTGCAAAGACAGTTGACGGGTGATGTCTTTCAGTCAAGGTGGATGTGTCGCCAAGGCCGCTTCTAAGCATTATCGCGGTGACGTTACTGCGCATTTCGTGTTTTTTGTGTAACTTTGCAGATGTCAAGTTGCGGTTGGCAATGGGCGGCAACGTGCTTTTGCACCCTTTGCCAGTGTCTTTCGCAACGCGACGACTACGATATGCAGAAGTTGATTGAACTGTACAGACAATGGTCGGGCGGCGATCCGGCCGAAGTGCATAGGATGCCGGGAGCAGGAAGCAACCGCGAATATTATCGCCTTGTGGGCAACGACGGTGGCTCTGTGATAGGCGTGGTGGGCACAAGCCGCGACGAAGACCATGCGTTCGTTTATCTGAGCAACCATTTCTCCAAGCGCAAGCTGCCAGTGCCAAGGGTGCTGGCCGTGAGCGGCGACGAGCTGCGCTATCTGCAGACCGACCTCGGCACTGTGTCGCTCTTCGATGCCTTGGCCGGAGGCCGCGAGGCTGGCGGACGCTACAATGTGAGGGAGAAGGAGCTGCTCGTGAGAACCATACGCGAACTGCCCGACATACAGTTGCGCGGCGCGCGCGGCCTCGACTTCTCCAACTGCTATCCGCAGCAGGAGTTCGACGTGAACAACGTCTTGTTCGACCTCAACTATTTCAAATACTGCTTTCTCAAGGCCACCGAGCTTGACTTCCACGAGCTGAAGCTTGAGGCCAACTTCCACCTCTTCGCCAAAGACCTTACGGCGGAAAAGGGCGAGAGCTTCATGTATCGCGACTTTCAGGCGCGCAACGTGATGCTCGACGCCGACGGCAACCCATACTTCATCGACTTCCAAGGCGGACGCCGTGGACCTTACTACTATGACTTGGCTTCGTTCTTGTGGCAAGCCTCGGCAAAATATCCCCACAAGCTGCGTCGAGAACTGGTGTATGAGTACTATGAGTCGCTGAAGAACTACACCGAGGTGCCGTCGTCGCGCCATTTCGTAGACAGGCTGAGCCTCTTTGTGCTGTTCCGCACCCTGCAAGTGCTGGGCGCATACGGCTTCAGGGGCTACTTCGAGCAAAAGAAGCACTTCATAGAGTCGATACCGCCGGCAATACAAAACTTGCGCGAACTGCTGAAGCTGCAATGTTTCCCTTATCCATACATGATGGACATGCTGCGCCGACTGACGGAACTGCCGCAGTTCTCACGCATAGAGCAACCTGCGCTAAACCGCGCCGACGGTTTCAAGACCGCCGCCAGCAATGTGTATGAGGCGCATCCGCAAGACGGCCCTGCCACATTCTCCAAGTATGAGGGGCGCGGCCCACTGCGAGTGAGGGTGTTCAGCTTCTCCTACCGCAAGGGCATACCTGCCGACGAGTCGGGCAATGGCGGTGGCTATGTGTTCGACTGCCGCAGCACGCACAACCCCGGCCGCTACGAACCATATAAGAAACTGACTGGGCTGGACGAGCCTGTGATACGCTTCCTTGAGGACGACGGCGAGATACTCGACTTTCTCGACAGTGTATACAAACTGGCCGACGCCCATGTGCGCCGCTATATGCAGCGCGGCTTCACCGACCTCATGTTCTGCTTCGGCTGCACTGGCGGCCAGCACCGCAGCGTGTATAGCGCGCAGCATCTGGCCGAACACCTGAACGCGAAGTTTGGCATAGAGGTGAGGATATGCCACAGGGAGCAGAACATAGAGCAAACACTGGAGGCGCGACAGTGAGCAAGCTGGGTGCCTCCTATACATTATATATATAGTAGCCGCATATATGCCTGTCGCATAATGTGCAGCCAACCGAAAGACAAGAACCGACGATGATGCAAGCTATGATATTTGCCGCAGGACTCGGCACACGGCTGAAGCCACTGACCGACACCATGCCCAAGGCTTTGGTACCGGTGGGCGGACAGCCGTTGCTTAGGCGCGTGGTTGCAAGACTGAAAGAGGCTGGGGCAGGGCGCATGGTGGTGAACATACACCACTTTCCGGAGCAGATAAAAGCCTATCTGCGCGACAACGACAATTTCGGGGCCGACATACGCATATCCGACGAAAGCGACCAGCTACTCGACACGGGGGGCGGACTGAAAAAGGCCAGACCGCTGTTTGACGAAGCCTCGCCGATACTGATGCACAACGTTGACATATTGAGCAACGTAGACCTGAAGGCTTTCTATGCAGCCAACACCGACGCTTTGGCAACGCTGCTCGTGAGCCAACGCGCCACCAAGCGCTATCTGCTGTTTGACGATGATATGCGCCTCGTGGGTTGGACAAACATTGAGACGGGCGAGGTGAGGAGTCCCATCAGCGGACTTAATCCGGCCAACTGCAAGATGTATGCCTTCTCTGGCATTCACATGTTTTCGCCAAAGCTGTTCAGTCTGATGGACGGCTTCCCCGACAAGTTCGGCATAATGGACTTCTATCTGTCGGTGTGTGGGCGTGTGGCGATAAAGGGACATGTGGCGGAAGGGCTTAGGCTGCTTGACGTGGGCAAGCAAGACACGCTGGCCACTGCCGAGACATTCTTGAGAGAGACAACAATCTTAAACCAACAATAATATATGCAACAGAAGATTATCATTCTCGACTTCGGGTCGCAGACAACGCAGCTGATAGGCCGCCGAGTGCGCGAACTCGACACTTTCTGTGAGATTCTTCCGTACAACAAGTTTCCAAAGGACGACCCATCGGTGATTGGCGTCATCTTGAGCGGCAGTCCGTACTCGGTGCACGACCCGGAGGCTTTCAAGGTTGACTTGGGGCAGTTCATCGGGCGCATACCAGTGCTGGGCATCTGCTATGGCGCGCAGTTCATCTCTTTCGCCAATGGCGGAAAGGTGGAGGCGGCCGACAGCCGTGAGTATGGCCGCGCCAACTTGGAACACTTCGATGCGGAGAATCCATTGTTCAAGGGCTTCGTGGAAAACTCGCAGGTGTGGATGAGCCACGGCGACACCATCACTGCCATTCCCGATGGCTACAAGTGCATCGCCTCTACGGCCAATGTTAAGTTTGCCGCATATGCGTCAACGCAGCAGCCTGTTTGGGCTGTGCAGTTCCACCCCGAGGTGTTCCACTCGCTGCAAGGCACGCAGTTGCTGAAGAACTTTGTGGTTGACATCTGCGGTAGCAAGCAGGACTGGAGCGCCGACTCTTTCGTGGAGACGACCGTGGCCGAACTGAAGGCGCAGCTTGGCGATGACAAGGTTATCCTCGGACTTTCGGGCGGTGTTGACTCAAGCGTGGCTGCAGTGCTCCTGAACAAGGCCATCGGCAAGAACCTAACTTGTATATTCGTTGACCACGGCATGCTCCGCAAGAACGAGTTCCGCGACGTAATGGAGGACTACAAGTGTTTGGGCTTGAATGTGATTGGCGTGGATGCGTCGGAAAAATTCTTCACCGACTTGGCTGGAGTGACCGATCCGGAGCAAAAACGCAAGATTATCGGACGCGACTTCGTTGAGGTGTTCAACGCTGAGGCCAAGAAGCAGACGGGTGCCAAGTGGCTTGCCCAAGGCACCATCTATCCCGACCGCATCGAGAGCCTCAACATAACGGGCAAGGTAATCAAGAGCCACCACAATGTGGGTGGACTTCCCAAGGAGATGAACCTACAGTTGTGCGAACCGCTGAAGTGGCTGTTCAAGGATGAGGTGCGCCGCGTTGGCCGTTCCATGGGCATGCCCGAACACTTGATTACTCGCCATCCATTCCCAGGCCCTGGTTTGGCCGTACGCATCTTGGGTGACATCACCCCCGAGAAGGTGCGCATTCTTCAGGATGCCGACGACATCTATATCCGTGGCTTGCGCGAGTATAAGGTGAAGCTTGGTGGCGAGGAGGCTCGCCGCGTCTTGGCGGCCGGTGTGCCTGCAAACATGGAGAATGGCGAGATAGAGGTGTCGCTTTACGACCAGATTTGGCAGGCCGGCACTGTTCTTCTCTCCACCGTACGCTCTGTGGGCGTGATGGGCGACGAGCGCACTTATGAGCACCCCGTGGCCCTGCGCGCCGTGACCAG
>CAVKUV010000114.1:0-5538 GCA_963659505.1 Lachnospiraceae bacterium
TGCTCGGCTAAAATTCAAAAATCCATCAAAGGCAATTTATAGAACCCGCCTTAAATGTGTGGATGAATGCCATTGCCATCTTGGCCTCGAAGAGGCTAAACATTTCGACCAGTACGGTTAGTCGTAGAGGTATGCTGCGTAGTGGGCGACGTGTCTCACGTCGCAACAGGTATAGCCTGCGATTGTGCGGTGAAACACTGATCCGCAGCCTTTGCACTATGCCATGCATGAGAACCCGTTAAAGAATAAGAGACACTTTCCAAATGCGCAACTATAAACGCAGCCTTGTTCTATCTCAACAAGGTTGTGGAAGGCGACATCGGACGGTTGTGGAATGGCATAAGAAGCAAAAGCACCACTTGCTCCGCCCGATGCAGATATGGACATTTGGCGGAGCAAGTGGTGCTTCTGCTTCTCAAGTTTGCCGCAGCGCGGCCTTATGAGTTGTGTATGAGGTTCATGAATTCCTGGCGCGTCTTGGCCTGGTTGAAGCCACCGCTGAAGTCGCTTGTGGTTGTTATGGAGTTTTGCTTCTCCACGCCGCGCATCTGCATGCACATGTGGCGCGCCTCGACAACCACCATCACGCCCAGTGGGTGGAGCGTCTGCTCGATGCAGTCCTTGATTTGCTGCGTCATGCGCTCCTGCACCTGCAGCCGGTGGGAGTATATGTCAACCACGCGCGCTATCTTGCTCAGTCCGGTGATGTAGCCGTTGGGTATGTAGGCCACATGCACCTTGCCGTAGAAAGGCAGCAGGTGGTGCTCGCAGAGCGAGAAGAAGTCGATGTCCTTGACGATGACCATCTGGTTGTAGCTCTCCTTGAACAGGGCGTCGGTGAGCACCTTGTGGGCATCCATGGTGTAGCCGCGCGTAAGCACGCGCATGGCCTTGGCCACTCGCATGGGTGTCTTCAGGAGTCCGTCGCGCGATGGGTCTTCGCCCAGCAAGTTGAGTATTTCCTTATAGTGTGCGGCCAGGAGGTCGAGGCCGTCGTTGTTTTCTGTTTCCTGGTTCATTGTTTGTTGGTTCTAAAAAGAACGTGAGTTTCCTGTTTCGGGGGGCTTCTTATATGTGCAATGGCATATATGTGGTTGTGGCAGTTGGATTAGCCCCGGCGTCAATATTGCACGGTGATTTTCCCCTTGACTATTAGAGCCTGTTTGTAGCCGAGCTTGCGTATTTCGTAAAGCATCTTGTTGGCTTCCTCCATTGAGCGGTAGTTGCCCACGCGGCATATCCACCTCGGCGAATAGAAATGCACGTAGACCGGTTCGTTGGGGAAGTTCATCTTTATGTCGTTGCCAATGCGCTGGGCCTTCTGCTTGTCGGCGCGGGTGTTGCCCCCGGCAAACGCCTGCACGCGGTAGCCCGTGGTCTTGTAGCTCTTCTCCATCACCTTGGGGCGCATGTCAACCTGTGCCGGCTCGGTGTCGGCAGTGGTGGCCTCTGGCTTTGGCGTTGGCTCGGTGCGCTTTGTGGCGGTGTGCTGATCCTGCCTTTCGGCAGTTTTCGTCTGCGCCGTTTGCGGCTTCGCCTCCGCGCTCTTCTGTGTTGCGGTGGCGCTCTTCGGCGTTGTGCCTGTGGCTTTTTGTGTTGTGCTTTCCGCCTGTCTGTTTGGCGTTGTTGTGGTGGCGTTTTGCGGTTTCGTTCCGTTTACCAATTCGTCGATGTCCGCACTCTGCGTCACCGTCACCTTGCCTTGGCTGCCAACCTGCTTTTGCAGTCGGTCGGTGAAAGACTGGGCGTTGGCCGTGGCGGCACATAGCGTGGCCAACATAGCTGTGGTGACGAATTGTTTCATTGTTGTCGTTTTGGATTTGGGTGGTGAAGAAAGGTGGAGGGTGGGGCAGGGTTGTGCCTGCCCACGCTCCACCTTTCGGTGTGTGTGATGTCTTTGACTGTGGCTGTCATTGTGTTGACAGACCGCCACAGTGTGCGCGACGCCGCATTTACTTCTTCCAGGCGTCGATGATGCCCTTGAAGTCGGCTGCCTTCAGCGAAGCGCCGCCGATGAGTCCGCCGTCGATGTCGGGCTTTGCAAACAGCTCGGGTGCGTTGCTTGCCTTGCAGCTTCCGCCGTAGAGGATGGTTGTGTCGTCGGCCACGGCCTTGCCATACTTAGCCTCGATGGTGCTGCGGATGAAGGCGTGTATCTCCTCGGCCTGCTCGGCTGTGGCGGTCTTGCCGGTGCCGATGGCCCATATTGGCTCGTAGGCAACGATGATGTTCTTGAACTCGTCCTCGGTCAGGTTGAACACGCTGCCCTCAAGCTCGGCCTTCACCACGTCGTTCTGCTTGCCGGCCTCGCGCTCCTCAAGGCTCTCGCCTATGCAGAATATCACCTTCAGGCCGTTCTTGAGTGCCAGAAGCACCTTCTCCTTGAGGATCTCGGGAGTCTCGCCATAGTAGCCGCGACGCTCTGAGTGGCCGAGTATCACGTATTGTGCGCCAGTGCTCTTCACCATCTCGGCCGAAACCTCGCCAGTGTATGCGCCCTTCTCCTTGTCGGCGCAGTTCTCGGCGCCCAGGCCGATGATGTCCTGGTTGAGGAACTGGGCTACGCTTGCAAGGTGGATGAAGGGAGTGCAGATTATCACTCCGCAGTTGGGCTTGTCAGCGGCAAGTGTCTCGTTGAGTTCTTTGGCCAAAGCCACACCGTCTTGCAGGTTCATGTTCATCTTCCAGTTGCCTGCTACAATTTTCTTTCTCATTGTCTTTTTCTTGTTTTAAAAAGTTGATATATCTTGTTAGATCGCTCTTTCTTTCTCACCCACTGCGACCACGCCCACAGTCTGTCGGCCAGAGTGAGCATGAGCAGCGGCAGCACATACCACATCAGCACGCTTGCCACACGGCGCGCCACGGTGTCTTCGGGCGGCATTTGGCCGGCCTCGATGTTCTCAAGCCGGCCGCTGAGCACAGTCTCGTCGGGCAGCTGGTTGCGCCCCCACTTGCGTATCACCTTGCCGTCGCGCAGAAGCATTAGTCCGGGGTTGCTCCTTATCATGGTTTGCAGCACCGTGGCGTCGGTGGTGCAGAATGGGTATTCGGCCCCCGTCTGGTCTTTCCACCGCTCTATGCCCTTGCTGCCGCTTGCCGTGAGGCAAAGGAATGGGTAGCCATTGTCGGCGGCATAGTCGTAGACTTGGTTTATCAAGTCGAGCCGGCTGTCGTCGGCAAGCTCCAAGTGGGGCGATATGAGCAGAAATGTGTATCGCTTGTCGCCCAGCACGCTGTCGGTGATGTCTTCGCCCGTGTCGGTTCTCGTTATGGAGAAGTCGTGTATGGGCGGCTCATATCCCTTGGCGGTCTGTATGGTGCGGGTGTCGATGTATGTCCATGTGGAGTCGGGATAGTCGTCGAGGGCGAACTCGCACCGCTCGCCGTTCTTCTCCATGATGACGGTCGTCTCAAACTGTGGCTGCGGCGCGTCGGGCGGAATGGCCATGCCCTGGCGTATGTCGGCTCCGACGTGGTAGGGGCGGAAGTCGAACTGCGGAAGGGCATACAGGCTGTAGCCCGACACGGCGAGTATGAACACCACGGTGTAGTTGAACACTATCCACTGGTTGGCGCGGCTGATGAAGCGCACCATGTCGGCGGGCCACTTGGCCACGACGGCCACGGCTATCAGCAGAACGACGTTCTTGCCGAAGGTCTGCCAGTTGGTGAGCTTCACGGCGTCGCCGAAGCATCCGCAGTCGCTTATGGGGTTGGCCACGGCCAGCCAAAGGGTGACTGGGGTCATCACGGCCATCACGGCAAGGAGAAGTCTTGATGTGGCCTTTCGCCAAATGGCGAAGAGCAGGAACACGCCGAGACTGAACTCCACCGTGGAGAGCATGACGGAGGCGGCGAGCGTGGCGAAGTCGGGCACGTATTGCGCAAGATGCATGGCCTCCAGATAGTCGGCTATCTTGTACACTGTGCCTGTGGGGTCTACGGCCTTGACGAATCCTGAGAGGACGAACACCACCGCCACGACAATGCGGCAGATGTTTACCGCCACCGCTCTCGGTCTGTTGCCGCTGGTCACTCGCTGAGTTTTATTATGCCAAACACGGCATAGTTGATAATGTCCATGTAGTTGGAGCCGATGCCCTCGCTCACGAGGGTTGCTCCCCCAAGGTTCTCTATCTCCTTCACGCGCTCTATCTTCGTGAGGATGAAGTCGGTGTAGCTGCTCACGCGCATCGACCTCCACGCCTCGTCGTAGTCGTGGTTCTTGCGCTTCATGAGGCCGAGCGCCTCTGCTGCGTATTTGTCGTAGAGGGCAATGGCCGTGTTGTTGTCCATGTCAACGCTGTCGGCGAAGCCTTTCTCAAGTTGGATGAGTCCCACGATGCCATAGTTTACGATGGCTATGAACTCTGGCAGAATGCCTTCGTCAACCAGGGCCTCCTTCTTTATCTCAAGACTGCGTATGCGCTTGGCCTTGATGAACAATTGGTCGGTGAGCGACGACGGGCGCAATATGCGCCACGAGGCTCCATAGTCGTGCAGCTTGTCGGCAAACAGTGCCTTGCATTTTTGCACGGCTTTGTCGAATTGCTGTTCGGTAGTGCTCTCTTCCTGTTTCATAAGTCTGGGTGGTTCCATGAATTGGCTTTGCCTGATTTTGCGGATGTTTTCGGGCTTGTGTCGCCAGCGGGCAAGATGGCAATGCTGCATTGCAACCTTGCAATGTGGCGATATGGGTCGGGAAGAGTCCGAAAAAACGGCAAAACGTAATCCATAATATACTATTACTTAATGTCACGGCGGCATTTTATAGCACCGCTCGCCAATGGTTTGCGGTGCAAAATTACGCAAATTTGGCGTAATAAACGAACGAAACGGTTGAAATGGGGATGCAACAGGACTTGCCGGCACGGCGCGACCCATGGTGTAGGCATGGCCTTGAGGGTGGCGTTGGCTACTCCTTTTGCTTCTTGTGGATATACTTTATCTTGGCGCACTGCACGTCGAAGCGCACTTGGAGCGAGTCGAGGCGCATCTTCATGAGCGTGGCGTTTTGCAGTTCTTCGGGGGTGGCGCGCAGCTCCGCTTTCGACTGTTCCACCGCAGCCTTGCATTGGGCGTATTCGGCTTTGGCCGCTTGCAGCAAACTGTCGGTGTGGGCGAGGTCGCTTTGGGCTTGCGCCAAGGCCACGTCTTGGTATAGCTTGAGTGCCTTCTTCCGCGCCTCCACGTTCTCAGGATAGGCTTTCCTTAGCGAGTCGATGGTGGCAAGGGCTTTGTTGAACTGCTTTGTCTGGCATTCGCTCTTTGCTTTATCGAGCAGTGCCTCGGTGGCTTTCTCTTCGTTGTTTGACCCGCAAGCGGTGGCGAAAATCACGCCAGAGAGGGTCAGCAGGGCCGTTTTTAGTGTCGTTCTCATAAATATTTGGTGTGTAACAGGGGCAAAGTTACAAATTTCTTCATAAAGTTTTTGGCAGTTCGGAGAAAAAGCGTACCTTTGCATCCGCAAATGAGGCAACGGGTGCGTTAGTTCAGTAGGTTAGAATGCCTGCCTGTCACGCAGGAGGTCACGAG
>CAVKUV010000115.1:0-5520 GCA_963659505.1 Lachnospiraceae bacterium
AAACAAAAAAATATTGGTCAAAACATTTGGATTTTAACATAGAAAGCAGGGCGCAAGTTACCTCGCCTGTTTATCCCCAGGGCGCTGCCCTGGGCTATGTAGTATAGGGCTTTCAGCCCATTGCGGTAAAATCTGCCAATCATATGTAACGTTAAAAAAATAACTTGCTCATATTTATACAAGTGCGGGCTGAAAGCCCAACAACTCCATAGCCCAGGCTGGCGCCCTGGGGTTTTTGAAGTGTGTATCTATGCGCCCTGAAAGGGCAAAAGTATATAGCCTTGCGCATTATATTGTCTATACACTTTTGCCCTTACAGGGCGCAAGTTACCTCGCCTGTTTATCCCCAGGGCGCTGCCCTGGGCTATGTAGTATAGGGCTTTCAGCCCATTGCGGTAAAATCTGCCAATCATGTAAAATCTGCTCAGGTTGTTTTTTTTAACCGTCACTTTATTCATTATTTTCATTCAGCAGGATGTGGGCACGATAGGTGTGGGCATCCTCCAAGACGTTAAACAGTTTGAACGAGTTGCCCACCCGCTCGCCGGGATAGAACACGATGATCTTGTATAGGCTCGTCTCGTTGTATCGCTCATAGTTGGTGAGAAACACGTTGGTGCGCAGATAAGGGAACATGTCGCCGATGCCATAGACAAACACGTAGGGACGCTTCATCTCGTCGGCGATGCCAACGTGCTGCATCACGCGCTGGTGGATATACTCGTAGAACTTCTGGCTGTTGGCCTGTTGGCACAACACCTTCTGTATGTTGTCGGGCGAATTCTTCTCCATGCCCATCAGGAACTTCATCAGCGAGGGGTTCTGCTTCCCGAAGCTCTGGCTGTCGAGAAAGCGGCAGAACTCGTCGAAGAGGTCGAGCATGAGCGTGTCGATATAGTTGGCCGGACGCTTCAGGTTCTCCTTGACGGCGAGTAACTGGCGGCGTATGTCGTACTCGTCCTTGGCGGGATACTGGAATACGAAGAAGTTGTAGAACATGTCGCCGCTGGCCGGCTCCTGAAAGCTCGGCTGGTCGAGTTTTTCGTATAGTTCGCTTACTGTCATAGGGCGGTGCGTTTTAGGGCGATGCGTTTTATCCGTTCAATCTCGTAAGGCTGCAACAGGCAGGCTTCGAGAAACCACTCGCGCCCCGTGAGCACATAGTAGGCATAGTCGGAGTCGCTGACGTTGGCGGGCTTGTGCAGCTCAAACGACTTCTTGTCGTAGAGACCGGCCTGGTTGATGAAGGTGAGGTAGGCGGTGACGACACGCTTCTTGGTGGTGTCGCTCCACGAGTCGACAAAGGCGTCGTTGGCGGCTATCTGCGACAGCTCCATGGCCACGTCGTCGTGATGGACGCGGTGGTCGATGGAGTTCCACTTCTTCAAGGCCACGTTGAGGTGGAAGTCGAGCACTATGCGGTAGGTGGTGAGCAGGACGAAGAATATGGCGAGGCGCTGCGCCGGCTCGTCCATGGCCTGATAGTCGGCCCAGAAGCTTGGGGGCGCGGCATGGAAGCGGCGGCTCAGCTCGCTGATGTATTTCTTGCGCGAGGCCACGGCGCTTACCTTCAGCACGTTGTTCTCCTCAGTCTCTTTGGCCAGCAGCTCCTGCGAGTTGTCGGCAAGAAAGAGGGGCAGCATACTGTTCATCTCGTGCATCATAAACGAACCGCCGGTAAACGCTGCGGTGTATGGACTGTTTCCTTTCTTCATGGATGAAGGGCGGTTCTATAAATTACCGCCGTACTAACATTAATATAACGTTAAAAAATGACTTTCTTAGATTTGTACAAGTGCGGGCTGAAAGCCCAACAACTCCATAGCCCAGCCTGGCACCCTGTTTTTCCTTGTATCGTACAAGTGCGGGCTGAAGCCCAACAACTCCATAGCCCAGGCTGGCACCCTGTTTTTTGGTATCGTGCAAGTGCGGGCTGAAAGCCCAACAACTCCATAGCCCAGGCTGGCACCCTGTTTTTTGGTATCGTGCAAGTGCGGGCTGAAAGCCCAACAACTCCATAGCCCAGGCTGGCACCCTGTTTTTTGGTATCGTGCAAGTGCGGGCTGAAAGCCCAACAACTCCATAGCCCAGGCTGGCACCCTGTTTTTTGGTATCGTGCAAGTGCGGGCTGAAAGCCCAACAACTCCATAGCCCAGGCTGGCACCCTGTTTTTTGGTATCGTGCAAGTGCGGGCTGAAAGCCCAACAACTCCATAGCCCAGGGCAACGCCCTGGGTTTTGTATGTGTGTATCCACGCGCCCTGAAAGGGCAAAAGTATATAGCCTTGCGCATTATATAGTCTATGCACTTTTGCCCTTACAGGGCGACGGGTGCTGTTCGTATATACCCAGGGCGCTGCCCTGGGCTATGTAGTATAGGGCTTTCAGCCCATTGTGATACAATCTGTCAATCATGTAAAATCTGCTCACGTTGTTTTTTTTGAACATTACTTTGTGATGTAGAACACAAAGATAATGAAAATCTGTGATAACAGGAGGCTTTGGCGTTGATATTCTTTGAATTTAACGGCTTTCTGGCTCGCCGCAACCACGCCTGAAAGTGGTGGCCAACACAGTGGTAAGCCGTGGCGAAAGGGCGGCAAAAAGGGCTTACACCAATTGGGGTAAGCTCTTACACCAGCTGAAGTAAGCTCTTACACCAATTGGAGTAAGCTCTTACACCAGCTGGTGTAAGCAAACAAATGTGGGCAGGAAGCCAAATAAATGTGGGCAGGAAGCCACACTATCCGGCGCAACTATCCGCTATGCCACCCACAGTTTTCATGCGTAGTGGCGAATGAAAACGGGAACTATGCGCCTACACTATTCGCACAAATGGCGGAAGTACCAAATTTTTCAGAATAAAAGACAAAATACAGTACCGTTTTTTGCCGCTTATACATTAACTTTGCAACAAGCAAAACCACGCTACTAATCACAAACAAAAGCATAAACATGGAAAAAGACAAGTGCTTCTTCGCCGTTGACCTTGGGGCGACAAGCGGAAGAACAATAATAGGATGGCTGCGCGACGGCAAGATTGAACAGGAAGAGCTTACACGCTTCGACAACAACCTGATTGAGACGGGCGGACACTTCTATTGGGACATATATGCCCTGTACAACGAGATGGTAAAGGGACTGAAGGAGGCCGCACGCCGCAAGCTGCCCGTGTGCTCCATAGGCATCGACACCTGGGGCGTCGACTTCGTGTGTGTAGGCTCCGACGGAGCCTTGCTGCGCAACCCTCTGGCCTACCGCGACCCCCACACGTTTGGCATGATGGAGGACTACTTCAAGAACGCCTTCGACAAGGAGACCGTGTATGACATCACCGGCATACAGTTCATGAACTTCAACTCGCTGTTCCAGCTCTACACCATGCGCAAGAACGGCGACTCGGCCTTGGCCAACGCCAGCAAGATACTCTTCGTGCCCGACGCGCTGAGCTACATGCTCACAGGCAAGATGGTGTGCGAATATACCATAGCCTCGACAAGCCAGATACTCGACCCGAAGACAAAGCTGCTCGACGAGAAGCTGCTGGGCAGCGTTGGTCTGAAGCGCGACAGCTTCGGCGAAGTGGTGAACCCCGCCACGGTGATTGGCACGCTGACCCCCGAGGTGCAGAAGATGACCGGACTGGGCGCAGTGCCCGTGGTGGCCGTGGCTGGCCACGACACCGGAAGCGCCGTGGCCGCCGTGCCGGCAAAGGACGAGAAGTTTGCCTACCTGAGCAGCGGCACATGGAGCCTGATGGGCATCGAGACCAAGGAGCCTATAATAAATAAGGTGAGCTACGACCGCAACTTCACCAACGAGGGCGGCATCGAGGGCACCACGCGCTTCCTGAAGAACATATGCGGAATGTGGCTCTACGAGCGGTGCCGCAAGGAGTGGACCAACGCTCCAAAGTCGCACACCGAGCTTATTGCCGACGCAATGAAGACCACACCGTTCCAGAGCATCATCAACCCCGACGACGAGTCGTTTGCCAACCCCTCGTCGATGGTGGAGGCCATAAAGGACTACTGCCGCGCCACAGGCCAGCACGTGCCAGAGGGCTATGCCGAAATATGCCGCTGCATATTCGAGAGCCTCGCGCTGCGCTACCGCCAGGTGTTCGGCTACCTGAAGGAGATGGCCACATTCCCCATCGAGGTGCTGCACATCATTGGCGGAGGCTCGCTCAACGCCCACCTCAACCAGTTCACCGCCAACAGCGTGGGCGTGAAGGTGCTGGCAGGACCGCAGGAAGGCACCGCCCTGGGCAACATAATGCTGCAAGCCAAAGCCGCCGGCGACGTGAAGGACATTTGGGACATGCGCCGCATCATCGCCAACAGCATCGAGCTGAAGAGCTTTGAGCCGCAGGACAAGGAGGCTTGGGACAGCGCCTACGAGCGCTTCCTGGAGATTGTGGCCAAGAAGGGATAAGACGGCTTCATGCCCACAACGCTACGACAAAACTAACAAAACATACAAACAAACAAAACCTAAAGCGAAATGAAAGCAGAATTGATCACAAAGAATTACGAGATCGCCAAAGAGCGCTATGCCGCTCTTGGCGTCGACACCGACAAGGCCATCGAGACACTTGAGAAGACCCCAATATCGCTGCACTGCTGGCAGGCCGACGACGTGGTGGGCTTCGAGCGCGGCGAGGCCGCTTCGGGCGGAATACAGTCGACGGGCAACTATCCCGGCAAGGCACGCAACATCGACGAGCTGCGCCAGGACATCGAGAAGGTGCAGACACTGCTCGCCGGTACATACCGCCTCAACCTGCACGAAATCTACGGTGAGTTTGGAGGCAAGCTCGTTGACCGCGACCAAGTGGGCGTGGAGCACTTCCAGGGCTGGATGCAGTGGGCCAAGGAGCACAACCTGAAGCTCGACTTCAACTCCACCTCTTTCTCTCACCCGAAGAGCGGAAGCCTCTCGCTGTCGAACCCCAACAAGGAGATCCGCGACTTCTGGATTGAGCACACAAAGCGCTGCCGCCGCATCGCCGACGCCATGGGTAAGTTTCAGAACGACCCCTGCATAATGAACATCTGGGTGCATGACGGAAGCAAGGACATCACCGTTGAGAAGTCGCGTTACCGCGAGATACTGAAGAGCAGCCTCGACGAAATCCTCGCAGAAGACCTGCCCAACATGAAGCCTTGTCTTGAGGCCAAGCTGTTTGGCATCGGACTGGAGGCTTACACCGTTGGCTCACACGACTTCTACGCTGGCTACTGCGCAAAGAACAACGTGATATACACCCTCGACACTGGCCACTACGAGCCTACGGAGAACGTGTCTGACGCCGTTTCTTCGCTGCTGTTGTTCGTGCCCGAGCTGATGCTCCACGTGTCGCGCCCGATGCACTGGGATTCTGACCACGTCACTCTGTATGACGACAACACACGCAACCTGTTCTCCGAACTGGTGCGCGCCAACGCTCTCGACCGCGCCCATATCGGCCTCGACTACTTCGACGGCTCCATCAACCGCATCGGTGCCTACATCATCG
>CAVKUV010000116.1:0-5471 GCA_963659505.1 Lachnospiraceae bacterium
TGAAGAATGAAGAGTGAAGAATGAAGAGTGAAGAATGAAGAGTGAAGAATGAAGAATTAGTATGCTGAGTGCAAAGGTGGTGGGTGACGGTGTCTTGCGTCACATCCGGCTATGATGCCAATGTGGCAACTGGGGATGGGGCGACGTGATATTCGTCGCCCACTACTGCACAAGGCCAATTCTATTGGCTCGCTGTTGTCAATGCAGTTCGTTTTCCTTCTCGATGGCTATTTTCTGAAATTCGGAAGGTGTCATGTTGTAGACCCGCTTGAAGGCGCGGATGAAGCTTGAAGCCGACTTATAACCCACTTCCTCGTAGATAACCTGCATCGTGTAGCTGCCGTAGTGCTGGCGGTCGGTGAGTTTGTGGCAAGCCTCCTGTATCCTGCGCTCGTTGAGCAGGGTCTTGAAGCTTTTCTGGTAAGAGTTGTTTATTATGCGCGACACGTAGCTCATGTTTGATTCCACCATCTCCGCGAGCATCTGTAGACTGAAGTCGGGATTGGAGATGACGCGTGTGTCGTTCATGGCATCGTCGATGAGGCTCAGCAAGTGCTTGTCTATGTCGTCGGAATGTTGGCTGGAGTCGTTGTTCTCCCGTTCTTCTTCCTGTTTTTCTTCGTTTGGTTTTGCGTTTCCATTGTTGTTTTTGTCTATCTGCTCCAGATACTGTTTGAGCAATGTCCTGTTCTGCTGTTCGCGCCTCTCCATGTCCTTGTTGCGGTCGATGAGCAGTCTTTGGGTCTTGGTGAGGTTTCTGTTCTTCTTGTATAGTACGTAAGAAAAAATCAGAACGAGAAGCAGAAACGCGATGATGCTCCCTGTAACGTATTTCTGCATCAGTATGCGCTGGTTGAGCAGCGATATTTGGTATTGCTGTTCGCGGCTCTCATAGTCGTTGAGCTTGGATTTTGCTTCGTAGAACTGCTTTGTGTTGAATACGGAGTCGTTGAGCACGAAATACAATTCGCGGTATTTCTCGGCAGAGTCAGTCTTGTTTTCCTGGCGGAAAGCCTCGGCGAGCATCTTGTAGGCGTTCACTAGCATTTCGCCGCTGCCTATCTCTTTTGCGTCATTGGCGCATTCCCTTCCCATGGCGATGGCTTCCTTAGGTTTGCCCCAGCTTATGTATATGTTGGCTATTTCGCTTTTTTGATACAGCGTGAGCAGTGGTTTCATGCCGTGGCTTTGGGCAAAACGCATGGCTCGCCGGTGCTCGGCTATGGCTTTGGCGTACTGCCCCTCGACGGTGAAAACCCTTGCGCGGTTGTATATGATGAAATACTTCTGGTAGCCGGTAAGCTCGTTTTGGGGCAGTTCCTCGCACAGGGCGAAATACCTTTTCGCCTCCTTGGCGTTGCCGAGCCGTGCATACTCCGTCACGATGTTCGTTAGGCAGTTGGCCTTGAAATTCGTCAGTCCCGTGCTTTTCACGGCGTCGTAGCCTTTCAGGTAATATGCCAGACTGCTTTTGTTGTCGCCGAAGGCATCATATATGTTGCCTATGCACACCGTGCAGAATATGTATATGCTGTCGTTACCCTCCTTGCGGGCCAGTTCCATTGCGCGGATATATAGTGTCAAGGCTGCCGGATAGTCCTCCTTTGCATATTTTTTGTGGGCTGCCTCAATGGCGCGCTCGCTTGTGTCAGTGGTGTTTTCGGCATGGATTTGCATGCACGAAAGCAATAGAAATATGATAAATGCAAATATTTTGAAGCGTGTCATGTTTATGCGAATTTTGCTGCAAAGGTAACGCATTTCATGTAAAACGCCGTGTTTCGTTGCGAAATGCTTGTCATTTCATGTAATGCAAACTGCAAACGCATAATGGGAATGGCATTTTTATAACAAATGACATACTTTTGCCGCAACATTATTTTCAAACACAAAACAGTATCTCTTATGAAGAAACGTATCTCTACTCTTATCGCAGCCCTCGCAGTTGTGGCACTGGGCGCACAGGCGCAATGGACCCCCAATGACAAAGCCTACACCGTGGTGGGCGCGCAAGGCGTGTATGGACAAGGCGGACTGAAGACCATGCGCACCGCCGACGGCAAGACAGTTCTCACATGGCACAACACACCAAAGGACGTGAAATATTCCGACCCTGCCTATGGCTATTACCTATATATGCAGTCGTTTGACAAAAACGGAAAACCAATGCTGGGCACCGAAGGCAAAATCATTTCCGCACAGCCCACTAAGTCTTGGGTTTCCGACTACGGAACAGCGCTTTTGCCCAACGGCAATGTCGTGATGGCATATACCGACACACGCAATGACGCCGACGGGCGTAGTGGTGAGAACTATATGTATTGCTATACACCTGAAGGCGAATCCGTGTGGTCGAAGGATGGTGTAAAGATGGCTTCGTTTGCCACTCGCGCTACATGGGAAGACCTTGTGCCTCTGCTTTGCGTGAGCGGAAACAACATATATGCGATTGTAGACCACGTGGAGACATACAAGGTCAAGGCCGATTCTACAAATTGGGAACCCAGTCCGTGGAATCCCGATGAGGAGATGCCCGACTCCATAGATATGGAAGACGGCAGGTATCAGGTCATGGCGTATGACACCGACGGAAAGGCGCAGTGGGAGAAACCGGTCGAAATATCTTCGGGCAGTGCGTGGATATATGCTGCGCCCGATGGCGGAGTGTATGTCGTTTATGTGAACAAAGGCTCCGGTCTCGACGCACGCCGCATTGGCAGCGATGGCAAGGATGTGTGGGCAAAGCCAGTAACAGTGGAAAGCGGAACGATTACTGGTGGGTCGTTTACTGATGAGCCAACCGTTGAGTCTGATGGCAATGGTGGGCTGATGTTTGCCTACAGAAAACTTCTTACCTATAGCGGATATGCAGTGACAAACCATCTCACTGCCGACGGTACTGTATATGAAGACGAGTTTCTCGTAAACGGCAGTCAAGACGGCGATGCGGAAACCCCAATCCTTGCCGTGAATGATGGCAAAGCCTTCGTGGCATACAGCTATAAATATAATGACATGAACTTGTGGGTAAACCAAGTGAGTTTGGATGGCGACTACACATGGGATGGCGACAGTCTTCTTGGCTACTCCTACGACAGCAATGATATGTGGGGATTGGTACCCGTAAAGGCCATTGCGCAGAACGACGGATGGGTGCTTCTCTACGGTAATGCGCAGAGCTGGGACGGAGCAAACTTCTATGTGTGCAAAATAGGTCTCGACGGCAATACGGTATGGAAGCGTCAGATCGCCGAGGACAATTTCGAGGCGTCAGGCTTCTCTGTTGTAAGCGACGACGACAACGCCTATATCTTCTATACCTGCAACAAACAGTATGACGACGACTGGAACGAAATAGAGGGCGAAGGCGGAATGCGCGTGATGTGCGTGTCAATCAATAGTACAACCGACGGCATCAACTCAGATGTAGCTTCTGACGATGCCAATGAGGGCAGCGTCTATACCATCGACGGCAGAAAGATTGAAAAGGTGACAACACCAGGTCTCTATATCGTCAAGAGCAACGGCACGGCCAAGAAGGTCTACATGAAATAACCGTTTCGGCAAATGGATGCAATGAGAAGAACAATCTCTTTTGTTGCGGCAGTTCTCGTTTCAGTCATGATGGTGGCCCACACCATAAGCGTGGGCTATGCCTTGCACGCAACGGGAACTGACACCGGCCTGAGCGCAACGGGAAAGACCGAATGTTCGGCTGCACTGCGGATAGACCCGACTCTTGTGGCGCAGTATGTGGGCAACGACATTCGCTCCGTGCGCATTTCGCTTCCCAACACCAAGGTGTATGTTGACTCCGTAGTGGTGTGGGTGAGAAAGCAACTCGACGGCGAGAACCTTGCCACGGGCAAGATAACGCGCTTCAAGGACGACGGCTACGGTGACATATCGAGAGGATGGAACGCCGTGGCGCTCAACTCCTATGTTGCGCTTGAGGCAAACATGCCGCTTTATGTCGGCTACACCTATTATCAGCGCACCAAGGTCTGCGCCACACGGTTGGCCGACAAGGCCGTAGGCGAGTCGTATGTGAAGTTGGGTGCTGCCGCAGAATGGACGGCAGTGCCTGACAACGGCACGCTGGCCATTGAGGCTGGCATCGACGGCGACTGTATGCCATCGTGGGACGTATGGCTCATGTCGGCCAGAGGACTCGTCCTTGCCGACGGCACACGTCAGATAGAGGCAAGGCTTTATAACCGCGGACAGAACCGCATGAACCGTATGCACGTGAATGTGGCCGGACAGGGCTACAACTGCGAGATGGACGTTGAGGCGGAGGTTGAGCCTGACGCTCTCGACACCGTCACATTCACCATACCTGCCGCAAGCGACATTGCGCCGGGCAACAGCGTGTCGATGAATATCGATAAGATTGACGGCAACGATGATGTCTACATGGATAACAACTCAGCCACGTGCCTGTTCAACTATCTGCGCATAGTGCTGCTTGAGGAGTTTACCACCGAGCGATGCCCCAACTGTCCCGATGCGGCGAAATACATAAGCGAAATGCTTGCCGACAAGAGCATGTCGCGCCACATGGCCGTGGTGTGCCACCATTCGGGTTATCACACAGATGACTTCACCACCCAGACTGATCTCGACTATGAGTGGTTCTACGGACCCGACGGCACGTTTGCGCCCGGCGTGATGTTCAACAGAAACGCCTTTGGTGCGTCGTCGCCAGTGATGTCGGCAGGCTACGGCAAGGAATACATGTCGGCCTTCGTAAACGCCATCGCCAATGCTGAGTCTTCGCTGATAATACGTGCCGAGGCGAATTACACTGCCGACGGAACGAAAGTCAACGTGACTGTGCATGGAAACAAAGTCGCCGACTTCGGCAACACCGACCAGCGCATAACGCTCTTCCTCACCGAGGACAATGTGCTTGCCACGTCGCAGGCCGGCAGCGGCACCGACACCTATTACCACCAGCACGTGATGCGAGGCATCAACGCCACGTGGGGCGTGCCTGTGGAGTGGAGCGGCGATGGCTTCACCTATGAATACGCCTTCGATATTGACCCGGCTTGGAAGAAGGGCGACATCAAGGTTGTGGCTTCCGTGGGCGACTACGACAGTTCCGACTACACAAACTGTGTCGTTGAGAATACCGCAGTGGCCGTGCCAGACGCCACCAGTGGCATACGCAATGCTGAAGCCGACACGGCTGCGCCCAGGGTTGTGGCTTGCTACTCAACGGGCGGCGCATTGCTGACGACTCCTTGCCATGGCATCAACGTGGTGAAATACAGCGACGGCACTTGCCGTAAGATTGTCAGATAAGGACAACGTCTGATTTTTGTTTGGTGGCTCCGAGAAATGGCTTTCCCAGTTTTCGGAGCCACCTATTTGTGTGTTCCGTTAAATGCGTTGATAATGCCCTTGCCTTTTTGGCCTCGAAGAGGCCGTATCTCAGTAACCCCTTGTGGAGCGTAGCGGAACAT
>CAVKUV010000117.1:0-5411 GCA_963659505.1 Lachnospiraceae bacterium
GTAGGCATTTTTATGTTTGCGTCACCCTGAGTCACCCAATTTAAACATCTAACTCGTTGATTTTCAATGTGCGCTATGTAATGGCGTAAGAAAGTGATGAAGTCAGGAAAAAATAAGTTGCGCAAGTTTGCCCTGTATTTTTAGTCGGTTTTGTCGGCTTCTTTGAAGGAGCATAGCGGGCTATGTGACAGAAAGATAGTGCAAGCCGAACGCAATGAAGCTCGCTTCAATTGCTGAGGCGCAGCCTATCTTATGTAAAAGAAGCCGCAAAAACGGCAAAAAGACAGGGTGGGTCAAACCCCACAAGCGCATATGGACACATTCCACAAACTTGCTCAAGTTATTTTTTTGAACATTACTTATTTTGCCATGTGATATATAGAATCCCTCTATAAAGAATTATCCCCCGATTCACATCGAGGGATAATAACAACACAAACACAAAATAAGACACGGCCATAAAGACCGGTCTTCTTTTTGAAAAAAATTATTTTTAGCGTTATTCCATCATGTTTTGTTTTGTCCCCTTGTAGTGGCTATTCCTCTGCGATGCATATCCCCACGCACTTAATCGTTGCCATTGGGGAAATCAGCCAAGAAGAGAGCCGCAAGCGGACATTGCTACTGTGCATGAGATTTTACTGTATGCCGTCCTCGCGCAGCTTCTTTTGCCAGTTCCAAGCCGACTTCAGAGTGTCCTCCAAACTTGTCTCGGCCTTCCAACCGAGCACCTTGTTGGCCTTCTCCGGGTTGGCCCACACCTTCTCTATGTCGCCAGCGCGGCGTGGGGCATAAGCCCAGTTCACTTTTACGCCAGTGGCCTTCTCGAAGGCGTCAACCACCTCCTTGGTGCTCACTCCATGCCCAGTGCCCACGTTGAACACCTCAAGCTTGTCGCTGTCGGAGTGGAGCACGCGCTCCATGGCCTTCACATGCGCCTTTGCCAAGTCAACCACATATATGTAGTCGCGTATGCAGGTGCCGTCGGGCGTGTCGTAGTCGTTGCCGAATATCTTCAGCTGCTCCCTTATGCCCATGGCCGTCTGCGTTACGTAGGGTATGAGGTTCATAGGCACGCCATTGGGCATCTCGCCGATGATGGCCGTGGGGTGCGAGCCTATCGGGTTGAAGTAGCGCAGCAGTATGGCCTTTATCGGTGCGCCGCTGTTGATGTCGTCGCGTATTATCTCCTCGTTCACCTGCTTGGTGTTGCCGTAGGGACTCTCGGCAGGCTTTATAGGCGCACTTTCGGTCACAGGCAGATTTTCGGGGTCTGGCTGTCCATACACGGTGCAGCTCGAAGAGAATATTATGCCCTTGACACCGTGTTTGGGCATAAGCTCAAGCAGGTTGACGAGGCTGAGTATGTTGTTGCGGTAGTACAGCAGAGGCTTCTCCACACTCTCGCCCACGGCCTTGCTGGCGGCGAAGTGTATGATGCCCGTTATGTCGGGATATTTGGCGAACACGCCCTCAAGGGCTTCCTTGTCGCAGCAGTCCACCTTCTCGAAGGCGGGGCGCACGCCCGTTATCTTTTCTATTCCGTCGACCACCTCGGCGCGCGAGTTCGATAGGTTGTCTACTATCACCACCTTGTAGCCGGCATTCTGAAGCTCAACAGTAGTATGCGAACCGATAAATCCGGTTCCGCCCGTTACTAATATTGTATCTTTCATCGCTTTTACGGTTATATTGTTTTATGTTTTTGCACAAAGGCTTTGCAAGCAGGCCAATGGGGACTGCATATTTCATGTTTCGCCCTTCGTCCGCTTATTCTATGCAAAGATAGCACGAAAAACAAGAAAACAAGACATTTGCAGCGGAAATTTAAGAAAACGGCACATCTGCCACCTGCCGCACGCCACTTCAATCGTCACAATCGCCGCCATCGTCACCAGCACACCTCCGAATGTCGTCCATGTCGAAACCCCGGCCAAGGGCGAAGCGCACCAATTTGGCGTATAGCTCGTATTGGTCGGAAGTCTTCCGCTCAAGCTCGCGCCGCTTGGCCGCCAACAGGTGGCGCAGGTTGTCGAGGTGCAGCTCGTGGGGTATGGCGGCGAGCGCGTCATCGATGGTCTGCTGGTCGATGCGCTTTGCATAGAGAGCCTGGCCTATCTTGCGCGGACCCCACCTGTCGTAGCGCGCCTTGTCGCTGGCCAGAGCGCGGGCGTAGCGGACATCGTCGATGTAGCCGTTGGCGGCCAACTGCTCGGCCACACGTTGCTGCGCGTCGGGCGTAAGTCCCCACAGCCTCATTTTTGCCTGTGCCTCGGCCATGCAGTGCTCCGCCTTGGCGCACATCGCCTCCAGACGGTTTAGGGCTTGTTCTTCTGTCATTTGCTTCATATATAGATATAGGTGGTGAATGCCGTATGTCGTTTTCCTCGCCTCTTTGGTGAATGCCGTTGCACACGCCTTGGCTCACGCCAGTGTAGCCTTGGTGAAGCGCCGCTTGCCAAACTCGTCGTCAGCGGTTTCGACTTCGCCGTAGCCCAAACTGTGGAGCATGCGCTCGGTGTCGTCGGCATACAGAGGGTTTATCTCGAAGTAGAGGCTTGCGCCGCACCTCAATGCCTCTGTGGCGTAGCGAGCTATCGAGCGGTAGAATAGCAGAGGGTCGGTGTCGGAAACGAAGAGTGCCGTGTGCGGTTCGTGGTTGAGCACATTGGGGTGCATGGCTGCTGCCTCGCTTTGGCAGATGTAGGGAGGATTGCTCACTATGGCATCCCACCGCTGGCGGTCGGCGGGCGGATTGAGTGCGTCCTGCTGATTGAAAATCACTTTTGCGCCAAGACGTTGGGCGTTGCCTTGGGCTATGGCTATGGCCTCGGGCGATATGTCCCATGCGCATACCTTGGTCGTGGGCAGTTGCAAGGCCATGGTTATGGCTATGCAGCCGCTGCCGGTGCCTATGTCGAGCACGTCGTGACGGCGGTCGCCATCAGCGTGTTGGCGCAAGTCGTCAATCGCCCAGTGGCACAGTTGCTCGGTCTCCGGGCGCGGTATGAGCACTCCGGGAGCAACAGAGAAGGTGCGTCCGCAGAAGGTCTCGCTCCCAAGCACATACTGTACAGGCTCGGCCTCGGCCAATCGCTTGATGCACGAGTCGAGGTCGGCGGCCTGTTTGTCGTCGAGTAGGTCAAGCTGACCGCACAGCAGGTCGGCATGGCTCATGCCGAAGCGTTCGCCACACAGGCGCAGCACTATCGCTTTGGCCTCGGCTGGGTCATATAGTGGCGTGAGCCGCTGCCACAGTTGTTGGTATTTCATACAAGAATATATTTCTTACGTCAATCGCCAGCATAGCGGCCAATGAACACTATCGCTCCGTATGGGTCGGTTATGATGTAGGCAAACGGACGGTTGGCGTGAAACTCCACCCGGCGCGGTTCGTGGCTCCTGAGCGAGGATCCAATCATCACGCCTACCGTTACGGCGGCGGCACGCGTGCCTTCCTCCTCAACCTCAATCTTTGCCTTTTGCAGCATCTTCGATATGCACATCTGTCCTGTGCCCATATGGCTGAAGTCGGCCACGCCTGGCTTGAACATCGATGGCGCGCCGAGCTTGGCCACGATGTCGTTAAGCGGCAGTTCGGTCTCGACGGAGAAGCGCGGCAGCTTCAAGTCGACGATGCACTGCTCCATGCTGTCGAGCACGTTGGCGAAAACCTTTGTGTCGAGTGCGGCGGTGATGTCGGCCAGCGACTTGTCCTCGTTGGGCAGCAGCACCACCATGCGGTAGCTGTGGTTGCCGTAGGGCAGGCTCACGGCGGCAAACATGTCGTTGTCGGCATACATGAACTTGCCGCTCTGGTGCATCATGTCCACCTGTTTTATGTCGCGGGTGTAGCCACGGAAACGCTCCTTGCGTGTCTGTTCCTTGCTGAACTTGTTCGTCCACGTGCCGTTGAAGTATATGGCGTTCATCAGATAGGCGATGGCGTTGGGGTCGAGCTGCTCGACAATCTTGGGTATCATGCCGTCGGTGTGGCTGGAGCACCAGTCGTTGATGTGTTTCACGGCAGACTGCGACGCGAAGTCAATACTCTCAACTCCGGCATTGTAGCAGCCTTCCACTGTGGAGCGAAACGTGTCGTTGAGCCGTTGGCTCTTGCTTACGGCTATGTAGTTGGCTATGCTCACCTCTACCTGTGGGTCGGCTTTGCCCGCTTTGTTCATCTCCATGGCGCACAGCGCATTTATCTCGTCGGGCTGTTTGCCAGTCCAGCCCAATGTAGTCTGTATCTCGCTGAGCGTTGCTCCGCCAGCCCCGTTGGCCAGCATCGACATAAGGTAGGTGACGCTAAGCGGCGACACCACAGCCGACCCGTTGCCCTCGATGCAGCCAAACAAGCGCAGGGCGAACGCGTTGTTGCTCTGTATCATCGTGAGTTGGTCGGCCAGACTGTATTTCCTCGTCGTCGCTTTTGTCGTCGGCGAACTGTCCTCGCTGGTGGTCAAACCGTCCTCGCTGGTGGTCGAACCGTCGGCGGACTGTGTCTTCATGGCCGATCCGCATGATGCAAACAGCAGTGCGGCGGCCATGGCCAGTGTCGTGTGTCTTCCCATGTTGCTTTGTCGTTGCGTTTATGGTTGTTCGATAGCTTTACTTATGGTGGTCTTTTGCAACACCTAGTTATCTTATGAAACGGCAAAAAACGGCTTTTCTTGCATTTGTGCGTATGTTTTTTGCCTTGCCCTTCCAGCGAAAAGACAGGGTTCCGCAAGCTTTTGGTCGTATGGCACACTTGCATCGTATACCACCAAAAACTTGCGGAACCCGCTTTCTTGATGTCCCTAAAAAATCTGGCCGACTTATTGGCCGCGCCAAACTTTCAGGACTTCATCTGTCATTTTACTTTGATGTTGCGGCCTTCTTCACCTTCTTGGCGGCTTTCTTCACCTGCGTTGCGCCCGTCGTGGCATCGGCAGCCACAGTCTTGGCACTTGTTGCCACGGCCTTGGCGTCCGACTTTACCTTTGCCGTCTTGGCCTTCACCGCCGACGTTGTGGCGTTGCAGCAGCTCTTTGCGCTGGTCTCGCAAGCCTTGGCGTCCGACTTTGCCTTGGCTACTGTCGTCTTTGCCTTCGAAGCAGCCGCACTTGCCTTGGCCGTTGCTTTGCTGCAACATGTCTTCGCGTCGCTGGCCACAGCATTGGCAGCGGTAGTGCCGGCCTTGCAGCACTCCGACTTAACGACTTCCTTTACCGTCTGTGCGCTTGCCTTTGTGCCAAAGCACACCGTTGCAGCCATCAAGGCTGCCGAAAGAATGAGTTTCTTCATCTTCTTACCTTTCTTTTATGGTGGGTTCTATAAATTAGCTTTGCTGGATTTTGAGACTATTTTCGAGTGCATATCGTCAGCGAGCAAGGGAGTAATGCGGGCATTACGACCGAGCGAGATGG
>CAVKUV010000118.1:0-5327 GCA_963659505.1 Lachnospiraceae bacterium
CATAGCCTCGAAGAGGCTGAATCTCAGTAACCCCACGTGAAGCGTAGCGAAACGTGGGGACAGCAGCCTCTGCGCCATATCTCGGCTTCGAAGATGCCGCACACAGGCAGAGATAGCCATATGCAACGATGTGAACATCATTTTATGTGCGGCATCTTCGAAGCCGTCGTTTCCTCCAGCCACATACACCCCACGTTCCGCTATGCTTCACGTGGGGTTACTGAGATACGGCCTCTTCGAGGCCAAAATGGCAATGACATTCATCAACGCATTTAACGGAAGGCCCAATTCTTTGCGAGGGCGCAGCGAGGACGCAGTGCCTACTAAGTTTGCCTTGTCGGCTTCGTTGTCTAACGTCGCAACTGCCATATTTTCGCTTACTTACGTTAAAAAGAAGTGCAAGTGTGCTGTTTAGCCATCGTAAATGGCATAGTTAGCACTCGTAAATGGCATACTTACGGGTCGTAAACGGCATAGTTAGCACTCGTAAACGGCATAGTTACGGATCGTAAACGGCACAGTTGCTTTTTCCGCCTTGCGCAACTGGGTTGCAAGTGTACTCCCCTGCGGCGTTTTGCAACCGGGTTGCACAAGACTTGCGCTACCTTTGCACAAGAAAAATCAAAGCGACGGGAATATGGAAAAAGACAACCACCAACACCAGCACAGTTGCCACTGCCATGAGCATGGGCACAGTCATGGGCACAGTCATGAGCACAACCATGGGCATAGTCACAGTCATGAGCATGAACACAGCCACGACCACGGCGGCATGAAGGGGCGCATAGCCCTGATAGCTGTCACGGCGGTGCTGCTGGCCACGGCAGTGGCGGTGGAGCACACCTGCCATCTGGCCACGTGGCAACTGCTGATAATGTATCTCGTGCCATATCTGCTCATTGGCCACGACACCCTGCGCGAGGCCGCCGAAGGCATCGTGGGCGGCAACGTGTTCAACGAGCACCTGCTCATGTCGGTGGCCACCATTGGCGCACTGTGCATAGGCTTCATGCCCGGCGCGGAGACGGAGTTTCCCGAGGCGGTGTTCGTGATGCTGTTCTTCCAGGTGGGCGAACTGTTTGAGGGCTACGCCGAGGGACAGAGCCGCAAGAGCATATCCCACCTGATGGACATACGCCCCGACGTGGCCAACGTGGAGCGCGGCGGACGGGTTGAGGCCGTCAGTCCCGACGACGTGGCCGTGGGCGAGACCATCGTGGTGCGCCCGGGCGAGAAGGTGCCTATAGACGGGCGCATCGTCGAGGGCGCGTCGTCGCTCAACACCATTGCCCTGACGGGCGAGAGCGCGCCGCGCGACGTGGCCGTGGGCGACACGGTGGTGTCGGGCTGCGTAAACCTGAGCGGAGTGATACGCGTGGCCACCACCAAGGCGTTTGGCGAGAGCACCGTGGCCAAGATAATACAGCTCGTGGAGAGTGCCGACAACATGAAGTCGCGCAGCGAGTCGTTCATAGCGCGCTTCGCCCGCATATACACGCCCATTGTGGTCGCGGCGGCAGTGGCGCTGGCGGTGGTTCCGCCGCTGCTGTCGGGCGCGGGCTTCGCCGCAGCG
Source organism: Lachnospiraceae bacterium (assembly GCA_963659505.1). Classification (GTDB taxonomy): domain Bacteria; phylum Bacteroidota; class Bacteroidia; order Bacteroidales; family Bacteroidaceae; genus Prevotella. The sequence goes on from CAVKUV010000118.1 coordinate 1,574, forward strand.
TTTGCCACGTGGCTCCACCGCGCACTGATATTCCTCGTGGTGTCGTGTCCGTGCGCACTGGTGATAAGCGTGCCGCTCACGTTCTTCGCCGGACTCGGCGGCGCGTCGCGCCGGGGCATACTCATAAAGGGCAGCGGCTACATTGACGCACTGGCCAACATCGGCACGATAGTGTTCGACAAGACAGGCACGCTCACCCGTGGCGAGTTTGCCGTTGAGGCCGTTCACCCCGACGACTTCGACGCACGCGAGCTGCTCCACATGGCAGCCCACGTGGAGCACTACTCCACCCACCCCATTGGCGAGGCCCTGCGGTCGGCATTCCCCGGCGAGGGCAGCGACGGATGCCAGGTGAGCGAGGTGGTGGAGACCGCCGGACACGGCATCAGCGCGCGCGTGGCCGGCCACACGGTGAGCGTGGGCAACGCGAAGATGATGGAGGCCTTGGGGGTGCGTTGGCACGACTGCCACCGCATAGGCACCATAATACACGTGGCGGTGGACGGGCGCTATGCCGGCCACATCGTGATATGCGACCGCATAAAGGACGACAGCCAAGAGGCCATAGCCCGGCTGAAGCGGCTCGGCGTGGGCAAGACGGTGATGCTCACGGGCGACCGCGACGAGGTGGGGCGCGACGTGGCCGCAAGGCTCGCCATCGACGAGTGCCACACCGAACTGCTGCCTGCCGACAAGGTGGGCCACGTGGAGCGGCTGCTTGGAGAGAAGCCCATGGGCAAGCGGCTGGCCTTTGTGGGCGACGGCATCAACGACGCGCCCGTGCTGCGCCGAGCCGACGTGGGCATAGCCATGGGCGCACTGGGCAGCGACGCGGCCATCGAGGCCGCCGACGTGGTGCTCATGGACGACCAACCGTCGAAGATAGCCACGGCCATGGCCATAGCGCGCCGCACCCTGGCCATAGCGCGGCAGAACGTGTGGTTTGCCATCGGCGTGAAGTTGGCCGTGCTCGCCCTGGCCACTGTTGGCCTCGGCACGATGTGGATGGCGGTGTTCGCCGATGTCGGAGTGACGGTGGTGGCGGTGCTCAACGCCATGAGGGCTCTGAGAAGTTAGGACGACAAGTCGGATATGCAGGATGGTTCTTCCGCAGCAGCAGGAGAACCATCCTGCATTTATCGACGGCTGGAAGGCAAGGTAGAGCAGCGTGCCCGGCATTCATGGTATATTCCGTCACATGTCGGGCTTTTTGTAGCCTCCTTTTGCGTTTTTTGTTAAAATCATTTGCGGTTTTATTTTTTTTGCCTACTTTTAGGCTGAATTTCGACGTGTTAGTAATGTTCAAAAAATAACTTGAGCATATTTTATATGATTGGTAGATTTTACTGCAATGGGCTGAAAGCCCTATACTCCATAGCCCAGGGCAACACCCTGGGTATATACGAACATCATCCGCCGCCCTGAAAGGGCAAAAGTATATAGCCTTGTGCATTATAGTCTATACACTTTTGCCCTTAGCAGGGCGCATAGATACGCACAAACAAAACCCAGGGCGTTGCCCTGGGCTATGGAGTCGTTGGGCTTTCAGCCCGTACCTGTACAAAAATCTGAGCAAGTTGTTTTTTAACGTTACCTAATTAGTGAAGGTGTGCATAGACACAATATTATTATATCGTTTGCGGTGCTGCTGGCGGTGGTGGCAATGGTGGCGGCGTGCTCCAAGGAGAAGCCGTCTGGCGACTGCGACCTGCACAAGGTGATGCGCGAGTTTGTGGTCTCCCACCACGAGCAGATGCAAGGCAACCCCGACTCCGTGACCGCCATTGTCAGAGCCATGGAGTGCGGCGGCGACCCTGCCCTGGCCATGCAGTGGAAGCGCATTGTCGTGGCCAAGTGCCAATACCTGAAGGGCGACAACGCCGAGTGCATGGCCATGGCCGACACCGTGGAAGCCTACTGCCGCAGACATCCCGGCGACGAGGCCGCAGGGCAGCTGCTCGCCTACGCCTACAATCTGCACGGCGTGGCCTTGTTGGCCGACATGCAGCGCGACTCGGGCTACGCCTACTTCATGAGGGCCTACAACGAGACGTTGCGGCTCGCCGACAGGAGCGACATCGTTGACATAAGCATCGACGTGGCCGACGCTTTTTTCCAGCAAGGCAAACTGGCCGACGCCGCATCGTGGTATCGCCGCGCCAACGTGCTGGCCGACTCGTTGCACAAGACCGACATACAGGGCTTCATACTCACGGGACTGGGCCAGGTGTATGGCAACTTGCAGAACTACCGACTCGCCCACCACTACTTCGCCAAGGCGGAGCGGCTCGTCACGGCCGACGCCACACCCAAAGACCTGCAATTCTTCTACAACAACTGGGGCAACGTGTATAGCGCCCAAAGCAAACCCGCCGAGGCTCTGCGCTGCTTCCGCAAGGCGCAGAGGGCGGTGCAGGCCATCGACCAGCCGCTGCTCACGGGCATTAACGACGCCAATCTGGGGCAGACCTTCCTCGAACTTGACCGCCTCGACTCGGCGCAGAAATACCTTGAGCGTGCCTCGGCCTTCTTTCTTGCCAAACCCGACATACAGAGCGACACGCATTTCTACGTAGACGGACTCAACGCCATGCTCGCCCTTGAGCGGGGCGACCTGGCCAAGGCCACCGCCATACTGACCAAACCCTACGACCTGTCGCGCATGAATCCCAACTATCTCTACTTGCACAACAAGTCGCTGGCCCAGCTCTACGAGCGCAAGGGACAGTATGACAAGGCCCTATACTGCCAGAAGCTCGCCAACAGCTACAGCGACTCGCTGCGCAATGCCGCCGTGGTGTCGAACATCTATGAAAACGAGTTGCGCTTCAAGCAGGACACGGCCATCGTACACCGCGACGCCAACCTTATTGCAGCCCACGCCCAGGCGCGGTCGGCCAAGGTAATCTCCTTGCTGGCCTGGGTGCTGGTCGGCGTGGGCATAGTGGCCTTTGTGGTGTTCTACCGCTACAAGTCGCTGCGCAATGCCAACATGCGCCATCAGGCCAAGCGACGCATGATGGCCCTGAAGATGGAAAACGTGCGCAACAGGTTCTCGCCCCACTTCGTGTTCAACGTGCTCAACGCCTTCGTGGCCGGACTGCCCGAGGGCGTGAGCGTCAGACCGCTGAGGCTGCTCATACAGGTGCTGCGCGTCAATCTGCTCTCGTGCGACAAGATTGCGGTGAGCCTCAACGAGGAACTGCAGATGGTGATGGCCTATGCCAGTCTGCGCCACGAGACCAACCCCAACCTGCCCATGCCGCAGCTCGACGTGGCCAGTGGCGTTGACACCACCGCGCTCATGCTGCCGTCGATGATTGTGCAGATACCCGTGGAGAACGCCCTGAAGCATGCCTTCGTGGGCATGGAGGGCGACTGTGGCCGCCAGCCGAGGCTCGACGTGAGGGTGTGGATCGAGGACGACATGCTGCGCATCGACGTGGTTGACAATGGCTGCGGCGGTGCTGCGATGCGCCCGGCGGGCAGCAAACCCAATTCGGCGGTGAGCACCGGCACTGGCCTGCGCATACTCAACGCCACCATCGAGATGCTCAACGCCGGCAACGCCCGCAAGATGTATTTCCGCATGCAGAGCCGGCACGATGCCGGGGCCGACGGGCAACCGGCCAGCGGAACGTGCGTGAGCATAGGGGTGCCGTGCGGCTACGACTTCAGTGCATGGCAGTGACGGCTTATTTTACAGACACAAAAGCTAAGATGCAATGGAAGACAACTACAAAAAGATAAAGGT
>CAVKUV010000119.1:0-5083 GCA_963659505.1 Lachnospiraceae bacterium
CCCCGAGTTTTCAGAAGTCTTATAAAGAACAGACATTTCACGTTTTACAATGTTAGACCAATATTTTACCGGACACCAATAATAGACAATCAGAACAGTCTGCCTCAACCTTTCGCCTTATATTCCTTTGGCGATATTCCAACTCGCACTTACAAAACTTACTGAAGAAGGAGAGGTTGTCGAATTCCACGTCGGCAGCTATTTCTTTTATACTCTTGTCTGTATGCTGTATAAATATTCTTTTATATTTCTTTTTGTGTCGTATATGTGATGATTTGTGGCGTTGTGTATAAAATACGGGTGGGTTAGCTTACTTTATGTGGGCAAAATTTATTAATTTTGCAACACAGATAATATCTGTTAAGTTTCTTTTTGTGCATATTATCAATTCGCTTGTGCGGAAAAAGGAAGCAAAGAAACAGTTTTGTAAGTTAAATATAAAAATCATTCTATGTTGAAAAGACAACCATTAGGCTTCACGTGTGCGTTGGCTGCAGCAACCTTGTTGCCCACGTCGGCTCTTGCGCAGTATGGCTTGCGCGTGCCTTATGTTGCATCGCGCCACATTGTGAAGCAGAAGTCTTTGCCCACACAAAGGGTGGCCAAGCAGAGAGATCTTGCGAAGCGTTACCCCATGTTGTGTTCGGTAAAGAACAAGGGCGTTGACATTCCCAAGTTTCTCACCAAGCCTACGGCTGCAAGTGCAGTGCGCCGTCCCATGGCCTCGTTGACGAAAGCCCCGCTCATGCGCACTGCCGATGGCCGCGAACTTTATGGCGACGTAGTTTACTCGTCCACTTGGGATTTCACCTCGCGTGGCCTCTACTCGTTCAACGCCACGAGCGACATCGTTCCCACCGAGGTTTGGCTCAACGACAACTTTGCCGCCAACGGTGGCGGAGCGTTGGTCAACGGCGTGTTCCACATAGTCAACTACTATGCAAACGACGGTGAACTTTACATCAATCACTTCGCCTTCAACGCCGAGACTGGCGACATGACCACAGCCGAAGACCTTAGCGACATATCGCTCATTGCTACTGAAACGGCTGTGGCCTCCGACGGAACGGTGTACGGACAGTTCTACAACGCCTCGACAGGCACTCCTGACGACCTGTGTACTATCGACTATACAACCATGACGCGCACGAAGATTGGCAGCATATCCAACTTCTATGTGGCTCTTGGCATCACTTCCGACAAAACCCTTTATGGCGTGGCCAGCAACGGCAAACTATACCGCATCGATAGCAAGACGGCCGAGGAGACACTCGTAGGTCCCACGGGACTCACCCTGACAAACTCCGCTGGCGAAAGCTTCGGGCAGAGTGGAGAGATCGACCCTAAGACCAACACCTTCTATTGGGCTGCCCTCGACGGCAACAACTATTCTGCACTCTACACCATCGATCTTGCGACGGGTGCAGCCAGCGAGGTGGGTATGTTCCCCGGTGGCGAACAGATATATGCGCTCACCATACCCAAACCTGCTGCCGAGGACGATGCCCCGGCAGCTATCGACGACCTTGCCCTCTCTTTTGAGGGAGCATCGTTCACAGGCAAGGCTACGTTCACCGCTCCGAGCACCACGTTTGCCGGAGGCGATCTTAGCGGCAATCTTACCTACACCGTCATGGCCGACGGCGACACCATAGCCCAAGGCACTACCACAGCCGGAGCGACAGTGGAGTGCGAGGTGACGGTGAGCGGTAGCGGCACCCACGAGTTTGAGGTGGCAACGGCCAACGCCGTGGGCAGCAGTCCAAAGGCCAAGGCCTGCCATTATGTGGGCTACGACCAGCCATACCCAGTTGAGAACCTGTCGCTGAAGTGCAACAGCATCACTGGCGAGGTGTCCTTGTCATGGACAGCCCCCACAGGCGGCTACAACGACGGCTTCATTGGCGACCTTACATACGATGTTGTGCGCTATCCCGACGGCGAGACGGTGGCCACGGGTCTCACCAAGACCATGTTCACCGAGACGCTCAACCCATCAGAGCTTACCGCCTTCAGCTATGGCGTGGTGGCCGTCAATGGCGACCAACGCAGCGAAGAGAACACCAGCGACAAGGCCGTGGCCGGTCCGGCAGCGGCACCGCCCTACGACAATGATTTCGCCGACGAGTCGTCGCTCGACCTGATGACAATCATCGATGCCAACGAGGACTACTCCACATGGGGCTACCACTATGAACGCCAGTGCGTCTACTATGAGTACAACATGGACAACCAGGGCGACGACTGGCTCCTTACGCCCGCCATCAAGATGGAGGCCGGCAAGGAGTACACCGTGACGTTCACCGCATCAGCCATGGAAGACTTCGCTCCCGAACGGCTTGAAGTGAAGTATGGTGTGGGCGACGACCCCACGGCCTTTGACGGAACGCTGCTCGAACCTACCGTGCTCACCTCCAATAAGGAGTTTACGGCATCAATAATCCCCACAGCCGACAAGAACATCAAGATTGGCTTCCATGCCATAAGCGACGCAAACATGTTCAACCTGCTGCTCTATGGCATACACGTAAGTGCCGGAGCCAGTGTCGAAGCCCCCGATTCGGTGGCCAACTTCGCCGTTGTGCCGGGTGCCGAGGGCGCGCTCAACGCCACAGTCAGCTTCACCCTGCCCACCAAGACCATTGGCGGCCAGGCTCTCTCTAATGTGTCTAAGGCCGAAATCTACCGCGACGGCGAGGTTATCGCCACGCTCGCCGACGGACTCACGCCCGGATCGCGCGTTGAGTATGCCGACAATGTGGATGCCGACACCATATACAGCTACCGCGTGGTGCTCTACAATGCCAGTGGCATAGGCCGCAACTCAGCCACAAAGAGTGCGTTCATAGGAGCCGACATCCCGTCGGTCGTTGACGCGTCGAGCATCAATGTGGCCGACAACGGCACATCAATCTACGTTAGCTGGGCTGCCATCACTGGCGGCAAGAACGGTGGATATGTCGATCCTGCCAAGATAACATACAACATCTACGACGGACTTAACTACGACGAGTTCTATGGCTACGAGTATGGCAACCTGCTTGCCAGTGTCACCGGTGCCGACCACGCCAACGTGGTCATGAACACCGACGAGGGCGACCAGCAGTTGCTCCAGCTCTACATCCAGCCGCAGAATGACAAGGGCCAGGCTTTCTACAGTGCTGCGTCAACCATCGTCACGGGCGAAGCCTACGCCATTCCGTTCAGCGAGCCGTTCGACAATGGCACCATCCGCTATGGCTTGTGGTGGCAGGACGTTCCCGGTTCGTCGTCGTGGTGGCCCAATGGCGAGATACTGTCGGCTGACGGCACTGCCGGAGTGGCCGTGTTCGACGGATGCGACGACAACGCCATGTTTGCCACAGGCAAGATCAATCCTGCCGGTGCCGACAACCTGAAGCTGTCGTTCAACTACCGTGGCGAGGCCGGTGCACAGGTATCGATGGCGATAGAGGTGCAGAAGGCCGACGGCACTGTGGTCAAGGTTGACGCAGTTGACGTGGAGAACGGCGAGGACGAAGGCAGCGCATGGACAACGAAGATTGTGTCGCTGGCCGACTTTGCTGGCGAGCGTTACATCATTGTCCGCTTCAACGCCACAGGCCGTGGTTATGTATATCTCGACGACATCACCGTGCGCAATGTCTTTGCCAACGACCTGGCCGCATCGATGACCGCTCCCGAGAAACTCAAGAAGGGACAGGCAGGCACCGTTACGGTCAAGGTGACCAACCTTGGCGAGAACGTGGCCGAGGGCTACAGTGTGCGCCTCACCGACGGCAACAAGGTTATCGACACCAAGGAGGTGACAACACCTCTGCAGCCGCTGCAGAGCGACACCGTATGTTTCAACTATGCGCCGAGCGTGTTCGACACCAAGGATGAGGCCAACCTCACCGCCGTGGTGATATACGGCAACGATGGCGACCTCGACAACAACGAGGCCACGGCCACAGTGGGCATCATCAGTTCGCCCAAACCAGCTCCGGCTTCAGTGGCAGCAGAGAAGAGCACCGACGGCATTCAGCTCGTTTGGGCAGCTCCGGCCATCGAGGAGAAGAGTGTGACCGACGGCTTCGAGGACTACGGCACATGGACAATGGACAACTTCGGCGACTGGACCTGCTTCGACGGTGACAAGGGTCTTGTGGGCGAGGTGTTCAACGAGGGCTACGGCAACCCCGGATCTGCATTCTCGTTTGAGATTGTCGAGCCATTGGCCGTGTCTGACAACATCTATGAGACCAACCCCGAACTCACTCCGCACAATGGCGACAAGTATGCCGCCGCTATGTACAGCTTGGGCGAGAACGATGAAGGCGACTACTACTTCGTTGATGCCGACAACTGGCTCATCAGTCCCACGCTCAACGGCAAGGCACAGACCATAAAGTTCTACGCACTAAACCAGGCCGACAGCGAGAACAACTATCCCGAAACGTTCCAGCTGCTCTACAGCACCACCGACACCGACACGGCAAGCTTCAAGCTCGTGAACACGGTGACTGTTGACAACGGTCAGTGGAATGAGGTTAGCTTCGATGTGCCAGAGGGCGCAATCTACTTTGCCATACGCCACATCACTTCGGGCGGCGGCTATATGTTTGCCATCGACGATGTGACCTACACTTCGGGTGCCGGCATACTGTCGGGCTACAACATCTACCGCGATGGCCAGCTCATTGCCACAGTCGATGCCAAGACCCTTGGCTATGTTGACGCTGAGTCTGACGCCGATGTAAACATGTATTCGGTGAGCGCAGTCTACACCGATGGCGAGTCCGACCCCGTGTTGGCTTCTGTGGCCACAGCCATCAGCACTGTTGAGACCAGCGGCAAGACATTCGACGTATACACCATCGACGGTCGCCTCATGGGCAAGGGTCTCACCTCGACAAAGCGTCTGCACAGTGGCGTGTATGTCATCAACGGACAGAAGGTGACGGTGAAGTAACGTTCCCTATAGCTTAATATATACAGTTGCGCCCGAAAGGTCGTGCATTGATGCATACCTTTCGGGCGCATTGTTTTTGTGACGGTGAAAAAATAAGTTGGTATGATTTGCGGCTTATATTTTTGAGAT
>CAVKUV010000120.1:0-4943 GCA_963659505.1 Lachnospiraceae bacterium
GGGAGCGTCTCAATGATACCCCCACTGCTTCATTTATGTGGAATTTATTCGTCAAAAATCCACCTCTGGAGGTGGCGTGAAAGGCTCGTTCAGCCACTTTTCGAGGTCTATTTTGGTGAATGTGTTCAATCTGAGCGAGACGACAAGATTTGCCAATCCCCATTTGTACTTTGCGACATGCTTCAGCCAGCATAGAAGCAGCATTGTGGCCAGCGCAGTCCATATTTGTGTCTCTACAGCATTGCGCGACGTGCCGATGAAACTCTTTATCTTCAGTAACTGCTTGATGTTTCTGAAGAAGATCTCAATCAGCCACCTTGCTTTGTATAACTCGGCGATTGTGGAGGCCGCAAGCCTGAAGTTGTTGGTCAGCAATTGCACCACATAGTTATGCTCGTCATTCCAAACGGCTATACGTCTTATCCGTTTGGGATACTTGCGTTTGGTCTGCGTTCCGTCCAGCTCTATAATTTCGTCAATAAGCACGTTCTGAGCCCGTTTTTCCGGCAGTTCCAGTTCTTTTACCTGCGAATAGAGCAGATTATCCTTGTGTCTTACCACGAAAAATACATTGTTGCTGTCCCAATCATTAAGAAGAGAGAAATCGCAGTACCCGCGGTCAGCCACGACTACAGAATGCGGCGTAACAGGGATGTCGAACGCAGCCTTGTTGTCGCCACATTTGCCGTCCGTAATATTCACGAACTCAGGCAAAAGGCTGTCATAATCAAGCAACGTGTGCATTTTGACCGCACCTTTCTTTGTCGTATAGTGAGCCCATTCATAAAGTGACATGGTCAATGTGACGGTAGACGAGTCCAAAAGCTTTATGGGCATCTTGAAACGGAATTTGCCTCGTTCCCATTGTGCCTGCTGTCCGAAATATCTGTACATCTCGTAGAAGATGTCGCGGAACACCCTGCTGTCACGGTGTGCGTTCTGATAGGCGACGGTCGATTTGGACGGAGCACGACTGATGCTGAGGTGGTTAAGGTTGCCGTTCGCCGAATTCAGACCATTGGATATGTCGCGGACTGAATCGCAGCCAGAAAACTGGCAGAACATCATGCTTATAAATTGGCTCCAAGTGCTGTATCCCTTGCAATGCTTGTCTGTTTTTGCCTGGCAGATAATCTTGCGGATATTTTCTTTCGGCAGTTTGCCGATTGCTTGTGCGAAAAGTGTTATATTTGCCATAGGAAGTAAAAGAGTTGGTCCTCTTTGCTAAGGTAGCATTTTCTGCCTTAGCTTTACTTCCTTTTTTTATCTTTTCACAAAACGTTTAGGACAATATTGAGTCCAAATAGAAGTGCAACGGCTGTTTCCACCCATCAGGCGCGAGCCTTACACGAAAAAGTCGTAAATTTGCATCCGTTTAGCAACCAAATCAGCCACAAGACTATGACCGACAACAGCAACACACCGTGCAGCCCGCTTTGGAGCCGCATCACAGTGAAGATAGGAAGCAATGTGCTCACCCGCCCCAACGGCACCCTCGACATCACCCGCATGAGCGCGATAGTCGACCAAGTGGCACAGTTGCGGCAGAGCGGCGTGGAGGTGATAATGGTGTCGAGCGGCGCCATGGCTTGCGGCCGCGGCCTGCTCGGAGAGAAGCGCCAGCCACAACAACTCGATGCGGTTTCGGCCCGCCAGCTCTACTCGGCAGTGGGCCAGGCCCAACTCATGAGGCGGTATTGCGACTTTTTCACCGACCATGGCATCACCTGCGGCCAAGTGCTCACCACCAAGGCCAGCCTTGCCACCCGCGACCACTACCTCAACCAAAAGCACTGCATGGATGTGATGCTCGACCACGGCGTGCTGCCCATCGTCAACGAGAACGACACCATTTCGGTCACCGAGCTGATGTTTACCGACAACGACGAGCTGTCGGGCCTTGTGGCATCGATGATGGGAGCGCAGGCACTTGTGATACTGAGCAACGTCGACGGCGTGTATGACGGCAACCCCGCCAACCCAGCATCGCACGTGATTGACACAATCGACACACGCCGGCGCCTGGCCGACACAAGCTTCATCCAGCACAGCAAGTCGAGCTTCGGGCGTGGCGGCATGGCCACAAAATATGGCATTGCGCGCAAAGTGGCAGGCGAGGGAATCACTGTGGCCATTGCCAACGGCCGGCGCGAAGGAATATTATGGAGTGTGGCCACCGGCGACCGCACGGTGCCCTACACCCTGTTCACACCTGGCAGCAAGCCGGTTTCGAGCTTGAAGAAGTGGATTGCCCACAGCGAAGGCTTTGCAAAGGGCGAAATCCACATCAATGCCGGGGCATGCCAGGCCCTGCTCAACAGCGAGCGCGCCACAAGCGTGCTGCCAGTGGGCGTGACAGCCGTCAACGGCGACTTCGTGCGCGACGACATTGTGCGCGTCATCGCCCCCGACGGCAGCGTGGTGGCCTATGGACGAGTGGCTTGCGACTCAGCCAAGGCACGCGCACTGGCCGGGCAGCAAGGCGCACGTCCGCTCATTCACTATGACTACTTGTATATCGACTAAAATCACATTTTTGCACTATGAACATATTCCAGCAAGCGCGCGAAGGGGCGCGCCAACTAAACCTGCTCAGTGAAGACCGCATCAATGCGGTGCTTCGGCATCTTGCCGACGCCACCCTGGCAGCCCAAGACGAGATTCTTGAGGCCAATGCCCGCGACCTTGCAAAAAAAGACCCGTCAGACCCCAACTACGACCGTCTGAAGCTCACCCCGGAGCGCATTGCCGAAATTGCCGACGCACTGCGCAGCGTGGCCGCACTGCCATCGCCACTTGGCCGCACACTCGACCAATGGACACGCCCCAACGGCATGACAATAACCAAGGTGAGTGTGCCATTTGGCGTGATTGGCGTGATTTACGAGGCTCGGCCCAACGTCACTTTCGACGTGTTCTCACTATGCCTCAAGGCCGGCAGCGCCGTGGTGATGAAAGGCGGCAAAGACGCTCTGGAGTCGAACCTCGCCATAGCGGCACTCATCCACCGCGTGCTTGAGCAAGAAGGCCTGAGCACGGCCATGGCCACACTGCTGCCAGCCACCCACGAGGCAGCCGCCGAGCTGATCGACCTTATAATCCCGCGCGGAGGCCGCAAGCTCATAGACTTTGTGCGCTGCAACTCGCGCGTGCCTGTAATCGAAACGGGAGCCGGAATATGCCATGCCTATTTCCACCACAGTGGCGACATAGAGAAAGGACGCAACATTGTGCTCAACGCCAAGACACGCCGCGTGAGCGTGTGCAATGCCCTCGACTGCCTGCTCGTGGACCGCAGCCGCCTGGCCGACCTCAAGACCCTTGTGGAGCCACTGGCCGCAAAAAACGTGACACTGCACGCCTGTCCCGAGGCATTTGAGGCCCTTGACGGCCACTACCCGCTGCTCTGTGCTGCCGATGACGAGAGCTGGGGTCGGGAATGGAGAGACTATGCCATGTCGGTGCGCGTGGTGAGCGGCATCGACGAGGCCCTTGCCCACATAAGCCGATACTCTTCGCGCCACAGCGAGAGCATCATTGCCGAAGATGCCGATGCCTGCCGCCGCTTCTCTCATGAGGTCGACGCGGCATGCGTCTACACCAACCTGCCAACATCGTTCACCGACGGAGGCCAGTTTGGATTCGGTGCCGAAATAGGCATCAGCACACAAAAACTGCACGCACGCGGCCCCATGGGCCTGCCCGAAATCACGACCTACAAATATGTGATCAGCGGCAACGGCCAAGTGCGCAACCCATAGCCGCAACTTGCGCCTTCCACACATGGCGAGGCACAAGGCAAACCCTGCACCCATCAAGCAGCCCACAGGCAATGACAATTTCCTGTGGGCTGTTGACGTTATTAATTATTTTTCATACCTTTGTGAATGCGCCCGCGAACACAGGGCACACAACCAACAAAATGCATCAATGGTTTTTCACCACCAATAACTAACTTACTTAACACAAACACATTTTTCAATTATGAAGAACTGCCTACTCTCATTAGCAGTAATGACAATGGCCGCAACCGCAACCGCAGCAGCCCCCACAGCAGCCGAACTGGCAAAGTACAACATCCGCATCGACCTTATCGGCGACTCAATCAACTACCCCACCGTGGGCAAAACCACTGTGACCTACGCCTCCGACGACAAGACCACAACCATCAACATCGCCGAGCCGTCGGGTCTTGTGAACCTCAAGGCCAACGTTGACTGGGACAAGGGTACCCTCACCATGGCTCCGCAAATGTGCGGCATGGACGAGGACACCTATGAATACCTGATGATTGTGCCTGCCGCCGACAAAGGAAAGAAGCCGTCGGAAATCTACACGGCCCTCATGAACGGAACAGCCAACGAAGCCGAAATCACATTCGGCCCGTGGAACCTGATGCGCACCGACTTCACCAACAACAACGGCGTGGTGTATGCCAAAGACATCAACACCCGTCTCGTCAAGTCAAACGCCACAGTGAAACTGGGTCGGCTCACCAACGACAACGACAATTACACCTATGCCAAAGGCGAGGTGCTGGAATTTCCCGCCTATGCCGAGCAAAACGGCAACCGATTGACCGTGTATAACTTCGACGAAATGGGCGCATGCCTCGTGCTCGACCTCAATGGCAGCACCTGCACAGCCAGCAGCAGCGAGGTGGTGTATCGTAAAAACGCCCGCCAGACCTACACGGCCGTGGCTCTCGACCCGTCGATTGTGGGCTCGGAAAGCGTGGTGCGCGCCAATGACACCAACACCGCAGGTACCATCGACGGCAAAAAGGTGATCAACCTGGGCTACTTCGGCTTGCTTCGCACCACAGGCACAGCCGACCGCGGCCTCTACTACAGCGCCACCATCACCCTCGACAACGAGCTCGACATCACCCCCACAAGCATCGACAGCAACGTGGCTGGCAAGCAAGTGGCCAGCGTGAAATA
>CAVKUV010000121.1:0-4761 GCA_963659505.1 Lachnospiraceae bacterium
AACCAAAACGCTTAAGAAAGTGAGCTAAAATTGGTACAACGAACTGGACACCCTACCTACTAAGTTTGCCTCATGCGCTTCATTTGTATATGTCGTTTTTTTCGCTCTATCGAGCGATTGGTACGGCGAGGCGCCGTACCTCCTATGTGCTGCTTTAGCCTTTGTTCATTCCCATCACTAAACTCCGTGTTTTCCTCCCGTCAACCTCTTTTGTTCGCGCTCGAAATTCTCCAAGAAATGCATTTCAACTGGCGACAGTTCGTTTCTTGTGCGCTCCTTGAACTTGTCGTATTCTTGGTCGGCCTTTTCCTTGGCAAGCTTGGCTGATATTTTTCCGGCGTGGGTGAGTATGTCTTTTCGGGAGATGCGGAGAAAGTCGTCGAGAATGTCTATCCAGTCTTTCATGTACATTGGGCGGTGCTCCTCGGCTTGCATTTCGGCGAAGTCGAGATACAGGCTCACAATGCGGTTGAGCGACTTTATCTCTTCTTGTGTGAGATAGTTCTTGGCTATTTCGGCTTCGGGCTTCGTCGGCATGGCTCCAGACCACGATGTGAGTCCCATGAAGTCCTTTTCGCCATCGGCCCGCTCGTAGATTATCTCAGCCGCAGTGTGGCCATGCACAGAGTAGTGCATCTTGTTCTGCACAGTCTTGAAGAACTTTTGCGTCATTTCCACCCGTGGGTCGTAGTCGATGCTGAGGGCGTAAATCTCCAGCACCTTGCGGTAGAACACCTTCTCGCTTGAGCGTATGTCGCGTATTCTTGCAAGCAGTTCGTCGAAGTAATTGCCGCCGCCGGCCCGCTTCAGCAGGTCGTCGTTCATGGCGAAGCCTTTCACGATATACTCCTTCAGCACCTTGGTCGCCCATATGCGGAACTGTACGCCACGGTAGGAATGCACGCGATAGCCAACGCTGATTATCATGTCGAGGTTGTAGTAGGCCACTTGGTGTTCTTGTACTTTCCCCTCAATTGCACCGTGTTTAGTGGTAGTTGCAAAAAATGCAACTACCACTTCTCTGTCAAGCTCCCCCTCTTCCAGCACATTCTTTATGTGCCGAGAGATGGTTGACTTGTTGCGTTGGAAAAGCTCTGCCATTTGGTCGAGCGAGAGCCATACGGTGTCGTCTTGCAGCTTCACCTCTATTCGCGAGTCGCCGTCTGGAGTTTGGTATAGCAGGAATTGTCCTTTGTCCATAGTGTCGTTATTGCTTGTTTCTAAGCTCTTCTATCAAGTCGTTTACAATGTATGTGTCGCTCATCAGATGGAGTCCCATCTCTTTGTCGTGAAGCATTTTGCAGACGTCGGAGTCGTAGAATATCCGCAATGCCCTGTCAGTGGATATGTCCAGGGTGTCGGCCAACTGCTCAATGACGCGCGCTATCTTGTTCCATAGTAGGAAGTCCAGCATATACTATACCCTTTCGTATGATTTGAATCGTAAATACTTGTCAACAATATCTTGGTTCAATATGCAAATTTGGTGGTTAGGCTTGTGATAAACCAACTGCCGCAATGTATGTTCCACGTCTGCATAGCCATTGATGTAGGCTTCGACGGCATCAATGACGCGGTCGTTGGCAACGCCCCCTTCAATGATGTCGTAGCCTTCCCATGGTTGTTTCCCGGCTCTGCTGTCAACAATGAAGTCAAGCCATTCCTTGTCGTAGGCATCGAAACGCTTTACCTTACAGCCGTCGTGCAGGGAGAACTCGTAAGTGTTCACTATTGCTTGCTCGGCTCGCCTGACGGTTTTGATGCGGACTGCCCATTTCGTGGCTTGTTCGAGGAACGGTGTAAGGTAGAAGCCAAGACCAAAGTCCAAGTCTTTCCTGCCAACGTTTACAAGTGGGTGTTCGACAACGACATTTGACCCATGATATAAAGTCTGCTTTTCCATCACTCCTCCCTTTCCCAGTTTTTCAGAGCCTCGACCACTTCGCTAGCCACGGCTTCACGGCTCTCCGTGTGCAAGGTGTCGTAGCAATCTTGTATGAGGCTTTTTATAAGCCCCACATTGTCAAGCCGTCTTCTCATCTCCGACGGTGATATGCCCATTTTCTGCGCCGAAGCCTCGATGGCCAACACCGTAAAGGCAAGGCGGTCGAACTCTGGCGAGCCTTTCAGAAATCGCTCTCTATCTTCCATATATAATATTGATGTGGAAATTTGATAAACCTTTGTAGACATCAGCTTTCGGGAGTATGCATGTTCCTGCCGGGCTTCTGTCGTTCCGTTGCGCGGTGAATATATTCCAAGGCAAATATATAGTTTTAATCCGACATTCCACTCTTTTTTCGGCATAAGTTATTTTTGAACATTACTAAGTAACGGAGTGTGGCATGAAAACTGCAAATCAGCCTCTTTGCATAGCGGTTCGGTTGCCCGCCTCAATATTGCACACTAATGCTGAAAAACGCCAGTTTCTTGAGCAAATCTTTACTTTCAAAAATCTCGTTTTAGGATTTTTCTGAGGCCAATGGCGTAGTTTTGGGTGCGGATATATGGGTTTTGTGGTGCGGATGCACCACTTTTGGGTGACAACTCATGCAGTTGTGATGTGCAAACGACCCATTTGCGAGGTGCAAACACGCGGGTTTTGGGGCAAAACGAGGCCATTTCCGTCGCCTTTTGTCGTGTTCTGCGTGGAGTGAAGAGAATGTGTTGAGTGTATGTCGTTGTGTTGCAGTTGATTGCGAAAATTGCCGAAAAACAGCGTTTTTGTGTCCCTATCGGGAGCCGTTGGCAAAAACGCGAGTATTTCGCGCCTAAATTGTAAAGGAATTTATTGCACACTATATGTGTTGGGCAGTGGGCAACGTGTCTCACGTCGCCCACTGCCACATTGCTGCTTGGTGTGCGGTGGGGCACCGCACCCACTACAAAAATTTTGCGTAACGAAAATGAACCACCCATAATTCATTTGGCGTTTTCGTTTTTTACGTATATCTTTGCATAGGTGTAACTTTCATTATGTTGATGGTTAATGGGAGAAAAGCATGATAACTATCATTGTAATGATATTTAATAAATGGAAGAAAAATGGCTGGTTTGCATGAATATTCAACTCCGGAACTTGTGCGTTTGCTTGGTTCGCGCTTCAAGGAGTATAGAATGCGTTGCAACCTCACCCAAAAGGAGGTTGCGGAGTTGTCGGGCGTGGGGTTGACGACAATACACAAGTTTGAGAACGGAACGGCAGGCAATGTGTCATTGTCAACATTCATACTGTTGCTGAAAGTGATAGGTCTGGTTGACGCATTGGACGATTTGCTTCCGGAATTGCCAGAATCCCCTTGCCTGATGCGTAGGAACGAAAAGAAGGCGCAGCGTATTCGACACTCTAACACAACGATATGATAAAGTCACTGAGAGTAATACTGTGGAATGAGGAAATAGGTAGGCTTGCATGGGATGAACGTCGCAGGCTTGCGTATTTTACGTACAACCCCGAGTTTGTCAAAAAAGGACTGGACATTGCCCCTTTCTGCGCCCCTGTCAATGGGGTAAGGGCTTTTGCGCCTGTGTGGGGCGAAAGCGGAAAGATATATCAGAGGTTGCCAGCCTTTGTCGCCGATTCTTTGCCTGACGCTTGGGGAAGTCAATTGTTCGACCTTTGGCGGCAGCAACGTCATATTGCGGCTGCAGACATCAATCCGCTTGACAAGTTGTCGTTTATTGGCAAGCGTGGAATGGGGGCTTTGGAGTTTCTTCCGGAAGTGTCGCGTGAGCGGACATCTGAAAAGGTCAACGTGAAGTCGTTGGTCGATTTGGCAGAACGAATATTTGTGGAAAGGGAGAATGCCCGCATATTGCCGGAAGAGTCGATAACGATGCAGTCTCTGTTGGCAGTGGGCACCTCTGCTGGTGGGCGACAGCCCAAGGCGATAGTCGCCATAAACAAAGAGACTGGCGAGATGCGCAGTGGACAAATCTCTGGTTTGGATGGGTTTGACTATTACATATTGAAATTTGGCGATTCTGGCTATTGTGCATCGGAGTTGGAAATGACATACTACGAGTTGGCCACAACCGCAGGAGTCAGGATGATGCCGTCAGAGTTGTATGTCGTTGATGGTAACAGCCACTTTATGACCAAACGCTTTGACCGATATGGCTCAAGGAAACTACACACGCAGACGTTGGCCGCTCTATGCCCTGAGGCTGACAGTTATGAGCAACTGATGTCGGTTTGCCGCAAGCTCCGTCTTCCAGAGGCTGACTGTCAGGAGGTATTCCGCAGGATGGTTTTCAATGTTCTGTCGAACAATACGGATGACCACAACAAGAATTTCTCGTTTGTCATGAGCGAAGACGGCTCTTGGAGATTGTCTCCGGCCTATGACATTACCTATATAGTAGATAGGGGTGGGCATTTGCCAAATGAGGAACATTGCATGTTTATACGCGCGAAGCTTCGAGGCATAACCCGTGGCGATGTGATTGACTTTGCCCGTGACAATGGCATCCGCAGACCAGATTTAGTTATTCGCGATGTCGTCGCTTCGCTGAAGAATTTCCGTTTTGTGGCATTGAAGTATGGTGTCACAAAAGAATGGATTGGCAGGGTTGAATGTGCGATTGTCCGTCATCTGAAGGATTGGGGTGAATGGGAGGAGGACAGACCGGCACTTGCCACAATCAATGGGCATATAGTGAGAGATATACATTTGGAAGAAACTTATCCCAACTTTGCCCCTTTAATCTTGTTTTTATTGCAGTATCAGCAGTTTAGCAATTATCGGTTGCGTTACTGTG
>CAVKUV010000122.1:0-4740 GCA_963659505.1 Lachnospiraceae bacterium
GAAGCGGAACGTGGGGTGTTGTATGTAAGGTGCAAAATCGGCTTCGAAGATGCCGTACATGAGGTATGTTTTTTTTCTGTTCGGCATCTTCGAAGCCGATATGTGTTGCGGGATTATTATCCCCACGTTCCGCTACGCTGCACGTGGGGTTACTGAGCTTCAGCCTCTTCGAGGCTATGCGTGGTATAACAACAGAAAATTTCCTCTGCGCTCCACATGGGGTTACTGAGCTTCAGCCTCTTCGAGGCTATGCGTGGTATAACAACAGAAAATTTCCTCTGCGCTCCACATGGGGTTACTGAGCTTCAGCCTCTTCGAGGCTATGCGTGGTATAACAACAGAAAATTTCCTCTGCGCTCCACATGGGGTTACTGAGCTTCAGCCTCTTCGAGGCTATGCGTGGTATAACAACAGAAAATTTTCTCTGCGCTCCACATGGGGTTGCTGAGCTTCAACCTCTTCGAGGCTCCTCGTGGCATAATCATGCATTCTCATTCCACCTTCCTCATCTGCTATTCGCATGTCATGATTAGGGAAACGTCGGTTTATTTCGTATTATATAAAGAAAGAGTCATCGGTGGCGGTGCGCACGATGGGCGCGCACGCCTTGGCTATGGCAGCGATACCTTGATTGACAACGAACTATAAAACCTAAAATGATTATGCAACAACAGCAGCAGACGGGCAGCAAAGCCTATTTGATTTCCATTGTGCTGGTGGCCGTGCTTGGCGGATTGCTCTTTGGCTACGACACCGCAGTTATTTCGGGCGCGGAGAAAGGCTTGCAGGCCTTCTTCCTCGGTGCCCCCGACTTCGCCTACACCGACGGTTGGCACGGCTTCACCTGCGCCAGCGCCTTGATAGGGTGCGTCATCGGCAGTGCCCTGTCGGGCTATCTGGCTTCCAACTGGGGGCGCAAGCGTTCGCTCATATTTGCCGGCGTGATGTTCTTCGTGTCGGCCTTGGGTTCGATGGAGCCAGAATTCCTGTTCTTCACCCACGGCCAGGCGTCGTTCTCGCTGCTCATGGTGTTCAATGTCTACCGCATCATCGGTGGAGTGGGAGTGGGTTTGGCCTCGGCCATCTGCCCCATGTACATAGCCGAGGTGGCCCCGTCAAACATCCGAGGCACACTCGTGTCGTGGAACCAGTTTGCCATCATCTTCGGCCAGTTGGTGGTATACTTCGTCAACTTCATAATACTCGGCGACAACGCCAACCCCATAGTCGAGGCCATGCGCGTCATCAACGCCGACGATGCTGCCTGGACCATATCCACCGGTTGGCGCTACATGTTCGGCAGCGAAGCCGTGCCCGCCGGACTCTTCGCCCTGCTCATCTGTCTTGTGCCCGAGACCCCGCGCTATCTCGTCATGGCCGGACAAGACAACAAGGCCCTGGCCATATTGCAGCGCATAAACGGAGCCGACGCCGGCGGCGCGATACTCGCCGACATCAAGGCCACCATAACCGAGAAGACCGAGCGCCTGTTCACCTACGGTTGGCTCGTCATCTTCGTCGGCATAATGCTCAGCGTGTTCCAGCAGGCCGTGGGCATCAACGCCGTGCTCTACTACGCCCCGCGCATCTTCGGCGACATGGGCATGACCAACCCCATGGTCAACACCGTGGTGATGGGCATCGTCAACATCCTCTTCACCCTCGTGGCCGTGTTCACCGTGGAGCGGCTTGGCCGCAAGCCCCTGCTCATCTATGGCAGCATAGGCATGGCCATCGGAGCCTTTGGCGTTGCCCTTACGTTTGGCAACGACTCGCTCAGCCTCGTCACCATGGTCAGCCTCATGGTCTACAGCGCGAGCTTCATGTTCAGCTGGGGCCCCATCTGCTGGGTGCTCATAGCCGAGATATTCCCCAACACCATCCGTGGCAAGGCCGTGGCCATCGCCGTGGCGTTCCAGTGGGTGTTCAACTGGATTGTCAGCTCGTCGTTCGTTCCGATGTTCAACATGAAGCTTGGCGGCGACGCCGACTTCGGCCATTGGTTCACCTACGCCCTCTACGGAGCCATCTGCGTTGTGGCCGCCCTGTTTGTGTGGCGGCTTGTGCCCGAGACCAAGGGCAAGACGCTTGAGGACATGAGCCGTCTTTGGAAGAAAGAGAAATAACAGAAACATACACATCAATAACAATATAAATGAAGACTAGCAGAAGACTATTCACTTGTGCCTTGGCACTATCGTCGGCTCTTGCAGCCTTTTCGCAAACCCACGTGTTTGACGTCAACACGAAGAAGGCCGGAGCCACCGTGCAGAAGACCATGTACGGACTGTTTTTCGAAGACATCAACTATGCCGCCGACGGCGGTCTGTATGGCGAACTGGTGAAGAACCGTTCGTTCGAGTTTCCCCAGTCGCTCATGGGCTGGCAGTCGTTTGGCAACGTCACCGTCAAGGACGACGGCCCCTTTGAGCGTTGCCCCCACTATGTTGAGCTTGGCTATGCCGGCCATGCCCACCGCCGCACCGGCCTCGTCAACGAGGGCTACTTCGGCATAGGCGTGCTCCAGGGCGAGGAATACCGCTTCACGGTGTGGGCGAAGGCATCGAAAGGCACGGCGCGCATACGTGTGCAGCTTATAGACCCCGACACCATGGGCGAGCGCCAGGACTTCGCCACGGCCAAGCTCGACATCAACGGCAACGAGTGGAAGAAGTATGAAGTCGTGATAAAGTCGCCCAAGACCGACAACAAGGCTCAGCTGCGCATCTTCCTCGACGGCAAGAACCCCGTGAGCCTTGAGCACATAAGCCTCTTCCCCGTCAACACCTTCAAGAACCGCACCAACGGCATGCGCCGCGACCTTGGCCAAGCCTTGGCCGACGTTCATCCCGGAGTGCTGCGCTTCCCTGGCGGCTGCATCGTCGAGGGCGAGGAGCTGGCCAACCGCTACCAGTGGAAAAACACCATCGGCCCCGTAGAGAACCGTCCGCTCAACCGCAACCGCTGGGAGTTCACCTTCGAGCACCGCTACTTCCCCGACTACTTCCAAAGCTACGGACTCGGCTTCTTCGAGTATTTCCAACTGTCTGAGGACATAGGCGCAGAGCCACTGCCCGTGCTCAACGTGGGCATGGCCTGCCAATACCAGAACCGCAACGACGAGAGCGCCCACGTGCCTGTCGACTCCCTGCAGCCCTACATTCAGGACTGTCTCGACCTCATCGAGTTTGCCAACGGCGACACCACCACCACCTGGGGCCGCAAGCGCGCCGAGATGGGCCACGCCGCCCCGTTCAACTTGAAGTTCATCGCCGTGGGCAACGAACAGTGGGACACCTTCTACTTCAAGCGTCTTGAGCCGTTTGTCAAGGCCATCCGCGCCAAGTATCCCAAGATACAGATAATCGGCACGAGCGGTCCCGACTCCGAGGGCAAGATGTTCGATGCCGGATGGAAGGCCATGAAGGAGCAGAAGGCCGACCTCGTCGACGAGCACTTCTACCGCAACGAGCAGTGGTTCCTTAGCCACGGCTTGCGCTACGAGAACTACGACCGCAAGGGACCCAAGGTGTTTGCCGGCGAATACGCCTGCCACGGCAAGGGCAAGAAGTGGAACCACTTCGAGACCTCGCTCTACGAGGCAGCCTTCATGACCGACCTTGAGCGCAACGCCGACGTGGTTCACATGGCCACCTACGCCCCCTTGTTCGCCCATGTCGAGGGTTGGCAGTGGCGTCCCGACATGATTTGGTACGACAATGTGCGCATGTTCAAGACCGTGAGCTACTATGTGCAGCAGATGTATGCCCAAAACAAGGGCACCAATGTGCTGTCGCTCACCATGGACGGCAAGCCCGTGGCCGGACAGGATGGCCAGGACGGCCTGTTTGCCAGCTCGGTTGTTGACAAGAATACGGGTGAGGTTATCATCAAGGTTATAAACACCAGCGGCGACGAGCAGCCCGTTAGCGTCAACCTTCAGGGTCTCAAGGGCGTGCGCGCAGCACAGACCCTGACCCTCACCAGCACCGAGATGGATGCCGACAACACTCTCGACAATCCCGACAAGATAGTTCCCGTCAGTGGCACGCTCAACTGCGAGGCCGGGTCGAAGTGCAGTGTGCTCAACGACAAGTTGCCTGCCAAGACGTTCCGTCTCTACAAGATTAAGAAGTAATGTGGCGTTGGCGGCATCTTTAATGCCAACTCACACTCAATATTCGCATTTAGTTCTGGCGGCGAGTCTTTTGGCTCGCCGCCTTTTCTATGTCTTGTCGTGTCGGAAGCCGTGCATTGCCGTTGTGTATATGCATGAAAGTCGTGGCGAACATTGCGCAAAGTCAGCTTACTCCGACCGTTGTAAGCTCTTACTCCAATTGAAGTAAGCTCTTACACCAATTGAAGTAAGCTCTTACTTCAGCTGGTGTAAGCCCGTTTTGGGCGGTGCTTGCCATGACTTTCCATAGTGTTTGCCTCGACATTTTCATTCGGATGTGGCGCAAAACAGTGGCACTTTAGTAATTCTAAAAATAACTTGAGCGTATTTTACATGATTGGCAGATTGTATCGCGATGGGCTGAAAGCCCTATACTACATAGCCCAGGCTGGCGCCCTGGGTATATACGAACATCACCCGTCGCCCTGTAAGGGCAAAAGTACATAGACTATAATGCGCAAGGCTATATACTTTTGCCCTTTCAGGGCGCATAGATACACGCAAACAAAAACCCAGGGCGTTGCCCTGGGCTATGAAGTTGTTGGGCTTTCAGCCCGTACAAG
>CAVKUV010000123.1:0-4520 GCA_963659505.1 Lachnospiraceae bacterium
TGGGGTTTGGGTTTATTCCATGTGCAAACTTACACATTTTTAATGGAATAGGCCGCCGCTTGCGTATTTATTTCATGGCACCATGTGATTTCGTGACGGGAAAACAAGCCGGTGCACCTATAACGATATCCCATAACGTCAACGCCCATACTTGCCTGGCGTGGTACCAAAGTGCTTCTTGAAGCAACGGGTGAAATAGGCAGGGGCGCTGAAGCCCACCATCTGTGAAATCTCAGCCACCGTGTGCTCGCCTTCAACTATCAGCTTGGCGGCACGCTCCGTGCGCAACTGTGACATCATGTCGGCGTCGTCCTCCACAAGAAATACGGTCACTTGGCCGTTGATTGGGTTGGCGCAAACGTCGGGCAGCAATGCTGCACTGCCCTTGTCTCCCTCGACAGCAGGTACAACTATGCGCCACAGCCCGTACGATGTGCCGGACGGCAAGAAAACGACAAGATAAAATCGAGGAAAATTTCCGACAAGCAGAGAACCGAATTCTGCAAACATGCCATTTGGCACTCGTAAACATGCCAGTTAGCCTCCGTAAATGGCCTATTTACGACCCGTAAACAGGCCATTTACGAGGCTTAAATGCCCCAGTTTACAAAAGCCTCTGCCACAAGGGCTTTCTGAAGCCACCCTGCCGGAACTCCAATAAAGACACAATAAACAAAAAAATGACAAAGACAAACAAAGTAACCGCACGGCTCGCCATGGCCGTCGGGCTGTTCATGGCGACCATCATGCCCGTTTCGGCAGCAGCGACAGACACTCCGCGCTTCGTAAAGCGCATAGTCGGCATGCAAGCCCCGCAGTTTCCCAACCGCCAACTGAGCATCGCCAAGACTGGAAATAGGCAGCACAGACTGTCAACCGCCGCCATACAGAAGGCCATCGACCGCCTTCACGCCAAGGTTGGGGGCACTGTCATAGTGCCGCCCAGCCACGGGCTCACTGGGCGCGTCGAATTGAAGAGCAACATAAACCTGCGCATAAGCGATGGGGCTACGCTTGAGTTCTCCGGAAGCGTTAAGGACTACCTGCCGGTGGTGAAGACGCGCAACGAGGGAGCCGACAGCATCATGGCCGTTTACGCACCGTAACCCAGCGGTTTAGGAGGCGTAAACAGCCACTTTTTCAAACACAACATGTACCTTTGCATAAAGCAAACTACCAAAACGACTAAAGACATGAATAACTTTTTCCGACTATCGGCATTGGCCTTGGGCGTGGCATTGGCCCAAGGCGTGGGCGCGCAGACCGTGGCGCAGGCGTGGAAGGCTTTCCACGAGCCTCAGGACACGGCGCGCACAAAGGTGTGGTGGTTTCACGGAGAGACCGAAACCACACGCGAGGGCATCACCGCCGACCTTGAGGCTTACAAAAAGGCTGGGGTTGGCGGCGTGGTGTATTACGACCAGGTGCACAAGCCCACCGACAAAGCTCTCGACGCCATGTCGCCACAGTGGTGGCAGATGCTGAAGTTCGCCGCGCAGGAGGCCCACCGACTCGGCCTGTCGTTCGAGGTGAACGTGAGCAACGGCTACGTCATGGGCGGCAAGTGGATAACCAAGGCCGAGAGCATGCAGCGGCTGGTGGGCGGCATAACCACGGTGGAGGGCGGCAAAGGCAAGGCCGGAGCCACGGTTCTGCCCAGTCCATCGCGCGACAGCGAGGCTTACGACGTGGCCCTCTTCGCCATCCGTCTCGGCGAAAGCATGGACAAAGGCATACGTGCCATAACATACACCACCGCTGCGTCGGGCAAGTCGCGCAACGGGGCGATGAACACGCCCGACAGTCCCGACGGCGTGCTCTTCGCCGAGCGGCCTCCCGTGGGTGTGCTTGAGGCTTCCGACGACAGCGTGCATTGGCGCACAGTGTGCCAACTGCCGCCTGTATATGGCTCGCCCACATGGACAGGACAGACGGTGGGCTTCCCGGCGGTGAGGGCGCGCCACTTCCGCACACGCATAACCGACCCGGCGGTGCTGAAGCGCAAGAACAGTGCGGCGTTCATAAGGGACGTGCAGTTGTCGGCCTTGCCACGGCTGACCAACTGGGAGGAGCGCGCCGGGCTGCGCTCGGAGTTCGTCACTCCCATCGACTACTCGCCTTACGACGACTGCGCCATCAGCCCAACTGACGTAATCGACATCAGCGGCAAAATAAACGGCAGCAAGCTAAACTGGCAAGTGCCAAAGGGCAAATGGGCAATTCTGCGCATCATGGCCGAGACCACCAAAGGGCGGTCGAAGCACGGCCGCGCCAACTTGATGGGGCTTGAGACCGACAACCTGTCGCCACGCGGCGTGCTGAAGCATTGGGAAAGCTACACAAAACCCATCATCGACACCCTCGCAGCCATCGGACTGAAGCCGCAGGGCGTAACCATGGACAGCCACGAGGCCGGGGCGCAAAACTGGACGCAAGACTTTGAGCAGGAGTTCTGCCGACGGCGTGGCTACGACCTGCGTCCTTGGCTTCCGGCAATGGTGGGCTACGTGATAGGTTCTGCCGCCAAGACCGACAGTGTGTTGGCCGACGTGCGCCTCACCATAGCCGACATGATATGCGACCGCTACCTGGCCACGCTGCAAAGGCTATGCCGCGACGCTGGCGTCACGCTCACCGCTCAGGCCATGGGCAACGGCCTGAGCATCGCCGCCGACAACTTCCGCGCGAAGGGCATGGTTGACAAGCCGCAGGGGGAGTTTTGGGCGAGAGACAAAAACGGCAGCTACGACATCAAGGAGTGCGCCTCGGCCGCCCACCGCTACGGCAAACCGATAGCGTCGGGCGAGGCTTTCACCGACATGAGCTACTCGCAGACGCTGGCCGACATGAAGCCGCTGGCCGACTTCGCCTACTCTTGCCACATCAATGAGTTTGTGGTGTGCGCCTCGGCCTACCAGCCTTGGCTCGACAAGCGCCCAGGAAGCACTGGCGGAGGACGGCACTACTGTCTCAACCGGTGCAACACGCTGTGGGATGGTAGCCACGGATTTTGGGACTACCAGGCGCGCTGCTCCGCCATGATGCGCCAAGGCAAGCCCGTGGTTGACATCATCGCCAAACTGCCAAGCGTGCCGCCCACCAAGCTGCTGGCGCGCCGACTGCCGCAAATGCCCAACGGCTACACGTGGGAAGTGACCACAGAGCCTAACGACAAGGCGACCGAGGCATTGCCGACGATGCCCGACCTGACGGACTATTCCGCCCATCAGCCAAGAAGCACCGTGTGGTTCAGCCACCGCAAACTGACCGACGGCGACCTCTATTTCGTGGCCAACCACAGCGACAGTGCATACCATGCGCCCGTTGGTCTGCGCACGGCATACGGCACAGCCTACTTCTGGAACCCTACCGACGGTACTCGCCAGCTTATAGACGACGCACGGAGGGACGGCGACAAGCTCACCCTGCCTTTGCATCTTGAGCCTAATGAGTCGGGCTTTGTGGTGGCTACCGATGAAATGGTTGACGGTTTGGCGGTGCGCCCATTCGACCAGCCGCCATTGGAGACCATATCCATCGACCGCTGCGACATGGCGTTCTCCAGCGAGAACATCACGCTGAAAGACCAACCCCTGGCCGACTGGACGCAAAGCGCCAACCCACGGATAAAGTATTTCTCGGGCACATGCGACTACACCGCGTCGTTCCGGGTGCGCAAGTCTGCGCCCGGCAACCGCTGGACGCTGCGCCTGCCGCCGGTGAACGGCAATGTGGAGGTAATGATAAACGGGCATGAGGTGGGCGTAATATGGTGCTCGCCGTGGACAATCGACCTCACCAAGCACATAAGGAAAGGCGCCAACCGTCTGCAACTGCGCGTGAGCAACGTGCTCGCCAACCGCATGATAGGCGACGCCGGCCTGCCCGAAGCCGAGCGCGTGACCTACTCGCAGCCGCAGATATACAACTCTGGCGACCGCCTCACGCCCTCCGGCATATTCGGAGGAATGATAACGATAGAGAAGCGTTAGCTAAAAACAAAAACAGTAGTCCATCCCTTAACAATACACCCATGCCGCTTGCAACGACCCAAGCACCAAAGCTTAGGCTGCGCAAGCGGCACGGACGCAAATATTTGTATTGATGACCTTTCTTGTCAATTTAGTAATTTGTGGACAATTCGTTCAGTAATTTGCAGGCGAGGCGATATGGATTAGGCGGTTTCTGAAAGAAATAGCACAACAATACCTCTCATTGCATATACGGTAAAACTTTCATTTTTTCCAACTCCCTTGCCAACCGCCGCTTTTCTGTCCGCTTTCGCATTTTACTAATCCGTCTATTTTGAAGCCACAAATACAATGTCAAACATAAATATAAAGAATACCGACAGATAGCCATTTGTCCAACAACGCATACTTAGCACATTGTCAATGTGCCAAACACGTAAAATTGGAAAATGGGAATGCTGTTCTCCAGTATAACCTAAATTCCGCAACACTATAATTTGATATTTTTATAAGTACCTGGACAACAAAAAGTTGTCCAGGATTTTGTCA
>CAVKUV010000124.1:0-4377 GCA_963659505.1 Lachnospiraceae bacterium
TGCTAAACTGCTGATACTGCAATAAAAACAAGATTAAAGGGGCAAAGTTGGGTTATAATCAAGCCCTGCTACCTTTTGCTGGCGCACAAAATTTGAGGGCGACCGAACGGCCGCCCTCAACCAACACAAAAACTAAACTAGACTTAACTAATAAAGCTATCCGCATTTTCACAAATACCCTTGATAGCTGTGCGCAAAGATACAAACAAATGCCGGTTGCGGCAACCTTTTGCGCTTATTTTTCGATAAAAATACACTTTTTATAGTATTCTTATAATCTTGCTGCCTTACCACACAGGTATGCATCGAGCAACGTGATAGCCGCCATGGCCTCGACGATAGGCACCGCACGGGGCAACACGCACGGGTCATGCCTTCCACGAACTGTGAGCCGTGTGGGGTTTCCGTCCTTGTCTACAGTTGGTTGCTCCGTCAAGATGGTGGCCACTGGCTTGAAGGCTACACGGAAATATATGTCCTGGCCATTGCTTATGCCTCCCTGTATGCCTCCGCTATGGTTTGTGGCCGTGGTTATCTTGCCATCGGCACACACAAACAGGTCGTTCTGCTGCGACCCGCGCGCCGTCACGCCAGCGAAGCCTTCGCCATACTCAAAGCCCTTCACTGCATTTATGCCAAGCATAGCTGCACCAAGCTGGGCGTGCAACTTGCCGAACTCAGGCTCGCCAAGTCCGGCGGGACACCCCTTCACCACACAGCTTATCACTCCGCCTATGGTGTCACCCTCGCCCTTCACCTCTGTTATCAGCCTCTCCATGTCGGCGGCCACAGCTGGGTCGGGACATCTCACAGGGTTGGTCTCGGCCACCGACAAGTCGTAGCTGCGGTAGTCGCCGTCAAGAGCTATGTCGCCCACCTGCGAGGTGTATGCCTGCACGGTAATTCCAAGTTGGCGCAAGACCAGCTTGGCCAGTGCCCCGGCCACGCAGCGGCTTATGGTTACACGCGCCGACGACCGGCCACCGCCACGGTGGTCGCGCACACCATACTTCTGAGTGTAGGTGAAGTCGGCGTGCGACGGACGAAACACGCTGCGCAGGTTCTCGTAGTCGCTGGAGTGCTGGTTAGTGTTGCGCACGATGAAGCCAATGGGGCATCCCGTCGACTTGCCCTCGAACACGCCGCTTAGCAGCTCCACGCGGTCTGGCTCCTTGCGACTTGTCGTTATGCTGCTCTGGCCGGGTCTGCGGCGGTCAAGCTCGTGCTGAATGAAGGCCATGTCGATGTCGATGCCGGCTGGCATGCCATCGACCACGCCTCCCACGGCCACTCCATGGCTTTCGCCGAAAGTGGTTATGGTGAATGTCTTTCCAAAAGTGTTGCCCATAGTCTTGTGTGGTTAGGTGGTGATTTGCGGAATTGTCACTTAGTGCTTGCAGTGGCAGCCGCCATCGTGATGGTGGTGGTGTCCGCACTCGTGGTCGTCATGGTGGCAGCCGCACTCGTGGTCGTCGTGTCCGCCACAGTCGTCGCAACCGCAGCCGCAGCCCTCGCCGCTCAGTCTGTTGGCCATGCCCTCAATCTCGCTGTTGGTGGCCTCGCGGCTCTCCATCACCTTTCCCTCGAAGCACAGTGTCTTACCAGCCAACGGGTGGTTGAGGTCCATCTTCACCTTTTTGTCGTCGAGGTCGAGCACGCGGCCAAAGAAGTGGTTGCCGTCCTCGTTTTGCAGCGGCACTATGGCGTCCTTGAATATGTGCTCGTGGTCGAAGTGCCCGTTGATGCAGAACATCTCGCGGTCGAGATCGAGCACGCGTTCCGGGTCGATGTCGCCATAAGCCTCGTCTTTGGTAAGTTCGAAGCTGAACGCGTCGCCCTTGGCCAAGGTTGCCGTTTTGTCCTCAAAGGCGTCGAGCGTTATGCCGAAGCCGCTTATGAATTGGAAAGGGCGTTCGATTGTGGCTTCCTCCACCAATTCTTTCTTTCCGTCTTCCACCGTATACAGCTTATAGGTCACGGCGATGTACTTGTTCTGTGCTTTGTCCATGTCTTGAATAAATTATGCTTTCTGCAATGATTAGAAAAAATATTATTTATTGCAAAGTTACATATTTTTGTCAACATATGGCCAACAAGCCGCCTTTTAGTGGTTATGGAGCAACTGGTTGGCATGGGGTGGCCCACTCCTTATAGGTGAATTCTATAAATTACCACATATATATATGCCACATCGCGTCTGCACAAGACCCACCAACACGCAACCGACAAAGAAGTGCGCCAAAAGGGCGAGCTGACACAATGGCGAGCGCATCGGCGATGCGCCAACGTGACAAAATGTCACCATGCGTGACGCGCTTAGCCCTTTGCCGTGTCATTGGCACACGCTTTGCAATAATAGCGTAGGATTGCGCAAGCAGTCACACAAGCAAAACAAAAAGAAACAATAAAAAAAAATAAAGAAAATAACTATTATGGGAAAGATCATTGGAATAGACCTGGGAACAACAAACTCGTGTGTTGCCGTGTTTGAAGGCAACGAACCGATAGTGATAGCCAACAGCGAAGGCAAGCGCACCACTCCGTCTGTGGTGGGCTTCGTGAAGGAAGGCGACCGCAAGATTGGCGACCCCGCCAAGCGTCAGGCCATCACCAACCCTAAGAACACCGTGTACTCAATCAAGCGTTTCATGGGCGAGACATACGCACAGAGCCAGAAAGAGGCCGAGAGCATGCCTTACACCGTGGTTAACGAGGGTGGATATCCTCGCGTGGAGATTGACGGACGCAAATACACTCCGCAGGAGATTTCAGCCATGGTGCTCCAAAAGATGAAGAAGACAGCCGAGGACTATCTCGGACAGGAGGTGACGGATGCAGTGATTACCGTTCCTGCCTACTTCTCCGACTCGCAGCGCCAAGCCACAAAGGAGGCCGGACAGATTGCTGGTCTCAATGTTCGACGCATCGTCAACGAGCCTACTGCCGCAGCTTTGGCCTATGGCGTTGACAAGGCAAACAAGGATATGAAGATTGCCGTGTTCGACCTCGGTGGCGGTACGTTCGATATATCGATACTTGAGTTCGGTGGCGGCGTGTTCGAGGTGCTCTCTACTAATGGTGACACCCACCTTGGTGGCGACGACTTCGACCAGGTTATCATCAACTGGTTGGCCGACGGCTTCAAGAACGAGGAAGGCGTGGATTTGCGCAAGGATCCAATGGCAATGCAGCGCTTGAAGGAGGCTGCCGAGAAGGCAAAGATAGAGTTGTCAAGCTCCACTTCAACGGAAATCAACCTGCCTTACATCACCGCCGTAGACGGAATGCCGAAGCACTTGGTGAAGACGCTCACCCGCTCGCAGTTTGAGCAGTTGGCACACAACCTCATCCAGGCTTGCCTCGTGCCCTGCCAAAACGCCATACGCGATGCCAAGCTCTCAACGTCAGATATCGACGAGGTTATCCTCGTGGGCGGTTCAAGCCGTATTCCTGCCGTTCAGACTCTCGTGAAGAACTACTTCGGCAAGGAGCCTTCAAAGGGTGTCAACCCCGATGAGGTTGTGGCAGTTGGTGCAGCCATACAGGGAGCTATCCTGAATAAGGAAGAGGGTGTAGGCGACATCGTGTTGCTCGATGTTACTCCTTTGACCCTCGGTATCGAGACCATGGGTGGTGTGATGACCAAGTTGATCGATGCCAACACCACCATTCCTTGCAAGAAGAGCGAGGTGTTCTCTACCGCAGCCGACAACCAGACCGAGGTAACCATACATGTGCTGCAGGGCGAGCGCCCCATGGCAGCCCAGAACAAGAGCATCGGCCAGTTCAATCTTACAGGCATCGCCCCAGCTCGTCGTGGTGTTCCGCAGATTGAGGTGACGTTCGACATCGATGCCAACGGTATTCTTAAGGTTAGTGCCAAGGACAAGGCCACTGGCAAGGAGCAGAGCATACGCATCGAGGCTTCGTCTGGCTTGAGCGAGGACGAAATCAACCGCATGAAGGCCGAGGCCGAGCAGAACGCCGCAGCCGACAAGGCTGAGCGCGAGAAAATTGACAAGATGAACCAGGCCGACAGCATGATATTCACCACCGAGAACTTCTTGAAGGACAACGGCGACAAGATACCGGCCGACCAGAAGCCTGGCATCGAGCAGGCTCTCCAGCAGTTGAAGGACGCCCACAAGAGTGGCGACGTGGCAGCCATCGACAATGCCATCAACAACCTCAACACCGTGATGCAGGCAGCAAGCCAGCAGATGTACCAAGGTGGCCAACAGGCAGGTCCTCAGGGCGCACAAGGTGGCCAACAGGCACAGAGCGGCAACGATAGCGCACAAGATGTGCAGGACGCCGACTTTGAGGAGGTGAAATAAGTATAGATAAACATCTATAACAATAAATAGGCAAATAGGG
>CAVKUV010000125.1:0-4377 GCA_963659505.1 Lachnospiraceae bacterium
AGGTCCTTGGATATTTGTTTCTTTACCGGCGTTTCCGCATGCGTGCCTGTAGCGACTAATACTGTAGGCAACAAAAGAAGCGTTTTTAGTTTCATTTTTTAGTATGTAATATTATATAGACTTAAAACAAAAAGTGCCGTTGACCATCTTTTCGACTACAAAAATAGCAAAAAGCGCGCTTATCTTGATGCGCAATCTGTGCAATCAAGTTCCTTTTTGTTGAATTTGACCGGTTTCAAGGCAAGTACAATGCCCGTACAGGGCTTGTCTTGCCTATGCTTGCGGTTACAATGGATGTAGGGTGGTTCTATAAAAAACGAGGGGATGCAGGTTGCGACATTGCCGCATCTGCATCCCCCCTTGTTGCGTCAAGGCGAAGAGCACCCTATAGTGCGTCTGCGTACTATTTTCTTGTCAGCTTGCGCGTCTCCACGCTGCCGTCGGCCTTCTTTATCTTCACGATAACCAAACCCTTCGGCATTCCGCTAATTCTTCTTCCGTTGACATCATAGTACTCTATGGCCACGGTCTTGGCATCGCTGGCGGTTTCCTCTATGCCGTCAGTTGTGCCGATGTAGTAGAGTTGGAAACCGTTTATGATGGTCCAGTCACGATTTACGGTCACATCCTTCTTCATGCCTATGATAAAGTCGGCTGTAGTGTCATCGTATTTGTAGGTAACTTCATTGCCAGCGTATTTCTTCACGTCAAGAGAGTCGAAGAACCACGATGCCGCCTCCATGGTGTTGGGTACTGACATTCCCGTTTCGTTGTCGAACACAAGTGAGCCAGGAGTTGTGCCCTCGTATTGTCCGTCGGCTATCGACATGAGCGGAGTTTCGGCGTCGTTAATGTATATCTTTGCGTTGAGAGCCTCGCCGAGTTCCGTAGGCAGTCCGCAGCGATAGAAGCCTTGAACGTCGAGTCTGTACTTGCCGGCTTTCATGCCATAGAGCTGCTGATACATGTTGAAGTTTATGTTGAAGAACTCTTGGAGGTTGTAGTTCACCGCTCCTGTAGAGCCATTGAAGCTCCAGCCGCTATTGGAATTGTCTTCAAATGCGGGATTGTCAATTACGAAGCTCACATCGACAGGCGTTGTTCCAGTGCCGACATCTTCAAGCAGATACTGATTGGTGAATGTCTTCACATAGACTACTTGTGCGGCAATCTCAGCGTCGGCATATCCTCCGACAAGGAGTTTCTCATTCACTGCATTGTAGTTGGTCGTGTAGTTACCGCCCTCGCTCTTGTACTTGTTTACCTTCACCTTCGATGCGGCAAGAGCGTCAACAAGAACTGCATAAGCTTTTATCGACGACTTGGCGGCAGCGGTTGCGGTGGTCAGTTGTCCGAGAGCCGTGCCAAGGGTAGTGCTTGTGGTGGCACTGCGTGCAGTTTCCACAGCTGTCTTCAAGGCTGAGAGCGAGTCGGCATTCATGGGTTGTGCGTAGAGTGCTTCGGCTTCGGCCAGCTGTTTGTCTCTCTGTTCGGCCATCTCGCTTATGTCTGTACCGTTATAAGTCAGACGGAAGTTGTCGAAGAGCACCCAATAGGAACTGTAGCCCTCCACATCCTGCAACTTTATTCCCACACGGAGTTTGCCGTTAACGGCCACTCCCTTTACTGTGGTCTCATAGTAGCCGGCAGCCATATAGGCAGAGGCTCCACCCATATTGTCAGGTGTGTAGGTGCCGGCGGCATTTTGATAGTCGCCCGTGCCGAGACTCTGTTCCGAAGCCTGTGCCATCACGTTGACAATGGGCTGCTCGCTGTCGTTGACATAGGCTTTGGCCTTTATCTCAATGCCATTCAGATAGTTCTCATAGGCCGTAGCGTTGGCGTTGGTGCGTATGAACGCCTGTACGTTGAGGGTGTACGTTCCGTCGGGCACGCCTTCCACCTCTTGCCAGCAGTCAAACGCATGGTTGAAGAATTCCATTTCGCTATAGCTCACGCCAGGAGTAGCACCTGTATATGACCATCCTGTACTGCCGTTGTCAAAACCAGGATTTTTGAGTATGAAAGTCGCGTCGCCGCCTTCCTTTATTCCGCTGCACAGGGTGCGTGTTATGGCCTTGTATATGCCGGCTGTCAGCTCGTCGCACTTCTCGGTGTCGACAGTATGCCCATCAACCACCTCGTCGATGGCGTTGTCAACAAGATAGCCGTCGAGTATGGTGAGGTCAAACTTGGTAGCGTCGAGTCCCAGTGTCGTGCTTGCGCTGTCCACTGCAGCAATCAATCTGTCGTAGGCTGCGGCATTCTCGTCGGCTTTGGCCATCAGAGAATCCAGCTTTGCTATTTCCGCGTCTATGGCAGCCACAGTGGCGTCATCACTCTTATACAGTTCTTCGGCAATGGCCAGTTCTGCCTCAATATCCGACACGAGACCGGTGTATATGCCCAACTCCGTTTTGGCACGCAGGTCGTCCATCTTGTTGAGCAGATTATCCTTGAAGAGTCCTATGCCCTCGCCGTAGTATGTGAGTTTGAAGTTGTCTGCAGACACCCAGTTGCAGCTTGTGCCTGAGACACCGTAACCAATCTGTACGTCACCGTCGGCATTTAGGATGAAGTCGCAGTTGAATATTTCAGGAACGCCGTCGCCTGTAGAAACCTCAATGGAGTCGCCGGCAGCATCGTGGCGTGCAAAGAGCCATGTGCCGGTCTGCTTGGCTGCGGCATTGCTTTGCTGAGTGGCCATACATGTGGCAGAGAGACGGTAGGTTCCCTTTGGCAGTCCTTTTATAGTCTGGTAGAAATGCCCGTCGGACAGTGTCTGCGGCTTGCGTATCCAACGCTCATAAAAACCTTCTATCACCGCTTCGCCATTGGTGTAGTTGGATGCCTGTAGTCCCCATGCGTCGCCTACAACAGTCCAATAGCCGGTAGAATCCATCTTTGCGTTGCCAATAAGGTAGGTGGCGTCCTTGGGATTGTCGGCCGTAGCTCCGGCCAGGTCATCCTTTACGTCTGCCAGTGCTGTAGTTGTCAACGCTCCCGACAATAGGGTAGATAGTAACATTAACTTTTTCATAATTCACGTCATTTATTTAAAGGTAAAAATTGTTCGGTTTCATCTTCTGACAGTTTTCTTGCCATCTGTTATAACAATGCCCCTATAACTCCCGTCCACTCTCTGGCCAGTGAGGCTATAGGCAAAACGACTTGTACTCTTTTCCGTTCTCACTACAGATATTCCATCGGTGGGCGACACAAACTCCAGCCTGAAAGGGAAGCCCTGCAACGCATCAGAACCTTTGGCGTTGAGCGTGGTCTGATTGTTGACTGCCCAAAACATCGATCCAGATGACTCGCTACTTCTTATAGCATAGAGGCTTGTGCCGTCCAGTCCATAGAAATAGAACGAGCTTTTGTCCTGGTTGTATGACCCTTCGGCTGTCAAGCGGGCATTGTAGTTTAGGTGCTTGCCGTCCATGATCGACACTATCTTGTATCTGTCACCGTCCTTTGTTATGGCCCAAGTCTGCGACGTAGTGTCAACCTCGTTCTTCTCGTCGAACTTGGGTGAGGAGAGTCCTGTATTGGTGAGATAGTATGATGTGGCGGCGTCCATCACATGATAGTTGCCGTTTTCGGGACCGAAGTCGGGCGAGGTGCACTGCACTTTGAACGCCAGTGTGTCGGTTCTTGTGCCAAACGTGTGTACCACGGTATAGACATCGCTGTGCTCCACGTTCTCCAATACGAGCGAATCTGTCGTAGCTCCGTTGCTCCATATCCACTCGCCGGCCTTGTATCCGTCGGTTGTCATAGGCAGAAGCGTGAGCTTTTGGCCTTTCAGCACCACAACACTGTCGGCTGTCTGAAGCTCTCCGCTGCCAACACGCAGTGCGGCTGTCATGCCTATGACGTGTATGTGGAACGTGGTCTTTGACTGTGCGCCGCCTTGGTTTGTATAGACCACGCTATACTCCCTGTCGTGCCCGATCATCTCTGCCGTTATCTCGTCGGAAGTAGAACCGTTGCTCCACTCCATGTGGCCCCAGCCTCCGAAAGGAACGATCTTCAGAGTCACGTCGGAGTATGCCATGACATTTATAGTGGTGTCGGCTATGGTCTTCCCATTGTAAGTAATGAAAGGCTTTACGGAGTCAACCTGACAGTCGCCCTTTACGGCAATGGTATAGGTGGCAGTGCTCTTCACTCCACGACTGTTCTCGTAGGTCACGCGATATACTTGGCTGCGTGTGGCCGTGACCTTCAGGTTCTGGGTGTGCTCGCCCGTGCTCCATTCCCACTTGCCAGTATTGGTTTCGCCGGAAGGAAGCTGTGGAAGGAACTCCACTTCGCTGCCTGCAGGAATAGCCTTGCAGGTGTCTGTGGCGTAGGTGTCGTCGAGACTTCCCAATT
>CAVKUV010000126.1:0-4368 GCA_963659505.1 Lachnospiraceae bacterium
GAACGCAATGAAGCTTGCTTCAATTGCTGAGGCGCAGCCTATCTTATGCAAGAAGAAAGTAAAATATGCCGGATAAAATCAAAAAGACACAAAGAGCAATCCGTCTAAAAATGAAGTTTAACAATGCGTGGAATTTATAGAACACGCCTAAACCAACAACGCGAAGGAACAACCTCCATAACGCATCCCCACAACTAAAGAACATACCACCATGATACTTGAAATTGGCGACGTGCTGGTGTCGTCCGACATATTCACCGAATGTTTCTGCTGCGACCTCGACGCCTGCCACGGCGAGTGCTGCGTTGAAGGCGACGCTGGAGCACCCGTCACCATCGACGAGATAGCGGAGATTGAAGACTCGATTGACACCGTATGGAACGACCTGACCGCCAACGCACAGGCCGTAATCGACAAGCAGGGAGTGGCATACAGCGACCGTGACGGCGACCTCGTGACGAGCATAGTGGGCGGAAAGGACTGCGTCTTCACCTGCCACGAAGGCGGTTGCTGCTTCTGCGCACTCGAAAAGGCTCACCGCGCAGGACGCATACCTTTCGTCAAGCCCATCAGCTGCGCCCTCTACCCCATAAGGGAGAAGAGCCTCAGCGACGGGCGAACCGCCCTCAACTACCACCGATGGAACGTGTGTGCGCCGGCGGTGAAGAAGGGACGCGAGCTGAAGTTGCCCATATACAAGTTTCTCGAAGGTCCTCTGACGCGCCGCTTCGGCAAGGAGTGGTACAAAGAGCTGGCCGATGTGGCCGACGAACTGCAACGCCAAGGATACCTATAACAGCATTATTTGCCCCAAAAGCCAGTATGCTTTTAGGCAAAAACATTCATTCGATTTTACAAACACAACAACAGATGAAACTATACAAGAGTTTTTGGCTGCACACAATTGTAACGCTGTGTGTGGCATTCGCATTTACAGCGTGTAGCGACGACAACGCAAACGACACAACCCCGACCGACCAAGAATACGTAGAGGGCATACTGAAAAAGATGTCGCTCCGCGAGAAAGTGGGACAGATGTTTTGGATCAGACCTGAATATCTGATAGAGAAGATTGCCTCAGGAGAAGTGAAGCCCGCCGTCAAGGAGTGGCCTTCGTATAATGTGACGAGCATTACGTCGGAAATGAAAGATCTCGACAACGAGTATCCTGCCGGCGGCGTGATACTTTTCGCCCACAACTGCGTGGAACCGCAACAGCTAAAGACATTCGTATCGCAGATAAAGGAGCTGAAGAACTCTCCTCTGCTCTGCGTTGACGAAGAGGGCGGACGCGTGGCGCGCCTTGCCAACAACGACGCCTTTGGACTCAACAAATACACAAGCATGACATGGCTTTGCCAAAACGGCGGCGCACCAACGGTATACAATGCGGCCAACTATATAGGGTCGTACCTCAAGGACTATGGCTTCGACGTGGATTTCGCACCCGTATCCGACGTTAACAGCAACCCCGACAACCCCGTCATTGGCGTTCGCGCGTTCAGCAGCGACCCCGACTCTGTCGCCACAATGGTTTGCAGCTACCTCGACGGACTGACCGCAAACGGCATAACAGGCTGCATCAAGCACTTCCCCGGACATGGCGACACTAAGACCGACACGCACCTGGGCTATGCAGAAACGCTGAAGACATGGGACGACATGCTGAAGTGCGAAATGATACCATTCAAGGCTGGCATACAGCATGGCGTGGATATCATCATGACCGCCCACATCACCGCCCCAAACGTTGACAACAGCAATGTGCCTTCAACACTCTCAAGCATCATCCTTCAGGACAAGCTGCGCAAAGAGCTTGGCTACAACAACATCATCGTGACTGATGCCATGGAGATGGGCGCCATAACCGACCAGTATGCTCCCGAAGACGCCGCAGTGAAGAGCATACAGGCTGGCGTGGACGTGGTGCTCTGCATACACAGCTACAAGAAAGCATTTGATGCCGTAGTAGAGGCCGTGAACACAGGCGCAATCTCCGAGGAGCGCATCAACGAGAGCGTACGCCGCATTCTCCTCGTCAAGAAAAAGCACGGCAAGATTTAATAATAGTAAGTGACTATACAGAAAATAAGTTGGTGTGATTTGAGCCGTAGACGTGTCAGTAGATCAAATCACACCAACTTATTTTTTCTTCATCAACGCACCTCCACCGACAGGCCAACGCCCCGAATTTGCACATTTCCCCTTTTTACGCTACCTTTGCACCGTTTTTTCACAAAGTAGCGCACAATATACAGCAATGAAGATACTCACAGACGACGAACTGGCACAGGCGTTGGACAAGGAAGTGTTTCACCAAATATCGGCTGCGGCCGACAAACTCGGCGTGGAGTGCTACGTGGTTGGCGGATATGTGCGCGACCTGTTTCTCGAACGCCCATCAAACGACATCGACGTGGTTGTGGTGGGCAGCGGCATACGCGTGGCCGACGAACTGAAGCAGACGCTTGGGCGAAAGGCCCACCTAACGGTGTTCCGCAACTTCGGCACCGCCCAGGTGAAGTTTCGCGGCATGGAGGTGGAATTCGTTGGCGCAAGGAAGGAGAGCTACAGCCACGACTCGCGCAAGCCAATAGTGGAGAACGGCACACTTGAGGACGACCAAAACCGCCGCGACTTCACCATCAACGCAATGGCCGTGTGCCTGAATGAGAAGCGGTTTGGCGAGCTTGTTGACCCATTCGACGGCATATACGACCTTGAGGACGGCATAATACGCACGCCGCTCGACCCCGACATAACATTCTCCGACGACCCACTGCGCATGATGCG
Organism: Lachnospiraceae bacterium; assembly: GCA_963659505.1. GTDB lineage: Bacteria > Bacteroidota > Bacteroidia > Bacteroidales > Bacteroidaceae > Prevotella. The sequence goes on from CAVKUV010000126.1 coordinate 2,794, forward strand.
CTGCATAAGGTTTGCCACGCAACTCAACTTCATGATTGAGGACGAGACGTTCGACGCACTCATGCGCAACGCCGACAGAATAAAGATTGTGAGCGGAGAGCGCATAAAGGACGAGCTAAACAAGATAATGATGACGCGCACGCCAAGCCGGGGCTTCGTTGACTTGCAGCGGTGTGGACTGCTCAACCTCATATTTCCCGAACTGGCAGCACTCGACATAGTGGAGACGAAGAACGGGCGCAGCCACAAGAACAACTTCTACCACACGCTTGAAGTGCTCGACAATGTGTGCTCGAATAGCGACAACCTATGGCTGCGCTGGGCCGCACTGATGCACGACATAGGCAAGACGCGCACCAAGCGGTGGGACAACGCCATAGGATGGACTTTCCACAACCACAACTACATAGGCGCAAAGATGGTGCCGCAGATATTCCGCCGACTGGCTCTGCCGCTCGACGCTAAGATGAAGTATGTGCAGAAGCTTGTTGACCTGCACATGCGCCCCATATCCATTGCCGACGACATCGTGACCGACAGTGCCGTGAGGCGACTGATGAACGATGCCGGCGACGATACCGACGACCTAATGCTGCTGTGCGAGGCTGACATCACGAGCAAGAACGAGGCGCGAAAACGGCTCTTCCTTGAGAACTTCCGCACTGTGCGACAGAAGTTGGCCGACCTAAAGGAGAAGGACTACAAGCGGTTGCTGCAACCGTGCATCGACGGCAACGAGATTATGGAGATGTTCGGTCTGACGCCGTGCCGCGAAGTGGGACTTCTGAAGCAGACACTAAAGGACGCCGTTCTCGACAACAAGGTGGCCAACGAGCGCGAACCGCTCATGAAGTTGCTCATGGAAAAGGCCAAGGCCATGGGCATTGCACAACATTAAGCAGACATTTCCCATAGCCTAAGCCACACCAAATCATGTTTTTTGCCACCATTAATGCCAAATTATTCGTAACTTAGCGGCATAAAACCAAAAGAGATGGAGACTATGGCTACTATCGTGAACACCTATCCTGTGGGGATACAGACCTTCGAGAAGATTAGGGAAGGACATTATTTATATGTAGACAAGACGAAATACATCGTAGACTTCCGCAAGAAGCAGACGAGCTACGTCTTCCTAAGCCGTCCAAGGCGGTTCGGCAAGTCGCTCTTCGCCTCAACCCTCCAAGCTTACTTTGAGGGAAAGAAGGAACTCTTCGAAGGGCTTGACATTGCCGACTACGAGAAGGAGTGGACGAAGCACCCCGTGCTCCACTTCGACATGAGTGGCGCAAAACACATGGACCCAGAAGCGTTGACTGGATATCTCGACTTTATCCTCCGCCCTTATGAGAAAGTGTATGGAAGGGAGGACTGGGAGGACACACCAAACAAGCGGCTGATGGGACTGGTGGTGCGCGCCAACGAGCAGACGGGACAGAAGGTGGTGGTCATCATCGACGAATACGATGCACCATTGCTCGACGTAGTGCATGAAGCGGACAACCTCAAGGCTCTCCGCTTCATCATGCAGAACTTCTACAGTCCACTGAAAAAACTCGACCCTTACCTGGAGTT
>CAVKUV010000127.1:0-4131 GCA_963659505.1 Lachnospiraceae bacterium
TTCTGACTCTCAGATTCCGTTTGATAAATTCTCAAACCATTTCTTTTTGACTATAACTATGCCGTTTACGACCCGTAAGTATGCCATTTACGACCCGTAAGTATGCCATTTACGATGGCTAAGTGGCATACTTACGAATCGCAGTGGAAATGGCATAGTGGGTTATTGCGCCTCGTCATGCCCAAAGGCGTGAGTGGCAAATACCTATAATTGGTTATTGCCGAAACCGAAGTATTTGGCTAACTTTGCAATCAATAATAATAAATGGGTAGAGGGATGAAGACTCAAAAGATGTATGAGGCCGATGACAAGATGATATCCATCATAAAGGACAACTACAATGTGTTGCAGTCGCTCGGAAGTTTCGGCATCAATTTTGGTTTTGGAGACAAGACGGTGAGGGAGACTTGCCAGGACAACGGTGTTGACACCTACACATTCTTGGCCGTTGTGAACTTCACCATCAACGGATATTCCGACTTCGACGACGACTCGCAGTTGTCGGTTCCCACGCTAATGCACTATCTGGAGGCCAGCCACGTGTACTACCTCGACTTCCAGTTGCCGATGATACGCCGGCAGCTGGAGGAGTCGATAAACGAGACCGAAGGGCTTGGCGGACTGATTCTGAAGTTCTACGACGAGTATGCGCGCGACATTAAGAAGCACATGATGTATGAGGAGAAGTCGCTCTTCCCCTACGTGGAGTCGCTGCTGGAGGGAAAGACCGTGGGCGACTACGACATAGAGACATTCTCGAAGCACCACTACCAGACCGACAAGAAGCTGACCGAGCTGAAGAACGTGATAATAAAGTACATACCAGGCGACAGAAACAGCAACAACAAACTGACGGCCACGCTCTACGGCATATACAACAACGAGGCTTGGCTGCGGCTGCACACCATGGTGGAGGACAAAATATTCGTTCCGGCCATACGCCGGCTGGAGCAACGGTCGAAGCAGAACACCGTGGCGAAGAACATTTCGACGATGGTGTTCAAGAACGGACAGGACAACAGCGACATGCTCTCCGACAGGGAAAAGGACGTGGTTGTGGCCTTGGTGCAGGGCATGTCGAACAAGGAAATAGCCGAGCATCTTTACATCTCGATAAACACCGTTATAACCCACCGCCGCAACATCGCCCGTAAGTTGCAGATACACAGTTCGGCTGGACTTACCATTTACGCAATAGTCAACGGACTGGTGGATATTTCCTCTGTAAAGCTTTAGGAAAACTTTATTTTTGGGCAACATTAAAGCCTTGAAATCCGATGCGCAGTATCGGATTTTATTGTATCTTTGCGGTCGATTTCCGAGAACGAAAAACGACAACTTAACAACTAAAACATAACTTGAAGTTTGCTAAAATGGAAAACTTTTGCGGCGAGACCGACGGAAAAGTTTTCCAAAAAGGAAAAGAAATAATGGAAATGAAGAGCTTCTCAATTACCAAAAGAGACGGTACGACCGACCGTTTCTCACTCGACAAAATCATGAACGCCATCATAAAGGCGTTTGAATCGGTGAACGAGCCAACCGACCTTGGGTGCCTGTCGAAGATACTTAGCCATCTCGACATACACGAGAGCATAAAGGTGGAGGACATACAGAACCAAGTGGAGGTGGCACTGATGAAGGAGGGCTACTACAATGTGGCCAAGTCGTTCATGCTCTACCGCCAGCGCCACACCGAAGACCGCGAGACGATGGAGAAGCTGAAGTTCCTTTCCGACTATTGCCAGGCCGCCAACGCCGCCACGGGGTCGAAGTATGACGCCAACGCCAACGTGGAGCACAAGAACATAGCCACGCTGATAGGCGAGCTGCCCAAGTCCAACTTCATACGGCTCAACCGCCGTCTGCTCACCGACCGCATAAAGAAGATGTATGGCAAGGAGCTTGCCGACAAGTACATCGACATGCTCAACCGCCACTTCATCTACAAGAACGACGAGACGAGCCTGGCCAACTATTGCGCCTCGATAACGATGTATCCGTGGCTCATAGGCGGCACCACCTCGATAGGCGGCAACTCCACCGCGCCAACCAACCTGAAGTCGTTCTGCGGCGGCTTCGTCAACATGGTGTTCATGGTGTCGAGCATGCTCAGCGGAGCTTGCGCCACGCCGGAGTTCCTCATGTATCTCAACTACTTCATCGGCCTTGAGTATGGCAAGGAATACTACAAGGAGGCCGACAAGGTGGTTGACCTGTCGCTCAAGCAGCGCACTATAGACAAGATGATAACCGACTGCTTCGAGCAGATCGTTTATTCGATAAACCAGCCCACTGGGGCACGCAACTACCAGGCGGTGTTCTGGAACATATCCTACTACGACAAACCATACTTCGAGAGCCTCTTCGGCAACTTCTACTTCCCCGACGGCAGCCAGCCCGACTGGGAGAGCCTGTCGTGGCTGCAGAAGCGCTTTATGAAGTGGTTCAACAAGGAGCGCACCAAAACCGTGCTCACGTTCCCCGTGGAAACGATGGCTCTGCTGAGCAGCGATGGCGACGTGATAGACAAGGAGTGGGGCGACTTCGCCGCCGAGATGTATTCCGAGGGACACTCGTTCTTCACCTACATGAGCGACAACGCCGACTCGCTGTCGAGCTGCTGCCGACTGCGCAACGAAATTCAGGACAACGGCTTCAGCTACACCCTCGGTGCCGGCGGCGTGTCAACGGGTTCGAAAAGCGTGCTGACGGTAAACATAAACCGCTGTGTGCAGTATGCTGTCAACAACAAGATGGACTACAAGGAGTTCCTCACCGACGTCATCGACCTGTGCCACAAGGTGCAGTTGGCCTACAACGAAAACCTGAAGGTGCTGTGGAAGCATGGCATGCTGCCGCTGTTTGACGCCGGATACATAAACATCGCCCGCCAGTATCTTACCATCGGAGTGAACGGACTGGTGGAGGCCGCCGAGTTCATGGGACTGAAGATAAACGACAACCCCGACTACCTGAAGTTTGTGCAGGAGGTGCTCGGCCTTGTTGAGGCTAAGAACCACGAGTACAAGAGCAAGGACGTGATGTTCAACTGCGAGATGATACCTGCCGAGAACGTGGGTGTGAAGCACGCCAAGTGGGACAAGGAGGACGGATACTTCGTGCCGCGCGACTGCTACAACAGCTATTTCTATGTCGTGGAGGACGACTCGCTCAACATCATCGACAAGTTCAAGCTCCATGGTGCGCCCTATATACAGCACCTCACGGGCGGTTCGGCGCTGCACATGAACCTTGAGGAGCACCTCTCGAAGGCACAATACCGCCAGCTGCTGCGCGTGGCCGCCAAGGAAGGGTGCAACTACTTCACGTTCAACATACCCAACACGATATGCAACGAGTGTGGACACATCGACAAGCGCTACTTGAAGGAATGTCCCCACTGCCACTCTACCAACATCGACTACATGACGCGCATCATCGGCTACCTGAAGCGAGTGAGCAACTTCTCTGAGGCTCGCCAGAAGGAGGCCGGACGCAGGTTCTATTACGCTGAGCAACAACACTGATGCCATGCTGAAGTATGTTAACACGGGCGTGGTGTTCCAGGAGATACCCGACGAGGTGACGCTGTCGATAAACCTGTCGAACTGTCCCTGCAGGTGTCCAGGATGCCACAGCCAGTATCTGTGGGGCGACATCGGCGAACCGCTCACGGCGGTGAGTCTCGATGGACTCATCCGTGGCTATGGCGACGACATAACCTGCGTGTGCTTCATGGGCGGCGACGCCGAACCCAACTATGTGGCCACGCTCGCCCGACATCTGCACAGGGCATACCCACGGCTCAAGGTGGCGTGGTATAGCGGCAGGGCGCACGTGCCGCCGACGGTGGACAAGGCCGACTTCGACTACATAAAGCTTGGCCCCTACATTGAGCATCTCGGCTGCCTGAAGGAGCGCACCACCAACCAGCGTCTCTACAAGCGCGCCTCGGGCGACGACTTCCTCGACATCACTTCGAGGTTTTGGAGGTGACAAACGAAGAGAAGCGGAATGCTTTGCGGCGGACTTTATTAAAAAGCCACATGATATTTAAGGGTGGTTCTATAAATTATAGTCAAAAGGAATTGGTTTGGGAAAATCCTCCAAATTTTAGTATCTTTGCAT
>CAVKUV010000128.1:0-4069 GCA_963659505.1 Lachnospiraceae bacterium
GTAGGCATTTTTATGTTTGCGTCACCCTGAGTCACCCAATTTAAACATCTAACTCGTTGATTTTCAATGTGCGCTATGTAATGGCGTAAGAAAGTGATGAAGTCAGGAAGTAGGAAGGCGACGAGAAGCCCACCTGGTAGGCTATCTCCTCAATCTTCATTTCGGGGTGCTCAAGCATCATGCGCTTGGAGTCGTCCACGCGCAGGTGGGATATCCACGTGCGGAAGTTCACGCCATAGGTCTCGTTGATGAACTGCGACATGTACAGCTTGTTGGTGTTGAGCCACCGCGCCAGCTCCTCCACCGTAAACGAGTTGTTGGTGTATCGGCGCGCCGCTATCCACACCTTCAGTTTGCGGTCGAGGTCGTCGCGGCGCGGGTCGTCGGCGGCCATCCGCTCCAGCTCCTCCTGCCGCTTCTTGTTGGCGCGCTCCTCGGCAAACGAGGCCATGGCCTCGCGCAGCCGTCCGTGACACTCGCCATGGTTGATGAAGCACAGTGCGATGTAGAAGTTCATGCTAATCATGTAGATCTGGTAAAACCAGTTGAGCACCACTCCGTTGTAAATGCTGATGATGCCCACGAAGCCGGCCACGACGATGAGACAGATGCTGCGGTTTATCCACGCCACAAAGTGCAGCACGTCGTTTGAGAAGTAGTTGTCAAACAGTTGGCGGTTGCTCAACGTGAGCCTTCGGAAATAGCGCAGGAAGTCGATGATGAACCACAGAAACATGAGTATCGACAGCGACATCAGCCCCGGGGCCAGTGCGCCCACGAAGCTGAACTGCGCCAGAATGGCCGCCAGCGAGGCCGCCGACCAGCGCACGATGTCGTTGCGCACGCGCCTCCGGCACACATAAGTGATGTCGAGCAGGTTGGCGAAGGCATAGGCCATGAACATGCCCGTGGCGTAGTATAGGATGATGTCGGCGCAGGCGATGGCGCGGTCGTAGGTGTGCCAGTCGTTGGTGAACTGCACATACCACGCAAACAGCGTGGCACTCATGCACAGGTAGGCGCATCCGAGAAATTTCTTCGACAGCCGGTACGACTTGTACAAATCTTCCTTGTGAATGTCGAGCAGCAGTAGCAGCAGCCCCAGTGTCAGGTATGACGCGCCGGCGCACAGCACGACCACCTTGAATGAATGTTCCAGCAATTCCATCTATATGTGTTTTTATAATGTTAATAAACGACTTGCTCTGATTTGTACTTTTGCCCTTACAGGGCGACAAGTGATGTTCGCGTATACCCAGGGCGTTGCCCTGGGCTATGGAGTATAGGGCTTTCAGCCCAACACCCACTACCCCGCGGCAATCACCACTTATTCTCTCGCACTTTTTCAGTTGCGACGTGAGACACGTCGCCCACTACAAGCGGCAATCGCCACTTGTTCTCTCGCACTGCTTCAGTTGCGACGTGAGACACGTCGCCCACTACAAGCTGCAACCGCCGCTTTTTCCACTCGCAAAGTTAACATTTTCGGGTGTATTAAGGTATCGTATATTGCAAAAATCCGTGCCATTTCTGCAATCATCTGTGTATCATGGAGTTTTACCCCCCCCCCCACAGGGTCGGTTTTTCCCGCTGTCCCCCAAATATACCCCTATTTGGGGTTTACAAAACGCGATTTTTCACATTGCAAGGGTCATTGTTTTTCTGTTTTTTCAAGTGGCCATGACTTTTGCGCCCTACCTTTGCCGCCGAAATAAAACGTGGACGGCCACTGGCCACGAGTCCACATCCCAAGAGCGCTGCGACACCCCTTTTGTGGGTGCGACGCGATGAGAGATGCACGATGCGGAGGCAGGATAAGCTGGAAAATGTTTTATTGGTCATTGATACAAATACTCTGACACAGATGTCACACCGAACACATATAATAGCGATGAAGAAGATGCTATGCGCAGCCATGCTGCTTGTGCTTGCCACGCTGCAGGCGCCGGCACAGAGCGTTGCCTTGAAGACCAACGCCCTCTACTGGGCCACCACCACGCCCAACATCGGCGTCGAGGTGCAGACGGGTCGCAAGCACACCGCCCAGATATTCTATGGACTCAACCCATGGAAGTTCTCCGAGAGCAAGAAGCTGCGCCACTGGCTGCTTCAGCCTGAATACCGCTATTGGTTCTGCCAGAGCTTCAACGGCTGGTTTGTTGGCGCCCACCTCATGGGCGGCCAGTTCAACGCCGGGGGCGTGAAGCTGCCCGTGCGCATTCTCGACGACTTCGAGAACCGCCGCTACGAGGGCTGGTTCTTGGGCGGCGGACTCACCGCAGGCTACCAGTGGCCGCTGTCGAAGCACTGGAACGTGGAGACGTCCCTTGGCCTGGGCTACGACTACATCAAGTACGACCAGTTTCGCTGCGGCGAGTGCGGCGAGAAGACCGAGTCGGGCCACACCAACTACTGGGGCGTGACGAAGGCCGCAGTGAGCATCATGTATATGTTCTAAACAATATCACACACACCATGGCAATGAAAAGACACATCATAACCACCATAATGACGGCCGCCCTCATGGCCACGCTCACGGCCCAGGCCGACAGCCTGCCGCGGCTGGCCAACCGCACCATTGCGGTGAGCGGCGTGGGCACGGCGCGCGCCGACGGACTGTTTGCCCTGTCGATGCAGCTCGACGCCGACTCGCTGCCCATGGGCGCCAACCGCCGCATAGTGCTCACGCCGTGGCTCATCGGGGCGCACGACAGCGTGGCCTTCCACCCCGTGGTGATCAATGGCCGCCGCCAGCAGATCATGTACCGCCGCCGCGACTACAGGCAGTATGAGGGGGCGCAGGTGGTGGCGTGGAAGTCGGGCGAGGACCGCTCCATCGACTACAAGGACCAGACCACGTATGCCCAGTGGATGCGCAACGCCAACATCGTGGTGCGCGAGGACCTGTGCGGATGTGGCGACATCGACGAGCAGAACGACGTGGTGGTGCGCAAGCTGCGCGAGCCGCGCGTGGCCTACTGCCAACCGCAGACCACCGACGTGAAGCCTTACACCATAAGCGGACGGGCGTTCATCGACTTCCCCGTAAACCGCACCGAGCTGCACCCCAACTACCGCCAGAACCCACGTGAGTTGGCCAAGATAATCGACACGATAAACATAGTGAAGCGCGACGCCAACATCACCATCACCAACATCGACATCCACGGCTATGCCTCGCCCGAGTCGCCCTACGACCACAACGCCTGGCTGGCCGAGCACCGCGCCGCCACGCTCAAGGACTATGTGCGCCAGATGGTGAAGCTCGACGACAGGATGTTCAGCGTTCACTTCACGCCTGAGGACTGGGACGGCTTGCGCCGCTGCATCGGCGAGAGCAACATCGACAACCGCGACGAGTTGCTGGCTTTGGCCAACGACACCACGCTGGCTCCCGACGACCGCGAGGCGCAGATAAAGAGCCGCTACCCCGAGCAGTATCGCTTCATGCTCAGCACGTGGTATCCGGGCCTGCGCCACTCCGACTATATCATCAGTTGCACGGTGCGCCCGTTCTCGGTTGAGGAGGCGAAGGAGATTATTAAGACGCGGCCTCAGCTGCTCTCGGAGAACGAGATGTATCATGTGGCGCAGTGCTACGAGGTGGGCAGCAAGGAGTATAACGAGGTGTTCGAGACGGCGGTGCGCATGTTCCCCGACAGCAAGGCGGCCAATCTGAATGCGGCGTGCTCGCGCCTGAGTGCCGGCAATGCCGATGCGGCCAAGGCTTATCTCGACAAGGCGGGCGACAGTCCGGAGGCCAACAATGCCTGGGGCGTGTACTTCACGCTCAAGGGCGACTACGACGCTGCTCGAAACTGCTTCGTCAAGGCTAAGGATGCCGGAAGCAAGGAGGCGGCGGAAAACCTGGAGAGTTTGTAGGGGGGTTGGCAAGCGCGGCTGGGTGGGCGCAGCGAGGACGCAGCGCCTACTACATAGCAGCACAAGGGCGAGTAGAGTCGCATGGGCAAGCGCAAGGACAAGTGAATTTGCATGGCAAGCCCAACGTGAAGCAACAAGGCCATTTAGTAGGCGCTGCGTCCTCGCTGCGCCCCAACAAAGGAAGAGT
>CAVKUV010000129.1:0-3990 GCA_963659505.1 Lachnospiraceae bacterium
AAAAGAAGAGCCAGAGGTAATATTTCCGTTTAAGTTCCGTTTAAGTTCCGCGGATTGAATAGCCGAGCAGGCGTTATTCGTGCAATTCGCGTTATTCGTGTTCAGAAAAGAAGAGCCAGAGGTAATATTTCCGTTTAAGTTCCGTTTAAGTTCCGCGGATTGAATAGCCGAGCAGGCGTTATTCGTGCAATTCGCGTTATTCGTGTTCAGAAAAGAAGAGCCAGAGGTAATATTTCCGTTTAAGTTCCGTTTAAGTTCCGCGGATTGAATAGCCGAGCAGGCGTTATTCGTGCAATTCGCGTTATTCGTGTTCAGAAAAGAAGAGCCAGAGGTAATATTTCCGTTTAAATTCCGTTTAAGTTCCGCGGATTGAATATTCTTATCGCCGTACAGGCGACTTTCCGTGTTTTCCGAGCTTTCCGTGTTCGAAAAAGAAGTATCAGAGGTAATATTTCCGTTTAAGTTCCGTTTAAGTTCCGCGGATTGAATATTCTTATCGCCGTACAGGCGACTTTCCGTGTTTTCCGAGCTTTCCGTGTTCGAAAAAGAAGTATCAGAGGTAATATTTCCGTTTAAGTTCCGTTTAAGTTCCGCGGATTGAATATTCTTATCGCCGTACAGGCGACTTTCCGTGTTTTCCGTGCTTTCCGTGTTCGAAAAAGAAGAATCGGAGGTAATAAATTCTTCACTCTTCACTCTTCGTTCTTCACTTAAAACATAGAAGTAGTCGAGCAACTGCCGCAACCCTATCCCCTCGGTGAACACATGCCTGTATAAGTGCGACAGGATATATATGGCGTTGAAGCTCCGCGTGGGCACACTTATCTCGCCATAGCCGTCAGGCAAGGCCACGCGGTTGGAGCACTGCAAGTCCATCACCCTACCGAACCACCGCTGCATCCGTCGGTTGTGCAGCGGGAAGAACATGTACGACGGAGTGAAATGCACCTCAATGGCCGTCGCCATCACGGGGAAGTCCACGTGGTGGTAGCGCATGGTCTGGCCTGGACACACCCTATCGACATACTCCATCACGCGCCGCCGGCCTCCGGCCACATAGATGTCGATGTCGCCCGGCGTGCGCATATACGGGTCGGGATAAAGCAAGGCGTTGCCCTGCCCCTTGAGTATGCAACTGCGGAAACCCTCCTGACCGAAGCGCTTGGCCACCCTTGCCGAGTCAACAAACAGCCGCACGTTCTGCTGCCTTATCTTCTGAGCCATGCCCATCCACTGCATCAGCAGCGCCGTGTCGGGGGCCAAGTCCTTGGGCAACTGCCGTATGCCGTGAAAAAGCACGCCCAAGAGTGCCTGTTTTCTGGCCGTAGCATACAGCCCGCGCCAGTCGGCATGGCACAATGTCTCGGGAATAGACGGAGTCGCTCCTATGCAGAACTTCAAAAAATCGAAAAATACTCGTTGTTGTGCTTCCATTGTTATACTTTTGCAATCATGAAAGAACGCCTACTGCGAGCGTTGGGCAACGTCATCCCCACCCTACTGCTTGTGATGCTCACTCCCTTATCGGTGGTCTTCGCGCCCATCCACTGGCTTTGCAAGACTATCCGAACACTCTTTCGGCGATGAACCGCGCCGGGAAGAGCAGTCCTGCCATGAGGTATCGCTTGCGCGTGTGTGGCTCTTTCCACATGCGGTAGACAAAGCGCAGGTTGGTCTTGTCAACCCACGCCGGATAGTAGTCTATCTCGTTCTTGGATGTCTGGTGGATGAAACCGCCGCAGGTGAAGCCAACGCCTTTGTAGCCTGCGCTTTTGGCCTTCAGCAGAAACCGTTCCTGCATCAACGCTCCCATGCCCACTATCAGATAGTCGGGGTTAAGCTCGGCTATGTGCCTTGCCTCGCTGTCCATCTCTTGCTCTGAGGCGAAGTAGCCGTTGCGGTAGCCGGCAAACGTCACCCGTGGATAACGTTCGCGGAATATCTCCACGGCCTTCTCCACCTGTTCTTGCTTGGATGCCACGATGTATATCGTCTTGCCGTATTTGGCTGCGTGGGCAAACAGCTCGGGTGCCATCGACGTCATGTCGAAGCTGCGCCGCGTCACCTGCCGCCCATACACCATCTTTATGGCTCGCACGAGCAGTCCGCCGTCGGCGAACAGGCCGTCCATCTGCCCAAACAAGTCTTTGTTGTCGAGGGCGGTGAGGTATGACACCGGGTTGAGGTAGGTGTACACCTTGCCTCTGCTCTCGAATATCTGCTCAACCGAACTCTTGTCGGTCGAGCAGATATTTTCCACTAACTTTGATTTTATCATAGTTGTCGCTTAATGTTCTTCAGTTAAGTGCTAGGCTGTCCAACTTATTGTACCCATTGCGCAGGGTGCGTTGGGTAGTGGGCGACGTGTCTCACGTCGCAACTGCCGCTTTGCCGCATTGCCGCTTGGTGTGCGGTGGGACACCGCACCCACTACAATGGGAGCCACAACAAATTGGACAGCCTTGTCGCTTATTCCCGTTTCACTGTTTCATCATCTGAACGGGCTGTTATGTAACTGTCGTCGAAAGCCGCCTCCATCAGCTGCCGCTTCACCTTCTGGTATTCGCTCTCGTCGAAGATGAACTCGCGCAGGGCGGAGACGATGCGCACATAGGTGCTGAGAGGATAGTCGCCTATGCCTTTTTGACATTAACCACTCGCTGGGCCTGCACTCTGCACTCGCCCAACAATGCATTCACTCCAATGCCATGGGCGCGCATCACTCGCGTCAACGCTGCCCCAAACCGACTGTTGTCGGCATCAAATTGGTTTTTGAACATGAAAACTTGTTTTAAAAAGTTTGAATTATTGTAAATATCCGACCGTTTATTTCCCATATATGGGAAACACGTTTCGGCTGATTATCAGTATCTTCGCATATGAAATAGAGAGAGATGCGGGAAGGAATACACTATCCGCGGTATATAAACTAATTTTAAACTGACGTTCTATGAAGCTACAGACCGACATGAATATTTTTCTGAACACAAATGTTTTGCTGAACACGAATGTTTTCTGAACACTGATGTTTTTCTGAACACGAATATCACAAATAACACGAATGTTGTTTCGAATACCGATGTTGTTTCTGAACACGAATTTCACGAATTTCACGAATGAAGCAATGCACTTGCGCAGAGTCTGCCACTAGGAGGTACGGCGCCTCGCCGTACCAAAAAGCGCGAGTTTTAAGTGTCAAGCGCTTGAGACTATGTAGTAGGCGCTGCGTCCTCGCTGCGCCCCAACCCATGAAGCCAACAAGGCTAATTAGTAGGCACTGCGCCCCAACTCATGAAGCCAACAAGGCAAACTTAATAATCGGGTGTTCAATTTGTTGCGACTCATGTGTAGTGGGTGCGGTGTCTCACCGCACACCAAGCGGCAATGTGGAAATTGCGACGTGAGACACGTCGCCCACTACTTGCACACCTACCACAATAGGAACGACAAATCGCACAGTCTAACTTAATAACCAACATAAAAGCGACAATGAATAACAGGGTACGGCGAGGCGCAGCACCTACTACACTGCCAACGCCCCTCATCTCGGCTAAACCCCTTGATGAATGGTACGGCGAGGCGCCGTACCTCCTACATAGCCAACACCCCTCATCTTGGCTAAACCCCTTGGTGAATGGTACGGCGAGGCACCGTACCTCCTACAGGCTGACGCGCAAGCAGGTTTCGCACTTCTGCGCCCTGAAAGGGCAGCTGCACATAGCCCAGGGCAACGCCCTGGGTAACAAGCGACTAAGGTAACTTGCGCCCTGAAAGGGCAACTGCATGAACCCCTTGTCGCCAAACTCGCTACAACGAGCTAACGTACCTATCAAATCTATATAACACAACCAAATGAACATAAGTCTATTTGAAAACATGACGAGCAAAGAGCCATCGACCGGCTCGCTCGAAAGCGTGGCGGAACTAATCCGCCACGACGAGAAACTCAAAGCCTTCACTCTGTCGTACCGCCAGACGGGCAGCAAGGCG
>CAVKUV010000130.1:0-3763 GCA_963659505.1 Lachnospiraceae bacterium
ACTGCTCTTTAGAGAATGAAAATCTCTCGTCCTAACCGATAGACGAAGGGACCATTGGTTTAAATTGCGGATGCAAAGGTACGCCTTTTTATAATTGTGGCAAAACATTTTTCTCTTAAAAACGCCGATTTTTGCGTTTTTTTTGAATTTCACCGTCGTTTCACTGTGTTGTGGCGGCTTTTGGGCACCCATGGATGCCATTTCCGTGGCTTTTGCCTGTGGCGAATGGTAGTGCCGGAAGCCGCGCTATGCAGTTGCGCTTATGGCAGAAATTCCCATGGAAAGCCTTGCAAAGCTTGCTTACACCAGCTGATGTAAGCTCTTACTTCAGTTGGTGTAAGCTCTTACTTCAATTGGTGTAAGCTCTTACTTCAATTGGTGTAAGCTGAATTTCAAAGTGAAGAGTGAAGAACGAAGAGTGAAGAAATCAGGTGTGGAAGCATAAAACAGATGCGGCGGCTTGCGTGATGCAAACCGCCGCATTTACACATGTGCAGGCGCAGAGATACGTGATGCGCTTGCCGCGCAAGTGCTACTTCAGTTTGGGCTTCAGCTCGTCGGGCGACTCGTTGGTGAACATGTTTACCGCCGGAGCCGACTTGGTGAACAGGTCGGTTATCACCTGCGGCTCCACGGTGATTGTTGGTTTGAAGTCGTCGCCGTCCATATATTCCAGTATGGCCTTGCGCATCTGTCGCGCCACAAGTCGGTTGTCGAGGTCGCGCGATATGTCCATCGTGGTCATCAGCAACTTGCCCTTCAGCACGTTGGCCTCCACCACCATGCCCAGTTTGCGGCTCACGTGCCACGTGTCGATGGGTTGTATGGCCGGCTGGTATGTGGCAGGAAACTCGCGCAGGTTCATCACTTGCGCCTTGTTTGTCAGTTCCCACCAGTTCAGGTTTGCCCAGTTGTCGGTGGGGAAGTTGCGGAACAGTGGGTGCTCGTTGTCGATGTAGGCTCCGGTGGTGTGCGGCGGACGCATCTTAAACCAGCTTGTGTTCCAGAACACCGGCAGGTATTGCTGCGATATGTCGCTGCCCATCTTCACCTTGCCAGCCGCCTCTATCAGCACCTTGCCGCCGTTGGCCAAAGTCTTGATGGCCTTCGCGTCGAGCGTGTCGGTGATGAGTATGCCCTTGGGCTGCGGCATGTCCACCTTGTCGGGATACACCCAGAAGTCCCAGTGGTTCTCGGCCGGCTTCCTCTTGTCGCCTCGCGTGTGTACGGTGACTGTCAGAGTGAGCTTTGTGGGCTTGTCGAACTTTGCCAGCGGATGCTCCAGGGCAATCGTGTTCTCGCTCTTGCCAAGCGGTATGGAGCGTTGCGATATGAGGCACTTGTAGAACTCCACCTTTTGCCCGTCGGTGATGACGCTCGTCTCGACCACGCTGTCAAGGTCGGCGCCACTGGCGTTATACATGTCTATATTCACGCGCAGCGTGTCGGCGTTGGAGTAGACAAACTTGGGGAACTTGGCCAACGGCACCACCGGCGCGCAAAACTGCGTCCAGTCGGAGGCTGTGCAGTAGCCCTTCTCCCTCCACATTGCGTTGAGCACGCCCACGAGTGCGGTGCCTTGGCCGCTGTAGTCGTTGAGTCCGAGCAGCTGGAACCCGGCATAGTCCTTGGTGCGCAGGTTGCGCTCTATGTCATACTTGTAGGCAAGCGTCTGCAACTTGCCGCTCGCCTCAAGAAACTTGTCGGCCTGGCTCTCCATGCCGTTGTCGCGCAGAAGGTCGGCGAATATGTCGAAGTTGCCGGCCTTATAAACTCCCGTGTACTGGCTCCGCTCGCGCAGGTCGGGGAAGGCGCACCACTGTCCGGCCTCGTGGGCGAGGTAAGGCTCGTTCATGTCGAACGTCTGTGTGGTGCGACCCTTCTGCACCACCTTGAGCATGTTCTCGTTGAAGTTGTCCATCGACTGTGGCGCGCGGCGTTCCCAGTCGAGTCCGCGCGCTCCGCCCTTCACGTGGTATTCGCTCTTGGGGTCCCACGCCCAGCCACCGCCCACCGACGCTCCGCAATACACGCGGCGGCGGTCGCCAGTCGATTTCCAGTAGTCAACGAAGTCGCCAACCCACTTCACCCAGTCGCCGGCCGGTTCGTTGCCGGCGGCAAGCATGCAGAACGAGGGGTGGTTGCCATACTTCTCCACCATGCGCTGCGTCTCTTCGAGCAGATAGCGGTCTATTGTCATGCCCCGACCGAGCTTTACGCCATGGTTAGGCCACGATGGCCCCTCGGGCTGCAGGTAGAAGCCCACCTTGTCGGCGGCTGTAAAGGCGGCCTCTGGCGGACAGTAGGAGTGGAAGCGCATCATGTTCAGTCCATACTCCTTGCACTTGCGGAACACCTTGAGCCACGACTCCTCGTCGGTTGGCGGGTAGCCCGTCTCCGGAAAACAGCAGTTCTCCACCGTGCCGCGCATCCATATCTTGCGCCCGTTCATGTAGAACTGCCGTCCCTTTATGCTTATCTGGCTCATGCCGAAGGTTGTCCTTACGGTGTCGCCGCCAAGCGTTGTGGTCAGCGTGTAGAGGTTGGGCGTGAACTCGTCCCACAACTTCACATCGTCACCCATATATATAGTGGTGGTGATGTTGCCGTTTGCGTCGGCCTCGATGCCTCGCAGGTTGGCCGTGTTGCCGCCCGCGCTGAAGCTTATGTCGTGCTTGCCCTTGCCGCCCGCGATGTTGGCCACCACTCTGATGGTCTTTGCCTCCACGTCGGGATACACCTGTACATTATTAATATGGCACTTTGGCCGTGCCACCAGAACCATGCGCCCCACGATGCCGTTCCAGTTGCCCTGCGTCTGGTCGGAAACGCTGTGGGAGTCCTGTCCCACGCACACGTTCTCGATGCCGTTGTACACCCTAATCCTTATGTCGTTGGCCTTGCCGAACACGACGTAGGGCGTTATGTCAAACTCGTGGGCCACGCTGAGCGACGAGTCGCGCCCTGCCAGTTTGCCGTTGACATACACGGCTGTCTCTATGTGCGGACGCTCCAGCGTGAGCATTACGCAGCGTTTCTTCCACGCCTTCGGCACCACCACCGACTTGCCATACCAGGCGTAGCCTATGTAGTGTTTCGACGGGGTGAGGAAGAAGGGAAACTTCATCTTCCCGGCCTCGCGGTAGCGCGCCATGTAGGGGTTGAAGTAGAACGACGAGTCATACAGACTGCCTGTCCATTGGGTGTTTACGGTAACGTCGTCGCCCTTGCCGTTGGTGAGCATCGAGCCAGGCAACTTTATCCTGTCGTTGAGTGTGGGCTTGTCGCCCGTTGAAAACGCCCATTCGCCCGACAGGTCGATGCTTTGGGCACTGGCCATTGCGCACAGGGCGGCAAAGGCCAGCGTGGTTATTGTTCTTGGCATTGGCTTTCGTTGTTGATTGTCCATTTTGTTGTGACTCATGTGTAGTGGGTGCGGTGTCTCACCGCACACCAAGAGGCAATGCGGCAGTGGGCGACGTGAGACACGTCGCCCACTACAATAATACAATAAGTATGTCAAAGCCGGACGCCCTGTTTCGTTATTTTAGTTGTTCCACTTTCACGCCCTTCACTTCCTCGCCTGTGGTCTTGGTGTCGGCCTCGCGTGGGAAATATATAGGCATGTCCTTCTGCAAAGGCAGCACGCGCAGCTCCAGACTTGTGCAGTTGGGGTCGGCAAGTCGCCACAGTCCATACTGGAACGGGCGGCCATTGTAGTAGTTGTCGTCTATCAGTTTGCCGTCGGCATACAGTCGGGCGC
>CAVKUV010000131.1:0-3274 GCA_963659505.1 Lachnospiraceae bacterium
TTTACAGACACAAAAGCTAAGATGCAATGGAAGACAACTACAAAAAGATAAAGGTGGTAATCGTTGACGACGAGCCACAGTGCATATTGCGGTTGCAGACCGACCTCACCGCCCTTGGCGACTTCGAGGTGGTGGCCACGTCGTCGTCGCCGTCGTCGGCCAAGGCGTTGGTGGCGGGGGTGTGTCCCGACGTGCTCTTCATCGACGTTGAGATGCCCGGGCAAACGGGCTTCGAGGTACTGCGGTCGTTCAGCGGCGATGTGCCGCCAAGTCTCATGGTGGTGTTCTACAGTGCGTTCGACAAGTATATGATCGACGCCCTGCGCGCCTCGGCCTTCGACTTCCTGCTGAAGCCCTACCTGCCCGAGGAGTTTGACGTGGTTGTGGCCCGTGTGCGTGAGCGCATGGCCGAGCTTGGCGGTGCTCCTATTGGCGGTGTGGCCGACGATGCCGCAGGCAATGCGGCGCAGGACTTTGCGACCGACCTCGCCGCCATTGGCGGCATGGAATCCAAGCGCACGGCCATACAGACGGTGTGCGGACTGCTCATGGTGAAGCCCGGCGACGTGTTCTGCTGCTCGTTTGACGAGGCCAACCACATATGGCGGCTGCGCATGGCCAATGGCACCGTCCACAGCTTGAAGCGGCAGATGACCGCCAAGGCCATTCTGTCGGTGTCGCCCTCGCTCGTGCAGGTGCGCCAGGACTGCATCATCAACCTCGACTTCCTCGTCAGCATCGAGAACAACAGTCTGCGCTGCGTCTTCGCTCCGCCGTTCGACAAGGAGCGGGTCTACGTGTCGCGCCGCTACTACAAGGGCGTTAAGGACAAGCTTGAGATATTGTGAGTGGGGGTTCTGTAAATTGCCGCCCGTAGTAGTGGAAGGGGATGCCTCATTGTTATTCCATCAACCACCTCATTGACCATTCGGCCAAGGGCGACGGACAGGCCAGCATCCCGCAGTTTTGCTGCAAGTTGAGAAACGAGAAGCGTATGCGGTTTTTGGGGTTGTAGCGCTCGTTGTACACCACGATGCTTCTGCCGCTTACGCAATTCTCGGCCTTCACCTCCACTGGTATTATCTCGCTTTCCCGTTGCAGCAGAAATTCTATCTCCGCCTTTCCTTCCGACGACCAATAGTAAGGCATATTGCCATACGAGGGCAACATACTTTGCAGCACGGCATTCTCGGCCATCGCCCCCTTGAATTCCGTGTAGTTGGCGGTGGGGTCGATGACTATGCCGCCTGGCAGCCCGGCCAGTCGCCGCAGCAGTCCGCAGTCGCTGGCATAAATCTTGAACACGTCTGGCTCCTCGTATGCGCTCAAGGGCATTCCCGGTTTCGACACGGCGTTCACGCGATATATCATGCCGGCATCCTCAAGCCACAGCAGGGCATCCTCATAGTCTCTGCTTCTTGCCCCCTTCTTTATAACCTTATATATGAACTTGCGGCTTTCCTTTGCAAGTTGGGATGGCAGAGAGTGCCAGATGGCATGTATGCGCGGTATCTCGCGAGGCTCAGCATACTTGGCGAAGTCAAGCTCATACAAGTCCAATATGCCTTGCAGAATGTCGTCAACCGTCTGCATGCCTTTGTTCTCTATCATGCTTGCGGTGGATTCGGGCATGCCTCCCGACACCATATATCTGCGGTATTCCGATTTCAGTTTGTCGAGTATTATGAGGGGCAGCTTTTCCGGACACTCCATCTGTTCCACGAAGTTGAATGTCGGCAAGTCGCTGGCCCGCAGATATTCCCTGAATGTTATTGGGTACATGCGCATCACCTGCACCTTTCCCACAGGCACAGTCATTCTCTTCTTCTTCACCGCCACGCCCAATAGCGATCCGGCAGCGATGATATGCCATTCGGGTGCATCCTCGCAAAAATACTTCAGCGAGTTGAGTGCCTCCTCGCATTCTTGTATCTCGTCGAATATGATGAGTGTCTTACCTGCAATAAGCGGCACATTGCTGTAAAGGGCGAGTTCTTTTATTATGCGCGACGGCTCTTTCGACACGGTGAAGGCAGACTGCAACTCTTTCTGGCGGTCGAAGTCAAACTTTGCCGTATATTCGAAGCACTCTCTTCCAAACTCTTCCATTGCCCACGTCTTGCCTATCTGGCGTGCGCCTTTCAGTAGGATTGGCTTGTGCCGCTCGGCTTCTTTCCAGTCCTTCAGTCTCTTTGTTATTTCTCTTTCTATCCTCATGTTGGCACCAACAACTTCGGATTTGTGCCAAAATCGACACTTTTCCGAACTTGTTGTGTGCAAATATACGACATATGGCGGTAAGTCCCACCTTTTCCCGAATGTTTTTTTTGATGATTTATATGGGCATTTGTGCAGATTGGAGGCGTTGGCTCTACAGCGAAGCGCAAGGGGAAGGGCATAGGAGTATTGGCACAATGAGGCGCAGATGGATGGGCATAGGGATATTAGTCTTGCGAAGCGCGGCGGAAGGGCATAGGAGGTACGGCGCCTCGCCGTACCAAAAAGCGTAAGCTTTAAGATTGAAGCAACACATTGGCAAATTAGTAGGCGCTGCGTCCTCGCTGCGCCCAAAAAAAACTGCGATGTTTTTGAGTGGGAAAATATGCTACTTTAGGTGGGCGCAGCGAGGACGCAGCGCCTACTAAGTTTGCCTTGTTGGCTTCTTTGTGGATGTGCATTTTCGCTCTGTCGAGCGATTGGTACGGCGAGGCGCCTCTGAAAGTGAAGAACGAAGAGTGAAGAATGAAGAATTTATGTGTATATGCCCTCCGTGGCTTCACGGAATTATATGCAATTAAATTCTTCACTCTTCATTCTTCACTCTTCAATTAAAAACGTTCTTAATTTAGCACGAAGGCGCGAGCATTCTTCATTCTTCATTCTCCACTCTTCAATTAAAAACGTTCTTAGTTCAGCACGAAGGCGCGAGCATTCTTCATTCTTCACTCTTCATTCTTCATTCAAAAAAAGCCCTCGATGCTCACGCACCAAGGGCTTCGTTCAACATAAAAATTGTGTTATGAAAAACACTTAAAGTATCTTCTTTTCATTGTGGCAAATGTCAATCGCCAGTGTCGCTGTCACTGCCAGTTGTGTCGCCATCAGTTGATTGACTGCTGTCGCCATCAGTTGATTGACTGCCGCCACTTGTTGATTTAGTTTCGCCATTTGCACTGTTGATGCGGACAATCTTGTAGGTCTTGGTCGTGTTGTTTTCAACAGTCTTGGTGTACTCAATAGCATAAACCGTGTTGTCAGCCGCAGTCCACTTGAG
>CAVKUV010000132.1:0-3245 GCA_963659505.1 Lachnospiraceae bacterium
GGAAATCAGAGCGGCAATGAAATGAGAAACTTCACGGAAGTTTTGGGACTGCACGGTTAACGCATACTCATTTCATGGAAATGGATACTTCGTTTAGCATTCATCGCCTTGCATTCATTTCGAGGGAATAGTAATCGCATACAAAAATGGCACAGCCATCAGAGAAATTCCGATGAAAGAAGAGTGTGGCTTGTCCATGCTTCTTACATCGGGTTTTCTCCAAGGCTGTGCAGACAAGCATGAAAGTGGTCATTGAAGTTTACGGCGATGACTTCTTTCGTGCGGTGGAATATGCAAACAAAATGGTACGGCAAATCAAGGAATGGTGTTTCTTTTAATCGGTTAGCCTGCAACCGACAAAAAGAAACACTTTTCCTCATGCCGTACTACTGAGACAGAAAAGGGTAGCAACGCCACTGTTTTCTGTCGTTTGGATTGTGCGAGAAAAATAGAACTGCGAATTGTGGCTATAAAAGTCAGCCGTTGTCAGCACGGCAAAATACGAAAAGTCCTTGGCTGTATAGTCTTGAAGGATTTCAAGGCATACCGCCAAGGATTTTTCTTGCCGTGCCATAGTCGGGGAAAGTTAGTCAGAGGTACGAGGACTGTCTTTCTGCGACGACGGCTGACTTTTATACAGAATGTGCAGAAAGATGAAATATGCAAATTGAAAACAAGCACATCAAAAATAGGACTTGCGACACGTAAGTTGATGTAACTAAAAACAAGTATAATCAAAGAACAAAGGATAACCCAATCTTTACAAAATCAAAATCACCCAAACAAAAAATCGGGGATAAAAAATCTTAAAACATTCTTTATCTCCGATTAAATATAGTACCTTTGCAACCGAAAGAGTTCTTTGGACGGTTATGCAAATCACAGCAGGATGCTACATCCTGTTTATTTCTAATTCGTAACCTCTTCTTTTAACGAGATAAAAACATATCTCATTCTCAATCACTTATAAAAAACTTGTAGTTTCCATACTGAAAAACGCTAAATTTGCAAGCGTAAAACAATGATACACGATATGGACATGAGCGACGAGAATTTGGGCGTGATAGACTTTGGGCAGCCAAGGGATATGTCGAAAAACATAATAAAGGTGATAGGCGTTGGCGGCGGCGGGTGCAATGCCGTGCGCAACATGTATGAAGATGGCATGGTGGGCGTGTCGTTTGCCGTGTGCAACACCGACAGCCAGTCGCTGGTGAAGTCGCCCGTGCCGGTGAAGATAATGCTCGGCGCGTCGGGACTCGGCGCGGGGGGCAACCCCGACGTGGGGCGCAAGGAGGCCCAGCAGAGCATAGAGGCCATAAGGCACATGCTCGACGACGGCACCAAGATGGCGTTTGTCACGGCGGGCATGGGCGGCGGCACAGGCACGGGGGCGGCTCCGGTGGTGGCCAACATAGCCAAGTCGAAGGGCATACTCACCGTGGGCATCGTGACGATACCCTTCTGGTTTGAGAAGCGCAAGAAGATAGTAAAGGCTCTGAAGGGAGTGGAGGAGATGCGCAAGAACGTCGACGCGCTGCTCATCATCAACAACGAGCGCCTGTGCGACGTGTATTCCGACTCGGCCATATCGGTGAAGGAGTCGTTCCGCCGCGCCGACGACATACTGGGCAACGCCACCAAGAGCATATCGGAACTGATAACGGTGGACGGCGACGTGAACCTCGACTTCCGCGACGTGGAAAACACCATGCGCGACGGCGGTGGGTCGATCATGGCTATGGGGCGCGCCAGTGGCGACAAGCGCGTGGAGAACGCCATTCTCAACGCCCTCGACTCGCCGCTGCTGTATGGCAGCGACATCGACTCGGCCAAGAAGATACTGTTCAACATATACACCAGTCCCGACACGCCGCTCGTGGTGTCGGAACTCAACGAGATTGACGCGTTCATGGACACGCTCAACCCCGACATCGAGGTGATATGGGGCGTGTCGGACGACAACACGCTCGGAGCCGACGCAAAGGTGACGATACTGGCCACAGGACTTGACGACGACTTCAGCGTTCCCGACAACTATGGGCACGACGATGACGACGCTCTGTATGGCGACATAATACAGAAGCTGTATTGCACCAAGCGAGGAAAAAAGGAAAATGACAATGATGCAACTGCAGCCCCGGGCGACTTCACCGTGGCTGTGGGCGACGGGCAGGGCAATACCGAGGTGGTTGAGAACACGCCTTTGCACGGCGACGGCGACGGCTCGCATGGGGAAAATGATTTGGGCGGGCCGTCGGTTGCCACAACTGCCGACGTGGCCTATGGACAGGCTGCCACAGCGACGAATGACGGTGGAACAACGAATGGCACTGCCTCTGTGAATGGCGGCGATGATGGCGAGGTGGCGGCTCACGCCGAGGGCGAGGGCAAAAAGCAGGAGGCAAGGAAGCCACGGGCACACTCGTTTCTTGAAAGGGTGAAGAGGGCCTACAAGGAACTGAACGATGAATTAATTGGCGACATGGGGGCGGAGTGATTGTTATGGAGAATGATGAGACAAAACTGGAGGCGCTCGCCAATTCGGTGGCTCTCTTGGCTGGTCAGCTGTGCTCGGCTGGCCGCTACGACCTCTTGTTTCGGGCACTGGGCGCGCCTGTGCTTGAGGAGCTGCGCATCGAGGCCGCCCGTTCACAGCTTAGCCGCCTCGTTATAACAAAAGACTATCGCTTCGTCTTGCAGGACATGAACTGCGAGGTGAAGCTCTCGCCTGTACACAAGGCCATATACATGCTCTTCCTCAACCATCCCGAGGGCATTGAGTTCAAGCGGCTGGCCGACTATCGCGGCGAACTGCTTGGTCTCTACTGCAAGATGTCAAACAGAATAGACAAAGCCGTCATTGAGGAGAGCGTCGACCGACTGACGTCGCCGCTCGACAATGCCATCAACGAGAAGTGCTCGCGCATAAAGCACGCCTTCTCCGAGCTGATGGACAGCTACCGTGCCAGCTACTACGTGATAGGCAGCCACGTGCGTTGCCCTGTGGGTGGGGTGGGCAAGGTGTGGTATCGCCGCCTGAAGCAAATATCCTTGCCGCGCGAGCTTGTGGTGTATGAGTGACGCGGTTCTCAAGTGACGGTATAAGTAATGTTCCAAAAATAACTTGAGCAAGTTTGTAGAGTATGTCCATATCCGTTATTTGGTCTAGCTCGCCCTGTCTTTTTGTTGTTTTTGCGACTTCTTTTCAGTCACATAGCCCGCTATGCTCCTTCAAAGAAGCC
>CAVKUV010000133.1:0-3176 GCA_963659505.1 Lachnospiraceae bacterium
AGCTTTGTCAGATTGCGAGGCTATTTTCGTGGACAATGTGTTTGCGAATGAAGGAAAGCGCGGGCTATACGACTGAATGAACAAACAGATTGTACCGAAAAGAGACCGCAAGATGGCAAAACGAAAGCCACTCAAAGAATAAAAAAAACACGGTGGTAATTTATAGAACCACCCTAATATTCAGGAACTAACATCTATTATATATATGGGTATAAAATCAATCACTGCGGCCATGGCCTTCGTGGCTTTGGCCGCTTCGGCATCGGCCAAGGAATACAAGTATGAGAGCGTTCCGGGCGACATGCTGAAGACACGCATCTACACGCTCGACAACGGACTGAAGGTCTACTTGTCGGTAAACAAGGAGAAACCACGCATCCAGACCTACATAGCCGTGCGCACGGGCAGCCGCAACGACCCCGCCGAGACCACCGGACTGGCTCACTACCTTGAGCACCTGATGTTTAAGGGCACGAAGAGCTTCGGCACGTCCGACCCCGCACGCGAGGCTCCGCTGCTCGACAGCATCCAAAACCGCTTCGAGCAGTATCGCCACATCACCGACCCGGCACGGCGCAAGGTCTTCTACCACGAGATAGACAGCATTTCGCAGCTTGCAGCCAAGTATAACATTCCCAACGAGTATGACAAGCTGATGGCCTCTATAGGCGCTGAAGGCACCAACGCCTTCACGAGCAACGACGTCACGTGCTACACAGAGGACATTCCGAGCAACGAGGTGGGCAACTGGGCGAGGGTGCAGGCCGACCGCTTCATGAACATGGTGCCGCGCGGCTTCCACACTGAGCTTGAGGCTGTGTATGAGGAGTACAACATAAGCCTGACTAACGACTGGGAGAAGATGTACATTGCAACCACCGCTAAGCTCTTTCCCGGCCACCCCTACGGCACTCAGACAACCATCGGCACGCAGGAACACCTGAAGAACCCCTCGCTGGTGAACATCCAGAACTACTTCAGGCAGTATTACGTGCCAAACAATGTGGCCATCTGCATGGCCGGCGACTTCGACCCCGACGCTGTCATTGCCACCATCGACAAGTATTTCAGTGCATGGCAGAGTAGCGCCTCGCTCACTTACCCGCAGTTTGCGCCCGTCAGGGAACTGGCAGCTCCAGCCGACACCACCGTGGTGGGGCAGGAGGCCGAGTGCCTGATGATGGGATGGAAGTTTGACGGCGGCGCGTCGGCGCAGACCGACACGCTCGAAGTGGTGACGAAAATTCTGTCGAACGGCACCGCCGGACTGTTTGACCTCGACATCAACCAGCCCATGAAGTGCAAGGGCGTAGGCGCTATGTCCGACGTGATGCGCGACTATTCGGCGCTGCTTATCACCGGACAGCCCAAGGAGGGGCAGTCGCTCAAGGAGGTGAGGGACATCGTGCTTGGGGAGATTGGCAAACTGAGGAGTGGCGACTTCGACGACGCGCTGCTGCCGTCGGTCATCGCCAACATGAAGCTTGACTACTACAACGACGTTGAGCGCAACGAAGACCGCGCCAGCCTGTTTGTCAACTCATTCATCAATGGCAGGAAATGGGACGAGACCGTGGGCTTCCTCGACCGCATATCAAAGATTACCAAGAAGCAGATTGTGGATTTCGCCAACCGCCATCTGCGCGACAACTATGCCGTGGTCTACAAGGAGACCGGCACCGACAGCACGCAGAAGAAGATCGACAAGCCGCAGATAACGGGCATTCCGGCCAACCGCGACAAGCAAAGCCAGTTTGTGGCCGACGTCTTGGCCTCAAAGCCCGAACCGATACAGCCGCGCTTCGTCGACTTCAAGCGCGACATTCAGTTTGGAAAGACCAAGAGGGGGCTGCCCGTGGCCTATGTGAAGAACGCCACAAACGGCACGTTCACACTGGCCTACTACTTTGAAACGGGCGAAGAGAGCGACAAGTGGCTGCCCATAGCCGCCCAGTATCTCGACTACATCGGCACCGACAAACTGTCGCCGAAACAATTGAAGCAGGAGTTCTACAAGCTGGCCTGCTCATACAGAATAAGCATTGACGACGACCAAAGCTACTTCTTGCTGACAGGACTCGACGAGAACAAGGCCAAAGCCATGGCTCTTTTCGAAGACTTCCTGGCCAACGCCAAGGTGGACAAGGAGGCATACGACAATTATACCGACATTGTCCTGAAGCACCGCAAGGACACCAAGCTCGACCAGACATACAACTTCAGGGCCTTGTCGGCCTATGCCATGTATGGCAAGTACAACACATGGCTCAACATTCCCGACAGTGCCGAACTGAAAAGCATGGATCCGGAGACGCTTATAGGCAAGATTAAGGGGCTGAAAAACTACGAGCACTCGCTGCTCTACTACGGTCCTGACTCTGAAAAGGGCGTGATTGCGCTTGCCGACAAACTGCACAAGACGGCCAAGAAGCTCGCCCCAGTGCCTGAGGGCGAGCCCTACACCGAGCAGCTGACGACGCAGAACGAGGTGTATATCGCCCCCTACGACGCCAAGAACATCTACATGAGGCAATACCACAACGAAGGACTCAAGTGGAATGCGCAGGATGTGCCTGTGATAACGATGTTCAACGAGTATTTCGGCAATGGCATGAACGCCATTGTATTCCAGGAACTGCGCGAGAGCCGTGCGCTTGCCTACTCTGCAAGTGCCTACTACCGCTATCCGTCGCGCAGCAATGATGTGGAGAATGCATCAACTTACATCATCTCGCAAAACGACAAGATGAACGACTGCATACGCACCTTCAACAGCATAATCGACACAATACCGCAGTCGCAGAAGGCTTTCGACCTCGCAAAACAGTCGTTGACCAAGAAGCTCGCGTCGGAGCGCACCACCAAGTTTGGCATCATCAACGCATGGCTCAGTGCCAAGAGGCGCGGCATCGACTATTCGCTGAGCGAGAAGACTTACAACGCTCTGCCAAGCATAACGCTCGACGATGTGGTAAGGTTTGAGAAGAGTCGCATGGCCAACAAGCCCTACCGCTACATCGTGCTCGGCGACGAGAAGAACCTCGACATGTCAACGCTCGAAAAAATAGGTCCCATCAAGCGCCTCTCCACCGACGAGGTGTTCGGATACTAACATATTTAAGTGAAGAGTGAAGAATGAAGAGTGAAGAATGAAGAGTGAAGAATGAAGAGTGAAG
>CAVKUV010000134.1:0-3111 GCA_963659505.1 Lachnospiraceae bacterium
GAGCGCTGCAGTCACATTGCAGAGGTCATCGGTTCGAGCCCGATCGTCCCTACTCCATTTGCAATCCATAAGGCGGAAAGAGCAATTCGACACAAGTTGGCGAATTGCTCTTTCCGCCTTTTTGTCCCTATCACACGCCATTTTGTCGCCTTCCAACCCATTGGTGCGCCCTTTCATCCCCATCAATACGCCCATCCACACCTTTGGCACGTCGTTTGGAGACCACGCAACAGACACGCCTGTCAACCAGCAAGCCCACAGGAGCGAGGGCTGGCTGACGGCGAGTCAAGACAAAGAGAAACAAGAAAGGAGACAACAATATGACATTCGACAAATTCACTATCAAAGCGCAACAGGCGGTGCAAGAGGCCGTCAACATTGCGCAAGCCAACGGCCAACAGGCCATTGAGCCAGTGCATCTGCTCAAGGGTGTGATGGCGAAGGCCAAGGACATCACCGACTTCCTCTTCAGTAAGCTCGGGGTAAACGCAAGCCAGATAGCCACGCTCGCCGACCAGGAGATACAGCACCTGCCACGGGTGCAGGGCGGACAGCCATACATGGCCAACGACACCAACGCCGTGCTGCAAAAGGCCATCGACCTGTCGGGCAAGATGGGCGACGACTTCGTCAGCGTGGAGCCTATAATGCTCGCACTGCTGGCCGTAGGCTCCACCGCAAGCCGCATACTTAAGGATGCCGGATGCACCGAGGGCGACATGAGGGCAGCCATAACCGAACTGCGCAAGGGACAGAAGGTTCAGTCGCAGTCGGCTGACGACAACTACCAAAACCTGGAACGCTTCGCCAAGAACCTTGTTGAGCAGGCGCGGCAAGGCAAACTCGACCCCGTGATAGGGCGCGACGATGAGATACGCCGCGTGTTGCAGATACTTAGCCGCCGAACAAAGAACAACCCTATTCTTATAGGTGAGCCTGGTACGGGCAAGACGGCCATCGTCGAGGGGCTGGCCGAGCGCATCGTGCGTGGCGACGTGCCCGAGAACCTGAAGGACAAGCAGCTATACTCGCTCGACATGGGCGCACTTGTGGCCGGAGCAAAGTACAAGGGCGAGTTTGAAGAGAGGCTCAAGGGAGTGATAAACGAGGTTACAAAGAGTGACGGACGCATCATCCTCTTCATCGACGAGATACACACGCTGGTGGGAGCCGGTGCAGGCGAGGGTGCCATGGATGCGGCCAACATACTGAAACCGGCACTGGCGCGCGGCGAACTGCGCAGCATCGGAGCCACCACACTGAACGAATACCAGAAGTATTTCGAGAAGGACAAGGCTCTGGAGCGACGCTTCCAAACCGTCACCGTCGATGAACCCGACGAGCTGAGCGCCATAAGCATACTGCGAGGACTGAAGGAACGCTACGAGAACCACCACAAGGTGCGTATTCAAGACGACGCCTGCATAGCCGCAGTGAAGCTGTCGGAGCGGTACATAAGCGACCGCTTCCTGCCCGACAAGGCCATCGACCTGATGGACGAAGCGGCAGCCAAACTGCGCATGGAGCGCGACTCGGTGCCCGAAGAGCTCGACGAGACCACGCGAAAGCTGAAGCAACTGGAGATTGAGCGCGAGGCCATTAAGCGCGAGAACGACACGCAGAAGATTGAAAGGCTGAACAAGGAGATAGCCGAACTGCGCGACAGCGAGAAGCTGTTCCGCGCAAAGTGGGAAGGCGAGAAGGCCCTGGTCAACAAGATACAGGAGGACAAGCTGCAGATGGAGAGTCTGAAGCTGGAGGCGGAGCGCGCCGAGCGCGACGGCGACTATGGGCGCGTGGCCGAGATAAGATACAGCAAACTGAAGGCTTTG
Source organism: Lachnospiraceae bacterium (assembly GCA_963659505.1). Taxonomy (GTDB): domain Bacteria; phylum Bacteroidota; class Bacteroidia; order Bacteroidales; family Bacteroidaceae; genus Prevotella. The sequence goes on from CAVKUV010000134.1 coordinate 1,833, forward strand.
GCCGACGACATCGAGTCGATACAGCAACGGTTGCGCCAGACGCAAGGCGCCGGAGCCATGGTGCGCGAGGAGGTGACCGCCGACGACATAGCCGAAGTGGTGAGCCGATGGACAGGCATACCCGTGACAAGGATGATGCAGAGCGAACGCGAAAAGCTGCTCCATCTGGAGGAGGAGCTGCACAAGCGCGTCATAGGTCAGGACGAGGCCATACGCGCCGTGAGCGACGCCGTGCGCAGAAGCCGCGCCGGACTGCAGGACCCCAAGCGTCCTATCGCCTCGTTCATATTCCTCGGCACCACGGGCGTGGGCAAGACTGAGTTGGCTAAGGCGTTGGCTGAGTATCTGTTTAACGACGAAACGATGATGACGCGAATTGACATGAGCGAGTATCAGGAGAAGTTCAGCGTGTCGAGACTCATCGGTGCGCCTCCAGGATACGTGGGCTACGACGAGGGCGGCCAGCTCACCGAAGCCGTAAGGCGCAAGCCCTACTCGGTGGTGTTGTTCGACGAGATAGAGAAAGCCCACCCCGACGTGTTCAACATCTTGCTGCAAGTGCTCGACGACGGACGGCTTACCGACAACAAGGGGCGCACGGTGAACTTCAAGAACACCATTATAATAATGACGTCCAACCTCGGTAGCCAGTTCATACAGCAGCAGCTTGAGGGCATGACCGAAGCCAACCGCCCCCAAGCCATAGCCAAGGCCAAGGCCGGAGTGATGGAGATGCTCAAGAAGACCATACGTCCGGAGTTCCTCAACCGTATAGACGAGACCATCATGTTCCTGCCCCTTGACAAACAGGAGATAGAGAAGGTGGTGGCATTGCAGCTCAACGGAGTGAAGAAGATGCTCGAACCGCAAGGCTTCACGCTCAACGTTACCGACGCTGCCATACGCTATTTGGCCAATGAAGGCTTCGACCCGGAGTTTGGAGCGCGCCCAGTGAAGCGAGCCATCCAGCGGCTGGTGCTCAACGACCTGTCGAAGAAGATACTCGCCGAGGAGGTTTCACGCGACAAGCCAATCGTAATCGACGCCAACGAAGCCGGCCTGCAGTTCCGCAACTGACGCTCCACATTGATACAAAAGACTTGCTAAGGCATAGAAGTATAGACGACTTCATACTCAAGCCAAGGCTCTACTACAAGGGCTGCACCGCAAAACAAGCGGCGCAGCCCTTTTCTTTTTGTCTACACATTCTTTACATTAACCTTATTTAACCCAAGTTTGACCCCTACCAACAAATTTCAATGAATTTTCAAGGGTTGCT
>CAVKUV010000135.1:0-3093 GCA_963659505.1 Lachnospiraceae bacterium
CCTGTGCGGCATCTTCGAAGCCGATATATGGCACAGAGGTTATTGTCCCCACGTTTCGCTACGCTTCACGTGGGGTTACTGAGATTCAGCCTCTTCGAGGCTATGTCAAGCACCATACCTCATATGGGCAGACATTGTCCACGCATTTAACGGAAGAACCTAAAACGTGGAACACGTGTAATTAAATTTGGTCGGTTTTTAACACTTCATAATCCACTGTTCTGGAGCTATGGGGCGGCTTTGCCAGCGTAAATAAGGCGTTTGCCAGTCGTAAACATGGGGTTTACGGTCGTAACTATGCCACTTACGATCGTAAACCCCATGTTTACGACTGGCAAATGCCATGTTTTTTAGGGCTAAATATGCGCTTTTTCACCCAAAAACATGCCTTTTTTTGGTCGAAAACATGGCATTTGCGTTGCACACAACCGTCGTTTTTAGTGCAACCGACATATTCATAGGTAGTTAAGGTTGCACGCTCAAAACTCGCATATTTGCCACCGAGAATGTGGTTGGTGGATTTCGTGCGAGTTTTGAGCGTGTGTTTGTAATAATGTTTCAGTTTCTTCGGGCTGTGTGCTGATAGGGCATCCTATGTGTCAGCTGCATGATGAAGGGCATAGGAGGTACGGCGCCTCGCCGTACCATTCATCCATATTGAAGCGCATGAGCTATGTGGTAGGCGCTGCGTCCTCGCTCCATTCATCCAAGTGAAGTCAACAAGGCTAACTTAGTAGGCTCTGCGTCCTCGCTGCGCCCGAATAAAGACCAAAGTAAGGATGCGTATGTAGGTACGGCGACTTCGCCGTAGAAAGTAATGCTGCATAGTGGGCGACGTGTCTCACGTCGTGACTGTTTCGGCCTGCAATTGTGCGGTGAGACACCGCACCCACTACGCCGGCAGATTTATTGCTACTAAACACAATTAAGGCCGATGCGCATTGCTGCGCACCGGCCTCAAACTGTATCGATGGTTGGCTAAAGTTTAGTAGTAGACTGTCCAATTTGTTGTCCGCTTTGTAGTGGGTGCGGTGTCCCACCGCACACCAAGCGGTAATACGGTAGTGGGCGACGTGAGACACGTCGCCCACTACCACCATAGTTTAATATTCTTCATCGTCGTCCCATACGTAGTTGTGGCTACGGGCGAGGTCGGCTTCGCTGGAGTAAGTGTCGCTGGTGCCTTCAAAATCATAAGCGCCAGATGCTGCAAGCAGGGTGCCGCTTGTCTGTATGACCAGCACTTCGGTCTGGGGTGCTATATATTCCTTTTTCATAGTTTGTTCCTTTCTTTGCGTTAGACATTATTTTGCCACATACTTTTTGCCGTTCTTGATGTAGAGGCCACGTGCGGTGGCTATGCGCTGGCCGTTGAGGTTATACATCTTCCCATCGGTGGTGTCTACCGTCCGTATGGCATCCATGCCGGTCAGTTCGCCGTTGTCGAGACAGATGAACGACTGGACCTTGGCGCCAGATGTCTGCTCAACTACCATATAGGCGCGGTTGTTGCCCGTCAGGGCGAACGTTCCGCCGTCGTCTTTGCCCCAGCGGAAGCCCACTTTGCCCTCTTCGGTCTTCACCAGTTTGTAGTAATACCACTGTCCTGCGGTCTCTGCGGTGATGTCGCCGGCCAGGAGTTGGCCGCGAAGTGAGCCAAGCGTCACAGCTTCGGTGTTGTTCGTCACGTCCATGCTGTAGGTTGAGTTTGGCGTGCCTTTGATTACGAGCGGATAGTTTGCCGGCACAATGTTGTCGGTGAACGTCAGTTCCGAGCCGAGACCAGAGGCAGTGGGACTGTAGGCCGTCAGACCGTCGGCCAACTTATATGCCTCGTCGCGGTAGTAGGTGGCCCAGCCCGTCTCGCCGATGGCCAGTTCGGCCTTGTAGTTCTGCAGGAGGCGGATGTCATAAACGTCAAGCGACCATGAGGTATTCTTGCCGTCGCCAGTATCGGAGTCGGGTCCTGCGGTGAATTTCACTGTTACTTGAGTCTTTTCGGTGAGCAGACTTTCGGGTACGTCGATGAAGTAGTTGTAGTAGTCGTTGCCGTCACGGTTGAGCGACGAAAGAGTTGCCAACTCCGTGTCTTCGATGCTTACTTTCATCCAGCGCCAGTATTGGGTCTTGAGGCGAACCATCAGCTTCACGCCAGTGGTCGCTCCGCCGGTGTTCAGAGTGTATGAGAAGCTGTTGGTGTTGTAGCAGAAAGCGGCGTTCGGTGTGGTGTTGGTGTATGTAACGTTCGTTACCTTGTGGACAGATGCGTCTTTAAGGTCGCCGATTGTCACCTGGTCGAGCGTGTAGCCGTCCTGTTGCGGATAGCTACTGGCACGTTGCACGAGACTAATGGCATAGAATGTGGGTGAATATCTGTAATCGGAGCCATCAGGAACGTTGGCCTTGATGGTGAATTTCAGCTTATCCCCACTGACCATATTGGCCGGAATGATGTAGTATTTGTAGTAGAAGCCCGTCTCGCCATAGTCTGACAGAACCTCGTCGTAGGCGAATTGCGTGTCGCCAATGTAGAAGTTTGCGCCGCGCCATATATGGTCCTTGTGGTATTTCACTTTGAGACAAGTCTGCTTGCCTGTGGTTAAGCCTGACGTAGGCAGCTCGAAGCTGAACTGGTTTCCGTCGGTTGTTCCTCCGTAGACGAAGTATCCGGTTTCGTTGTCCTTCGTCTCAGTTGCCAAATCGCCGTTCCAACCGGTCTTCAATTCCGACATTGTAACTGTGCTGATGACCGTTTCGTCGTCGGCACTCGCCGTTGTGGGCGCAAGCATTGCAGCAAACAATGCTAAAAACAGATTTTTGATTTTCATAAACGTTGTTGTTTTTTTGCCCCGACTGTGGGGCTTGTTAATAAAAAAGTGTCTATTGTGGTTAGCAGTAGTAGTGGAATGTTGTGTGGCGGGCGGTGTGTCTCCCGCCGCACTGGTCAGAAAGCATTGTGGAATGCTTTGCTAATGGTTTGCGGTTGCTCGCTTGCAACCACAAACCACATAATATAAAAACTACTAACTAACTTAAGTCGTGTTCTATAAATTCCACGCATTGTTAAAATTCATTTTAGACGGGTTGCTCTTT
>CAVKUV010000136.1:0-3008 GCA_963659505.1 Lachnospiraceae bacterium
CGCACACCAAGCGGCTGGTGCGGCAGTTGCGACGTGAGACACGTCGCCCACTATGGGTTATGCAAAGGTAGGCAAAAACAACCAAAACAAAGGAATTTAAGACTTGCCAAGACGGAATAAAAACCGTATATTTGCAACAAGGGAAACATGGTTTGCCCATCAAGAGGTTACCCTTCAACTATTACACTAACTTAAAGTCAACTGGATTATGGAAAACAAGAAATCACTAATGGACTTCAACCCCATTGTCCGCAGTTTGCAAAAGCCAGCAAGCGAGTTTACAAAGAAAGACATCATCGACTTCGTGTGCGACAACGGCATACACGACATCAACTTCATGTATGTGGGTGGCGACGGGCGACTGAAGACACTCAACTTCGTGGTGAACGACACAGACTATCTCGACACCATACTGACGTGTGGCGAGAGGGTTGACGGCTCAAGCCTGTTCGAATTCATCGACGCCGACAGCAGCGACCTCTACGTGGTGCCGCGCTTCAACACGGCATTCTTGTCGCCCGTGGAAAACGAGGGTAGCATGTGGCACGAAGGGAATTGCTGCGGCGGCCAAACGCTCTGCATGCTCTGCTCCTACTTCGACAAGGACGGCAACCCTCTGGCCAGTGCGCCCGAACAAACACTGGCCAAGGCCATCGAGGCGTTCAAGCGCACCACGGGCATGGACTTCCACGCCATGGCCGAGCTGGAGTTTTATATCATATGCAACATCGACCATCCACTTTTTCCCGCCACCGACCAACACGGCTACCACGAGTCGGCACCTTTCGCCAAGACCGAGCCATACCGCACCAAGTTCATGCGGGCCATCGCGTCGATGGGCGGAAAGGTGAAATACGGCCACTCGGAGGTGGGCAACTTCACACTCGACGGACTGCTGTATGAGCAAAACGAGATAGAGTTTCTGCCCACCGACGCGATGAGCGCCGCCGAGCAGCTGCTGCTGGCCAAGTGGGCCATACGCGCCATAGCCCACCGACATGGCATCGAGGTGTCGTTCGCCCCGAAGATAACCACGGGCAAGGCCGGGTCGGGACTGCACATACACATGCAGCTGATGAAGGACGGGCGCAACATGATGCTCGACAATGGCCAACTGAGCCAATATGCGCTGCGGGCAATAGCCGGCATGATGGACCTGGCGCCAAGCATCACCGCCTTCGGCAACAAGAACCCCACGGCATACTTCCGCCTCGTGCCCCACCAGGAGGCTCCCACCAACATCTGCTGGGGCGACCGCAACCGGTCGGTGCTCGTGCGCGTGCCGCTGGGATGGACTTCGGGGGCCGACATGTGCCGCAAGGCCAACCCGCAGGAGCCGCCAAGCCAAATGGACACCACGCAGAAGCAGACCGTGGAGATGCGCTCGCCCGACGGGTCGGCCGACATATACCAGCTGCTCGCCGGACTTTGTGTGGCCTGCCGCCATGGCTTCGAGATGGACAACGCACTGGAAGTGGCCAAGAGCACCTATGTCGACGTGAACATACACGACAAGCAAAACGCAGAAAAACTGGCAAAGTTGGCCACCTTGCCCGACAGCTGCGCAGCATCGGCCGACTGCCTTGAGCGGCAGCGCGCGGCGTTTGAGAGCGGTGGGGTGTTCAGCCACACCATGATTGACGGCATCATCGCCCAACTGCGCAGCTTCGACGACCGCACTCTGCGCGCCACCATCGAGGGCGACGACGCGGCCATGGCCGCTCTCGTGCGCAAGCACTTACACTGCGGATGATGATTGTGATGCAAGACCCACAACTGCATCAGCGGTTGTGGGTCTTGCGGTATTGTTGGGGAGTGAGTCCGGTGTGCTGCCGGAAGTAGCGGCAGAAGAACGACACGTCGCTGAAGTTGTAGTCGCAGGCCATCTGCTTAACGCTCATCTCGCACGTGCGCAGCTGCAGCTTTATGCGCAACACTACGTAGTGGTCGATTATGGCCTTGGGCGTGTGGCCCGTCATGCGCCCCACTATCGTGCCGAGATACTTGGGCGTTATGCTCAGTTGGCCGGCATAGTAGGCCACGTCGTGCGACAGCTTGTAGTTGCGCTCAAGCAGTTCCATAAACATGTTGAACAGTTCGTTGGTGCGCCGCGAATGGCTGTCGGCGGCCACGGTGGTCTTGTTGCGCACAATCCAGTCGTAGAAGCCAAGGAAGAAGGCCTTGAGCTGGTATAGCACAAGCTGGTCGATGCAGCCGCAGTCGGGCTGTCTGAAGTAAATGCGGAGCAGCGCGAACATCGTCTCAACGATGTCGGCCACCACGGGGGTGTCGCAGCGGCAGCGGTCTTTGCGCAGCAACGAGTAGACGGTCTGCTCCAGTTGCAGACTCGCCTCGCGCAAGAGGGCGGCATCGTAGCGCAGCACCTGCACACTGAAGTCGGGCGACGCGTCGCCCAACGCCACCACGTCGCCCGGAAAGAGCGTGATGACGGCGCGACGGCATAGCGTCCACTCCTTGAAATCGACGCGCACCGTGGCCGTTCCGCCACTGCAAACCATTATCGCGCCATAGTCTATCACGCTGGCCTCATCGGCAAAATCGCACAGCGACGACTCGTAGAGCCGAGCCTTCTCCGTGCCAAACATTTCCTTGTCCATACATTTACGTAACGTAAAAAAACAACATACTTAGATTTGTACAAGTACGGGCTGAAAGCCCAACGACTCCATAGCCCAGGCTGGCGCCCTGGGTATTGTTTGTGTGTATCTACGCGCCCTGTAAGGGCAAAAGTATATAACCTGCGCATTATAGTCTATACACTTTTGCCCTTACAGGGCGGCGAATGATGTTCGAATATACCCAGGGCGCCAGCCTGGGCTATGGAGTATAGGGCTTTCAGCCCATCGCTGTAAAATCTACCTATCATATAAAATATGCTCAACTTGTTTTTTGAACATTACCATATTATATATGGCTGTCCTATCTATTGTTTCTATTGTGGTGGGTGCGGTGGGTAGTGGGCGACGTGTCTCACGTCGCAACTGCCG
>CAVKUV010000137.1:0-2991 GCA_963659505.1 Lachnospiraceae bacterium
GAACGATACGCGTGCTCGTATCGTTCGATATGAACACGCGTATCGTTCGATATGAACACGCGCATCGTTCGAAATGAGCCAACTTACCATGGCATTTGGCACGACTTACTGTGGCATTTGGCATGACTTTCCATGATGTTTGGCATGACTTTCCATTATCGTTGTCATGACTAACAGAGATGTTTATCGTGGCTCACTGTGGCCACCAGGCCAACGGTCAATGGTCGTTGCAAGTGCATTTGTGGCATTTGTCGGCACTGGAAGTCGGCCTTATGGCCGGCAGACCAGTCGGCGCTACCTCTGCGCCCGATAGTCGCGCGGCGAAACGCCAAGCTCGCGCCTTACATACTTGCCGAAGAACGAGAGGTTGTCGAAGCCGGCGTCGGCGGCAATCTCCTTGATGCTCTTGTCCGACGAGGCGAGCATGTTGCGGATGTAGTTCAGTGTGACGTTGTTTATCAGTTCGGAGGCCGTCTTGCCCGCCTGCTTCTTGCAGATGGCCGACAGATACTTGGGCGTGATGCAGAGCTTGTCGGCGTAATATCCCACTTCGCGGCGGCGCGGAGCCTCGGCAGTGACAAGCGAGACGAAACGCTTGAAGAGCACCTCGCCCGAAGTGTGGCCACCGCAGGGCTGCTGCTGGTTGAGCATGGGGGCGATGTTGTCGTAGAACTCAAACACAAACGACTGCAACAGCAGCTTCAGTATCTGTTCGTGGTGGGGCAGGTGGGTGTCGGCGAGCTTGTGCTTCAGTATGTCGAGGTCAAACAGAAAGTGCTCCACTTCGCGGTCGTCGAGATGCAGCAACGGGTGCTCGCGTATGATGACGCCAGCCTCCCATATGCTGCCGCCAACAATGAATATGCTCTCGAAGTAGGTTGGCGACATGATCATGCCACGGCACTTGAAGTCGCAGCTCACCATGGCGTTCTGTATGAACTGGTTGGGATGCGCCATCACCATGTCGTTCTTTTCCACGTGAAGCTCCGTTCCCTCTATCGTACACGAAGCCTTGCCGCCAAGACACAGTATGGCCACGTAGGCTTCGGCGTGTACGCTGTCGGGCGGCAAGGCCCCCAGCTCGTCAAACACGGCTATGTCCTTGTCGGTTAGTCCCTCCATGCGCAGCCTGCACTCCTCTGCGCTTATGCCGCCGCCTTTTGTGTCGAACAGCATGTTGTCGGTCGTTGTGTCTTCCTTGTCTATTGGTTTGTAGTTCTGCATTTCCATGTTGATTGCGTGGTTTGGGTTGATAGCAATGGTGCTTCGGGTGCAAAAGTATCACTATCAGCCGAATTTCGTTGTGTTATCCATTTCCTATTTGTGTTCCCTGCTTCGTCATTTGCCGTTCGCGTGGAGCTATCGGACACTTTATAGGATGTGGTGTGTCTGATAAATCCACTCCAAAGCAGTTGTTTTGCATCCGAATTTGGAAAATATGAACACATACAGAACATACGACATGAGAAAAGAGAAGAACTGTGGACAGACCGTTGTGGGCAGTGCTACGCTTGCCCCAGTGCGCACGTTTGCTGCCATCGTGCTGGCATCGTCAATGCTTGTGGGCTGCGGCAAGAAGCAAGACGGACAGGCCAAGGTGGAGCCTGTGGCGGTGAAGGAGATGACCATTGGGGCGGCAAGCGACGCGGCCGCAGTGTCGGGCTACGCCTATTCGGGAACGGTGGAGGAGGAGAACGGCGCCTCGCTGAGTTTCACTACTGGCGGCACAATCCTGCAACTCAGGGTGAAGGTGGGCGACCGCGTGCGCCGAGGCCAGCTCATAGCCACCGTTGACCCCACGCAAGTGAGAAACAGCTACGACATGGCTCGCAGCACGCGGCTTCAGGCCGAGGATGCATACGGGCGCATGAAGCAGCTTCACGACAAGGGCAGCTTGCCCGAGATAAAGTGGGTTGAGGCGCAGAGCCAGTTGCAGCAGGCCGTCGCCGCCGAGGGCATCGCCAAGAAGAGTCTTGCCGACTGCCAGCTCCACGCTCCTTTCGACGGTGTAATATCGGAGAAGTATGCCGAAGTGGGACAGAACGCCGCGCCGGGCGTGCCCATCGTGAAACTCGTAACCACCGGCACGCTCAACGTGATGATATCCGTGCCGGAGGGCGACATGGCCAGCATACGTGTAGGCCAACGCGCGAGGATAGCCGTGCAGGCTCTCGGCGGCAGGCAATATGAAGGGCGCGTGGTGGAGAAAGGCGTGATTGCCGACCCCGTGTCGCGGTCATACAGTGTGAAGATTAGGGTGGGGGAGACGGACCATGCCTTGCTTCCCGGCATGGTGTCGCAGGTGAGCCTTGGCCAGCTCCATGCTTCCCCGGCTGAGGGAGAAGCCGGGGCGATTGTCATCCCTGCCCGTCTTGTGCAGCTTGCCGACGACAACTCAAACTTCGTGTGGGTGGATGAAGGTGGCAAGGCGGCGCGCCGCGCCATCGTCTGCGGCACATACCAGAGCAACGGCGTAACTGTAGTGAGCGGACTGAAGAGCGGCGACAAGCTGATTGTGGAGGGACAACAGAAAGTAAGCAACGGAATGAAAGTGAAGAGTGAAGAACGAAGAGTGAAGAATTGAATTGTAAAAAAGAGCGTCCAATTTGTTGTGACTCATGGGTAGTGGGTGCGCGGTGTCACACCGCACACCAAGGAGCAATGCGGCAGTTGCGACGTGAGACACGTCGCCCACTACTTGCGCATCAGTCACAATAGGAACATCAAATTGGACATTACTAAATTGCAAAAGCTATTGTTTTATTCCCACTAAATTCCCCAAAAGAACAATCACAATGAAGAAGAAACGAAACATAGTGGAATGGGCGATGCACTACCGGCAGATTGTCATCGTGGTGGTGTGCAGCCTCGTCGCCTTCGGCATCTACAGTCTGCCGAACATGCGCAAGAACGAGTTCCCCGACTTCACCATCCGCCAGGGCATCGTGGTGGCTGTGGCTCCCGGCAACACCGCCGAGGAGATGGAGCAGC
>CAVKUV010000138.1:0-2990 GCA_963659505.1 Lachnospiraceae bacterium
ATCCTAATAAGGATGAAGAGTATATTTATAACACTATATTAAAAGGTGGTGAAAAAAATTGCAAAATTACAGATGATACTATTCTGACCTTTGCCATTATGAAATGGCTTAGTTCTCCAAGAGTTGACAAACCGACTCTTATTAAAATTCTGAAGGATTTTGTACGGCGTTACCCTAGCAGTTATGGTGTTCATTTTGCACAATGGGCATTGAGTGGAAGTACACAGCCATATAACAGTTGTGGCAATGGTTCTGCCATGAGAGTGTCACCTGTAGGCATTTATGCTAACAGTTTGGATGAGTGTCTTGAACTGGCCAAACAATCAGCAGAGGTAACACACAATCACCCTGAAGGCATCAAAGGAGCACAAGCTATAGCTGCAATTGTATATTTACAAAATAAAGAAAAATGGTCTATGAGTGAGATCTGTGATTACATTACAAAAACTTTTGGATATGATCTTAACAGAACTTATGAAGAGATTAAACCAAACTATAAATGGGATGGCACATGCCAGGGTTGTGTACCAGAAGCAATAATAATTTGGCGTGATGAGCCAGACTATTATAGAGCTATAGCTAAAGCAATAGCACTTGGTGGAGATGCAGATACATTAGCTTGTATTGTAGGTTCAATGTATAATGCCATTCGAGAGGGTTTAGAAAGAGAATTTCCTATTAAAGTATCAGATACAGCATATTATTTAATTAACTCCGAATTTTCAGAAATAACTGGAGATTTTGTAGGAGCGTGTTTGGAACATAGTGAACAATGAAGACTATAAAAGCTTAACACGAACATGAACCGTTTTAACCGCGTATCGCCAAACGTAGTCTTTGCGAAAGTGATGGCGGCCTTCCACTAAGCGCACGAAACGCAGTACGTACACTAACCCGCGCATCTTGTACAACGCACTTCAGAAACTTTGTTCACTCATCGCATGATCCATATCTTTGCACCGTTAAACAAAAGAAAGGTATAAAAGATGAGTAAGAAAGTGAAAGTGACGTTGATGAAGATGTATGAAGTGGAAGGAAAGAAGATGGGAAAATCAGTTTCTCTGAGCCTTGACCCTGAGAAGATGGCGCACTATACCACTGTGGCTATGGTGAAGAAGAAAGTGTTGGACATGGTGGCCGATGCGAGAGTGTTTGCTCCGGATGAGTTGAAGGAAGTGAAGTTTGATATGAAGGCTTTTCTGAAGGAGTGGAGAAGTGAGGTGAGAAAGAAGGAGGAAGAGAGAAAGAAGAAGTTGGAGAAAGTGGAACAGATTTAAAAAGCATGCGGGCACTTCAGAAATGGAGTGTCCGCATGCCAAAGGAAATGAAAACGATTAAACAGAAAGGAAACAAAAACTATGATAGTAATAAAGAACAAGAGATGCAAGCGTGAGAATATTCTGAAGGAATATCCCGATGCAATTATCTTCGATGTAACGTCGAAGAGTGCTATGAAGCAGATGTCACCGTTCTATCCACACGGACATATTCCTGTTCCGGGAATGGAAGGAGTGTATTCTGCTTCGGTTGAAGGTATCTGGCAGGGACTGAAAGTATTTCAAGGCGAAGGCATTGATCGCACCCGATTTGCCAACAAGACCATGCTCAACATGAAGCGCACCTGCCGCACCCACGGCCGTTGCTTGGGGCACATGTACAACGGGGAGTTAATGGAATATATCGAGGCGCGTAAGAAAATCTATATTCCTTCCTATTATTATATGCTTGAGCACTATTGCGTCAAGAGTGTCGAGACAATCAAGAAACTTTCAGCCGAGCGCACTGTGGTTCTTCTTGACTATGATACCAATGAGGACATAGACGACTGGAAGAAACCCATGTCGCATGCCGGACTTATCAAACGCTATGTGATGGAGCACTAAGCGGTGCTCCACTGTTGCTGCAGCAACAATAAGGAGTGAATAAGTTTTTTGGTTTCAATTACTAATTGAGATGGGTTCTATAAATTCCCACCGCAAAACAAGAATTTACATAACGGGTTGCGTTTTGTCATCTTGCGGTTTCTTTTCGGTCCAATCCGTCTACTCGTTCAGTCGTATAGCCTGCTATACTCCCTCACTCGCAGACAAATTGTCCTCGAAAACAGCCTCGCAATCTGACAAAGCCAATTTATAGAACCCACCTATAGACGGTTTTCTCAATATGCCCATAGCAGTTGTTCGGTTTCAAGCAATAATGGATAAATCTTTCGATTTCCGTATTTTCTATACTTTTTTCAGTAATCTTTATACGGGTTTTCCAAAGAAAAAAATATAATTTTACAACCGATGACAGACATTATGAATTTATACAATATTCTCACACAGACAAAAGCTTTGTAAAAATGATGCTTAGAAAGATCAGAATCTCCTTGGCCATCATCTTCTTTGCCCTCATCACGCTACTGTTCCTCGACTTCACGGGAACGTTACATGGGTGGCTCTCCTGGTTGGCCTCCATTCAGTTCTTGCCGGCACTGCTGGCACTAAATTTTGTGGTGATTGCTGCATGGGTGGCGATTACCCTCGTCTTCGGACGCATCTACTGCTCCGTCATCTGTCCACTGGGCGTGATGCAGGACGTGGTGTCATGGATTAGCGGCAGGAGAAACAAGAAGCGCAAACGTCTTCGCTTCTCTTATTCTCCTGCCAAGCGATGGCTGAGATATGCAATGCTCGCCGTCTTCATCGTGACATGGGTGGCTGGCATTGCGGCAGTTCCTGCGTTGTTGGCACCTTATAGTAGTTACGGTCGCATCGCCCAAAATCTCTTCCAGCCCGTCTATCTGCTGGGCAACAATGCCTTGGCCTATCTTTCCGAACACATGGCAAGTTATGCTTTCTATGGCCGCGAGGTGTGGATTCGCAGTTTGCCTACTTTCCTCATCGCAGCCATCACCTTTATTATATTGGTGCTACTGGCATGGCGCAACGGGCGCACCTATTGCAACACCATCTGTCCCGTGGGCACTGTGCTGAGTTTCTTCGCCC
>CAVKUV010000139.1:0-2959 GCA_963659505.1 Lachnospiraceae bacterium
CTTTCAGCCCATCGCTGTGAAACCTACCAAGCATATAAAATATGCTCAACTTATTTTTTTTTGAACATTGCTATGCAAACGACCTTGATTTCCGTAACATTTGTTAAAATATTGCGTGCGGAAGTGGAATGTTAGGTGAAGAATAGTTGTAAAACAAACAAAAATGATTAATTTTGCCGCGTCTTTTCCCTACTGCTGGCCGCGCTAAGGCCGCAGTTTGGGACATGACATACATATAATGGCGTTTATCGACGCTGTATTCGGGACAAGCTGAAACCTTCCAAAAACTATCAGTGCCTAAGTCTTGAATGTAGCCAACGGTGGATGTCCCGGGTGTGATTACATCTATCCGGTGGAGACCTTGTAAGCATGGACTGTATCCTTTTGGGTGCAATCGAATGTGTTATAGAGGTCTCTTTACGGAAATGTTTTTCATATCGGCGTGGACCCTTCGTTGTCTGTTCAACTTAGACGGGCAGTTGGAAGGGCCTCAGCTTGTGGAATGGACAATTGGAAGATTCCACGCTTTCTTTTTATCCCATTGCCTCCCCTCGTTTTTTTGAAGATGCAACGTGAATATATACATAAAAATTAATAGGTTATGAAAAATTATCTCTTAATGGCAACTGCCGTCATGGCTATGGCAAGTTGCGCCAACGACACCGACTTGTCGGGAGGCAATTCGGCAACACTTGGCACTGGGGCCATCGCTTTCAACATGAACACCCCGGCAGCGACACGTGCTGAGGGAGGCACAACAAGCACAACAAAGAAAACAGGTGACAATGCTGCCTCTGACCTCGGAAACGAGTTCATCGTATGGGGAGAGAAGAATGAAAGTTCTGAAAACCCCGCCATCTCGGATTTGTCTGGCAACACCAACGTTGTTTTCGAGAACTACCGTGTGCAGTATAAGGATAAAACCGCCACCACCACCGAAAGCAACACAAAGGACTGGGAGTATGTGGGGATAACGCCGTATAACGGCGACGGCACTTATACTTCTGGCGATGGCGACGAGAGCACCGCAAAGGTTAGCCCGTCAGTCTACACTACAAAACAAGGCAAGGACAACAAGCAGACCATCAAGTATTGGGACTTCGGCAAACCTTATACCTTCACCGCCGTGTCGGCTCTTCAGAGCGACATCAAGAAGCAATTGGTGAAGATTACGAAGAACTACAACGAGTCTTCCGCCGCAAACAAGGGGTACACCATAGAGCTGGGCACTGGCGCAAGTGCAGACAATGTGTTTGTTGCAGACCGCATGGAAAAGACGCTTAATTCCAAATCGGATCAGGGCGCAGCCAATGATGCCGTAACCCTTAACTTCCGCAACTTCATGTCGAAGATACGCTTCGGTATCTACGAGATCGTGCCGGGATATAATGTGGTGATTACGGGGATAAAGTACACCAAGGCTGATGGAGAAAGCAGCACCGAGACAACTCATACAAACAGTGAGTCTTCAACAGACAAGAAGTTCGGTATCGATGGCCAGTTCATAACGGTTGGCGACAACACGAAGTATAAGGTAACTTACACCACTGATAACAAGGCGCAGGTTGAGCTTGTTACGACTGAGACCCCAACCATCACCCCTGCCTCGGCTGCATACAAAGAGACCGAGGGTACGACATGGCTTAGCACATCGGCAACTGACCCGGTTAAAACCGCGCCTAATGCTCCTACTTGGGACAATGCAGAAACAACAACTTCCGGTTCTACCGATGGTAAGTACACCACCATCATGCCCAACCCCAGCAACGAGACCAACATGAAGTTGCAGATTTCGTTCAAGTTGATTTCAGAGGACACGGGCGAGGTTATTGAGTTCAAGGATAACGACAACAAAGAGATTTTCCGCACAGTTGAGGTTCCCGCCGCCTACTGCCAGTGGAAGAGTAACTACGCCTATACATACCTCTTCAAGATTATCGACAAGTCGGCTGAACTCTATCCCATCACCTTCGACGCCGTGGTTGTTGAGGACGAGAACGGCACGCAGGAGACAACCACCGAGGTTTCCGACCCGTCAATCACCACAATGGGCGTGAAAGATAACAAGGTCGTTACTGGAAAGAACGAGTATGAGGCTGGCAGCGACATATATGCGTCGGTGGTAGAATACAACACAACCAAGAAGGCTTATGAGACTGTTACGCTGAGCGTTGCTTCTGGCAGTACGAACATCGCCCTGTACACTGTGACCTACAAGAATAGCTCTGACGCAACAAAGGAAATCACAGAGGCTTCGGTTGCAAACTGCATAGCAAAGGGAACAGATGTAAACGGCAACGATGGCAATACTACTGGCGGCAAGACCGTTACAGACCTCGACGGATACACAATGACGGCAACGCCTGTAACAATCGGCACTGATGGCTCAACGGCTCCTTGCATCGTAACCGCAGTTCCTACGGAGGAAGGCTCAGCAACTGCTACCCGCGCCCTCTCTGCCCTCAAGTGGAATGGAAGTGCAAGCACAACTTACGCAGTCCAGTATAAAGGCACAGGCGACAAGCTGTACTACAAGATTGTCAAGATAGCTGCACAATAATAAAATGAAGCTAATGAAGAAATAAGTGTTTTTCAAAACATATTTTTATGTTGAACTGAAGCCCTTGGTGCGTGAGCATCGAGGGCTTTTTTAATTAAGAACATTTTTAAGTGAAGAACGAAGAACGAAGAGTGAAGAATTTTATTGCATATAAGTAACGTTAAAAAAACAACTTGCTCAGATTTGTACAGGTACGGGCTGAAAGCCCAATGACTCCATAGCCCAGGGCATCGCCCTGGGTTTTTGTTTGTGTGTATCTACTCGCCCTGAAAGGGCAAAAGTATATAGCCTTGTGCATTATAGTTTATACACTTTTGCCCTTACAGGGCGACGTGTGATGTTCGCATATACCCAGGGCGTTGCCCTGGGCTATGTAGTATAGGGCTTTCAGCCCATCGC
>CAVKUV010000140.1:0-2446 GCA_963659505.1 Lachnospiraceae bacterium
CAAGCGGCAATGCGGCAGTTGCGACGTGAGACACGTCGCCCACTACTTGCACGCCCACCACAAGTAGGAACAACAAAATCGGGCAGTCTATATTACAATATATATAATAGTGGTCTTAAAAAGAAAGGAATGGGACACACCGTCCACACGTGTATGCCCCATTCCTTCGAGGTATTCTTTATACGCTTTTGTAGTCTTGGCTTACTTCACCATCACCTTCTTGGTGCTCACGGTGCCGTCGGCCAGTGTTGTGGTCTTGATGTAGAGTCCGTGAGAGATCTTGCTCACCGAGCGTCCGCTCAGGTCGTAGTACTTCACGCTCTTCACGTCGGTGCCGTTGGACTCGATGCCCTTCACAGCGTCAACTTCGTCGCCATCGACGTTCTGCCATACAATGTCGGAGTAGAGCTTGGTCGTGCCGTCGTTGTATATCTCCTGAACGCCCATCTTGTCGAAGCCAGCTATGTAGAAGTATACAACGTGGTTGTCGCCATAATACTGGAAATCGTTGTTGTCAGTGTAGAGATAAGGCACTTCTGTGAGCGGCTCTTCAAGGGCGGTGTATGTCTCGGTGTCGAATGTGAACTCCTCATCGTCAAGGAAGAGCTTGTAGTAGAGGTGGTTGGCCGGCAGGTAGAGGCTGTCGGTGCTCAGGCGGTTGAGGTAGAACTGTATGCCGCCGTAGCCATAGTCAACATCGTAGGCCATGAAGTCGTAGATGGTGGGGGCGATTGGCGTGCCGGCCTTCTCTGTCCAGGGAGCCATCGACGGTTCGAAATACTGAGCCTGTGCGTTCAGGTCGAGGTTGCCCTTGCTCACGGCAATTCCCTCCTTGGTGTTCTTGAGCGTCTTTGCCACGGGGTCGTAGTCGAGCACAATCTGCTTCACTACATATGCGCTGTCGTATGTGTAGTCGTACTCCGCGTCGTAGATGGAGTCGTGTCCGCAAGCCATGAAGAACGTGTGTGCCTCGGTCACAGTGTCAACGCCAAGATACTGGTTGCTCTCGAATGTGGCCTTACCTCCCTCAATCTTGCCCTTGGCCCATGCGTTGGGCTGGTTTTCGGTGAGTGCGCCAAGATAGATGTCGTCGCCCTCAACGGCCACTTTCATTGTCTGGTAGTCCTTGCCGTCTTCGGTAGATGCGGCGTAGGTCATGAGATAGTTCTCGGCAGCTGCGGGGTTGGACGGCGCAACGGTTGCCTGGTCAAACTTCTTGGCCTTAACGAGGTAGTCGCCATAGCCAACCCAGTCGCCATCGGCCGAGCCGAGACCGATAAGGCAGTCGTAGCTGTCGCTCTCGGCAAACTCAAGCGAGTCGCCACGGAGCACGAACTTCACCGTCTGCGTGCTGTCGTCGGCAAGATACCACTGGTCGTCCTGGCTGAACTTAAATCTCCACAGATTGTAGTATGTGGACTCGCCGTCGTAGGTCTCGGCGTAGACTGTCTGCGGCAGGTTGAACACGACGGTGTCGCCCTCGGCCTTCTCGCCCTTCAGCCATGCGTTGCTGTAGAATGTGCCGATGAGGTTCTTCACATACACGTTGCCGTCGCTGCCGTCAACCCAGTCGATGGCGCCGCCGTCGGTGTATACCCTATATATGTAGAAACCCATGAACGTTGTCCATCCCTCGGTATACTGGTACCAGCTCTTGTGGAGCGTGCCTTCGGGCTGGTCTGTTATTATCGTCGGGGTTGCCTCCTCTGCGCGGCGCAAGCCGGTGGGCAGTGTGGGGCGGCTCGACGAGAAGGGCACCTCGGGGAAGGTCAGTCTCATGCTCTTGTCCACGTTGTTGGGCAGGGCTGTCTCGGCAACCTCAGTGCCGGGCTGCTGTGCCGTTGTGAAAAGATGTGGTTTCTTGGCCGTTTGAGCTGTAGTCGTTGTTGACAATGCCAGCAATGCTGCAACTAATGTAAAGTAATACTTTCTCATAAGCTATAACATTTAATTATATTACGTTTGTTGCTATCCCATCCGCCGAACGGGTCGGCTTGTTTGTGTTTGCGGTTGCAAAAGTAAGCATTAAATTTACAAAAAGCAAACAAAACGGCACTTTTCTTAATATTTTGAAAGAATTAGTCGATAACAAACGCCGTATTGTCGTATTTATGCAGTTTGTATAAGGCGACGGAAAGGCGATATTTGGAGACAAAAAGGGGGCTTTGGGGTTAAGCGTGAGGGCAGGCGGAAGCTGATAGGAGGCATGCCGCCTCGGCGTACCATCCAAAGGAATGAAGCAAAGGAGCCATGTAGTAGGCTCTGCGTCCTCGCTGCGCCCGCTTATTCTCACAATAACAAGCTTCACTTGCTCTTTTTACTGCTAATTTTTTTTGGTTCTTCCGTTAAATTCGTGGACAAGGTCTGCCCATATAAAGGTACAATACTTTGTATAGCCTCGAAGAGGCTGAATCTCAGTAACCCCACGTGAAGCGTAGCGAAACGT
>CAVKUV010000141.1:0-2445 GCA_963659505.1 Lachnospiraceae bacterium
GTAGTGGGTGCGGTGTCTCACCGCACACCAAGCGGCAATGC
Source organism: Lachnospiraceae bacterium (assembly GCA_963659505.1). Lineage (GTDB taxonomy): Bacteria > Bacteroidota > Bacteroidia > Bacteroidales > Bacteroidaceae > Prevotella. Next base: position 42 of record CAVKUV010000141.1, read on the forward strand.
GGCAGTTGCGACGTGAGACACGTCGCCCACTACTTGCACACCTTCCCATAATAGGAACAACAAATTGGACACCCTAATTAAGAAATAACATAAACACATTAATACGATGATAAAGAAATTACTCCTTTCGGCGGTTGCACTCGCAGGACTCGCAATGCCCGCCGCCGCACAGCAAGACGACACACAGAAGGACTTCCTCTATGTGGTGAAAGACGGCAAGGTGATGGGCACGTACGAGATTGGCAAGGATGTTGACTACATCACATTCACCAAGCCCGAAACGCCGCAGACGGCAAACTTCGTGAAATATGGCGACACCACCGTGGAACTGAAGTCGGCATTTGTGACAAACGTCTACGGCTACGTCTACGTGTTTGCCAGCCCCGAAGAGAATATCCCCACCGACTACACTGAAATAATGGGCGGCACAACCAACTACCTCATGGTGGCCATACCCGAGGAAAAGTTGGGCGAGGAAATCAACCTGGCCGAATACGTCAAGACCGACGATGGCGACTTCACCGCCTACTACATGAACGCCGCAGAGTATGAGGCTCTGGGCGGAACCACCTTCTACGACTTCGCCGACGAGGGCTACACCAGCGGCACACTGAAGGTGGAAGTGGTTGACGGCCAGTGCAACGTGGTGGTTAAGCTCACAAACGCCGACAGCGGCAAGGACTTCGAGGCTAGCTATCAGGGCCAGTGCTCCACACCGTCGGCAAGCGACGACAACACATTCAACGTTGACGACCTGCAAAAACAGGTGAAGGCCGCCTTCTACAGCATGGACGAGGCAAACGCCGTGGTTGACCTCTACCTCACCAACGCCAACATCGAGAGCGCGCGCGACCTTGAGAACTGCTACCAGTATGCCCACATCCAGGTGCCATACTCGGCTCTCACTGGCGAGGACATCGACATCACAGGCGACGGCAAGGACTTCAAGTTCGACTTCGTCGACAACATCCAGGAGCAGACATACAGTCTGTCGAGGGGCAACGTGGGCAACGCCACCGGAACGATAAGCGTGCAGATGATGACCGAAGACACCTACAAGGTAAACATCGACATTCAGAACTTCGGCACCGGGCGCAGCTTCTCTTCGAAGTACAACGACACGTTCCAGCTCTACGACCTCTCCGTGCCTAACGCCTACCGCTTGCAGGACCAGGACGACACGAACCTCAACTCTGCCGTAGCCACCCACAACGACGGCATCTACACCATCTACCTCTCCTCTAAGGAGGACGTGACCACCGTCGAGGGCATGGCCGACGCCGACATCGTGATGGAAGTGCCCGACGAGTTCATGACTGGCGAGCTGAAGGGTTTCTCCGGCACCGACACCAACGCCAAGATTAGCGTCACCTACAACGGCGTGAAGTACAACAAGGCAAGCTGCAACGATGCCGGCGACGACGCCGTGGCCATCGGCGGCAACGCCAGTGCAAAGATTGACAATGGCTCCATCGCCGTCGATTTCTCTGTGTTCAACATCTACAAATACGACAACGCCAACCTCACCGGCCATTTCGAGGGCAACGTGACGGTGGTTGAATAAGTAATGTTCAAAAATAACTTGAGCAAGTTTGTGGAGTATGCCCATATCCGTCATTTGGTCTGTCTATCCCTGTCTTTTTGCCGTTTTTGCGACTTCTTTTCAGTCACATAGCCCGCTATGCTCCTTCAAAGAAGCCAGCAAAACCGACTAAAAATACAGGGCAAACTTGCGCAACTTATTTTTTGAACATTACTAAGCCACAACTTGACGCGACATAAAAAGGGGCAGTATCAGGGTTTCTTGATACTGTCTTTTTTTTATGTGTGGGTGTCCAATCCGTTGCGACTATTTTGTAGTGGGTGCGGTGTCTCACAGCACGCCAAGCGGCAATGCGGCAGTTGAGGGTGTGTCAAAATGCCACGACCGGAAGACATAAGCTCGTTGTGTGCCATGTAGAGGCGTACGACGAGTTTTTGTCCTTGCAGAGTCAAAAATGTCTACCGACAATCAAAATGAGGTGAATTTGGTCTTTTGAGGGTAAAAAATGCCCGCAAAAACAGTCAAAAGCGTCCCTTACGCGCTTTTGGCTATCATTTTCTTTAAATTGAAGGCAATGGCAAAGAAGGCAAAGTCCATGTTGACCTTGTCTTTGCCGAAATGGCGGATTATGCTTATTTAACCTCGTTTGTGCTTGCACATATTGACAAAGTGAGTACTTTAGCGGCGCAAAAAAGAACACGAAGATAAACTATATAAGGTGGGTTCTATAAATTACCACCGTAACAAACAACAAAACAAAATGGGTTACGTTTTGCTGTCTTTTGGACTCTTTTCGGTTCATATCGCCATCTCGCTCGGTCGTAATGCCCGCATTACTCCCTTGCTCGCTGACGATATGCA
>CAVKUV010000142.1:0-2434 GCA_963659505.1 Lachnospiraceae bacterium
TCATAAGTGCCATAGATAGGCATCGTAAATGGCCTATTTAGCCCATCTAAATGGCCTATATAGACACCGTAAACGCCATAGTTCCGAACACGAAACGGCAACTATTCAGCCATAGTCCAATCATAGCACCCTACCTTTCAGGGCGCAAGCATTGCTGAATAGTAACGTTGTTTCTTATATTCTCATGAATAAAGGGTGACAGAATAGGTATTTTACCGCAAACTTGACAACAATCTTTAAGGAACATTTAGAAACGTGGCCGGAAAAAGAATGTATAGCTTGTGCAAAAGGCAAAAAAAGTGTACCTTTGCAGCTGCATGTTGCGTCCTGTCTGCAACTTCATGATGAGTTGGTGCTGGATGATTGGTGCGGAAACCATTGATTCTTATATGGAAACAGTGGCGTAGGCACGGAAAAAGCAATAAGCAACGAATGGGTTGCGCATGGGCGAGAGGCAAAAATGCCAACCTGCAACTGCTAACTTGCGGTGGTCGATTTCACAGAGCCACCCATAAAACAACATAAGAACCATAATGGGCAAAAGAATAAAAAAACTGAAAAAGATAAGAATACACCGTGAGGGCACCGACACTCTGCTCTACAGCCTGGTTGCTGTGGTGGTGGTGGCCACTGTCCTTTGGCACTTTTTCGGTTCGGCACTCCCCTTTTGGCTTTTCGTGGTGGTGTTTGGTGTGGTGTGGGCCATTGTGCTCAACTTCTACCGCTGCCCCATACGCTACTACAACGGCGACACCGAGAGGCTTGTCGTGGCTCCGGCCGACGGCAAGGTGGTTGTCATCGAGGAGGTTGACGAGGACACGTATTTCCACGACAGGCGCATCATGGTGTCGATATTCATGAGCTTGTTCAATGTGCATGCCAATTGGTTTCCCGTTGACGGCAGGGTGAAGTTCGTACACCATCAGGACGGCAACTACCACAAGGCGTGGCTGCCCAAGGCGAGCGAGGAGAACGAGCGCGCCGACGTTATGATAACCACTCCCGAGGGCGAGGACATACTGTGCCGGCAGATAGCCGGGGCGATGGCGCGCCGCATCGTTACTTACGCAAAAGAGGGTGAGGAATGCTACATCGACGAGCACTTGGGCTTCATAAAGCTTGGCTCGCGTGTGGATGTCTACTTGCCTCTGGGCACCGAGGTGTGCGTCAAGATGGGGCAGCACACCACTGGCGACCAGACGGTCATAGCAAAACTGAAATAGATAGAATTGGAAGGAGGCTGAAATGGCTAACTTTATAGTGCGCAGCATACCAAACACTTTGACTTGCGGCAACCTCGTGTCGGGCTGCATAGCCGTGGCCAACGCCTTTGCCGGCAGCTACGAGTGGGCGTTCCTTTTTATTATAATAGGTGCGGTGTTCGATTTCTTCGATGGCATGAGCGCACGCTTGCTGGGCGTTTCGTCGCCCATAGGCAAGGAACTCGACTCGCTGGCCGACGATGTCACTTTCGGCGTGGCTCCTGCGGCCATGGTGTTCACGCTGCTTTCCACTCTCGATGTTCCCGGCGTGTTGCGCCCTGTGGCGTGGATAGTTCCATATCTTGCTTTCCTCATAGCCGCGTTCTCGGCGTTGAGGCTGGCTAAGTTCAACCTCGACGAGCGACAGACCACGTCGTTCATAGGCTTGCCTACTCCTGCCAACGCCCTGTTTTGGGCTTCGCTCATCGTCGGTGGCGAGAATTTCCTTGCCAGTTCGCCCGTGGCCACCGTCGGCATTGTGGCTTTGGCTCTCTTGTCTTGCTGGCTCTTGGTGGCCGAACTGCCGATGTTTTCGTTCAAGTTCAAGCATTGGGGATGGCGTGGCAACGAGGTGCGCTATGTGTTTCTTGTGGTAAGCATATTGCTTCTCGCCGTGTTTAGGCTTGCTGGCTTTGCGGCCATAGTGGCTTTGTATGTCGCTTACGCCGTGTTTGGCAAGTTGTTCAACAAGGACTGATGCTTTTGGTGGGTTGATTGAGGACCGTCCCCTCCGAAAGAGACTTCAATGATAATTAGGTAAACCGTTCCTTTTTTAAGAATCCACTTGTCATGATACTCAATGGACTAATCCTGCTGCTTCTTTTCTTTGCCGCATTGTTCTTTGCGGCAATTGCGGTGGTGGTCTATTTCTTTGTCAAGCTGCGGTCGTTTGTGCGTCCACAGCGACGTTACCGTAGTTCGGAAGGCTCGTCTGCAGGCAGACAGTCGTCGGCAGGTGGTGCATTCTCGTCGGGCGAAAGACGTAGCGGTGCGGATGGCTGCGACGTGACTGTCGTTGACACGCGCTCCGAGGCAGTGGCGAAACGAAAGATTTTCGACTCCTCCGATGGCGAGTATGTGGATTATACAACCGAGTGATGTCGCTTTATTCTTGTTCAGGCGGGTTCTATAAATTGCCTTTGATGGATTTTTGACTTTTAGCCGAGAAGATT
>CAVKUV010000143.1:0-2105 GCA_963659505.1 Lachnospiraceae bacterium
TACCGCAGATTCTCAAGGCCGCCGACATCCTCGCCCTTGCCACCCATCACGAAGGGCTCTCGCTCTCGTCGCTCGAAGGCATGGCATCGGGCCGCCCCTTCATCGGCAGCGATGTGGAGGGTGTGCGCGACACGCTGCAGGGCGCAGGCCTCTTGGTGGAGAACACCCCCAAGGCTTTCGCTGCCGCCATCCGAAATCTCGCCACCGACCGCACACAATATTATAAGGTGGTGGCCGCCTGTCAGCGGCGCGCCGCCGAGTATGACATCGACCGTACTGTCGATGGATATATGCGCGAGTATGAACGTATAGAGAATGAACAATAACAAAAACACCATACCATTATGAAAATCTTCACCAAGCATGCACTGTGCCTTATGGCACTTTGTTTCAGTCTTTTCATGGCTTCTCCTTGTTTTGCTGCATACAAACCGCTATGGGCAAGCACTCGCGCTATAGAGAAGCTAAACGCCAAGCGCACGAACGACACCTACCGCTTTGTCTATATCGACCCTTATTTCACCGACAAAGGCCTTCTTTACGAAAACCGCATGAACACCCTCGTGGAACAACTTGCCAAGACATACGGCCTGCCTGAAGACATCGCCAAAGTGGACACGACGGCACATATCGTTACTTTCGGCACTGGCACTTGGTTTAAGTATAAGCTCGTTGACGAGCAGGAAGTGTTCAGCGATGATGTAACCCAAAACTGGGACTGGACACTCTATCAGCTCTTCGCCGTGTCGGAGAAGAACACAGAACCGCAATATGATGATTTCACTATTTCAGAGCCACACGGCGCAATGTCGTTGGCGCAGAGCCTTATTCCCGGTTTGGGCCAATGGAACAAGAAGCAGAAGGACAAGGCCATTGTGATATGGGCAACCGAAGCCGTCTCTATTTCGCTTGCCGCAAGATTCTTCGACCGCAACAGCTACTACAAGAGCCAGGGCTGGGACTCCAAGGCCAAGTCGATGAAACAAATGGCGTGGCTCTCGGTGGGCGTGGCTGCAGGTATGTATATATATAACCTTATTGATGCTTACTGCTGTAAGGGCGGTAAGACCGTTACGGTTAAGAAGCACGATACTTCAACGGCAATTGTTCCGTTTGCCACATCTGATGGAGCAGGCATGACATTTGCCCTGAGCTTCTGACAAATCCGCCTTCTATGAAGAAACTGATACGCTCCGCCACGGTGCCGAGTTCGCTCAACGTGTTCTGCCTCGGTGTGCTGCGCGAGCTTTCCGCCGACTATGAGGTAGTGGCCCTGTCTTCGCCCGGTGCAGAACTGACGGAGATAGCCCGTCGTGAGGGAGTGCGAACCATGGCAGTGCCTATGGAGCGGCATATCGCACCGATAAAAGACCTCGTGTCGCTCTGCCGTCTGATCATGGTACTGCGCCGCGAACGTCCCAATATCCTCCACAGCATGACGCCAAAGGCAGGGTTGCTCTGCATGATGACGGCATGGTTGGTGCGCGTGCCGGTGCGTGTGCATACATTTACAGGATTGGTGTTTCCCACCTCGAAGGGACTGAAGCGGCGAATCCTGATGTTGACGGATGCCCTGACCTGCGCTTGCGCCACGCATGTGATAGCTGAGGGGCAGGGCGTGCGAAACGACCTGCTGAACTTCGGTATCACGCGGAAGGCCGTCCGGGTGCTGGGCTACGGCAATGTGCGTGGCATCGACCTCGTGCATTACGACCGCACCGATGAGGTGATGCAGCGTGCAGCGGAGATACGTCGGGAGATAGGGGCAGAGGAGACGAGCTTTGTCTTCATAGCCGTAGGACGGCTGGTGGGTGACAAGGGCATCCGTGAACTTGTTGATGCTTTCCACCGTCTGCTAAAAAAGCATCCCGATGCCCAATTGTTGCTCGTGGGCGACGAAGAGCCGCAGCTTGACCCATTGTCTGTTGCAACCAAAACAACCATAGAGACTTGCCCTAATATACATGCTGTAGGTAACCAAACTGATGTGCGGCCCTACTATGCCGCCGCCAACGCCTTGGTGCACGCCAGCTACCGCGAGGGCTTCCCTAACGTGGTGATTGAGGCAGGTGCCATGCAGTTGCCGTGCATCGTGACCGACATCA
>CAVKUV010000144.1:0-2092 GCA_963659505.1 Lachnospiraceae bacterium
TGGCCAGTCCGTCGAACAGTTCCTTGCGCCCCTCGAAATAAGCCTGGAGGGTGGAGGCGAAGAGTGACTTGCCGAACCGTCGTGGGCGGCTCAGAAACACGTAGCTCATCTGTTTCTTGCAAAAGTCAACAATGTATTTTGTCTTGTCGACATAGAGATAACGCCCTTCACGTATCTTCTCAAACGTCTGCACCCCCACGGGATAGCAATTCACCTGTTCTGCCATAATCTCAAAGCCTTTCATGTTTTATGCCGCTAAGTTACGAATATTTCGCGTTATGTGGATAAAAAGCCATGCAATATCGTGGAATAGACTAATTTCAGCATTACTTATTCCACGCAAGTCTTTGTCGTTTCGTGGCAAATGACTAACTTTACCGACAAAGAAAAAACAATGCAGACTATGGCAGCCAAACGTTATCCAATAGGCATACAGACGTTCTCGGAAATCATCACCAAGAACTATCTCTACGTCGACAAGACGGAGTACATATACAGAATGACCCACGGCGACAGAACATACATATTTCTGAATCGTCCACGAAGGTTCGGGAAGTCGTTGCTCGTGTCTACGTTGCGCAGCTACTTCGAGGGGAAGAGGGAGCTGTTCAGTGGGCTTGCCATCGAGCGGATGGAGACGGAGTGGGTGCAATATCCCGTGCTGCACTTCAGCATGGCCGGAGGCAAGCACATGGAGAAGGACCAGCTGGAAAGATACTTGCTGTACATACTGGGAGAGAACGAAAAGAAGTTTGGCATAGCAAGCGACTCGCCCGACCCGAACGTGAGGCTTAGCAACCTGATAAAGACCGCGCATGAAGTAACGGGCAAGCAGGTTGTGGTGCTCATCGACGAATACGACGCGCCGCTGCTCGACGTTGCCCACGAAAGCGAGAGTCTGGAAACACTGCGCAACACCATGCGCAACTTCTACAGTCCGCTGAAAGACTGCGACCCCCACCTGCACTTCGTGTTCCTCACGGGCATCACCAAATTCTCGCAGCTCAGCATATTCAGCGAGCTTAACAACATAGCCAACGTGTCGATGGACGACGAGTATGCCGGCATCTGCGGCATAACAGCCGACGAGCTGCTCACGCAGATGGACAACGCCATAGAGGACTTGGCCAGCGCACAGGAAATGACAAAGGAAGAGGCGATAACAGAACTGAAAGCAAACTACGACGGCTACCACTTCTCGGCCAAGTCGCCCGACATATTCAATCCGTTCAGTCTGCTCAACTGCTTCGCAAGAAAGGACTTTGACTCCTACTGGTTCGGCTCAGGCACGCCGACATACCTCATCAACATGATGCGCAAGTTCAAGGTGGAGCCTACCGGCTTAGGCCGGATGTCGGCCAAGGCTTCGGCCTTCGACGCTCCCACGGAGAACATGACCGCCATAACGCCACTGCTCTACCAAAGCGGATACCTCACCATCAAGGACTACGACGAGATGACGGAGCTATATACCCTCGACCTTCCCAACAAGGAGATAAAGGTGGGACTGTTTGAGAGCTTGCTGCCCAACTATCTGGAGGGCATGTTTGCGCAAAACGGCGATGTGGCCATAGCGCAAATGTCGGCGCTGATACGCCGCGACGACATCGACGGTGCACTGCAGTTGCTGCAGACGTTTCTCGGCACGGTGCCCTACTGCAACGTGGCCAACCACGAGGGACACTACCAGCAGATGCTCTTCATCATATTCTCGCTGCTCACGGAGTATGTGGTTGACGTGGAGGTACACACGCCCAACGGCAGGGTTGACATAGTGATGCTGACGGCCACCAGGCTCTACATAATAGAGCTGAAGCTCGACAAGAGCGCACAGACGGCCATGAGGCAAATCAACCTGAAGAACTACGCCCAACGCTTCGCCCTGTGCGGCAAGCCCGTGACGAAGGTGGGCATAAACTTCGACTCCACCAAGGGCAACATAGAAGACTGGACAATAGAGGAGTGACCTCTTTTATTTTGTTCGAACAACAACACATCAACACGCCATCACCAAGTGACGGCAAAACGACATACCTAAAGGCGGGTTCTATAAATTGCCTTTGATGGATTTTTGAATTTTAGCCGAGCAGAT